>NZ_JBEYSY010000009.1:0-332809 GCF_040704315.1 Micromonospora sp. NPDC047644
TGGCACGACGCGGCTCCAGCCGAACGGTATTCCGCGAGGGCGATATTAGGTGAGGCCCGGGGACACTGAGTCACACCGACACCCTCCACAACCAGCCCGCCACCGCGGTTGTTCCCGCCCCTCGGCCTGCCCACCCCTCCGGTTGCCGCCTTGCGATCACACCACCCGCCGCTTCGCGCCGCCCCGGGCTGGTGCCACCCCGTAGGGCTGGTGTCGCCCGCCCCGCCCAGGTGCCGTGGTGCCGTGGTGCCGTGGTGCCGTGGTGCCGTGGTGCCGTGGTGCCGCAACGATGGCCGCGGCCGCCCACTCCGGCCGTACCGCCTGCCGGCGTTGAACAGCTCGGCCGGGCGGGGCGCAAGGACGGGCGCAAAGACGGGGCGCACGAACGGGACGCACGAACGGGACGCACGAACGGGGCGCACGAACGGGGCGCCTTAACGCCCGCTGCATCACCGGTGGTGCAGCGGGCGGTCTCAATGCCCGGCCGCTCTGCCGGACCGTTCGGCCGCCGGGGGTTTCATCGCTGCACGCCGGTCGCCTCGCCGCCGCGAGACCCGCTCTCGCGCCGCGCCTGCGGCCCACAATCAACGAGATCTTGGACAGTTTCCGTTCTCGCTTGACGGAAACTGTCCAAGATCTGCTGAAAAGCTACCGGCACCATCCGCTGCGCCGTCGCGCATCCGCCTTCGGGCTCGCCCGGTGTCGCGGCACCCATGACCAATGACATATGCCTGCCACCCGGAAACGGAAGCGCCGCTAGCCGGCACCTCGGGTTGCGGGTGCCGGCCAGCGGTTCGGTGTGGCGCTGTGCGGTGGTGCTGGGGTCGTGCCGTGCGGTGATGCTGTGGTGCCGTGCTGCGGTGGTGCTGTGCGGTGGTGTCGCGTGCTTGTCGTGCGGTGACCCGGGTCAGCTGTTCCAGTACTGGCCGACGAGGTCGGTGGCCTGCTGTTCCCACTGGGCGTAGGCGTCCGGGTAGGCCGACACCTGCACCGTCTGCGCCGCGTCGGTCAACGGCATGTCCTGCCACCCGTCGACCTGCTTCAGGCCCTTCAAGAACGCGGTGGTGGAGTACTCGGGCTCGGTGATCTGCTCCGGCGTACCCCAACCACTGGACGGACGCTGCTGGAACAGGCCCAGCGAGTCGTGGTCGTTCCTATCACCCAGGTGGCCGAGGTTTTCCAGCTTGGACTCCTGCAGGCTCGTCGCGATCGAGATGACCGCGGCCCGCTCCGGCAGACCGGCCTTCTTCGTCGCGGCGATAATCGCCTTCACGTTGGCGGTCTGCTCATCGTTGAGGCCGATCCGGGACTGCTCGCCCTGCGGCTTCGGCGCGGCCGACTGCACAGCCACCGCCACGGGCTTGGCATCAACCGGGGTGGCGGCGTGGGCGGCGATCGGACCGGCGAACACACCACCGGCGAACGCGAGACCCGCAATGGACAGAACGCTCTTACGCATGATCGTGTTCATGGGGGTAGCTCCTTCGGGGGTAGGAACACCCACACCAAGAGGGGAACGGTGGTGAGGGTGTGAGCACCTCGTCCGGCGCTGCACTAACAAGGGGAAAGTCTGAGGGGTGACGCCCTGCCGGGCGTCGGAGTCGGCGACCTGGCGAGCGGGGGCTCGTGGCGCCGGGACCCTGTATAACGACCGGGGGCCGGGAGTCATTCCGGGGTCGGCCCACCCATCGGGCACCCTCATCGCGGCGGTGCCTGCGGTCGTGGGGGTTGTAACGACCGGCGGGCCGGAGTCATTCCGGGGTCCGCCCACCCATCGGGCGGCACCCACATCGCGGCGGTCCCTGCGGTCGTGGAGACTGCAACGACCGGGTCAAGACCGCCATTCCACCTGCGCGACCCGCCCTGGAAGGCCAGCCCGCAGTCGGTGGTACTGCGATCGTCAGAGGGTGTAACGAGCCCAGCCCGGCCATGATTCCAGCCCAGGAGTGCACCCGACCACAGCCCACAACCGCCCACCACCCGACAAACCGCCCACGCCGAGCGGTTCTGCGTCGAAAATCGCCCCTCGCAAGCGGTGATCCACTCGGGCTCCCGGATGTCGGGGCATCCCGGACGCCCGGACGCCCCGACATCGGGAAACCCGAGTTGATCATGCGCGGCCGACCGCCATGCCCGGCCCAGAGCCTGGGCGGTTCAGGAGCCTGGGCGGTTCAGGAGCCCAGGTAGCGCAGGATTGCGAGGATTCGTCGGCTGTAGCCCGCCGTGTGCGCGAGGTCGAGTTTGTCGAAGATGGCGTTGACATGCTTCTCGACAGCGCTCTGTGAGACGTGCAGCCGCTGGGCGATGGCGAGATTCGTGTGCCCCTGGGCCATCTCGTGCAACACGTCCCGTTCCCGTGGCGTGAGCCGACCGAACGGGTCGGGACGGTCCGAACCGGCCACCACCTGACGGACCACCTCCGGGTCGAGGGCGGTGCCGCCGGCCGCCACCCGGTCGAGGGCGTCGAGAAAGTCGTCCACCTGGGCGACCCGGTCCTTGAGCAGGTAGCCGACCCCCTCCGGGCGGTCCGCGAGCAGCCTCCCGGCGTAACGCCGCTCCACGTACTGGGAGAGCACGAGGACGCCGGTGTCGGGCCACCGACGACGGATCTCCAGGGCGGCCCGCAGCCCGTCATCGGTGTGGTTGGGTGGCATCCGGACGTCGGTGACGACCACGTCGGGACGGGATCGCCCGACGGCCTCGACAAGCTGGTCGGCGCTCCCGACCGCTGCGAGCACCTCGTGCTCCTCGTCGGCCAGCAGCCGCGTCAGGCCCTCCCGCAGCAGCGTCGAGTCTTCGGCGAGGACTAGCCGCACGGCAGCTGCGCCAGCACGGTCGTCGGACCGCCGGCCGGGCTGGTCACCAGAAGTCGGCCGTCCAGCGCGGCGACCCGTCGCGCCAGCCCGGACAAACCGCGCCCGGTCGGTTCCGCCCCGCCGACGCCGTCGTCGTGTACGCGCATCCGGATCCACCCATCCCGTACTCCGATGTCGACCGTGACCAGGGTAGCGGCGGCGTGCTTCGCGGCGTTGGTGAGCGCCTCGCAGGCCACGAAGTACAGCACCGTCTCGACCTGGCGCTCGGGGCGGACCGGCAGCTCGCAGCGGATTCGCACCGGCACCTCGGATCCCCGGGCGACGATGGCCAGGACCTCACCCAGATCGCTGTCGTCCAATGCTGACGGGTAGACCCGCCACGCCACCTCGCGCACCTCCTCGATGGCCCGCTGCACGTCCTCGTGTGCCTGAGCGAGTAGTGCGTGTGTGCGGTCGGCGTCGCGGGCGCGACGGGCCCGGCCGAGCAGCATGCCGAGGGCGACCAGTCGCTGTTGGAGGCCGTCGTGCAGGTCGCGTTCGATGCGCTGCCGTTCGGCGTCGACAGCGGCGATGACCCCGGCCCGACTGGTGGTCAGCTCGTGGACCCGGCGGGTCAGCTCCGCCCGACTTTCCGCGCCGAGCAGTCGTCGCGCCAGCCGGATGTCCAGGGCGGCGATGCTGACGACGGCCTGAACGTTGAGCAGTAACAGCACCGCCCCGACGGCGATCTGGGACAGGACGTCGACAAGGGTCAGCTCTCCGCGCACGGCCGCGCGCAGCACGATCGCGGCCAGCACCACACCGACGCCGAGCACGGCGTACGCCAGCAGGCCGAGCGATCCGGGCAACAGTCGGGCGGCCAGGTAGCCGAGCTGCCGCCGGGTCGCCACCGTGTTCGGCGCGGGCAGATTCTCGGCGGCGAGCAAGCCGGTGAGGCGGCGGTGTTCCATCCGCGCCAGCCGCCCGCCGTACGTGCTGGTCAGGCCGGTGATCCGACGGCCCGCCGCGGGAGCGACCACGAACACACTGCGGGCCGCGACTGCGACGGCGAGGAAGGCGAATTCGACGGCGGCCGTCGCGATTCCGACGGCGACACCGAGCGGCAACCGGAGCCGAAGCCACCACCTGCCGGTCTGCCGCTCCCCCACCACCTCGCCCGCCTTCCGCATCGAGCCTGCTCCCCTTGCTCCGCTTCACGTGATGCGCCGGCAGGAGACGTCGGCGCGATGCGGGACGTCACGTGGCCCGTCCGCACGCGACCCCGGTGCATTCCGGGGTGCAGAGCAAAGGGACAAGGAAACCAGAAGGGTTGCCTAGCGCTCGTCCGACGCCCACGATCCGCTTCGGTAGAGGGTGCCGCGACCGCCCGGGTCGGGCACCGCGTTGAGTACGCCCTGCTCGGGTTCGGTCGGCTCGGGGTTGCGGGCAGCGCGGCGGGCCTTCAGCACGCGGGACCCGACGAACCAGACGGCCGCCGCCGCGCAGACGACGATCACCACCTTCTGGAGCATGCCGGCGTAGCCCTCGACGAGATGCCAGTTGTCACCCAGCAGGTAGCCGGCGAGTACGAACGTGGTGTTCCAGATCAGGCTGCCCAGCGTGGTGTAGAGCAGAAACGTGCCCACCGGCATCCGCTCCACGCCGGCCGGGATGGAGATCAGGCTTCGGAAGATCGGGATCATCCGGCCGAAGAAGACGGCCTTCACACCGTGGCGCAGGAACCACGCCTCGGTCCGGTCCACGTCGCTGAGCTTGACCAGTGGCAGCCGGGAGACGATGGCGCGCATCCGGTCGCGTCCCAGGGCCGCGCCGATCAGGTAGAGCGCGAGCGCGCCCAGCACCGAACCCAGCGTGGTCCAGAAAATCGCACCGACCAGACTCATCCGTCCCTGCGCGGCGACGAACCCGGCCAGCGGCAGGATCACCTCACTCGGAATCGGCGGGAAGAGGTTCTCCAACGCCACTGCCAGGCCGGCGCCCGGCCCGCCGAGTCGTTCCACCAGGTCAGTGACGTAGCCGACGATCCCGTCCTGTGGTGGCTCCGCTGCGGCGGCGGGGGTTCCGGTGGCGAACACGGCGTGGGACGTTCGAATCATGCGCCCACGTTACGAAGTCATCCTGAGAGCCGACCATGGGGCCGACCACCCGGCCGCGCGGGTCGACCACACCGGTGGGGGTGCGGAAAGCCGCACCCCGCTGCGGCTCGCGGTGGCGCAGCCACCGTGCGTACCCCTGGATGTCGCGGCGAACGCGCGGGCGCACGCCGCCGTGGTCCGCGCGGCGTGCGCCCGGCTGGTGGTCTTTCCGGAGCTGTCGCTGACCGGGTACGAGTTGGACGCGCCGGTCGTGGCGGTCGACGACCCGCGGTTGGCACCGCTGGTCGAGGCGTGCGCCGAGGCGGGTGCGCTGGCCCTGGTCGGTGCGCCGGTCACCGGCGACCACATCGCGATGCTGGCGGTGACCGGTGGCGGTGCGACGCTGGCGTACCGGAAGATGTGGCTGGGGGACGCGGAGGCCCGTCGATTCCGGCCCGGCGACACCCCGGTCGTGCTCGATGTCGACGGTTGGCGGGTGGGGCTGGGGATCTGCAAGGACACCGGCGTGGCCGCGCACGCGGCGCGGACGGCCGCGCTCGGGATCGACGTGTACGCGGCGGGTGTCCTGGAGTCGGCCCGCGACGCCGCAGTGACAGGCCAGCGGGCGCACCGGATCGCCACCGCGCACCGGGCCTGGGTGGCAGTGGCGAGCTTCGCCGGGTCGACCGGCGGTGGCTTCACCGAGGCGGCGGGGCTCTCGGGCGTCTGGACGCCAACGGGCGAGGTGTACGCCCGGGCGGGCACCGACCCCGGCGAGTCGCTCACTGTCAGCCTCGGCTGACTGGGGATCGAAGTCGGGACCCGTCCCCCCAGCGTGGCCCGAGTTGGCTGCCAGTGACGACGGCTGGCGTTCTGCTCTCCTTCGGCTGATTGGGCTGTTTGCGCGGCGGCGACGACCTTGGAATGCTTCGGGAATGACCTCCTTTCCTCCGACCTTCGCCGATGATGTCGTCGGCCAGTCAGCCCAGACGCAGTTCGAGGCGTTCATCGACGAGCACCGCAGAGCGCTCAACGGCTACCTGGACGGGCTGACCGAGGAGCAGGCACGGCGGTCGTTGGTGCCGTCCCGGACGACGCTGCTGGGTCTGGTGAAGCACGCCGCCTTCGTGGAGAAGGTCTGGTTCGACGAGGCCGTCACCTGCCGGCCCCGCGCCGAGATCGGCATTCCGACCACGCCGGACGAATCGTTCATCCTCGACGACGGCGACACGATCGCCGCCGTCCAGCGCGCGCACCGGGAAGCCTGCGAAGCCTCCCGCCGCGCCACGTCCAGCCTGGGCCTCGACGACCTGCTTCGGGGCAACCGGCGCGGCCCGCTGCCGCTGCGCTGGGTCTACCTGCACGTGCTGCGCGAGATGGCACAGCACTGCGGGCACGCGGAGATCCTGCGCGAGCAGATCCTCGCCGCCGACTAGCGGCACCCTCCGCCTGCTCGGGCCGGAGGCGGCAGAGTCGGGATCACCCTCGGGCCCACCCGCCGGTGTCGGCGAAGCGGCGTAGCGTCCAGCGGGCCGGCGGCCAACCGCCCGGATCGTGGTCGGTGGTCCATTCGGTGATCGAGGCCGGGGGCACGTCCAGGTCGAACGCCCGGAAGACCGGCTGCGCGCCGAGCGCGTGGAAGGCGCCCTCGACGGTCTCGCTGTGGCCGACCAGGACCACTGTGGAGCCCCGGTGCCGGTGGGCGATCTCCATGATCGCGCGGCTGACGCGGACCACCAGTTCGGCCCAGCTCTCGTTGCCCTCCTCGAACGGTCGAAAGACCCCGCCACCGGCTATCGCGTGGTCGGTACGGAAGAGGGCGGTCGGCAGGCCGTCGGCGTACGGGGGTGTGTGCCAGGTGCAGAGACCACAGTCGGCCACGGGCCGGACGCCGAACGCCGCACCGATCGGTTGCGCGGTCTCGACGGCCCTGCGCAGCACGGATGAGTAGACCGCCACCGGCCCGTCGGCGGCGATGTCGCCGGTGAGCCGGTTGGCCAGGTCGTGTGCCTGCTCGTGGCCGAGGGCGGTGAGGCCCCGACAGCCACGGGGCCCACCGACGATTCCTTCGAGCTGGTGGACCGACTCGCCGTGTCGCACGAAGATCAGACGTGTCCGCATCGGGACATCATGCCAGCGGCATCGACGGGGGTATCAGTCGTCCGTACGGCTGGTGGAGAAGGTGCCGGTCCGGGCGAGCAGAGCGTCCAGTTTCGCGCCCGTCTGCGCTGGTAGGCGGTTCCGCCGCACCAGCTCGGCGATGTGGTCCCGTAGGTCGGCGACGCGCTCGGCGCGGTCCCTGTTGCGGCGGTTGAGGTCGGCCAGGTCGTCGCGCAGGTCGTCGGCGGTCTTCGGGTCGATGTCGCGGCGGGCGACCGCGGTGGCGAGGACGGCGGCGAACTCGCTGCTCACCTGGCGGAAGCTGACCGGTAGCTGCTGCCCGACGGTTGCGGGCGCGGTGCTGGCCGCGGGGGGTGGTGAGGACGGTGCGGCCGGCGTCGGCGAGTGTGTCGTGGGCGCGGGGGCCGGGGCGGAGGTCGACGGTGCGGCGGCGATCTCGGTCGGGTCGGGTGTGCCCGGGTTGCCGAGCGGATTCTCCGCGATCAGGGCACCGACGCCGACCAGCACGGCGAGCACGGCCGCGACGAGCACGCCGAGAGGCCGACGCGACCGGCGTCGGGGCGGTGCGGCGGTCTCCGGGCCGGGGCGGGCCAGCACCGATCTGTCGATCAGGGTGGGCGGGTGGGCGGCCGGTCGGATGCGCAGCAGCTCGGTGGGCGGCTCGACCGGCTGACCGGCGCCGAAGCGGCGGGCCAGATGCGCGGCGCTCGGCCGGTCGGCCGGGTTGGCGGCCAGGCAGGCGACGGTCAGCTCGGCGATGTCGGCGGGAAGGCCGGGCACTCGCAGCGGCGGCACGGGGGTGCCGCGCCGGTGCACCTCCAGCGCGTCCTCCCAGCTCTGCACGGGCAGCGGCGCCCGCCCGGTGAGAGTGCGGTAGAGCAGTGCGCCGAGGGCGTACACGTCGCTCGCCGGGTCGGGCGGGCCGGCGGTCAGCCGTTCCGGGGCGAAGTAGGCGGGGGTGCCCATCAGCGGTTCGCCGGACTGGCTGTCGAGGCCGCCGAGCGCGGCGATGCCGAAGTCGAGCACCTTGGCGCCGGTGTCGGTGAGCATGACGTTTCCGGGCTTGACGTCGCGGTGCACGACGCCGATGCGGTGCGCGGCGGCCAGCGCGGCGGCGATCTGCCCGGCCACCCGGACCGCCTCCGGCCAGGGCAGCGGCCCGCTCCGCAGCCGGTCGGCCAGGTTGTGACCGTCGACGAGCTCCATCACCAGGTACGGGACCACGACGCCGCCGGCCAGGGTCGCCTCGGCGTAGTCGTACACCTGGGTCACGTGTGGGTGGGTCAGCCGGGCGGCCGCGCGGGCCTCGCGTTGGATGGTGGCCCGCAGTTGCGGGTCGGTGGCGAACTGCCCGGCGAGCACCTTGATCGCCACCGGCCGGCCGAGCACCTCGTCGTCGCCTCGCCACACCTCGGACATGCCACCGAGACCGATCCGCTCGTGCAGTACGTAGCGGTCGTGGAGGCGGAGAGTGGGCGTGAGCGGCGACATGGCTTCACCAGTCTGCCTGGCAACACCGCAGACGACCACTCTGCGTGCCCGGACCCACACTGTTCGTCCCGTGCGTACCGGAATGGGATTGGTGCGCGTCAGGAGCAGCGCGGGGTGCCGGGCAGCGGTCGCGGTTGGATGCGGTCGGCGAGCCGGCGCAGGGCGAGGGCGGTGGCCTGCCGGGTCGGGGCGAGCAGGGGCCGGCGGGGGTGTTCGACCTGGACCGGCGCGTCCGGTCGAGCCGAGTTGACGTGCCGGTTCATGGCGTCGAGCGCGGTGATGTATCCGGTGGGAAGTTCCATGGTCAACTCCTGGGGACCGGTCCGGTGGATTCCCGGACGACGAGTGCGGTGGGCAGCAGCACGTGCCCGGCGGCGGCGTCCGCGGGCGGGTCGAGCAGCAGTTCGGCGGCGATCCGGCCCTTCTCCTCGGCCGGTTGCCGGACGGTGGTGAGGCCGGCAGCGGCGGCCTCGGGGACGTCGTCGAAGCCGGTCACCGAGACGGAGAGGCGATCATGGGCCGGCCGTGCGGCCAGGGCGTCCAGCACGCCGAGCGCGAGGACGTCGGAGCCGGCCAGCACGGCGGTCGGCGGTGCGGGTTGGTCGAACAGCCCGGCGATGGCTGCGGCTGCCGCCGGGCGGCTGTTGCCGGGGACGTTGACCAGTGTCAGCTCGGCCCAGCCGACGCCGACCTCGGCGAAGGCGTCGGCGAACCCGCTGAGCCGGCCCCGGGTGGTCGGGTGCGGCACCTGGTCGACCCCGGTCAGGGTGAGCGGGCCGGCCGGCGCGTCGGGCCGCACGGAGTCGGCCAGCAGCGCCACCCGACGATGCCCGAGCCCTGCGACGTGCGCGGCGGCGCTGCGTGCGGCGGCCCGCTCGTCGATGCCGACGAATCGTTCGTCGGGGCCGGCGTCGTCGCGGGCGGCCGTGCTGACGAACGGCAGCCCGCGTTGGCGGATCACATCCAGGGCCCACTCTTCGTCGGCGACGCAGTAGACGCAGAACCCGTCGACGGCGGCGTTCTCCACCGCCTGCCGGGCGTCGGTCACGGCCGGCGGCAGTGGCACCAGCAGCATGCTGGTGCCGTGCCGCTCCGCCGCCGCACCGACACCGGCGAGGAAGCGGACCGCGAACGGGTCGGTGAAGGCGTACGACAGTTGCGAGGTGAACAGCACCCCGATCGACCCGACGAAACCTCGGCGCAGGGAGCGCGCGGTGGGGTTGGGACCGGGGTAGCCGAGTTGCCGGGCGGCGTCCAGGATCCGCTCACGCAGGGCCGCGGAGAGCTGGTCGGGGCGGCTGTAGGCATTGGACACGGTGCTGCGTGAGACGCCGACCGCGTCGGCCACGGCTTGCAGTGTTGGCTTCACCGGCACCTCTCTGCATCGATTCAGTCTGTATCGATACAGAGACTAGCCCGACCGGTCGGCGTCGGTCAATACGTGAACGGAGAGTGGGAGCGCGGTCGGGAGTCAGGCCGGGTACAGGTCGTCCAGCAGGCCGCCGAGGATCTCCGCCGTACGCTCGGGCGGCTCCGCCTCGACGCAGAGCCGCTCCATGGCGACCGCGTAGTAATCCAGATCGTCGCGCTTGTCCAGGTAGATGGCGCTGGTGAGCTGTTCGATGTAGACGATGTCCGGAAGCTCCTGGTCGCCGAAGCGCAGGATGGTGAAGGCGCCCCCGGCGGCGGCATGACCACCGGCCGCGAACGGAATGACCTGCAGCCGGATGTGGGGCAACTTGGTCGCCTCGATGAGCGCGGTGAGCTGGCCGCGCATGACCTCCGCGCCGCCGATGGGCCGGCGCAGGGCCGCCTCGTCCACCACGGCCCAGAGCTGCGGCGGGTTCTGCCGCTGGAGCAACTGCTGACGCTGCATCCGCAGCGCGACACGCCTGTCGATCTCGCCCGGACCGGCAGTGCCGTGCCCGAGCAGCACGACCGCCCGGGCGTACTCCCGGGTCTGCAGGAGGCCGGGCACGAACTGCACCTCGTAGCTGCGGATCAGCGCGGCGGCGGCCTCCAGGCCCAGGTACGACTGGAACCAGGACGGCAACACGTCGCCGTAGCGGTGCCACCAGCCGGGGCTGTTCGCGTCCCGCGCGAGCTTGAGCAGCGCGTCACGCTCGTGGTCCTCGGTGACGCCGTAGAGGGTCAACAGGTCGGCGACGTCGCGCTCCTTGAAGCCGACCCGGCCGAGCTCCATTCGACTGATCTTGGACTCGGAGGAGCGGATCTCCCAGCCGGCACCCTCCCGGGTCACCCCGCTGGACTCCCGGAGGCGGCGCAGTTGGGCGCCGAGCAGCATACGCAGCACGGTCGGCCCGGTTGTCGGGCCACCCTCGGCGGGAACCATCGTCACGTGCGGACCTCCGGACACCGACCCACGACGGCCGGACGCCCCGGCCCGGCCGACGTGTAAGCATGCCATGGACCGACAGTGAGGTGAACTCCTCCGCGCCGGTGAATCAGTCTCGTCACCGGGACGATCCACCGGCCGGACGGTCAGTTGATCAGATGGTCGAAGTCTCCGTCCCGCGCACCGAGAACGAAGGCGGCGATCTCATCGACCGTGTAGATCAGCGCCGGTCCTTCCGGGTGTCGTGAGTTGCGGACCGCGATGCCCGCTCCCTCGGGCAGTTCGGCCAGTTCGACGCAGTTGCCGCTGGGGTTGCTGCGGCGACTCTTCTGCCAGCTCAGCGGAGGCAACTGGTGGATCGGTACGCCATTGGGTGGCTGCTGCATGGGGGCGTCTTTCTGTTACGAGCCCGCCGGTGGCCGTGGGAGGAGCGGTGACGGCGAGGGGGTGCGGTATCGACATTGGACGGTTCTGCACGTGCATCTGCTATTGCATCTGCATCCGACGGCGAGCATGATAACGCACATGATCGGTGCCCATCCGTTCACTTTGTGTTACCCCCACACGGGCAACGATCAGGCAAAACTGGGCCCGACGCGGCATACCGCGTCAACCGAGGACTGGAGGCGGTCGCGGCGATGGGAGGGTTCGTGCCGGATCCGATGAGTGTCGCCTCCGGCGTCTGCGCGGCGGGCGCGCTGCTCTCCTCCTGGCAACTACGCCGGCGGGCGGTGCGCGCCGAGGCCGAGATCAGTCACCTCCAGGCAGAACTGGCAGCCGAACGGCACGCCGCCAGTCACGACCCGCTGACCGGGTTGCCCAATCGCCGCGCCTTCTACCGGCTGGCAGCCGCACTGCTCACCGACGCCGCCGGCCAGCCGCTGATCGCCGTGGTGCTCGACCTGGACGACTTCAAGCAGATCAACGACCGGTACGGGCACGCCGCCGGCGACCAGGTGCTGATCAGTGTCGCCGAACGGCTCGCCGGTTTCGCCGGGGACAATCTCGTGGCGCGCCTCGGCGGCGACGAGTTCGCCGGGCTGCTGTCCAGCCCCACCGTCGACCGCCGCTGGATCGAGCACTCGACCCGCCGGCTCAGCGAGACCGTCGCCGCGCCGATCCGGCTGAGCGGGTGCAGCGTCCGGGTCACCGCGTCCGTCGGCCTCGCCCCGGTGACCGGCCCGGCCCAGCTCACCGACGCGCTCAGCCGCGCCGATGCGGCCATGTACCAGGCGAAGAGCCTCGGTGGTGCCCGATCGCCCCGCCAACTGGTCGACAGCGCGTTCCTCGGCGAGCGCTGACCGTTCAGCTGACAGGCGCGCCGAACCACCTGGGCAGATGGCGGAGCAGGTCGGTCTGATCGTCGCCCGCCCACGCCACGTGACCGTCGGGCCGCAACAGCACGGCGGGCACCTCCACCTCGTCGCTGACGTCGACGACATGGTCGACCCGCTCCGCCCAGCCGGCGACCGAGAGCTGGCCGGTCTGGTCGAGCAGCAGGCCCCGGCCGCCGCGCATCAGCTCGTAGAGACGCCCCCGCCGCAGCCGAACGTCACGCATGTGACGCCCGAGCAGTTCGTGCCCCGCGCCCAGGTCGTAGCGGACCCCGATCGCGGTGATCTTCTCGATCAGGTACCGGTTGACGTCCTCGAAATCCAACAGCTCCGACAACAGTTGGCGCACCGACCGCGGCCCCGGCTCGGGTGAGAGCAGCACCATCTGCGCCCGGGTGTTGGTCAGCACGTCCGCGGCCACCGGATGCCGCTCACTGTGGTAGCTGTCCAGCAGCCCTTCCGGCGCCCATCCGTTGAGCTCGGCGGCCAGTTTCCAGCCGAGGTTGAACGCGTCCTGGATGCCGAGGTTGAGCCCCTGCCCACCGGTCGGCGGGTGGATGTGCGCCGCGTCGCCGGCCAACAGCACCCGGTCGACCCGATAGCGCTCGGCCAGCCGGGTGGCATCCCCGAAGCGGGAGAGCCAGCGCGGTGAGTGGACACCGAAGTCGGTGCCCGCGTACACCCGCAGTTGGTGTCTGAAGTCCTCGATGGTCGGTGGGACAGTGCGGTCCTCGACCACCCCCTCGGCCGGGACGACGACACGGTAGACCCCGTCTCCGAGGGGCCCGAGCCCGAATCGGAGGTGGGTCCTGCGGACCTGCGCCACCACGTCGGCCACCTTCTCCGGCGGCACACCCACCTCCATCTCCCCCAGCAACGTCTCGACCCTGCTGGGCTCGCCGGGAAAGCCGACACCGAGCAACCCGCGTACGGTGCTGCGGCCGCCGTCGCAGCCGACGAGGTAGCGCGAACGCAGTTGCGTCCCGTCGGCCAGCCGCACGGTCACCCCGTCGTCGTCCTGGCTGAGCCCGACGAGTTCGCTGCCGCGCCGGATCTCGACGCCGACCTCGCTGGCGTGCTCACCCAGGAGACGGTCGGTGATGGTCTGCGGAATACCGAGAACGTACGCGTGTGCGGTGTCCAGCCCGCCCGGCGACGGCTTGGGGATCGCGGCGAAGAAGCCCCCGACCGGGAACTGCGTTCCGAGCGCGAGGAAACGCTCCAGCAGACCTCGCTGGTCCAGCACCTCGATGCTTCGCGCGTGCAGGCCGAGCGCGCGGACGTAGCTGGTCGGCTCGGTCTCCTTTTCGAGCACGAGCGCGTGCAGTCCGTGCAGCCGCAACTCGGCGGCCACCATCAGGCCGGTCGGCCCGCCGCCAGCAATGATGACATCGATCATGTAATCCCCCGATTTTCCCAGATTTGGGCGTCGGCTGGAGATTTTGCGGCACCACCCGGGTCTTGCCGCAAGGCCCCCGGTGCGATATATGTTGGAGGTGGCAGAGAGCGCGTCCGCTCTTTGCCTTACTTTTTGTCCGGCGTAGCTGGCGGCGCCGTCGCCGCTCAGGGCTTTCGGTCGAGGTCGCGCACTGCCGCTTCGGCGAGGGTGACCAGACCCACCGGTGACACCAGCCCCCGCACGATCCGCGCGGCCCGGTCCCGGTCGGCCGGCTCGACGTCGAGGTCCAACGCCTGGCGGGTCCAGTCGCTGAGGTCGTCGAGCGCCCGGACCGCGAGAAACCAGGCCAGGCGCAGCGGGTCGACGTCGGTCCTGCCGTAGCCGGCGAGCACCGCCTGCTGCTGCTCGGCAGAGATCGGCGCGAAGGCGAGCACCCCGCCGAGGACGAACATGAGGTCGCACTCGGGTGGGGCGAGCACGGCGTCGTCCCAGTCGATCAGCCACACCTGCCCGTCCGCGCCGAGCAGGAGATTGCCCAGGTGCGGGTCGCCGTGGCAGATCACCGCCGGCCCCGACCGGTCGACGGCGAGTCGCTCGACCCCACGGAGCAGCGTGGACACGCGGTCGGCATTCGCCGCCCAGACGGCGGCCAGTTCGGCGACCAGCGGATCAGCGGGGTCGGCCTGGTCGCGGAGCCGTCCGGCCACGTCCCGGGTCGCGGCCACGATCGAGGGGTACGCGTCACCGCCGCCGGGCAGCAGCCGTTCCAACTCGTCGGTCACCGGCGCCGCGTGCACGGCGGCCAGCAGTTCGCCGTAGGCACGCCAGTGCGCCTCGCTCATCGGGCCGTCCAGCGCTCGTAGGTCGGACACCCACGGGACCACGGACAGGCGGTGCCCGTCACGCTCGGCGTACGGGCGTCCGTCGCAGGTGCGGACCTGCGCAGCGACACCTGGCACGCCCTGCTCGGCCAGGTGCGCGGCCACGATCAGGCCGGCCGGCGTACCGCCACCGCTGACCTTGACGGCATACCGCGCGCCGTCGCCCGTCTCACCCCGCCAGAGCCGGGCCCTTAGATCAGCCCCGTGCGAAATCTCGTCCACCGTGGACAACCGAAGCCCAAACTCCTCCCGGACCCACCCCACCACGTCCACCACCCACCCCCATCTCCCACCCCCCACCCCCGCCTGCTGGCGGTGATCAAGAGGTTCGCGTCACCGTCGGCCCGGATTCTGACGCAAACCTCTTGATCACGTGTGCCCGGTGGAGGGCTTGGGCCGAGATGATTCGGGTACGCGTAGGGACGGCCCCGCCGATCGACGAGAGGAACCCCTCGTGCCGAGCATCCGTGCCCTCGTACTCAACTGCACCCTCAAGCCCTCGCCTGCCCCCTCCAGCTCCGAGCAACTGGGCCGGGAGGTGTTGGCCGAACTGGCCCGTCAGGGCGTGGACGGCGAGATCGTCCGGGTGGTCGACCACGACGTGCGCTTCGGGGTGTCGACCGACGAGGGCCACGGCGACGGTTGGCCCGCCATCCGCGCCAAACTGCTCGCCGCCCAGATCCTCATCATCGCCACCCCGATCTGGCTCGGCCAGCCCGCGAGCGTCACCAAGATGGTCCTCGAACGCCTCGACGCCGAGCTGTCCGAGACCGACGACGAGGGACGGCTGCTCACCTACGGCAAGGTGGCCGGTGTCGCGGTCGTCGGCAACGAGGACGGCGCGCACCACAGCATCGCCGAAGTGCAGGGGGCGCTCAACGAGGTGGGCTTCACCGTCGCCGCCGCCGGCGCGACCTACTGGGTCGGTGAGGCGCTGCACACGGTGGACTACCGTGACGCCGGGCCCAAGCCCGACACCACCGGTCGCACCACGAAGGCACTGGCGCTCAACAGCGCACACCTGGCCCGGCTCCTCGCCGACCAGCCGTACCCGCCGCCGGACGCGAAGGGCGCGGCGGTCGGCCCGAGCAGCGAATAGACCACACCGCCAGGGGCCGCCCTACCGCCGGCGCGGCTCCGGGCGCGGCTCGCCGCCGATCCGCGCCCGGCGCGGTCAACGCCAGCCGTAGCCGGCGCGGTCAACGCCAGCCGTAGCCGGCGCGCAAGGCCTGCCCGACCCGGTCGAAGCGGGGCCGGTCCAACACGGCGCCCTCCCGGCGGATGCTGTCCTCGCGCATGGTGAGCACCCGGTCCAGCCGGACCCAGCTCGGCCGGTTGTCGCGGTCCCACTCACCCGGCCCGAGCGCGAACCAGTGCCGCTGCCCGTCCCGGTCGCTCTGGCTGGACAGCATCAGCCCGAACAGGGTCCGGCTGTGCCGCCCGACCACCAGCACCGGCCGATCCTTGCCCTGACGGGGGTCGTCCTCGTACGGCACCCACGTCCAGACGATCTCGCCCGGGTCGGCCTGACCGTCCCGCTCCGGAGCGTAGGTCAACTCCCGACGCTGCAAGGCGCTCACCTGGCGGCGGCGGGCGACCTGCGCGGGCGCCGGCCCGGTACGCCGGGGCGACGGGATCACCGCACCGACCCGGGAGATACGCGCCGCGACATTCCTCAACAGACCAGCCACGGCGGGCAGCCTACTCGCAGCCGTGGGGGACGCTACGACAGACTGGCCCGATGGACGAGCTACCTCGCGACCTGCCGATCCTCAAGCGACGCGCGGTGCGGGTCGTGGTCGTCGACGGCACCGACCGGGTGCTGCTGTTCCACACCCACGACCCGGACCATCCCCGGCTGGGCACCTGGTGGGAACTGCCCGGCGGTGGCATGGACCCCGGCGAGACGTATCGCGACACCGCGGTACGGGAGCTGCGGGAAGAGACCGGCATCGTGATCACCGCTGACCAGGTCGGTACGCCGAACTGGCGGCGGCGGGCCAGCTTCCTGCACCGCCAGGTGCGCCACGTCCAGGACGAGGTTGTCGTCGCCGTACGGCTGACCGGCCCTGGCCCGGACGTGGACGAGGCGCACCGGCTCGACTACGAGCGAGAGGACTACTTCGGCTTCCGCTGGTGGCCGTTGCCGGAGGTGGTGGCCAGTCGGGACCGTTTCTACCCCGGGCAGATCCCTCGGCTGATCACCCCCTTTCTCGCCGGCACGGAGATCGACGAGCCGTTCGAACTGTGGTCGTGAGCCGGGTTGGCGGGCAGAGTGTGGGCATGAGCAGTGATCTGCACGGCCCGTTGTCCGCGTACGCCGCGCGACTGCACGCGACGGTCGGCGACGGGCACCACGTCGCCTCCCCGCTCGGCGCCTGGCTGCTGCTCGCGGTCTGTGCCACCACGGCGACCGACGGGGAGGGACCCGTCGACGAGCTGGCGCACGCCCTGGGCACCGACCTGTCGAGCGCGGCCGATGCCGCCCGAGCGCTGCTGGAGATTCCGCACCCGCTGATCGGTGCCGCCACCGCGCTCTGGCACCGAGCGGGGCAGGGCGACGGTGGGGCGGCGGCGTGGCGGGCCGCGCTCCCCCGCACGACCGACGTCGGCGCACTGCCCGATCAGGCCGGGTTGGACACCTGGGCGCGCGAGCACACCCTCGGCCTGATCGAGACGTTTCCCCTGCAGGTCGAGGCGAACACGGTGTTCATCCTGGCCAGCGCGTTGGCCACCCGGGTGTCCTGGGCGACCCCGTTCGACGTCACCGACGCGCGCGCTCTCGGCGCCGGCAGCCCGTGGGCCGGCCACCTGCGGCGGGCCCTGCGCAGCCCGAGCCACGGCCACCGGTGCCACATCGTCTCCACCGCCCGGGCCGGTGACGTGATCGTGCACGCCGCACCCGCCCAGACGGCCGACGGCGCGGGGCTGGTCGTCCTCTCGGTGGCCGCCGCACCACAGATGCCACCGGCCGAGGTGCTGGCCGTCGCGTACGACCTCAGCGCCGGCGCGGCCGACGGCGTGCCACCGGAGGGCAGCCGTTCGCTGTTCGACCTGCCGCTCGGTGGGACGCCGCTGTGGACGGTGACCGAGGAACGGGTGCGCACCCACGCCCGCGACGGCCGCGAGGAGCGGCACCAAGCGGTCCTCCCCTGCTGGTCCGCGCGGAACGACCATGACCTGACCGCCTCGGCGCTCGGCTTCCCCGCCGCAGCGACCACGCTCGCGACGGCGCTGGCGCTACGGATGACCGACTTCGACGCACGGCAGACGGCGGTGGCCCGGTTCGACAGGTACGGCTTCGAGGCGGCGGCCGTGACCGGCATGTTCGGGCGGACCAGCCTGCCGCCGGAGGGTGTGGCCCGCACCGCCGAGTTGCGCTTCGGCCATCCTTACGCGGTGGTGGCGGTCGCCACCGATCGTCGGCCCGACGGTTCCACCGGTCCCTGGCACGGGCTGCCGGCCTTCTCGGCCTGGGTCGCCGAGCCCGAGGACGTGCCCGAGGCGTGAGTCACCCAGGCTGGTCCGCCACCGGGGTGCAGAGACTCCTCGCCGTGCTGCTCCGCGGGTCAGAACCCACCGTCGCGTGGCATGCGCGCCACCATCTCCCGGAACTCCCGGACGGTCATCGCCGTCCGCAGGGTGGCGAAGACAGCGCCGGTTCCGGCTCGGGCGGTGGCCGGGTCCACCCCGGCGCGCTGTTCCACCCGGCGAAGGAACTCCGTCGGCCCGGCGTCCGTCGAGGGCGTGCCGGCACCGCCGACCTCCAGGCCCACCCCGCTGGTCAACCCGTCGGCATCCGCATCGGAAGCCCCGGTCGGGTCCGGACCAGCACCGGAAGCCCCGGTCGGGTGTGCAGCAGCAAGCGAGGTTCCGGCCGACTCCGGGGGCGGGCCGGTCAGGTAGCCGCCGACCTCGTTGGGAAGGTGCCCGCCGAGGTCGTCGGGCGGCCCGTCGGTCACCCGCTCGGCCAACGTCTGGAGCACGGCGCGGGCGAGCACGGCGGCCTCCTCGGCGGGCAGCCCGGACCGTTGGGACACCGCGTCGATGAAGTACGGGAACCCGTCGCCGTCGGTCACGCTCGGCCGGTTACCCCTGCCCGGCCGCGACAAACAGGCATCAGGCCAGCAAGCCCTCGGCCAGCAGGTGGTCGAAGATGATCTGGTCGACCGGTGAGGTGCGGTGTCGGTCCGCGTACCCGAGCCAGGCCATCTCGGCGATGCTCCTTGCTGCCGCCGGGATCGGGGACGCTACCACCCGGCACCGCGCTCAGTCGGCGAATCGGCGAGCAGGTCGAGCAGCAGCGCGGCGCTCCAGCTGAACGCCGGTGAGCCCAGCCCGGCACCGGTGTCCGGGTGGAAGTACTCGTGGCAGCCGGCCCCGGCGACCAGACCGATCATCGACCGGCGCAGCCCGGCGGCCAACTCCGGGTGCCCGTGACCGAGCAACCCACGCCGGACCAGCCAGCCGATGTTGAGCCAGCTCGGCCCACGCCAGTACCGAAGCGGCTCGAAGTCGGGTGCGGTGCGGTCGTGGGTGGGCAGCGGCCGGTCCATCCGACCGGCCACCCCGAAGCGCGCCGACCGGGCCTCGACGACCAGCGCGTCGGCCTGCCGGGTCGGCAGGTCGGGCAGGATCAGCGGGGTCAGCCCGAGCACGGTACGGGCGCTCAGCAGGCGGTTGGTACGCAGGTCACGGGGCTGGAACGTGCCGGTGTCCGGGTCGTACAGCCGGCGTACCAATGCTTCGGTGATGTGGGCCGCGCGGGCCCGGTGCGGCCCGGGATCGCCGCCGACGAGCGCGGCGATCTCGGCGAGGGCGTGTTCGGCGGCCCCGAACGCCGCGTTGAACAGCGGGCACTCCACCAGGAACGGGTGACCGCCGGCCAGGTCCCGGTCGGAGTAGCAGTGGTCACGGTAGGCGGCGACGATCGCCAGGTAGCGCGCGTAGTCGAGGTCGGTGGGGCGGTGCGCGGCGTCGGCGTGCGTGGTGTCGTGCCGACGGTACGCCCGCATGACTGCGGCCTCGGCCGGCACCGCGGCCATCGGCTCGTCCCACGCCGGGCTGTTGTCCAACCCGGACTCCCACGGGTGCACGATGCAGACCAGTCCGTCACCGGCCACGTCCCGCCGGTCGGCCAGGTAGCGCTGTTGGGCGACCAGCGCGGGGTAGAGCCCGCGCAGCGCGGCCAGGGCCCTCGGGTCGGGCGTCCGCCGGTACGCCAGCAACGCGGCGAGCGCGTGCACCGGCGGCTGGACCAGGCCGGAGGTGGCCACCGTCGGTGCTCCCGGCACGTCGGCCGAACGCCACATCTCCGGCCCCGGGAAGTACGCGCCGACCCGCAGCGCCGGGTTGAACACGATGTGCGGCACCCGTCCGTCGGCCCACTGCGCCCCGAACAGGCTGGCCAGCTCCCGCCAGGCGCGGTCGGGACGGACCTGGGCCAACCCGATCGCGATGAACGCGGAGTCCCAGCTCCACTGGTGCGGGTAGAGCGTGCGCGAGGGCACCGTGTGGTCGTGCTCCCAGTTGGCGTCGAGCGTGTCGATCGCGAGCCGACGCAACCCGGCCGCGTCGGCCGGGCCACCCGTGCCGGCGGTTTCGGCGCGCGTCGCCCCGGCGTCGGCGGGCGGGCCGACACCGGTGGTCGCGTCGACGCTTGTCGGCCCGGCGTCGGCGGTCACGCGGCGGCCCGCCGGGGCAGCGCGTGTCGCAGCACCGTGGCCGCCTGTTGCAGGGCCCGAACCGGGTCGCCGCGGAGCCGGCACTCCAGCGCCAGCCAGCCCCGGTAGTCCAGCTCCAGCAGGGTGCGCACCAGCGCCGGCCAGTCCAGGTGCCCGGCGCCGGGTTGGTACCGGTTGGAGTCGCTGACCTGGACGTGCCCGAGGTACGGCGCGGCGGCGCGCAGCGCGCGGTGCACGTCGTCCTCCTCGATGTTCATGTGGAAGGTGTCGGCGACCACCCGGACCGACGGCAACCCGAGCGCGGCGCAGAGCGCCACCGCCTCGTCGAGACGGTTGACCATGTGGTCCTCGTACCGGTTGAGGGGTTCCAGGAAAAGGGTGACCCCCTCGGCCCGGGCGTGTTCGCCCAGCTCGCCGAGGGCGTCGAGGAGCACCTGCCGGTCGCCGTCCGGCCGGCGGGGCGGATCGAACGGCGGCAGTCGTCGGGAGAACATCCCCCAGGCGGCCGGGGTCATCACTCCGACGCCGCCCAGCTCGGCGATCACCGTGAGTTGGGAGCGCAGGTTGCGGACGGCATCGGCGGACCGGGCGGGGTCGAAGTCGCCGATGAAGTGGTCCATCTCGACGCAGACGGTGGGCATCACCACCCCGGCGGCGCGGGCCCGGCGCAGCTCGGGCAACCGGCGGGCGAACGCCAGGTCGCCGCGGCCGCGTAGCTCGATGCCCTGGTAGCCGAGGGCGGCCGCGAGGGCGTACTTCTGGATCAGGTTGGTGCCCGGCAGGAGTTGTTCCTGACAGGCCAGCGCGATGGTGGTCATGAGAACCTCAGCACGACTTGGAGGACGTCACCGGCGCCGCGGTCGAGCAGCGCGAGGGCGTCGGCGACCGCGCTGGCGTCGACGATGTGGCTGACCAGCGGCAGCGGGTCGACGCTGCGGTCGGCCACCAGGTCCATGAAGGTCTGCGCGACCCGGTCTCCGGTCCACCGGCCGGCCATGCTCGGCGCGGGGGTGGGCCCGGAGACCTGGGCGGCCACCAACTGGATGCGGTTGTGGTGGAACTCCTCGCCGAGGCCGAGCGCGTCGGCCTGGCCCTGGTAGAAGCCGGCGGCCACGACCCGGCCGGCGTGGGTGGTGGAGCGGATGGCCTCGTGCAGCGCCGGGTACGCTCCGGACAACTCCAGGCAGACGTCGGCCCCCCGGCCGTCGGTGGCCTGGCGCAACGCGGCGGCGGCGGAGGTGACACCGGCGTCCACAGTCGAGTGTGCGCCGTACCGGGCGGCGTGCTCCAGCCGGTCGGGTACCGGGTCGACGGCCACCACCCGGGCTCCGGAGAGCACGGCGAGCCGGGTGGCGAGCAGCCCGATGACGCCCTGGCCGAAGACTCCCACCCAGTCGCCGAGGTGCAGGTCACCGGCGAGCACGGCGGTCAGCGCGATGGCGCCGGGGCGGGCGAAGACCGCGGCCAGCGGATCCAGCCCGGCGGGCAGCGCGCGGACCGAGTCGGCGGCGAGCACGGCTTCGGCCCGGTGCCCCCAGATGCCCCAGACGAGCTGCCCCGGGTGTCGGTGGGTGACGTCCGGCGCGACCTCGACGACCTCGCCGACCTCTTCGTAGCCGAAGCCGATCAGCGGGTAGGGCACCGGGGCCTGTCGGGGGACGAACATGCGGGCGGCATCGTCCCAGTCCTTGCGGAGCCGGGGATTGCTGCCCCGGTAGAGGGTCAGCTCGGTGCCGGCGGAGATGCCCGAGTAGCAGGTGCGGACTCGGACCTGGCCGGGGCCGAGCGGATCCGGCGGGCAGGGCTCGAGGCTGATGCGTCGAGGCCCGGCGAGAGAGACCACCCAGTTGCCCATGTGTCACATCCCGGTAGCACTGGGCTCCAGGATAGCAAAAAATCGCGATATGTCTTGCTATTGATCAATCGAAGGTGTTGGATCCTTCATGTACCCTTCGAGAGGAGTGCCACCGATGTCAGCACCTCCGAGGCGGATACTCGCCACCACCCTGATCCTGGCACTGACCACGTCGACCCTGCTGGCCTGCGGCGACGACGCATCCGACAGCAACAGCAAGAAGATCACCGTCTGGAGCCTGGAGGACGTGGCCGACCGGGTCACCGCCACCAAGTCGATCATCGCCGACTTCACCGCCAAGACCGGGATCCAGGTCGATCTCGTGACCGTCAACGAGGACCAGTTCCCCTCCTTGATCGCCGCAAACGCCGCCGCCGGCGACCTGCCCGACGTGGTCGGGTCGGTCTCCCTCGCCGGCATCCGCACGCTCGCCGGCAACGAGCTGCTGCACGCCTCGGCGAACGCGGAGGTCGTCGACAAGCTGGGCAGGCAGACGTTCTCCCCCCGAGCGCTGGAGCTCACCTCCGACGACGGCACGCAGCTCTCCGTGCCCAGCGACGGGTGGGGGCAGCTGCTCGTCTACCGCAAGGACCTGTTCGCCGCGGCCGGCCTGCCCGCCCCCGACACGTACGAACGGATCACCACCGCCGCGGCACGACTGAACACCGGCGGCGTCGCCGGCATCACCGCGGCGACCGCCCCCAGCGACGTGTTCACGCAACAGACCTTCGAGCACCTGGCGTTGGCCAACGGCTGCCAGCTCACCGACGACTCGGGAAAGGTGACACTGGATTCGCCCCAGTGCGTCGAGGCGTTCCGCTTCTACGGTGACCTGATCCGCACCAGCTCGGTGAAGGGCGCGCAGGACGTGGACACCACCCGGGCCACCTACTTCGCGGGCAAGGCGGCCATGGTGATCTGGTCACCGTTCATCCTCGACGAGCTGGCCGGGCTGCGCAACGACGCCAAGCCGACCTGCCCGCAGTGCCAGGCGGACCCGGCGTTCCTCGCGAAGAACAGCGGGTTCGTCACCGCGATCAAGGGCCCGAACGGCACCGAACCGGCCCAGTACGGCGAGATCAGCTCATGGGCCGTCCTCGACGGCGCGGTGACCGACCCGGCGAAGTCCTTCGTGGAGTACATGCTCGGTGACGGCTACCCGCGCTGGTTCGGCATGTCGCCGGAGGGCCGCTTCCCGGTGCGCAAGGGCACCCCCGCCGAGCCGGAGGCGTACCTGACCGCCTGGAACACCAGCCAGGCGGGCGTGGACGCGAAGAAGCCCCTCAGCGACGTGTACGGCGACGAGGTGCTGGCCACGTTGCGCCGCAGCCCGGACACCTTCGGGCGTTGGGGCCTCAGCCAGGGGCAGGGCAAACTCGTCGGCGCCATGCTCGGCGAGCTGCCGGTGCCCAAGGTGCTGGGCGACCTCGTCTCCGGGAAGTCCGACGCGGCGCGCACCGCCGAGCGCGCCACGAAGGACGTGGACGCCATCAAGGCGGGCGTCAATTGACCACCACCGCGCCCGGCCCCGGCCGCTCCCCCACCAGGGAGCAGCCGGCGTCACCCGGGCGCCGACCGCTGACCCTGCGCCGCCGTGAATCCCGGGCCGGGCTCGCGCTGGTCGCACCGACCCTGCTCGTCACCGTCGCGGTCATCGGCATTCCGATCGTGTGGACAGTGGTGCTCGCCTTCCAGCGGGTCCGGCTGGCCACACTGCGCAAGACCGGCCTGTTCGGCGAGTTCACCATGGACAACATCGACCGGGTGCTGCACACCCCCGGCTTCGCCGAGACGCTGTGGGTCACCCTGATCTACAGCATCGGCGGCACCGTCGGGTCGATCCTGCTCGGCCTGGTGGCCGCGCTGGTCGTCCGGCGGCCGTTCCGGGGTCGCACCCTGGTCCGGGCGTCCATGCTGCTGCCGTATGTGGCACCGGTGGTCGCCGTCACGTTCGTCTGGCAGGTGATGCTCGACCCACAGCTCGGCATCGTCAACGCGTGGGGTCAACGCCTGCTCGGCTGGGACGCCCCGGTGCCGTTCCTCACCCAGGAGTCGACCGCGCTGGCCACCGTGATCGTCTTCGAGGCGTGGCGGTACTTCCCGTTCGCGTTCCTGTTCCTGCTGGCCCGCCTTCAGGCGGTGCCCGGCGAATTGGAGGAGGCCGCCCGGGTCGACGGGGCCACCCCCACCCAGCGGTTCCGGCACATCCTGCTCCCCCAACTGCTGCCGGTGATCGCCCTGCTGGGGGTGCTGCGCTTCATCATGACGTTCAACAAGTTCGACGACGTCTACCTGCTCACCGGCGGTGCGGCCGGCACCGAGGTGGTCAGCGTCCGGGTGTACGAGTTCCTCACCGCCCGTACCGACATCGGAGCCGCGGCCGCGCAGGCGGTCGTGCTGGCCGTTGTGCTCATCGTGTTCGTGCTGATCTATCTGCGCTTCTTCGGACGGAGGGTGGGCTGATGGACCGGGACGTGGTCGAGACGGTGAGCCTGCGTTGGCTGCGCCGCCTGGTGATAGCCGTGTTCCTGGTGATCACGGCCTTCCCCTTCTACTACATGCTGGTGCTCTCGGTGCGCCCCATCGAGCGCCTGCTGCTCGACCCCGGGGCGCTGGTGGTCGGCCTCGGTGAGCTGACCGTGGCCACGTACGCCGAGGTCCTCAAGGCCACCGACGACGGCGGCCAGGGTTTCCTCACCTTCATCCGCAACAGCGGTCTGGTCGCCGTCGCGGCGACCGTGCTCACCCTCCTGGTGGCGATCCCCGGCGCCTACGCGGTGGCCCGGCTGCGGTTCTTCGGTCGGCGACAGGTGGACTTCCTGTTCCTGGCGGTCTACCTGTTTCCGTCGATCGTCATCGCGATCCCGTTGTTCGTGGTCTTCACCCGGGCCGGGCTGCGCGGCTCGCTGTTCGGTCTGGTGCTGGTCTACATCTCGCAGACGTTGCCGGTGTCGGTCTACATGCTGAAGAACTACTTCGAGACCATCCCGGTCAGCCTGGAGGAGTCCGCCGCCATCGACGGCGCCGGCCGGCTCGGCATCATCCGCCGTGTCAGCCTGCCCCTGGCGATGCCGTCGATCATGGCGGTCGCGCTCTACGACTTCATGATCGCCTGGAACGAGTTCCTCTTCGCCCTGCTGTTCCTGGTCGACAAACCCGACAGGTGGACGGTGTCACTGGGGTTGTCCCTGCTCGCCGACGGGGTGGAGGTCCCCAAGACGGTGCTGATGGCCGGGTCGGTGGTCCTCACCCTGCCCATCGTGATCCTCTTCTTTGCCAGCGAACGACTACTCACCGAAGGACTGACCAGCGGCGCGGAGAAGGGGTGAGGGACACCCTCGGGCGCTGAGCGGTGTCGCCGCCGCTCAGCGCCTGCTCGGCGTGCTCAGAGGGCGCTGCTGTAGTCGACGTCGGGGTGCAGCACTTCGATGCGGTCGCGGGTGCTGAGCAGCTTCCACAGCAGGTCGGCGAGGTCGACCGGGTCGACAGTGGGGATCTCGACGCCCTGGGGCATGTCGACACCCAGCTCGCCAGCGGTCATCGCCCGGTGTCCGGCGCTGCCCAGGATCATGGCGTTGACCATCAAGGTGCCGACGTAGACACCCTTGCCGGCAACCTCGCCGTGCAGGCTGTGCAGGTAGTTGCGCGCCGCGGCCATCGCCGGCCCGACGCCACTCATGAAGGGTGCCGGGTTGACCGCCGACGCGCCCTGCGTGATGAGGATGCCGCCGTCGCCGCGTTCGACCATTGTGGGCAGGACCTGACGCACGATCTCCAGCGGAGTGAGCAGGTACAGGTTCACGAACCCCTGTGCGACCTCCGGCGTCAGCTCCGCCGCCGGGACGAACGGCGCGGTGGTGATCGGCGCGTACTCGACGACGTCGATGCTGCCGTACCGCGCCGTGATCGCCTCGATGAGCGCGGGCACCTCGGCGGTCCGCGTCAGGTCGGCAGGGAACGCGGCCGCCTCGACGCCGTCGGTTCCCAACTCGGCGACGAGGTGGTCGAGGCTGCTTACGTTGCGGCCGACAAGGGCCACCCGGTAGCCCTCGCGGCCGAACCGTCGAGCTACCGAGAGGCCGAGGCCGGTTCCCGCGCCGAAAATCGCGACGGTCTTGGACATGAGTGGACTCCCCAGGTCGAGTGATAAATTGAGGCATACCTCAAGTTGACCCGAACGACGCTAGCAGTAACTTGAGAGTGCCATCAACTTATGGAGGTTGTGACGATGGGAACGGGTGGAACTGCTCGACCGGCCCTGAGGCGCGATGCGCGGGAGAACCTCGCGAAGCTCACGAACGCCGCGGTCGACGTGTTCCGGACACAGGGTCTCGGTGCGCCGCTGGAGGAAGTCGCGCGCACGGCCGGTGTCAGCACGGGCACCCTTTACAACCGGTTCGGCACCCGGGAGGCGCTCATAGACGCCGTCGTCCCGATCATCGCGGCCGAACAGATGGCGATCATCGCTGCCGAAGCCCAGGCCATTCCCGACCCGTGGAGCCGTTTCCGCTTCTACCTGACGAGCCTGCTCGAACTCCAGGCCACCCTGCCCGCCCTCGACGACATCATGGCGCGCCGGTACCCGGGCTCGGAGCAGTTGGCGCGCCTGTGCGACGACGCCGTCGTGCACGCGTCGTCGTTTCTCAAAGCGGCCCAGGAGGACGGTTCGCTACGCGAGGACTTCGGCCCCGCCGACCTCACCGCGATCTTCCTGGCGAACTCCGGCATCCTGCGGAGCGACCCGAAGGCCGGCGCCGACGCCTGGCGTAGGCACACCGGCTTCGTCCTCCACGGCCTTCGGGTGGACCCACGCCGCCGGCCCTGACTCCCGCACCGCTCCCCCAGCGGCCCGGTTACGGTGGCCACATGGCCAACCCGACCCGCTGGGCGACCGACACCGGCCCCGAGCACTCACAGTGGTACATCGACAGGTTCCGCAAACTCGCGGCCGAGGGCACGGACCTGGCCGGCGAGGCCCGCCTGGTCGACACTCTGGTGGCGCCCGGCTCCCGGATCCTCGACGCCGGCAGCGGCACCGGCCGCGTCGGTGCCGCACTGGCTGAGCGGGGGCACACGGTCGTCGGGGTGGACGCCGACCCGGCGCTCGTGGAAGCCGCCCGCGCCGACTACCCCGGCCCGACCTGGCTGGTCGCCGACCTCGCCGAGCTGGACCTGCCCGCCCTGGGTGAGGCGGAGCCGTTCGACGCGGCGGTGCTGGCCGGCAACGTGCTCGCCTTCGTCGCCGTCGGCACCGAACCGGAGGTGCTGCGCCGCGTCGCCGACCACCTGCGACCGGACGGGGTACTGACCGTGGGCTTCGGCACCGAACGGGGCTACCCGCTGACCGCGTTCGACGCCGACGCGGTGGCCGCCGGGCTGCTCGTGGAGCACCGTTTCGCGACCTGGGACCTGCGCCCGTGGCGCGACGACGCCGAGTTCGCGGTCACCATCCTGCGCCGCCCGGCCAGCGGCCTCTCCCGGTGATCAGTCGGGGGCGGCGACGGCGCGGGCCGCGGACGGGTCGAGGGTGGCGCCGGCGGGCACCAGGCTGACCAGACCGGCCGGCAACCGCAGCGGACGGACACCGCCGTAGCCGAGCATCGGCAGCACCTCCCGGTCGGCAAGCACGTAGCGGCGACCCAGGTCGGTGACCACGGAGACCGCGCCGCCGGTCGCGCCGGGCGCCGCGGCCGCCTCGACCACCGCGCCACGACCCGGCTCCACCACCACGTGGTCGGCCAGCACCGCGCCGCCGGTCGGCGCGGTCCGTGGAGAAGCCGTCAGGTCCCGCAGCGGTACGCCCCATCGCACCTCACCCACCCCGCCGTCGTCACCGATGCGCGTGCAGAGCGCCCCGCCGTCGCCCGCCACCAGCCGGGGCGGGATCGGCGGTGGGGCGGTCGGGCCGCTCGGGGCGAGGTCGGCCACCGTGGGCAGCGCGGCAAACCGACCCAACGTCATCGGCACCGGCTCGACCTGCCCGGTGCGGGCCAGCAACAGCCCCGCCTGCAACTCGGTGATGCCGGCCAGGCCGGCGTCGAGCGCCACCGCGTACTGCCGACCGCCGCCGGAATTGCTCACCAGGTAGACAGTGCCGACCGCGGCACCCGGCACCCGGGTGGCGGGCCGACCCAGCGCGGGCAGATCGAGCGGAGCGAGGTCGGTGCCGGCGGGCAGCGAGTTGAGCAGTGCCGGCGCCACCGGAACCGCCTGGGCCCGGGTGGTGGCGAGCGCCGCCAGCACCCGGCTCGGATCACGGACGAGGTAGCGCCGCTGGTGCCAGACGAGGTGCAGCCCGCCGTCGGGGTGGCGCAGCAGCAGCGCCTCGTCGCCGAGCGGCCGGCCGCCGTCGGGCTCGGTGCCGATCAGCAGCGCGGAGCGGGGCGTCTCGGCGGCCGGGACCGTCGAGCAGACCGTCCACGCCGTGGTGGACAGCCGGCCGGGGGCGGGCAGTGAGTCGGGGGCGTCGGCGATGCCCAGCGGCAGCCCACGCGGCACTCCGTCGATCGTGCGTCGGGACACCAGGACGGTCTTCGAGCGGTCCGCACCGACGATGAGCAGCGCCGAGGCGTAGTTGAGCACCGGGTGCAGCTTCTGCTCGCGGTAGACGAACCGGGCGCCGGACTCCTTCTCCACGATCACCGCGCCTGGGTCGCGCCAGCCCTTGCCGCCACCGGCGAACAGGCCGTAGAGAGCGAAGCCACCGAGCCCGATCGCCGCTACCAGGACGCTGGCCAGGCCCGCGCCAGCCAGCCGCCGAAACGGCGACTGCGCGGGATCGGTCTCCCGCATGACCAGGGCGGCGACCGCCCGCTGGACGCTGAACTGGTAGGAGTGCAGCTGGTCCTGCCGCGACGGCATGAGTCTCCTCCGGTGGATCGGCCGGGCACAGGATATGCGCTGCGTCGATGTCCTGTGGACCCTGCGTGGCCGCCCGTCGCGGGGCAACCGGTACCATCCGTGGACGAATCCGGCGGCGAGAGGGCACCCGTGGGCGCGCGTTTCGAAGAGCTGGCCTGGCGGGAGACGCCTATCGGCGCGATCAGCCTGCGCCGACGCCGGGACCCGGCACTCCAGGTCGAGGTGTACGAGGTCAAGCTCGACGACGAGTACCTGATGTCCAGCCTCTTCCCGGTCGCGGAGATCGAGCTGGCCCGGCTCGGTCTCGCCGAGGTGGCCGGTGATTCGCTCGACGTGGTGGTGGGCGGCCTCGGGCTGGGCTACACCGCCTGCGCGGCGCTGGGCGATCCCCGGGTGCGCTCACTGTTCGTGGTGGAGGCGATCGAGGACGTGATCGACTGGCACCAACGGGGGCTGCTGCCGTTCGCGGCGGGGCTCGCCGAGGACCCCCGGACCCGTTTCGTGCAGGCCGACTTCTTCGCTGCGGTGGCCGGTGACACCGGCTTCGACGCCGAGGTGCCCGGCCGGCGGTTCGACGCGGTCCTGCTCGACGTCGACCACTCCCCCTGCAACGTTCTGCACCCGAGCCACGCGGCGTTCTACCCGCCGGCCGGGCTGCGTCGCCTGGCCGCTCTGCTCCGCCCCGAGGGAGTCTTCGCGCTCTGGTCGGACGACCCGCCGGACGCCGAGTTCACCGCCGCGCTCACCGAGGTGTTCACGAGCGTACGCGCGCATGTCGTGCCGTTCGCCAACCCGCTGACCGGCGGGGAGTCGGCGAACACCGTCTACGTGGCGCGTACCGGCCCCTGATCGACTTCGGGTGTGCCACCCGCGCATGGTGTCGACCGGACGGGGAATGAGAAACGGGGGCCGGCCGCACCAGGCACGGCCGGTCACTGGAGGTCGACATGCGTGCACTGCTCTGGGTCGTCGGCGTGGTCGCCGGCGTACTGATCCTGCTCGGCCTGATCCTCGAGGCGGTCCGCTGGCTGATCATCATCGGTCTGATCGCGCTGGTGATCGTGATCGTCTGGGGCGTCGTCAAGGGGCGGCAGGCGGTGCAGCACCAAGGCCGACGACGCTGAGGGTCAGAACCAGTCCGGGCGCATGTCGAGCGTGGTCCGGTCCCGGCTGTCCAGCAGGTCGAACTGCGGGCCGGTCCGGGGCAGCTCGACGGTGAAGAAGTAGCGGGCGGCGTGGCGCTTGCCGGCGTGGAACGCGTCGCCGGCACCTTCCGGCGGGAGCGCCAGCACCTGCTCCAGCCACATCCACGCGATCACCACATGCCCGACGGCCTCCAGGTAGGCGCTGGCGTTGGCCAGCGCGAGCACCGGGTCACCGTCAGCCCACAGTCGACGGGTGACAGCGGTGACCCGGTCCACCGCGGCAGCCAGCCGGTCGGCCAGGTCGGACGCCTCTCCCCCGACCTTGCGGGCCCGCTCGACGGTGTCCCCGATCGTCGTGGTCAGCAGGGCGAGACCCGCGCCGCTCTGCATGGTCACCTTGCGCCCCAGCAGGTCCAGCGCCTGGATGCCGTGGGTGCCCTCGTGGATCGGGTTGAGCCGGTTGTCCCGGTAGTGCTGCTCCACGTCGTGGTCGCGGGTGTAGCCGGCGCCCCCGAGCACCTGGATCGCCAGGTCGTTGGCCGCCAGGCACCACTGCGACGGCCAACTCTTGGTGATCGGGGTGAGCACGTCCAGCAGCAGGTGCGCGCGCTCGCGGTCGGCCTCGGCCGGTGCGGTCCTCTGCTCGTCGAGCAACCGGGCGCAGTAGAGCACCAGCGCCAGCGCCCCCTCCACGTAGCTCTTCTGGGCCAGCAGCATCCGTCGTACGTCGGGGTGGTCGATGATCGGCACCTGCGCGGCGGCCGGGTCCTTCGCGCCGACCGGCCGGCCCTGCGGCCTCTCCTTCGCGTACGCCAGGCTCTTGAGATAGCCGGTGTAACCCAGCGCGGTGGCGCCCGCCCCGACCCCGATCCGGGCCTCGTTCATCATGTGGAACATCTGCGCCAGACCCTGGTGCGGCGCGCCGACCAGGTGACCCACCGCTCCGGCGCGGCCGGCCGGGATGTGCGCGCCGTCGCCGAAGCTGAGCAGGGTGTTGGTGGTGCCCCGGAACCCCATCTTGTGGTTGAGCCCGGCCAGCGCCACGTCGTTGCGCTCACCGAGCGTCCCGTCCGGGCCCACCAGCACCTTCGGCACGATGAACAGCGAGATGCCCTTGACCCCGGGCGGTGCGCCCGGGATGCGCGCCAGCACCAGGTGGACGATGTTCTCGGCCAGCTCGTGGTCACCACCGGAGATCCACATCTTGGTGCCGAACAGCCGGTACGTGCCGTCCGCCTGCGGCTCGGCGCGGGTGGTGATGTCGGCCAGCGAGCTGCCGGCGTGCGGCTCGGACAGGCACATGGTGCCGAAGAACCGGCCGTCGAGCATCGGCCGGACGTAGGTGTCCACCTGCTCCGGGCTGCCGTGGGCCAGCAGCAGGTTGGCGTTGCCCAGGGTGAGGAACGGGTACGCCGAGGTGGCCACGTTCGCCGCCTGGAACCAGGTGAAGCACGCCGCGGCGACGGCGTGCGGCAGTTGCAGGCCACCGACGGTGGCGTCCAGCCCGGCGGTGAGCAGGCCCGTCTCGGCGAAGCTGTCCAACGCGGCACGGATCTGCGGGATCAGCCGCACCCGCTGCCCGTCGAAGGTGGGCTCGGCCAGGTCGGCGGCGCGGTTGTGCGGGGCGAACTGCTCGGTTGCCACCCGTTCGGCGAGGTCCAGAGCGTCGTCGAAGGTCTCCCGGGAGTGCTCGGCGTAGCGGGGGCGCTCGACGAGCTCGGACACCCGCAGCCACTCGTGCAGCAGGAAGTCGAGGTCGCGGCGGGAGAGCAGGGTGGATGGCACGGCACTCCTCAGCGGGCACGGGGGCTGGTCGAGCCGAGGCGACGGCCCACGGTCGCCCCGGCCCATCCTGGTCGATCGGCAGGGCCCGCACCACCGGGCGGGGTGGGGTTCGACGAGCGGAACGTGTCACACCGTACGGCTAGTGTCGTTGCCCGTGACCGCACCCGGAGACGTCCCGCCCGAGGTCCTCGCCCGGCTGCGGTCGATCTGCTGCGACCTGCCGGAGACCTACGAGGAGCCGGCCTGGGTGGGCACCCGCTGGCGGATTCGCCAGCGGACCATCGCCCACGTGCTCACCGTCGACCCCGATCGCCAGCCGGTGCACGCGCGGGCCGCCGCACTCGACCAGCCCGCCTGCCTGCTGACCTTCCGGTCGCCACTCGACGAGATAGCCGGGCTCCTCGCCATCGGGCACCCCTTCTACAAACCGGACTGGAGCCCGACCGTGATGGGCATGATCCTCGACGACGACACCGACTGGGCGGAGGTCAGTGAGTTGCTCACCGAGAGCTACTGCGTCATGGCCCCGAAGCGGCTCGCCGCCCGGGTCGGGCCCCCGGCACCGCAGGCGCGCTGAGCAGGGCGGCGCCGTCACCGGCGGGTTTCGGCCGGCACGCTCCGGGGACACCGCGGGATGGTGTCGCTGCCCACCGAGGAGGATCACCGATTGACGCCGGTGTTCCAGGAGGACCGGGTGTGCACGGGCGTGACCACGGTCCGGGAGCGGGTGTTCCTGAGCTACCCGTCGGCGGATCGGCCCGGCGTGCAGGTGGTGGAGGCGCTGCCGGACGGCCGTCGTGTCCCGTACCCCGATGTCGCCTGGAACCGTGCCGACCAGCCGCCGCACGGGGCGTTCGTGCACGTCAACGGGTTGCGCGCCGGCCCGGACGGCCGGTTGTGGATCGTCGACTCGGGTTCGCCCCGGATCGGCGGCGCGCAGGTGCCGGGTGGCGCTCGGCTGATCGCTGTCGACCCGGACGACGACCGCGTGGAGCGGATCTACCACCTCGACGAGGCGGTGCACCCGGGCAGCTACGTCGACGACGTCCGCTTCAACGGCCGGGTGGCGTATCTCAGCGACGCCGGGGCGGCCGGCCTCATCGTGCTCGACCTCGACTCCGGTCGGTCGAGACGGGTGCTGGACGGGCATCCGAGCACGGCGGGCGGCCCGGTGGTCGCCGACGGTCGCGTGCTGCGTGACCCGAACGGCGCCGAGGTACGCCTGCACGCGGACCAGTTGGAGGTGTCGCCGGATGGTCGCTGGCTCTACTACCAGCCGGCCTCCGGTGGAATGTCCCGGATCGACACCCGGTGGTTGGACGACCCGTCGGTGTCCCCCGACGAGCTGGCCCGGACTGTCGAGCGGTGGTGTGACACACCCAGCACCGGTGGCACTGCCATCGACGCCACCGGCACCATCTACCTCAGCGACCTGGAACGGCGGCGCGTCCTCGTCCTCGCGCCCGACCGCAGCGTACGAACGCTCGTCGCCGATCCCCGTCTGTCCTGGGTCGACGCCATGTGGCTCGACGCCGATGCCCGGCTCTGGATGCCGGCGGCCCAGCTGCACCTGACCGCCGGGCTCAACGGCGGGGTCTCGGCCGTCGACTACCCGGCCCAGATCTACCGGATGCCCGTCGAGACCGGGCCGCCCGCCCGGGACCACGCCTGAGCGCTGATCGGGCCACGGCATGCGCCTGGGCTGACGTGTCGGCGCTGTCGGAGGGTGCCGCTAGGGTCCCGGGCCATGGCTGATTTCGTGTTGGTGGCGGGGGCGTGGCTGGGGTCGTGGGCGTGGGACGAGGTGGTGCCGCCCCTGCGGGCGGCCGGGCACGGCACCCACCCGCTGACCCTCTCCGGCCTCGCTGACAAGCGGGGTGTGCCGGCCGGGCAGCAGACCCACGTGCAGGACATCGTCGACGAGATCGAGCGCGGCGACCTGCGCGATGTGGTGCTGGTCGGGCACAGCTACTCGGGCATTCCGGTGGGTCAGGCGGCCGAGCGGATCGGCGAGCGGTTGAGCCGGGTGGTCTTCGTGGACTCCGAGGTGCCGGTCGACGGTGGGTCGTTCGCCTCCGGCTGGTGGCAGGGCCAGGCGGCGTTCGAGGCGCAGCTCGCCGACAATGACGGCGACTGGGCGCCGCCCGGCGCGGCCGACTTCGATGGTCAGGGTCTCACCGACGAGCAGGTCGCGCGGCTGGTCGAGGGTTCCACGCCGCATCCGGGCGCGACGCTGACCGAACCGGCCGTGGTGGGCAGGCCGCTGGGTGAGCTGCCGGCGACGTACGTCAAGTGCCTGCTCGACGGGCCCGAGCCCAAAGACACGGTGGCCGGGCTTCTGACCAGTGACCGGTGGCGGCTGGTCACCATGGACACCGGCCACTGGCCGATGTTCTCCCAGCCCACCGAGCTGGCCCGGATCCTGCTGGCGCAGGCCGCCTGACGAGTCGTCAGGTCGCCGGTTCGTCGAGGGCGCGGATGTGGCGCACCGGTGACGCGAGCAACCACAGCACGGCGAGCACGCCGCCGAGGCCGGCGATGGCCAGGGTGGGCCGCAGCCCGATCGTGGTGCCCAAGGTGCCGCCGACCAGCGCGCCGAGTGGTCGGATGCCGTAGTTGACGGCGCTGTAGGCACCGGCCCGGCGTCCCCGCGCGTCGTCGGGTGTCACGGCGGTGAGCAGGGCGTTGAGGTTCACGTCCATGAGCATCACCCCGATGCTGGAGACCAGCTCGATGGCCGCCAGCATGGCCACCTTCGTCCAGGTCGGTCCGGAGACCAGCGCGGTCAGCGCCAGCGGCGCGGGGAAGAGCACCGCGCCGATCATGGCGGTACGGCCCAGGCCGATGGCACGGGAGACGCGCGGTGCGAGTGCCGCTCCCGCGAAGCCGCCGAGCGCCCCGAATCCGAGGGCGATGCCGATCGCACCGGCCGACAGGTCGAGTTCGCGGCTGGCGTAGAGCACCAACAGCGCGCCGGCGATGAAGGTGAAGAAGTTGACGGTGCTGGTGCAGCCGAGGGCGGCCCGCAGCACCGGGTGCCGCAGCACCAGCGTGAGCCCTTCGCGGACCAGACCCAGCGTGGACGTTCGACGCGGCGGTGGCGGCGTCTCGGTCACCGGGATGCGGCGGAGCAGCAGCGCGGAGCCGAGGAACGACACCGCGTCGACGAGGATCGCGACCGGCGCGCTGAGCGCCTGGACGAGCCCGCCGCCGACGGCCGGACCGGCGATGAACGACAGCGACCGGCTCATGCTCAGCTTGCTGTTCGCGTCCACGTACGCCGATCGCGGCACCAGCGCGACGAAGAACGCCTGGCGCGCCATGGCGAACAGGACCGCCCCGAGGCCGGTGAGCAGTGCCACCAGGTAGAGCTGGGTGAGGGTGATCGCGTCGAACAGGTAGGCCACCGGCAGGCTGAGCAGCACCGCGGCGCGGACCAGATCCGCGATGATCAGGAGTCGCCGCTTGTGGGTGCGCTGGTCGACCCACGCACCGAGGAAGAGGCCCAGGAGGTTGGGCAGCCAGATCAGCGCGGTGAGGACGCTCACCTGGACGGGTGTCGCGGTGAGCAGGGTGACGGCGATCAGCGGCAGAGCCAGTTCGCTGATCCGGTCACCGAACTGGGAGGTCGTCTCGCTGATCCAGAAGGTGCGGAACCGGCGGTCGCGGTGCAGGGCCGGCGGGGGCAGGACGTCGGTGGCGCGCGGGGAGCCGGTGTCGGTGGCGGTCATGACGTGGCCGCGTCGTCGTCGCCGGGCTCGGGCAGGAGGTAGCGCAGCATCCGGACGATCCGCGCGCCGTCCGGGGCCGACTCCTCCTTGCGCCGCACGTACGGAGCGATCAGCTCTTCGATCGACTCCTCCAACTGCCGCAGCTCGTCGGCGGTGGCCACGAAGCGGGTGTCGGCCATGCCGGCCAGCGCGCGCCACTCGGGCTCCAGCCGGGGCTCTTCGCGCAGTAGCCACTGCTGGGGCGCGTCGGCGTTGCGGGCGAACATCTCGCCCCGCAACTGCTGGCTGGCGGACTGCCCTTCGGCGCTGTCGGGCGCGGTGAAGCGGAAGCCCCGGGCGACGGCCTGCCACCAGCGTTCCCGCTTGCTGGTGGCACCGTCCCAGTCGCTGACCAGACCGAAGGTCGCCAGGTGCCGCAGGTGCCAGCTGACCACCGACGGTGTGGCGCCGACGTGCGGCGAGAGCCCGGTCGCGGTGGCCGGGCCGTGCCGCTGGAGGTGTTCGAGGATGGCCAGCCGCACCGGGTGGGCGAGTGCCCGTAGCGCCTGCGGCTCGGTGATCTCGAAATCCCCGTACGGATTCTTGAGAGACATGTTTCGAGAGTAGTCTCTCAGATTAGATCGGGGCAACCCGAGCCGCCGTACCGGCGCGTTGATCAGGCGATGCCCAGACGCGCCAACGGCTCGACCAGTTCCCGCTCCTCGTAGCTGAGGTGCGACAGGAGAGCGTCGGTCAGCAGGTCCACCGCGGCCCGCAACTCGGCAAGCCCGTCCGGAGAGCCGACGTACGCGACCAGCGCCCGGTCGACACCCTCCAGCACGTCGTGGATGACGTGATGCTCCTGCTCCAACCGGTCGACCACCGGGGCGAGTCGCGGGTCACGGGCCCGCAACCGGGGAAAGAGCGACTGGTCCTCGATCGTGTGGTGGGTGGTGACGATGCGGCAGTACGACTCGCAGTAGACCCCGAGGGTCCACCGGTTCTGCCGCATGGTCATCGTGTTGATGTGGGACCGGGCCGCACCGGCGTCGATCTCGCCGGCCGCCACCTGATCGATGAGGTCGTGAATCTGGGCCAGCTCGGCGCGCAGCCCGTCGTGGACCTGCACGAGGTGCGCGCCGGTGGCCTGCTCCTGCGGGGTGTAGGTGCGCTCCGGGTCAGGCGCGGGCCCGGTCGGCCGGGCCGCCTCGTCCCACACCTGCCGCTCGCTTCGCCGTACACCGTCGTCCGGAGTCGGCACCACGGCGAACGCCCCACCGGCCACGGTGGCGCGGCTCGCCCGGGCCGGCGGCGCAGCGACCGGCTCCGGCTCCGGGGTACGTGCCGGAGCGGCGTCCCGGTCGCGTTCCGCGGCGACCAGCTCGCGGACGGCGGGGACCACCTCGCCGGCGAAGCGGCGCAGGTCGTCGGGGTCGTCGCTGCCCAGGATGAAGGTGCCGACGCCCTCCTCCAGCGCCAGCCCCGCCAACTCCTCGGCCCACTGCTCGGCGGGCCCGTTCAGCGGGCCACGCCCGATGGCCGAGAACTCCCCGGAGATGTTGAGCAGCCGACGCACGTCCCGCGGGGACCGCCCGGCCTGCTGCGCGGCGTCGTCGATGATCGCGTTTCCCCTGGCCAGGTCACCGGGCTGGAGGTAGCCCAGCGAGGGCAGCCAACCGTCGGCCCGACGACCGGTGAGCTGCAACATCCGGGGCTTGTACGCGCCCAGCCAGATCGGCACCGGGTGGGCCGGAGCCGGACCGCGCTTGGCACCCACCACCCGATAGAACTCGCCGTCGACGCGCACTCCGCCACGCGCCTCGACGTCCCAGAGCTGACGGACGACCTCGATGGCCTCCTCCAGCGCCCGTACGCCCTGGCCGGGGGTGAGGCGCCGGCCGCCCATCGCCTCGATGGCATCCCAGAACGCCCCTGCCCCGAGGCCGAGGCCGACCCGGCCGCCGCTGAGCAGATCCAGGCTGGCGACGCTGCGGGCGAGCACCGCCGGCGGGCGCAGCGGGAGGTTCGTCACGTTCGCCGCCAGGTGCACCCGGCTGGTGCGGGCCGCCACGAAGCTCAGCAGCGTCCAGGTGTCGAGGAACGCCGGCTGGTACGGGTGATCCTGGAAGGTGACCAGGTCCAACCCGACCTGCTCGGCCAGGACGGCGACACCGACCGTACGGTCCGGATTGTCAGCGCTGGGCGTGACGAAGGAGCCGAAGACCAGGTCGTGGCCGTAGTCGCTCATCTGCGAGCCTCCCGATTTCCCCGACGCCTCGGGCGATGCGCCGTGAGCGCAACCTTATGCCAAGCAGAACATCTCTTGCCAACAAGGTCTGCCTCGCTGCGGTATTGTCGGGGAATGACGGGTGCCTCTCGCCGGCCGGACCGGCCCGATCCGCTCGACGACGACCTGGGCTGGATGCTCGGCATCGTCTTCCGCGGCTACGTCCGAGCGGCCGAGCACGCGCTCACCGACTTTCCCGGTGGCCCGCGCGGCTACCAACTCCTCACCGCGGCCAGCAACGGGCCGGCCCGAAACCAGGGCGCGATCGCCGAGGAGATCGGCATCGACCGCACCGTCCTCACGTACCTGATCGACGACCTGGAGCGGCCCGGGTTCGTCGCCCGGCGCGCGGACCCGGCCGACCGGCGTAACCGGCTCATCGAGGTCACCGACGCCGGCCGCGCCGCCTGGGAGAAGCAGCGGGTCGCACTGCGGCAGGTCGAGTCGCATCTGCTGGGGGCGCTCACCCCGGCCGAGTCGGCGACGCTGCGGTCACTGCTGCAGAAGGTCGCCTGCTCGGCCCAGGCGGCGGACCCGCTGCGTGACCTCTGCGAGGTGGTGACCCAGGTGCAGGCCGACCCGGAGCCCGCCGCGCCCGCCGCCCGTCGCAGCGGTGCCGCCCCGGCGCGGGGCGGACGAACCGCCACTCCCCGGGCCCGCCGCACCAGACCCGACTGACCTGCGACCGCGACGGGACGGGCCCGCCCCGCACCACCCGACGTCGTCGGTCGAGCGGTGCCGGACAGGCCCGCGATGTCGCTACCGCACCGGTCAGCGCACGTGCACGAAGACCGGGTTCGAGTAGAACCAGAGGTCGTCCCACGGGCTCTCCAGCCCGTCAGCGAGCGGCTCGGCCTCGTCGGTGCTGGTGCCGCGCACCCGCGCGTAGGTGTCCGCCTCGACATTGCGCAGGGTGTGCCGGATGACGTAGCTGTCGCCCCGCCGACGCCAGTCCCGCGGGCCGAACCGGGCCGCCACAGTGGTGGTCGGGTTGGTGTCGGCGTCCAGGCTGGCGCTCGGGCCGGTGATCTGGCCGACGATCAGGTCGACCCGGCGGACCTCGGGCCGGTCGCCGTTCGCGTTCACCCCACCCAGCGGGCGGAAGGTGATCTCGATCTCGACATCGGTACGGCTACGACGGCTCACCGTGATCGTCTCGCCGACCTCGGCGGTCCTGCCCTGGGACGTGGCGGTGACGTCGAGGCTGCGGATCAGGTCGCCGGTGGTGACCCAGATCCGACCGTTGCGCAGGCCGTCCATGATGTCGCCGTAGTCCTGGCGGGCGTGCACGTACGTCTTGCTGTACTCGCCCGGCCAGAAGTCGGAGCCGCCCCGGGTCCAGTGCACGTGCGAGTCCGAGGTCGCGGTGATCCACCAGCGCCGGCCCTCGCCGAGCAGTGAGTCCCACAGACCGCCGACCCGGGCGGTCATCTGGTCGAAGCCGCCGTAGGTGGGGTGGTTGCCGTACCCGCCCCGCTTACCGCCGTTGAGCGGGCCGGCCTGGTGACCGGGCGCGCCCTCGAAGCCGATGTAGACGTCCGGCGCGGCGTTGTTGCCGTTGCGGAACTCGCGCGGGGTGTCCTGACCGTAGACGCCGAGACCGGGGGCCGAGCGGGACGCGTGGTGGGCGATCACCAGCGGCTTGTGCGGCATGCCCCGGGCCACCTTGAGGAACTCCACCATCTTGGCCTCGGTGTCGCGGGCCGGGTCGGTGGGGAACGCGTCGTACTTGGCGAACCGGCTCTCCAGCTCGAAGAGCTGCTTCGCCTCGTCCTCGTGGCGCGGGATCATCAGCGTGTGGTGGTCCAGCGATGGCGCGTCGAACTCCATGCCCCAGAACTGGAGCACCTCGGGGACCAGCTTGCGGGACCGCAGCAGGTCGGGGTACGCCTGCTCGATGTTGACCTTCGAGTGCGTGGGTCCACCGTGGTCGGTGCACATCGCCCAGGCCAGGCCGAAGTTCTTCGCCATGATGGCATTGGTGACGATCGGGTAGACCGCGTCCGCGCCCTTGTGGAAGACGATCGGGGACTTCGTGGTGTCGAACTCACCGCTGTACTCGGAGTGGATGTGGTGGTCCCCCGCACGCCACACCCGGTTCTTGGAATCACCCCGGTCGGTCTTGTCGTCGTCACCCGGCCGGCGGTCCTCGTCGGCCCAGGCCGCGCCGGCACCGACCAGTGGGCTGGCCGCGGCCAGCGTCGCGCCGACGCCCGCGTACTTGACCAGCTTGCGCCGGGACAGCTGCGCGTGCTCGGTCTCTTCGGGATGCTTGTCTCTCACCTGAGAGCCTCTCCTCGATCAAGTGAATGCTCTTTCGATCAAGGAGCCTCGGAGAAGGCGGTGAACAGCCGCCGTACGCAGCGGGTGCGCGCAATGAACACCCTGCCCCCACCTGGTCGAAGCGTCGGGCCGGACAGCAGTGGGTCACCCCGTGATCGCGCGGCGTCCACTCCGGCCCGCCCCGGCGGGGGGCGGGCCAGGGCGTTGGTCGACCGGTCCCCCTCCGACGGCCCGGTCAGATCCGGGCGCGCGGCAGCCAGCCCAGGAAGCGGAGCCGGACCCGGGGCAACGGCATCGTGGGCAAATCCTGAGCGGCGGCGACGAGGCAGGAGCCGAGATAGACCGCGAGGGAGGCGCGCGCTCCACCGAACTCGGCGAGCAGTTGGCTCTGCTTGGTGGCGCAGGGCCACTCACGGCCGCATCCGGTGCAGGTCCAGCTCGGCGGGTTGGGGAGGTGCTCCGGCAGCTTGGCCCGCCGGTAGCGACCGACGACGCTGTTGTCCGAGCGCACATCGCGTCGCCGGGTCGCGGGACCTTCGTTGCGATGGACCACCGGACGGGCGCCGGGCAGGTAACGCCCGACGGTGCCGAAGAGCACGCCGACGCGGATCAGGGCGTCGGGCCCGACGTGCTGGGTCAGCAACGCGGTCATCAGGTAGTGCCCCAGCAGGTCGAAGGCGTCACGGTGCAGACCGAGGTCGCGGCAGAGGTCGACGAACCCCGGCGTGGTCAGCGGCACCCGGTCGTCGAGTGCGCGGCGCAGCACCTCCCGGAGCCCACGACCGAGCATCTCCAGCGCGTCCCCCTCGCCCAGACCCAGGCTGTCCTCGTCCGCCACCCGGGCCAGCGCCTCGGCGACGGCCAGCCGAACGACGCGGTCAGGATCGGTACCGTCCAACGCTTCCCCCTCCGTGCGTCGGCCTCCCGGCGGTGAGCCGGTTGGTCATCCTCCGACGAATCATGAACAAGATTTCGCTGTCGGCCACGCGGGTGGCTAGGACAGCAGGCGCAGAACCATGTGGCGCGCTAGCCGGAAAACGAAGTCGAGCTGCTGACACATCGCAGTGATGCGTAGGACGGCACGTCGGTGATTGCCGTATGGTGAAATTCCCATCTACGGATATTGCGTCTCACCATCGGTGAATGGTCCGACCAGATCCGACACGCTCAACCGGTCGCTGCCGTCCCGCTCGCGACGTTCCACCGCACCGCCGGCCGACGATGTGCCGGGTCACCGCCGAGCACCCCGGCACGTCCCGAACCTGCCGCCGGCACCCGTTCCAGCACCCGGCGGCACCTCCACCGGACGGAGACAGCGGATGACGTCATCGCCAGTGCAGACCCACCAGTTCGAGAGCCGTGACCCAACGGCGATCCAGGAATTCCTGTCCGACACGTACGACCCGAAACTGCGCATTCACAGCAGGAACGGATACCGGCTCACCCACCACCGCGTCGACACCGGTCCCTTCGCCATCGCGACCACCCGCCAGACCGGACACCTCGAGATCGATGCCAGCACCCTCGGCGGGCTGGTCATCGGTCGCACCCGCACCGCACGCGTCGACCGCTCCTGCGCCGGCTCGGCCCACCGGTTCGGCCCCGGCGACGTCTTCCTCGTCACCAGGCCGCAGGAGCCGTGCAGCGTGCACTGGCACCCCGGTGAGGTGGAGCTCTGCGTACTGGACCTGTCGGTGCTGGCGCAGGTGGCCACCGCCGCGCCCGCCCGCCGGCCGGGTCGGATCGAGTTCACCGAACTCAGCGCCGCCAGCACGGATCTCGCCCGGCAGTGGCGCAACACCACCAGCTTCGTCCGCGACGTCGTGTTGAACAGCCCGGCCGCCGGGGCACAGCCGCTGGTTATCGGCAACGCCGCCCGGATGCTGGCCGCGGCGGCGCTCGCGGTCTTTCCCAACACCGCGTTCACCGAACCGACCGCCGCGGACCGGAACGATGCCACCACCGCCACGCTGCGACGGGCGACCACGTTTCTGGAGGAGCACGCCGAGCGGAACATCAGCGCGGCCGACATCGCCAGCGCCGCCGGCGTCTCCCTCCGGGCGGTCCAACTCGCCTTCCGCCGCCACCTCGGCACCACCCCGATGGCCTACCTGCGTCGAGTCCGGCTCGTCCGGGCGCACCACGACCTGGTCCGCGCCGACCCGCGCCAGGAGACCGTCTCGGCGATCGCCAGTCGGTGGGGATTCGCCAGCCACAGCAGGTTCACCGCGCGATACCACGCCAGCTTCGGTGTGCCGCCGCGCGAAACGCTGAATGCCTGAGACCCCCGCACCGGACGCCAACCAGCCAGGCGACCGGCGGTCAACCGAGGACGCGGGCGAGGCGTCGAACGGCCTCGTCCATGAGGTCGGGTGCCGCTGCCGCGTAGGTGAGGCGGAGGTGCGGGGCCGGGGGGTCGGCCGCGTACCACGGTCGGCCCGGGAAGACGGCGACGCCCTCGGCCGCCGCGGCAGCGGCCACTGCCGCCTCGTCGGTGCCGGCGGCGAGGCGCACCCAGAGGTGCATACCGCCACGTGGGATCGCCTGGGGGGCAATGCCTGGCAGATGCCGGCGTAGCGCGGTCAGCAACGCGTCACGGCGTGTCCGGAGGGCTGTGCGCAGTGCCCGGCGATGCCGCGACCACGACGGAGAGGTGAGGAAGTCGATCGCCGCCTGTTGCAGTGGTCCGGCGACGAAGAAGTCGTCGAGCAGCCGGGCGGCGCGCAGTCGCGCTCCGGCCGGGCCACGGGCTCCGATGGCGGCCACGCGCAGCCCGGGGGCGGTCGACTTGGTCAGCGAACGAAGGTAGATGACGTGACCGTCGGGATCATCGCTGGCCAGCGGCGGCGGTGCCGGTTCGTCGATGGTGAGGTCACGGGCGTAGTCGTCCTCGATCAGGAACGCCCCGGCGTCGCGGACGACCTCGGCGACCTGCGCCCGGCGGTGCTCCGCCAGCGTCGCGCCGTGCGGGTTGGCGTACAGGGGCTGGCAGTAGAAGAGCCGAGCGTCGGTGTGGGCGAACGCGGCGGCGAGTTGGTCGGGCCGTACCCCGTCGGCGTCAGCCGGCACGGGCACCACCCGCAGCCCGGCCGCGCGGGCGGCGGCCAACGCACCCAGGTAGGTCGGCGACTCGACCAGCAGGGCGTCGCCGGGCGCGGTGAGAGCGCGCATCGCGGACGACAGGGCGCCCTGCCCGCCGGGGCAGATCACCATGTCCTCGGCGTGCAGCCCCGCCCCGACCTCGCGGGCGAACCAGGCGCGCAGGTCCGCGCGGCCCTCGACCGGCCCCCGCTGCCAGCTCGCCGGCTGGCGGGCGGCTCGGGTGAGGGCGGCGCCGAGCGCAGCGGCGGGCTGCAGGTCCGCGTGGAGGTAGCCACCGGACAGCGGGATCGTCCCGGCGGGCGTCAGCGCCAACAGGGCCTGCATCTCATCCTGACCGAACCGGCGGGGCCCGAGCGCGACGGTCTGCCAGGACAGATCGGGTACGCCCAGCTCGTCCGGCGCGGTGGCCACAAAGGTGCCGCGGCCGGGTCGCGCCTCGATCAGCCCCTCGGCCGCCAACTGTCGGATGGCCTCGGCGACGGTGACCGGCGAGGCCTGATGTCGGGCGGTCAACTCTCGTACCGAGGGCAGCCGGGCGCCGGGGCCGGCGACGGCCGCGAGGGTCCGCAGATCTTGGATAACGCGCTGGGCTGCGTTACCGTTCTCCATGAGGGACAAGAGTAGCGCTACAGCGGGGAACACGGTAACAGCGGACCGGATCTCCGGGCTCGGCCTCGGCGCCCTGGGCGTGCTCGGCTTCAGCCTGTCGCTTCCGGTCACCCGCATGGCCGTGCAGCAACTCGACCCGTGGTTCGTCGCCTTCGGCCGGGCTGTCGGCGCGGGGCTGCTGGCCTGGGCGTACCTGCGCCTCACCGGCGCACCGCGGCCCACCCGCGGTCAGTGGCGACGGCTGCCGATCGTCGCCCTCGGAGTCGTCGTCGGCTTTCCCCTGTTCACCTCGTTGGCGCTTCTCACCCAGACCTCCGCGCACAGCGCGGTCGTCATCGCCGCGCTGCCCGCGATGACGGCCGTGTTCGCGGTGCTGCGGGCCGGCGAACGTCCACCGCCGCTGTTCTGGATCGTGAGCGCCGGCGGGCTGCTGGCGGTTCTCGCCTTCCTCGGCGCCAGTGGCGCGGTACGCGGCGCCCTCACCCTGCCCGACCTGTTCCTGCTCGGGGCGGTCGTGCTCTGCGGCCTCGGTTACGCCGAGGGCGGCGCGCTCGCCCGCGAGCTGGGCGGCGCTCGGACGATCTGCTGGGCGTTGCTGCTCGCGCTGCCCATCACCGTCGCGGTCACGGCCGTTGCCGCCGTCGTCAGTCCGCCACGGGCCGACGCTCTCGGCTGGTCGGCGTTCGGCTATCTCACCGGGGTCTCGATGTTCCTGGGCTTCTTCGCCTGGTACGCGGGCCTGGCCCGGGGCGGTGTGGCGCAGGTGGGCCAGGTCCAACTCGCCCAGCCGGTGCTGACCCTGGGATGGTCGGCGCTGCTGCTCGGCGAGGTGGTCTCCCCCGCCTCGATCGCGGCGGCGCTGGCGGTGCTGGGATGCGTCGTGGCGACCCAGCGCATCCGGCAACGCCCACGGACGGTCGCGGCGCGACGCGAGGCCGCCTAGCCCCGGTCGCGCTCGCGGCTGTCGCGGGCGGTCTGCACCTCGGGCACCGAGGCCTCCAGCAGATCGGCGAGGCCACGCAGTTGCTCGGCGACCCGGGCGCCGAGGGGGGTCAGCGAGTATTCGACGCGCGGTGGGATCGCGGTGAGCACCTCGCGGGTGAGCATCCCGTCGCGTTCGAGGGTCTGCAGGGTCTGGGAGAGCATCCGCTCGCTGACCCCGTCGATGCGCCGACGCAGCGCGTTGAAGCGGTAGCGGCCCTCTCCGAGCGCCAACAGGGCCAGCGAGGCCCACTTCGAGGTGACGTCCTCGAAGGCCGCGCGGGAGGTGCAACCCCGGGCGAAGACATCGCTCACGAATTCCTGGGTAGGCCCCGCCGGGTCCTGGGCCGGCATGTCGCTCACCTCACCAGCCTAACCCACGCTGCCCTTCGGTTAGTGCTGTAGATTCGTAAGTGCCTGCTGATCTGATACTACCTCCGGAGGTTCCCATGCCCACCTATGCCGTCACCGGCGCCACCGGCCGACTGGGCCGCCTGGTGATCGGGCACCTGCTCGACAACGGGGTGCCCGCCACCGACATCGCCGCCATCGTCCGCAGCCCGGAGAAGGCCGCCGACCTCGCCAGGCGCGGCGTCGAGATCCGCAAGGCCGACTACGACGACCCGTCGACGCTGCCCGGAGCCGTGGCCGGCGTACGCCGCCTGCTGCTCATCTCCGGCGACACCCCCGGTCAGCGCGTCGCGCAGCACACCGCGGTCATCGACGCCGCCAAGCTCGCCGGCGTCGAGCGTCTCGTCTACACGAGCATCCTGAAGGCCGACACCACCGCGAACCCGCTCGCCCCTGAGCACAAGGCCACCGAGGAGGTGCTCGCCGCGTCCGGTCTGGCCTACACCGTGCTGCGCAACGGCTGGTACACCGAGAACTACACCGACCAGCTCCCGCAGTACCTGGGATCCGGCACGATCCTCGGCGCCACCGGCGGCAGCAAGATCTCCGCGGCGACCCGGGCCGACTACGCGAGGGCGGCCGTTGCCGCGCTGACCCGGGAGGAGGACGGCAACGCCGTCTTCGAACTGGGCGGTACGGCGTTCACCTTCGACGAGCTGGCCGAAGCCGTCACCGAGGTGACCGGTACCACTGTCGTTCACCAGGACATGTCCGCCGCCGAGCTGGCCTCGGCCCTGGAGAACGTCGGCCTGGACGCGGGCACCGCCGGTTTCGTCGCCGCGCTCGACCAGTCCATCGCCGACGGCGAGCTGGCGACCGACAGCGACGACCTGAGCCGGTTGATCGGTCGGCCGAGCACTCCGTTGCGCGACGCCGTCCGGGCGGCGCGGGCCTGACCGGGGTCATCGCCGATGCGGGCGGCGGTGGCACGACGCCGTCGCCCGTCGCCCGTCGGCCGGTGACCGTATCCTCGGCGCCATGGTGCGGCACATCGACGACCGGCTCACCCGGCACGCGGGGCGTTCCACACTGTCCGATCCGGGCAGTCAGGCGTCAGCCCGGTGAGCGGCGACGTCGTCATCCGCGCCGCCGTGGCGCAGGACGACCCCGAGCTGGTCTTCGACGTGCTGTGGCAGCTCGCTCCGGACGACGTACGGCCGCACGCCGACCGGCTCGCCACCGCCTGGCGTGACCTGCACGCCCAGGCTGGCCGCCGCCTCCTGCTGGCCGTCGCCGGGGACACCTTCGTGGGCACCCTGGACACCGTCGTCGTCCCCAACCTCACCCACGGGGCGCGGCCGTACATGGTGGTGGAGAACGTGGTGGTCACGTCCGGCTGGCGTCGTCGTGGAGTCGCCCGGGCCCTGATGCTGGCGGCGCTCGACGAGGCGACGGCGGCCGGCTGCTACAAGGTCCAACTGGTGTCGAACGCCACGCGCACCGACGCGCACCGGTTCTACGCGTCCCTCGGGTTCGCGCAGTCCGCCCTGGGCTACCGCCGGTACCTCACCACCACGACGTGACGCCGAGGGCTACCCCGCCCCGCCCGACTACTCCGCCCCGCCCTGCTCCTCGGTGAGCTCGACCAGGACGTCGGCGGCGTCCCGGTTCCCGCCGTCGGCGAGTCGGCGAAGCTCCCCGACGTCGGCCCGCTCCGCGGCCAACTCGACGAGTTGGTCAGCGGCATCCTTGTCGCCCCGGTCGGCGAGACGCCGCAACTCGCCCATGTCGCCGAGTTCGGTGGCGAGTTCGACGAGCTGGGCCGCCGCGTCGGCGTTGCCGTCCTCAGCCAGCTGACGCAGTTCGGTGAGGTCACCCCGTTCCCCCGCGAGCTCGACGAGCTGGTCGACCGCGTCCCGGTCACCGTCAGTGGCCCGTCGACGCAGGTCGGCAGGATCAGGGTCGGACATCGCGCACCTCTTCGCCGCTGGCGCAGGCCGGGGCTGGTCCCGCTCACCATCGAGAACCTAGACCAGCGGGCGTCGCGGTGGCGGACGAACGACGGACACCGCCCGTACGCCGACCCGCTCAGCCCGACCCGGTCGACTCGGTGACCAGCAGGCCGGTGAGCAGACCGCGCAGGGTCCGCTCGACGAGGTCCGCCCGGGGCGGTGGTCCGGCGGGCTGGCTGAACGCGGCGACGAGGTGCGGGTACGTCGTGAGGTCCACCCCGGCGAAGCTGAACGCCCCAGCCGCGGATTCGCGGCGGGCGAAGAGGCTCACCACGCCTGTCATCATCGCGATGGCCTCGAACTTGGCGGTTACCGGGCAGCGCACCGGCGCCAGGACCCGGATGCAGTTGTCGAACCAGGCGAGGCTCTCCGGGCCGGCGCCCGAGGGCCGATGGATCACCTCGGGCAACCACGGGTGGGCACCGAACAGCACCAACTGCCGTCGCCCCAGCAGCACCATCGTCTCCAGCCAGTCACCCTCCACCTGCGGGTACGGGCGCAGCTCCCCCACGGCCCGGTCGGTCATCAGGTCCAACAGGTCGTCCCGGGACGACAGGTAGCGGTAGAGGGATCCGGCACCGGTGCCGAGCGAGGCGGCCACAGCGCGCATCGACACCGCCGCGAGCCCTTCGGCGTCGGCCAGGGCGATGGCGGCCTCCACGATGGCGTCCCGACTGTGTGCCGGGGCGGGGCCACGGCTGCCGCGTTCGGGTCTGCTCCAGATCGACTGCCGCTCGGGGCCGCCGTCGCCGGTACTCGCGGGTGCGTCGCTCACTGACCTACTGTAAACTGCGAACGTCGTTTGCAGTTGTTGTGGGCGGGAGAAGGGTGAAGCAGACATCGAGCAGGTCAGGGCACGGGACGGCGCGACGATCGTGCTGCACTCGACCGGGACGGGGCCGGGGATCGTCGTGGTGCACGGTGGCGGCGTGACGATCGACGTCTACCGGCGGCTCGCCACGGCACTCGCCGACCGGTTCAGCGTTCACCTCTACAACCGACGGGGACGGGCCGACGCGCCACCGAGGTCGGTGCCCTACACCGCCGAGCAGGAGGTCGACGACCTCGCCGCCGTGCTGGAGCACACCGGGTCCGGCAACGTCATCGGCCACAGCGCCGGGGGGTTCCTGGCACTCGAGGCCGCGCTCCGACTGCCGATCGACCGACTCGCCCTCTACGACGCCGCGGTCTCGATCGACGGCAGCTTCCCGTCGGGCTGGCTCGCGCCGGCCCGGGCGGCGGCACAGGTCGGCGACACCGCCCGCAGTCTCGCCCTCACCACCGCCGGCATCAACCCGCAGATGCCAGCGGCGAGGCTACCGCTGGGCCTCCGGGTCGCGATGCTGCGCGCCTTCCTGCGCACGCCGATCGGCCGGACCATGGGCGAGCTGCTGCCGGCGACGCTGGACGAGTCGGCCCTCATCCTGGCTCACGACGGGCCGGCCAGCCGGTGGGCCGGCATCCCCGCCGAGGTGCTGTTGGCCTGCGGCGCCGGCGGCCCGCCGTACTACGTGGAGCAGAACGCCGCGTTGGCCCGCGCGCTGCCACGGGCTCGGACGCTGACCATCCCCCGCAGCGGCCACGACGCCATCAACCGGGCCCACCGCAGGATCGTCGAGCCCCTCGCCGAGTTCTTCGCGGCGCCGGTGACGCCGCACCGGGCGGCTCACTCCTGAGAGGTCACACGATCGCCCACCGTCGTGGATCTTGGCTAGGCTGGCGGGCATGCCCACACACCATCCGCACCGCCGCACGATCGAGCCGGTCGACTGGTGAGTGACGCCCCCGCGCCCACCCAGCGAGGTGGGCCGGAACCGCCGTCGCGGCACCGGTCGGGTTGGGCCAACCAGTGCGCCCACCTCGCCCGGTCCCGTCCCTTCGAGGTCGCCATCGTCGTGGTCATCCTCGCCAACGGCATCGTCCTCGGCCTGGAGACATACGACGACCTGAGCCCCGCCGACAGCGCGCTGCACGGGCTGGAGCTGTTCTTCCGGGCCGTCTTCGTCGTCGAGATCGCCATCCGGTTGGCCGCGTACGGGCGGCGTCCGCAGGACTTCTTCCGGCACGGCTGGAACGTCTTCGACTTCGTGGTGATCGCGGCGATCTTCGTACCCGGACTGCACGGTGACTCGGCGTTGCTGCGGGTAGTGCGCGTCGCCCGCATGGTCCGCCTGGTGCGGTTCTCGCCAGGTCTGCGGACCATCGTCTCCGCACTCTGGCGCAGCCTGCCGGGCGTCACCGGGTTCCTCGCCCTGGCCGTGGTGACGCTCTACGTCTACGGGATGGCCGGCTGGCTCATCTTCGGCGACAGATACCCACAGGAGTACGGCGACATCGGCCGGTCACTGTTGACATTGTTCGTGCTGTTGTCTCTGGAGACGCTGCCGGACCTCATCGAGCAGGGCATGGAGATCTCACCGTGGACGCTTCTCTACTACGTCAGCTACGTGGTCATCACCGTCAACCTGCTGCTCAACATCCTCATCGCGGTCATCGTGAACTCCATGGAGGAGGCCCGCCGACTGGAGATGACCGAGCGACTGGCCCCCGGCTACGACGAGGACGGCGACGGCGTACCGGACGAGGTTGACCGAATCGCGCTCACCCAACGACTGGACGATCTGCGGGCGGTCGTCACCGAGTTGGAACGCGAGCTACGCATCGACCGGGACGACGGGCACGGCCGATCCCACCGGGACAACGCCCGCACCAAACGGTGATCCGACGCTCGCACCGCGTTCCCGCGTTCGGTGCCCGCACACCCGCACCTTCATGTAGCCGATCCCCGCGCCCGCCGGGCGGTGCGCGGGGATCGGCTACGGCAGGTCAGCGAGAACTGGTCACTGGCCGAGCAGGGTTCGGATCTGGCGCGCGTAGCCGGCCACCGTGAAGTCCGGGCCGACGGAGTCCACCAGCACCAGGTCGTTGATGGTGTGATCGACGCGTAGCGCCAGGATCGCCTGGTACTCGGGCGAGTTGTACCAGGTCTTGGCGGTCTCCGCGTCGGGGAACTCGATCAGCACCACCGAACCGGGCCAACTGCCCTCAAGGACCTCGACCTGGGCATCCAGGACGAGCCACTTGGCGCCGTACGCCTCGGTGGTGGCCTGCACCTGCTCCAGGTAACGCAGGGACTCCTCGGTCGGCACTCCGCCCGGGATGCGCAGGTGATTGATCAGGTACGTGCTCATGTCTCATTCCTCAATTCAGGTGTCGCTTCCGGCCGAAGGCGTACGACCGGTCGTCTTGGATTGGGTACACGCCGCGCCGGATGGAAGAACCCGGGCTGTCAGCGACGCGAACGGATGCGGATCAGGTGAGGATCCGGGCCGTGGTGATCGTGAAGAATTCCCGGAGGGCCGCCGGGTCACCGGATGCCTTTGCCCGGGCTGCCGCGCCCTCGTAGCTGGAGACGACAAAGCCGGCGAGATCGGTTGCGGGTTCGTCGCCGTGCAGTTCACCGGCAGTCCGCGCCTGCTCGATCGCCACGGCGAGCGCGGCGACCCAGCGACCGAAGCCGGCGTCGACGGCGGCGCGCAGGGCATCACTGTGCGCCGGGATTTCGGTGGCGAAGTTGCCGAGCAGGCATCCGCGATCGCCCATGGTGTCGCCGAGGCCGGTGACGTATCTCAGATGACGGGTGATCCGCTCCAGCGGTGTGCTGCCCTGCTCCGCGTCGAGCATCTCCAGCCCCATCGCTGCGGAGTATCTCGCCACCGAGTCCAGGGCGAGGTCCTCCTTGCTGGCGAAGTGGTTGTAGAAGGTGCCCTTGGGCGCGCCGGCTGCGGCGACGATGTCCTGGACGCTCGTCCCGTTGTAGCCCCGCAGGTGGAACAGGTCCAACGCGGCGTCGGACAACCGTTGCCGAGTTCCGGCACTGGTCGGGGACTTCGGTCGTGGCATCTCACGCACTCCTTTCGCCCACAGCTCCGACTGACAGACACCACGATATGACCGGTCGTCTCGGAATGCCAGTGATGTGACCGCTGTCATCCCCCAGGTACCGTGGAGTGCCATGACCAGGGATTCCAGCGCGGTCCGCGAGGAGTTGCTGCGGCTGCGCGAACAGGCCGAGGCTCAGGCCACCGCCCTTGACGGCGACCTGCGGAGCCTCTTCGAGGCGTCCCGGTCGTCGAACGCCGACGACGAGCACGACCCCGAGGGCAGCACGATCGCCTTCGAACGCGCGCAGCTCACCGCCGTCCTCGACGCCACCCGCCGACGGCTGGCCGAGTTGGACGTCGCGCTGCAACGGGTGGACGACGGCAGCTACGGCGTGTGCGAAGGCTGTGGCCGCCCGATCCCCGCCGAGCGCCTCGCCGCCCGCCCGTCGGCGCGCACCTGCGTGACCTGCGCCAGCCGACGGTGACGGGCACCGCCGACCGGCGGGCGTCTCAGGCGATGGCGGGGCTGCGCCGTTCCAACAGAATGACGTCGCGCCAGCGTCCGTGGTGGCGGCCGACCCGCTCACGGACGCCGATGACCCGGAACCCGGCCCGCTGGTGCAGCGCCAGGCTGGCGGTGTTCTCCGGGAAGACCCCGGACTGGATCGTCCAGATGCCGGCGGCCTCGGTGGAGGTGATCAGCGCGTCCAGCAGCAGTCGGGCGACGCCACGGCCCTGGGCGGCCGGGTCGACGTACACGGAGTGCTCCACCACACCGGCGTACACCGCGCGGGTCGAGGTCGGCGAGACGGCGACCCAGCCGAGCACCGTTCCACCCGGGTCGACGGCCACGAACCGGTGACCGCTCAGTCGAGCGGCACTGAACGCCGCCCAGCCGGGCGCGGTGACCTCGAAGCTGGCGTCACCGGTGTCCAGGCCGGCCTGATAGATCGTCAGGACCCGGTCGGCGTCGGCGTCGGTCATGGGCCGCACGGTGATGTCGACCATCAGCACGTTCCTCTCCGGGCGGGCGCCCACCCCGTCTCGCCTCGCTGGCCTGACGTTCCTTGATCAGGTGATGAGAAATAGCTAATGAGGTCGTCTCCAAGCTACTTTTCATCACCTGATCAAGGGAAGCGCATGGACCGAGGTCGCTAGAAGTCGTCGTCGAAGGCGACGGTGCCGGTCACCCCGACCTGGTACGCCGACACCCGCCGCTCGAAGAAGTTGGACAGCTCCTGCACGTCCTGCAACTCCATGAAGCCGAACGGGTTGCTCGACCCGTAGTGCGGCGCGATGCCGAGCTGGGCGAGGCGACGGTCGGCGACGTGCTGGAGGTACTCCCGCATGTCGGCCAGGGTCAGACCGGGCACGCCCTGGCCCACCAGGTCCTCGGCGAACTGCACCTCACACTCGACCGCCTCGGTGAGCATCCGGCGAACCTGGTCGGCGAGGTCGTCGTCGAACAGGTCCGGCTCCTCGGCGCGGACGGTGTCGACGACGTCGAACGCGAACGCCATGTGCATGGACTCGTCGCGGAACACCCAGTTGGTGCCCGAGGCGAGACCGTGCAGCAGGCCACGGGAGCGCAGGAAGTAGACGTAGGCGAACGCGCCGTAGAAGAACAACCCCTCGATGCAGGCGGCGAAGCAGATGAGGTTGAGCAGGAACGTGCGCCGGTCCTCGCGGGACCGCAACTCCCGCAGGTCGTTGAGGGAGTCGATCCACCGGAAGCAGAACTCGGCCTTACGACGAATCGAGGGGATGTTCTCGATGGCCGCGAAAGCCTCGAAGCGCTCCGTCTCGTCGGGGACGTACGTGTCGAGCAGGTTGAGGTAGAACTGGACGTGCACGGCCTCCTCGAACAGCTGGCGGGACAGGTAGAGGCGACCCTCCGGGCTGTTGACGTGCTGGTAGAGGTTGAGCACCAGGTTGTTGGCGACGATCGTGTCACCGGTGGCGAAGAACGCCACCAGGCGGCTGACCAGGTGCCGTTCGGCCGGCGACAACCTGTCCAGGTCGGCGAGGTCGGCGTGCAGGTCGACCTCCTCGACAGTCCAGGTGTTGCGGATCGCGTCGCGGAACCGGTCGAAGAAGTGCGGGTAGCGCATCGGGCGAAGAGTGAGGTCCATCCCGGGGTCGAGCAGCATGTGCGTGGTCCTCGTGTCGGTGGTGCTGGCGTCGGTGGTGGCGGCTTCGGGGACGGTCACTGGCAGGCCTCGCACGACTCGGGGTTCTCCAGCGAGCAGGCGAGCGCCTCCGCGTCGAGGGCCACGGACGCGAGAGCGACGGGCGCGACGGGTGCAACGGGTGCGACGGCGCTGACGGTGGCCTGCTGGATCCGCGTCGCGGGACGCGAGCGCAGGTAGTAGGTGGTCTTCAGCCCGGCCTTCCAGGCGTAGAGGTACATCGAGGAGAGCTTGCCGATGGTCGGCGCGGCCAGGAACAGGTTCAGCGACTGGGACTGGTCGACGAACGGGGCACGGGCGGCGGCCAGGTCGATCAGCGCCCGCTGCGGCAGCTCCCACGCGGTGCGGAACAGCTCCCGTACGCCGACCGGCAGCTCGGCGATGTCCTGCACCGACCCCTCCGCCCGCTTGATGGCCGAACGGATCCTTTCGGTCCACAGACCGCGGGCCTTCAGTTCGCGTACCAGAGCGGTGTTGACCTGGAGGAACTCCCCCGACAGGGTTTCGCGCTTGAACAGGTTGGACACCTGCGGCTCGATGCACTCGTAGCACCCGGCGATCGAGGCGATCGTCGCCGTCGGCGCGACCGCCACCAGCAGCGAGTTGCGCAGCCCGTGCGCCGCGACCTCTTCCCGCAGGGCCGCCCAGCGTGCCGTCTGCGTACCCTCGACACCCCACAGGTCGGGCTGGAGCTGGCCCCGCGCGGCCCGGGTCTGCGGGTACGCCGGATGCGCGCCGAAGTCGCGCGCCAGGTCGGCGGAGGTCTCCAACGCGGTCAGGTACAGCTCCTCGCTGATCCGGGTGGACAGCTCGCGGGCGGCCGGCGAGTCGAACGGCAACCGCAACGCGAAGAAGGCGTCCTGCAGGCCCATCAACCCGAGCCCGACGGGCCGCCAGCGGGGGTTGCTCGCCGCCGCCTGCGCGGTCGGGTAGTAGTTGATGTCGATGACCCGGTCGAGGAAGGTCACCGCGGTCCGCACCGTGGCGCGCAGCCGCTCCCAGTCGATGCCGTCGGCGGTGAGGTGGGCGGCGAGGTTCACCGAGCCGAGGTTGCACACGGCGGTCTCGGCGTCACTGGACACCTCGACGATCTCGGTGCAGAGGTTGGACAGGTGTACGACGTTGCCCGGCTCTGCGGTCTGGTTGCAGAGCCGGTTCGACGCGTCCTTGAAGGTCATCCAGCCGTTGCCGGTCTGGGCGAGGGTCCGCATCATCTTCCCGTACAGCTCCCGGGCCGGGACCTGCCGCACGTAGCGGCCCTGCGCCTCGGCCTGCCGGTACGCGGCGTCGAACCGCTCCCCCCACAGGTCGGGCAGCTCTGGCACCTCGTGCGGGTCGAACAGCGACCACGGCTCGTCGGCCTCGACCCGACGCATGAACTCGTCCGGCACCCAGTTGGCCAGGTTCAGGTTGTGGGTGCGGCGGGCGTCCTCGCCGGTGTTGTCCCGCAGTTGCAGGAACTCCTCGATGTCCGGGTGCCACGGCTCCAGGTAGACGCAGGCAGCGCCCTTGCGTCGGCCACCCTGGTTGACCGCGGCGACGCTCGCGTCCAACGTGCGCAGCCACGGCACGATCCCGTTGGACTGCCCGTTCGTGCCCCGGATCAGCGCGCCCCGGGAGCGGACCCGGGAGTACGCGATGCCGATGCCCCCGGCGAACTTGGACAGGTTGGCGACCTGGGCGTACCGGGCGTAGATCGAGTCCAGCTCGTCGAGCGGGGAGTCGACCAGGTAGCAGGAGGACATCTGGGTGTGCCGGGTGCCGGAGTTGAACAAGGTCGGTGAGCTGGGCAGGTAGGCCAGGCTGGACATCAGCCGGTAGAAGTCGACCGCCTCGTCCGCCGTCCGGGACAGGCCGCAGGCCACCCGCAGCAGCCAGTACTGCGGGGTTTCCAGCACCAGCCTGCTGGTGGGGTGGCGCAACAGATAGCGGTCGTACACCGTGCGGAGGCCGAAGTACTCGAACCGGCGGTCGCCGTCCGGGTCGATGGCGTCATCGAGCGTCGCGGCGTGTGCGGCGACGAACGCGGCGGTGTCGTCACCGATCAGGCCCTCGGCGTGGCCGACCCGGATCGCCGCGCTGAACGAGGTGATGCCCTGTCGACGCACCTCCTTGTCGACGTAGCCGGCCAGCAGCCGCGCGGCCAGACGCGAGTACTGCGGCTCCTCACCGATCATCTCGGCGGCGGTCTGGATGGACAGCCGGTCGAGTTCGGCAGTGGTCGCGCCGTCGTAGAGGCCGCTGATGGTGCGGGTAGCCACCCGCAACGGGTCGACGTCGGTCAGGTCGTCGGCCCACCGCTCGACCGCCCGGACGATTCTGTTCACGTCCACGGGTTCGGTGCCGCCGTCGCGCTTGCGGACCTGCATCGGCGTCCGCCGCACTGTCGCGTCGCCGCTGGCCGGGACTACCTCGGTGACTGTCACCACTCGCTCCTCGGAGTTCGAGACCTGGTGGCCCGGACGCGAGGAGACAGACACCGATGGACGCGCGCCGGCAGCGGCGTGGGTCAGGTGGCGTCAGCCGTCCCACGCGGCCTCGGACCGCCGCCCACCCGGGTGCGGGTACGCGGCGCGCTGGCAGGTCTTCGGACTCGCGGGCACGACCGGGCTCGCCGGTCTCCTACTGGCCGTCGCTTCCCAGGCCGAACTGGTGGCCCAGTGCTCATGACGGCTGTCGTTCCCACTCACCGCTGCGGGACAGTCCCGGATTTCCACCGGGTTCCCTGTTGCCTCGACCGCACTGGATGAGCGGCCGAACCAGCTGCGCTCGACACCATATATAGGGACGCAGCCGTTGTCACACCCCACATGTCGGTCTCGGGCGTGTCGACGGCGATGCGGTGACCACCGTCACCAACCCTCGGGAGCACGCAGCGGCCGACCGACGCCGGGCACCGGAGACGGGGCTCTGCGCACGGGTGTCGACATTCGACAAAGATGTGACGTATCGAGGCCGTGGCACTGGAGGCCACGCCTATACGTCGCCGTCGATACGTTGCGGCGAGGTGGAACATCCAATCTCCGGGATCCGCCGCGCGCGTCGAGTTGGCCTGCCAACCGGCATGATCGGCATCAAGGCGGATCGGCGAGAGCGGGAAAACATCATATGTCTGCACGCCAGAAGTGATCGACAACGTTGACGCGCTGGAGCAGCCCTCCGTATACTCCCAGTGATCATCTGATCTTTAGCCTAGCTGGGCGAGGAGCGCATGCCGCAGATCACTGCCGTCACCGTCGAAGACGTCCGCTTCCCCACCTCCCTGACCGCTGACGGGTCAGACGCCATGAACAAGGACGGCGACTACTCGGCGGCCTACGTCGTCCTGCACACCGACGGCGTCGACGGCGTGGGCGCGCCACTCGCGGGGCACGGCCTGACCTTCACCATCGGCCGAGGCAACGACATCGTCGCGGCGGCGGCAGTCCACCAGGCACAGCTCCTCGTCGGCCAGGACGTGGCAACGATGGCAGCGGACATGGGCGCGGTCTACCGCCTGCTCACCTCCGACTCGCAACTGCGGTGGCTCGGCCCCGAGAAGGGCGTCGTCCACCTGTCCCTCGCCGCCGTGCTGAACGCGTCATGGGACCTGGTCGCCCGGGTCGCCGACAAACCGCTGTGGCGGCTGCTCGTCGACATGACCCCCGAGCAACTCGTCGACATCGCGGACCTGCGCTACCTCTCCGACGCGCTGACCCGCGACGAGGCACTGGCCATCCTGCGGGCCAAGGAGAGCACGAAGGCCGCCCGCCTCGCCGAGCTCGACCGGACCGGCTACCCCGCCTACACCACCTCGGCCGGCTGGCTCGGCTACGGCGACGACAAGCTGCGCCGACTGTGCCAGGAGGCGGTCGACACCGGCTACGGCTACGTCAAGCTCAAGGTGGGCGCCAACCTCGAGGACGACATCCGCCGATGCGCCATCGCGCGGGAGATCCTCGGGCCGGATCGCAACCTCATGATCGACGCCAACCAGGTGTGGGACGTCGGTCAGGCCATCGACTGGGTCACCGCTCTCGCCCGCTTCACGCCACTGTGGATCGAGGAGCCGACCAGCCCCGACGACATCCTGGGCCACGCTGCCGTCCGACGCGCCGTCGCTCCGATCGGCGTCGCCACCGGCGAACACTGCCACAACCGGGTGATGTTCAAGCAGCTCTTCCAGGCCGAGGCCATCGACTTCTGCCAGCTCGACACCGGCAGGTTGGCCAGCATCAACGAGATCGTCGCCGTGCTGCTGCTGGCCGCGAAGTTCGACGTCCCCGTGTGCCCGCACGCCGGCGGTGTCGGGCTGTGCGAGATGGTCCAACACGTGTCGGTGCTCGACTACGTCGCGATCTCGGGGGACCTCACCAACCGGGTCACCGAGTTCGTCGACCACCTGCACGAGCACTTCACCGATCCCTGCATCATCCGCGACACCGGTTCCGGCAGCGGATACGTCCTGCCCAGCCAGCCCGGCTACTCCACCCGGATGCGTCCGGAGTCGGTGGCGCTCTACCGTTTCCCCGACGGCCACTACTGGGCGGCGACAGACCCGACTACCGTGTCATCTCCGGAGGCGGCGTACGTGATCGCGGGTGGGAAGGCCACCCCCGCCGGCCGTTAGGGGGGACATGTCTCGCACCGACGAAGTGGTCAACGGCATCAAACGGATGATCCTCGAAGGGCAGTTCCGGCCCGGGGACCGGCTGCCCATCGAGAAGGACCTCGCCGAGCAGCTCGGTGTCTCGCGGGGCTCCCTGCGCGAGGGGATGTCGGCCCTGTCGATCCTGGGGATCGTCAACATCCGGCAGGGCGACGGCACCTACGTCACCAACCTCGACGCGCCGCAACTGCTGGCCCCAATGAACTTCGTGGTGGACTTCCAGGGCCAGGGCGACCCTCGGCACATCCACACCGTCCGCCGGCTGCTGGAGTGCGAAGCCGCCTGCCTGGCCGCGACCAGGATCACCGACGAGGCCCTGGCCCAGGCGGGTGACCTGCTCGACGAGGCGGCCCGGTTGGTCGGCCAGTCACCGCCGGACCACGAGCGGATCATGGAGATCGACATCGCCTTCCACCGGATCATCGCGGTACACGCCGAGAATCCGGTGCTCGTCGGTCTGATCGAAGCCTTCGCCGGGCGCACCCTCCGTGGCCGGCTCTGGCGGAGTCTGCACGAGGAGGGCGCGGACCTGCGCACCCATGACGAGCACGTGGCGATCCTGAAGGCCCTCGTGGCACGGGACCCGGAGCGGGCGCGCACCCGGATGGCCAACCACCTGATCGGTGTGGAGGAGTCGTTGCAGGGGTTACCCGACGACGCTGACGCCAGCATCGAGACGGCCCGGTCGTGACCGACCCTCACGGCTGGACGTCGAGCAGCCCCTCGTCGTACAGCGCCGTCCAGAGTTGATCCGGGACGTCGACACCGGACCGACGCAGGGTCTCGGTCACCTGGGCGTCGTCGCGCATGCCGACAACGGTCGAGACCACGGCCGGGTGGCGACGGACGAACGCCAACGCCGCCTGGGGCAGCGTGACGCCGTACGTCTGACAGACCCGCGCTATCAGGCGGGCGTGGTCGATCACCTCTGCCTGCGCCTGCCGGTAGTCGTAGACGGCGTCGGTCGACGGCATGTCCCGGGCCAGCAGCCCCGAGTTGTAGACACCGGCGACCACCACACCGACGTGGCGGGCCTGCGCGGCGGGTAGCAGGTCGGTCAGCGCGCCCTGCTCCAGGAGGGTGTACCGGCCGGCGCACATCACCATGTCCACGTCGGTCTCCGCCACGAAGCGGGCCAGCATCGCCGACTGGTTCATTCCCGCACCGACGGCGCCGATCACGCCCTGCTCCCGTAGCTCCACCAGGGCCGGGATCGCCTCGTTCGCCGCCTGTTGCCAGTGCTCGTCCGGGTCATGCAGATACACCACGTCGATCCGGTCCAGGCCGGTGCGCCGAAGGCTCGCCTCCAGCGAACGGCGGACGCCGTCGCGGCTGAAGTCCCAGACCCGGCGGTGGTCGGCGGGAACGTCGAACCCCTCCGGATCCCGCTGGTGCGCCGTCTCCGGTGACGGCACGAGCAGCCGGCCGACCTTCGTCGACACCACGTACTCGCCGCGGGGGCGGGAGCGCAGGGCCGCGCCCAGCCGTCGTTCGGACAGGCCCAGCCCGTAGTGCGGTGCGGTGTCGAAGTATCGGATGCCGCCTGCCCACGCGGTGTCCACGGCGGCGGCGAACTGCTCGTCGGACGTCGCCCGGTAGAGATTGCCGCCCTGGGAGGCGCCGAAGCCCAGTGGGCTCAGCCGCGGCGGCGGTGCAGCGCCGCCGCGGCTCGGCGGACCCGCGGGACCCCGGGCACCTCCCTGGACGGCCGCCGTCACCGCTCGTCCCGACCCACGCTGGTGCTGCCGGTCATCGCGGCGACCAGATCGTCGGTGGTGGCCTCGTCGGCGCGGAGTTGGGCCGCGCGCCGGCCGAGGCGCAGCACCTCGACCCGGTCGGCGATCTCGAGGACCTGCGGCATGTTGTGGCTCACCAGCACCACCGACATGCCGGCGTCGCGGGCCCGCCGGACGACGTCGAGCACCCGCCCGGTCTGGACCACCCCCAGGGCCGCGGTGGGCTCGTCGAGGATGACCACGTTGGTCGCCCAGATGATGGCCCGGGCCACCGCCACGCACTGCCGCTGCCCACCGGACAGCATCGCGATGGGGGTGGTGACCCGGGGGATCCGTACGCCCAGTTCGTCCAGGGCGGCGGCGGCGCCGTGGCGCATGGCGCGCTTGTCCAGCAGCCCGAGCCGGCCGAGTGGTCCGGAGCGCAGGATCTCCCGGCCGAGATACAGGTTGGCGGCGACGCTGAGGTCGTCGGCGACGGCGAGGTCCTGGTAGACGGTCTCCACTCCGGCGCGTCGGGCGTCGACCGGGGTGTTGAACTGGACCGGACGGCCGCCGACGCGGATCTCGCCCTCGTCCGGCGGGTGCACACCGGACAGGGTCTTGATCAGAGTGCTCTTGCCGGCGCCGTTGTCGCCGATCAGCGCGACGACCTCGCCCCGGCGGACCGTGAAGTCGGCGCCGCGCAACGCCTCGACGTGCCCGAACCGCTTGACGATGCCGCGGGCTTCGAGGACCGGCGGCTCCGCGTCGGTGGGCTGCTGGTCGCTGTCCGCGGTGGCCGTGGGGATCGCGCCCATCACTGCACCGGCGGGTTGGCGCAGCTGGGCTCGAGCACCGCCTTGATCTCCGCCGAGTCGATGTTCTCCTTGGTGACGAACGTGACGCCGGTGTCGGCCGACGCGAGCGGCGCCTTGTCCCGCAGGTGCTTGACCATCTTGTCGACGCCGAAGTAGCCCATCTTGAACGGGTTCTGCACGACCAGCGCCGAGATCTGGCCGCTGCGTACGCCGGCGATCTCGTCGGGGGCGGCGTCCCACCCGATGATGACCACCTTGCCGGACTTGCCGGCGGCCTGGATGGCCTGCGCGGCGCCCAGCACGCTCGGCTCGTTGGCCGCGAAGACACCCTTCAGGTTGGGGTTCGCGGTGAGGATGTTCTCGGTGACCCGTCGGGCCTCGTTCACGTCGCTCTTGCTCGGCTGCTGGCCGACCAGCTTCAGGTTCGGGTACTGGGCGAGGCCGGCCTTGAAGCCGTCGACCCGCTCGGTGTTGGTCTGCGATCCGGGCTGGAACTCGACCAGCGCCACCTCGTGGTTGCCGGGGCCGAGTTCGGTGGCCAGCAGCTTCGCCGCCTCGGTCGCCGACGCACGGTTGTCGGTGGCGAAGAGGGGCACGTTCGACGGTTGCGGGCTGGTGCCGGAGTCGATCATGGCGACCGGGATGTTGGCGCTGAGCGCCTTGTCGGTCGCCGGCGCCAGCGCGCTGGAGTCGGTCGCCGCGTAGACGATGCCGTCGACCTTCTTGGTCACGAAGTTCTGGATCAGGTTGACCTGGCCCTCGACGTCGGTCTCGGCGGTCACGCCGTCCCACTGGACGGTGACGTCCCCCGCGCGCTGAGCAGCGCACTCGGCGCCCGCCTTGACGGTGTTCCAGTAGTCGGCGCCGACCGCCTTGGGGACGACGGCGAGCTTCAACGGGCCGCTCGCGTCCTTGGCCGCGCCGTCGCCGCCGCCGTCACGGACCTCGACCCCGCCGCAGGCGCTGAGCAGGGCGGTCGCCGCGGCCGCGGCCAGGATCGCCTGCGCGCGCAGGAGTCGTCCTCGCGTCCGCCGGCTGGTGGTGGTGTGTGCCATGGTGTGTGTCCTTCCTCGTTCGGACTCTCGGAATGGCATGTCAACCCCGTGATTCCAGCCGCCGGCGGCGGTACTGGTCGAAGTAGACGGCGGCCCAGATGATCACGCCGACGATCACCTGCTGGTAGTGGATGCTGATGTCGAGCAGGACGGCGCCGTTGCGGACCAGGGCGATGAGGAACGCGCCGATGATGGTCCCGACGATCCGGCCCTGCCCGCCGAACAGGCTGGCTCCGCCGATGACGGCGGCGGCGATGACGTCGAGTTCCAGTGAGATCCCGTAGTTGGGCTGGCCGGAGTTGACCCGGGACGCGGCGATCATGCCGCCCAGCCCGACCAGCACGCCGGCCAGCACGTACACCCCGGTCAGGTGCCGCCCTACCCGGATGCCGGAGCGGCGGGCCGCCTCCAGGTTGGAGCCCATGGCGTAGGTGTACTGACCGAAGCGGGTCTGGGACAGCAGGAAGGCGACCCCGACGGCGACCAGGACCGTGATCACCACGGCGAACGGAATGCCGAGGATCTGCCCGTTGCCGAGCAGTTGGAAGGACCGGGGCAGGCCGTAGACGCCGACCGCGCCGGTGATGATGAAGACCAGGCCGCGGCCCACGGACATCGTCCCCAGCGTCGCGATGAACGGCGGGATCCGGGCCACCGTCACCAGCAGTCCGTTCAACAGCCCGGCCAGCGCGCCGACGCCGATCGCGACCGCCGTCGCCGCCCAGAGTGAGAAGCCGAGGTCGCGCACGACCATCGCGCCCAACACGCCGGCGAGCGCGGCGACCGATCCCACGGACAGGTCGATGCCCTTCGTGATGATGACCATCGTCTGGGCGGTGGCGATGATGGCGATCACCGCCGTCTGGGCCCCGATGTTGAAGAGGTTGTCCGCGGTCAGGAAGTAGGGACTCGCGAAGGTCAAGGCGATGAACAGGACGACCAACGCGGTCGCGGCGGTGAATTCGGAGACGGCGTGGGAGATCCGTTCCCGGAACCAGTCGCTGAGTTCGCCGCGCTGCGTGCCGGCGGTTGCCTCGGCGCTACTCATCGTCGGACCTGACCTCCCCAAGCGTGGCGCCGGCATCCGACGGGGACCCGCCGACGAGCCGAACGTCTGTGAGCGACCGACCCGCTCGGCCGGCGGTGCGGCAAGGTGCCCGCACAACCCTTGGAGATAGGTCGGATGTTTCCCGCGATCAGGCGTTACCTTGCCACGCATTCACGTATGTTGCCAAGGTCTTGCGGGCATGTTTTGCCATCGTTACCTGTGCCGCCGAAGCCATAGGTCTGACCAAATCGACATCGACTGCCACCGCCAGCATGTTATCGATAACATGCTATGTCCCGAGGTCGAAAGGCGCTGCCGTCTCAGGACGGAGCCAGCCGGTAGACACGGCCGGCGGTCCGGCGCCAGATCCCGGCCCGCTCGTCCTCCGACAGCGGGTCCAGCAGGTCACCGAGGACGGTGACCCAGCGGGTGTACGAGGTGGCCAGCAGGCACACCGGCCAGTCAGAGCCGAACATCAGCCGATCCGGCCCGAACACGTCAAGGGCGTGCTCGACGGCGGGCCGCAGGTCCGCCGCGGTCCAGGACGCACGGTCCACCTCGGTCACCAGGCCGGAGAGCTTCGCGGTGGTGTTGGCCTCAGCCGCGAACGCCCGCAGGTCGCGCTGCCAGTCAGCGAGATCGGCGCGCCCCAGCGGAGGCTTGCCGAGGTGGTTCAGGACGAAGCGCACCTGGGGCAGGTCGCGGACGAGCCGGACGGCCGCCGGCAGCTGGTGGTGGCGCACCAGGAGGTCGAAGGCGAGACCGGCGGCACCGACCGCGGCGATGCCGTGCCGCACCTCGGGGCGGTCGAGATAGGTCGGGTCGGGTTCGGACTGGACCAGGTGCCGGATCCCGACCAGCCGTTCGCCGCCGCGCGCCGCGCGTAGTCGGGCGAGGCGACGGTCGACATCGGCCGCGGTGAGGTCGACCCAGCCGACGACCCCGGCGACGAGCGGGTCGTCGGCCGCGATGCCGAGCAGCTCGGGCGTCTCGGACCGAACGGCGACGGACTGGACGACCACGGTCTGGGTGACCCCGGCGGCCCGGGTCGCCGGGGCGAGCTCGACCGGCGTGAAGTCGTCGTCGATCGCGGCCATGGTGTGCGGATCGATCCAGGACTGTGGGTGCCGCGCCCGGACCCAGAGGTGGTGGTGCGCGTCGACGATGCCCGATCGCCGCGCGACCTCGCCGGTCGTCACCGGACCCGCCCCAGCGCGTTCTCGCCCACCGCACACCCCGCCCAGCCGCTGATCGAACCCTCCGGGTCGACCCGGAGCCACGGAGCCGATCTGGCAGATTGACCATGTTAGCGGTAACAGTGTGTTGCCGAGTCCCGAACGCGCGCCACCACCGGCTTGCGACAGTGTCGCCTTTTGGTCTGACGAATCCGCCGGCACCCGCGGCCGGTCGGCCGAGTCGGCGTCCCGGTGTGTGGACGGGTCCGGGGCACGGGTCCGGGTTGACCGCCCGAGGCGGCACCGATACCGTCGACGCACTATCTGCGGCGACGCGAGGGAAGCCGGTGTGAATCCGGCGCGGTCGCGCCACTGTGAGCGGTTCCCCAACCGGGGTCCGCGAGCCAGGACGCTCGGTCGTCCGCAGCCTTGCGATGGGGACGCGTCATCCCTGGGGAGGTTCGTGTATTCATGTCTAGCTCCGCTACCAGCCAGCCGGTGGTGCACCCCGCCGGCAGTGCCCGTCTCCTGTGGACTGCCCTGGCGACCGTTGCCGCGCTCGCCCTGCTGACGTATCTCGTCGCCTTCGACCAGGGCGCGGTGTCGCGCAGTGGGATGTACCTGCACGAGCTGATGCACGACGGCCGGCACCTGCTGGGCGTCCCGTGCCACTGACCACCACCACCCGCACTCCCCCGTTCCTCGCCGTCCTCGTCCGCGGGCTGCTGGCCGGCCTGATCGCCGGCCTGCTGGCCGGGGCGTTCGCGTACGTCGCCGGCGAACCGCACGTCGAGGCGGCCATCGCCATCGAGGAGGCGGCGACCCACGCGGAGCCTGCCGCTGGTGCGCACGATCACGAGGACGCCCTGGTCAGCCGGACGGGTCAGCGTGGCGGCCTGTTCCTGGCCACCGCCCTGTTCGGGGCCGCGATGGGTGGCCTGCTGGCCACGGCGTACGTCCTGCTGGCCCGGCGGCGGCGCGGCGACGACGACGGGCGGTGGGGTCTGCTGCTGGCCGGCGCGGCGCTGCTCGGCGCGGTGATCGTGCCGTTCCTCAAGTACCCGGCGAACCCGCCGGCGGTGGGCGACCCGGCCACCATCAACCAACGGACCGTCACCTACCTGTTGATGGTGGTGCTCGGGCTGGTGGCGGTGTGGGCCGGCTCGCTGGGCTACCGGTCGGTCGGTGCGCACGCGCCGACGTGGCTGCGCGCCGCCGCGGCCGTGGGCGGGTTCCTCCTGGTCACGGCAGTGTCATACGTGGTGATGCCGTCCTTCCAGGAGGTTCCGGCGGACTTCCCCGCGGCCCTGCTGTGGGAGTTCCGGCTGGCCTCGCTGGGCACCCAGGTCGTGCTCTGGACCGGCATCGGCCTGCTGTTCGCGGCCCTGATGCACCACGAGCGGCGTCGCCGGGCCGGCACCGCGCTACCGAGCACGTGAGGGGCACCAGCCTCCGGCTGGTCGCCCACGGTCACACCGCCGCGCTGCGCCGGGCCCGCTTCGGTGGTGCCGACGACGGCCTGGACGAGGGTGGCCTGCGTGCCGCGCTCGCTCAGGCCGGCGCGGGTGCGGACCGGTCTTGGCACCTCGGGGCGTACGACGCCTGCCTGTCCAGCCCCGCGGTGGCCGCCCGACAGACGGCCGACGCCTTCGGCCTGCTGCCGACGATCGAGACGGCGTTGGCCGACTGTGACTACGGGGGCTGGTCCGGGCGGTCGCTCGAGGAGGTCGCCGAATCGCAGCCGCAGGCGCTGCACGACTGGTTGTCCGCCCCGGATCGCGCGCCGCACGGCGGTGAGTCCGTCGTGGACGTGCGGGATCGGGTCGGCGGCTGGCTGGACGCGCGGCACCGGACCGGTGGTCGAGTGGTCGCGGTCACCCACCCGCTGGTGATCCGGGTCGCGGTGGTGCACGCCCTCGGCCTTCCGGTGGCGACGTACCGGCAGGTGGACGTGGAGCCGTTGGCTGTCGTCCGGCTCACCAGCCAGGGTGCGCGCTGGCACCTTCGACTGGGCGGTTAGGCAGCAGGTCGAGGTCACACCGAACGGCACAGGCCGTGCCCACTCGTCGTGGGCACGGCCTGCGTGTGTCAGCCGCCTGCTCAGTGCTGCCGGGTGGGCAGGCGCAGCTCCACCGGCTCGGGCGGGAGGTCGTCGACACCGGCGGCGACGGCCTGTTCGTGGCGGCGGCGCGCCGAGGGCAGGGCGAGTGCCGCGAAGACGGCCAGGACCGCCACGCCGGCGCACACCCAGAAGCCGGCGGTGAACGCCGTGTCGGTGGGTAGCCCCTGTGGAGTGCTGTTCGAGGTGATGACAGCCGCCACGACCGCCGCGCCGATGCTGCTGCCGATGGTGCGGGCGATGGTGTTGACGCCGCTCGCCTCGCCGGTCTGCCCGGCCGGGACGCTCTCGATGATGGCGTTGGACATCGCCGCGAACGCCAGGCCGATGCCGGCGCCGGTGAGCACCCCGGAGAGCAGCACCTGCCAGGTCGCGCCGTGCGCGAGCGCCGGCAGCACGAACGCGACGACGACCGCGACCGTGCCGAGGAACATCGGCACCTTGGGGCCGAAGCGTCGGTCCAGCAGACCCGCGAGGGGACCGAAGACCACCATCATCAGGACGGTGGGCAGCAGGAACAGGCCCGCCTGGGACACCGTCTTGCCGAACCCGTACCCGGTGGCTGCGGGGAGTTGCAGCAGGGTCGGCACCAGCACGAAGGTCCCGAACATCGCGAAGCCGAGGATCAGGGCGACGAGGTCGGTGGCCCAGACGCCGCGGATCCGCATCAGGCGCATGTCGATGAGCGGCTCGCGTACCCGTAGCTCGACCCGGACGAACACCACCATCGCGACCACGCCGAGCAGGAACAGGCCGATGGTCTTCGGCTCGGTCCAGCCCCAGCCCTGTCCCTTGCTCACGGCCAGCAGCAGCGAGACCAGCGACACCGACAGGATGGCCGCGCCGAGCATGTCGAGCCGTCCGGGCGTGCGGACCCGGGACTCGGGCATCCCGAAGATGGTTCCGAGCAGCGCGACGACGACGAGGACCAGTGGCAGCCAGAACAGCCAGTGCCACGACAGGTGCTCCACGATCGGGCCCGCGGCCACGATGCCGACACCGGCGCCGACCCCGAAGATCGCGGACAGCAGGCCGACGGTGACGCCGACCTTCTCCCGGGGCAGTTGGTCGCGGACGATGCCGATCGACAGCGGCAGGATCGCTCCGGCGGCTCCCTGGAGCGCCCGCGCGACGATCAGCACGGTCAGGTTGGGGGCCAGAGCGGCGAGCAGGGTGCCCGCGGCGAGGGCGGCGAGGACGCCGATGAGGACCCGGCGCTTGCCGATCATGTCACCGAGACGTCCGAGAATGGGCGTCAACACCGAGGCGGCCAACAGGTACGCCGTGAGCACCCAACTGATGTCTCCGGTCGAGACGCCCAGTTCCCTTCCGATGGTCGACAGCGCGGGCGCCACCAGCGACTGGAGCACCGCGAACGCCAGGCCGCCCAGCGACAGGTACAGCACCAGGAGACCGCTGTTGGCGCGCGGGGCGGCGCCGGACGCGAAGTCGAGGTCCGTCGACTCCTCGATGGTGTGGGTCATGAGATCCTCGAACTAGATGTAAACGTTTGCTGACTTAGCCAGTATGCGCTGCTCGGCACTCATGTCAACAGTCGTTTACGTCACTCTGAACCCGTAGCGGACCTTGCGGTCCACGCAAAGTCAACGTATGTTTACTTGCTGGGTTCGACCGAGCCGGCCGGGTGGTCGGCAACCCACCGACTCCCGCGCCCGAACGACAGGAAGGACGCGTCGTGACAGCAGAACCGCCCGTCCCCACGACCGGCGACACCGCCGACGAACCGGCCCAGCGTCGCCGTCGGGACGCGGCCGAGACCCGGCAGTTGCTGCTCGACGCCGCCCGCCAACGCTTCGCCCGGGACGGCTACGCGGCCACCACCGTCCGGGACATCGCCGACGACGCGGGCGTCAACGTGGCGCTCATCAGCCGCTACTTCACGTCCAAGGAGGGCCTGTTCGAGGCGTGCCTGCGCGCCGCAGGCGACGAACTGGGTCGAACCACCGGTCAGACACCCGCCGACCGGGTGCCCGAAGCCATCGCCCGGCACATCGCCGGACTCGGCGCGGCGGGCCTGTCGAGCCAGCTCGCACTGCTGTTGCGGTCCTCCGGGGACGCGCAGGCCGACGAGATCCGGCGTGGTGTGCTGGTCCGCTCCAGCGAACAACTCGCAGCGGCTCGCGGGTGGCGTCCTGGCGAACCGGACAGCCACCAGCTCCTGCTGCGCGCCCAGATGGCCCTCGCCGCCGGCATCGGAGTCGCGGTGCTGCGGTCGTCGATCCGGCTGGAACCGCTGAGTTCAGCCACCGAGCATGACCTGGTCGGGCCGCTGCGCGACCTGGTCGACGCGCTGCTACCACCGCACTGAGCGCTGGTCACTGCGATAGCGCGTGGGGCGGGCCGTGACCACGGCCCGCCCCACACTGCGTTGTCCCCGCCTCGGTGCTAGCCGGTGACGGTGAACGGTCGGGACACCGTGGTGCCCGACGCGGCGCCGTTCAGCGTGACGCTGGTCGCGCCCGCCTTCGCCGGGCCAGGAACGCTGACCGTCGCGCCGGAGATGACGCCGTCACCGTTCGCGCGCACGGTGCTGACCGCCAGTCCCGTCCCGAAGGCGATCGTGACCACCTCGTTCGTCGCGAACCCGGAACCGTCGACCATGATCGACGTACCGCGCGGACCCGAGGTGGTCAACAGCGACACCCGGGGCTGGTAGGTCCGCGCCTGCGGCTCCCCGGTGACCTGGACGGTGGCCGTGGCCGGCGTACGCGAGGACGCGCCCGTCGCGGTCACGGCGTACCGACCGGGTTGCGCGTCACCGGCGGTCGGCACCGAAACGCGGACCGTTCCCGTCGCGGAGGCCGCGACCTTCATGGGCCGGGCCGGGTCGGTCCCGACGTTGACGGTCACCTGCTCGCCGGCGGCGAAACCGCTGCCGGTCACGGTGATCGCGCCGCCGGTGGTGACGGCGCCGGACGAGGACAGCGCGATCGCCGGCTGCGATGCGCTCCGAGCCACGGTCACGGTGAAGGATTCGGTGCTGCTCGACAGCGTGTCCCACGCGGTGACGCGCACCGTGTAGGTGCCCTCCCGTGCGTAGGTGTGCTGGCCACTCATCGCACCCGACGCGCCGATCGTCACGTCGTCCGGAACCGTGCCGTCACCCCACTGCACGCGGGCGCGGTAGCCCGTCGTACCGGGAACGCCGCCGGTCACCGCACCGAGGTTCGCCGCGAGGGCCTGGCCGGCGGTGGCCGTCTGGCTCTTCGGGGCGGCGGTCGTCAGCGCCGGGGCGGGCGTGCCGTCGTTGGCCACGGCGAACACGTGGATCCGACCCGCCGAGCGAGGGTCACCGGTCTGCGTCGGCAGGGTCACCGACACCAGCGTCTTGCCTGCCGGGATCTGGTACGGCGCGGTGGCGAAGAGGAACGGCTGGGCGGCGTCGCGGCTCGTGCCCTGCAACCGGTACGCCGTCCGGGTGACGATGATGTTGCCGTAGGACGGGGTGCCGTTGGCGTTGCCGCCCAGCGTCCAGTCACTCAACTGGATCGGGATGCTGGCCGTGCTGCCGTCGCTGAACGTCGCCGTGCCGGTGGTGCTCTGGTTGCCCTGCGTTCCGGCGCCGATGAAGGAGATGCTCGTCGCGTCCTGCGGAAGGTCGAGGACGACCGTCGCCCCGTTGCCGGTGGCGTTGTCCGGCTGCCCGGCCGGGATCACCGGCAGGGTGAACCGCAGCGCCGTTCCGGGCACCTGCTGGCCCTGGCCCTGGGTGGCACCACCGGCCGCCAGGGCGGCCCGGGAGTACGCCCAGGACTTGGCGTCACAGTCCGCGGCCAGGGCCCCTTCGTCGCCGACGCAGACGCTGTCGAAGGCGGCGGTGAGACCCGAGGCCGGGGCGTACGCCACCTCGACGCCGACCGTCGTGGCGCTCTGGGTCTCGCCGTCGGTCACCGTGACGGTCGCCTGGTGGTAGCCGGGCGTGGTGTAGGTGTGCGACCCACCGATGCGGTAGACGGCCCGCGAGCTCAACGTCACGGTGCCCTCGGTGGCCGGCGTGCCGTCGCCCCAGTCGATGGTGGCCTGGTAGCCGCCGGCGTCGCCGCCGGTGACGGTGGCCAGCGGAGACGGGTGCGCCGGTGCTCGCGTGCACGCCGTCCGCCGCGGTGACGGTGATGTCGCCGCCCCCGAGGTCGAGGTCTCCCCCGGCCAGCAGCTCAACCTCGGCGAGGTTTGTCTGCGCGGCGCCGACGGTCTTCGCGACGGCGAGGCGGAACTGTGCGAACCGTCCGGGCTTGTCGATCGAGTACGGGCGGGTCTGGTTACGCCACGGGAACACCTGACCGCTGCGGGAGTCCACTGTGGTCCAGGTGAGGCCGTCGTTGGAGCCCTGCAGACGCCAGTCCGCCGGATCGCCGGCAGCGGCCCCGGACGTGACCGTGTAGTACTTCGGCTTCTGCTTGCCACCACGGAAGGCCCAGGTGATCTGCGGGGTCGCCGAGGCGAAGGTCAGCTGCGTGGTCGACGAGTCGTCGAACAGCTTCGACGCGTCCTGACCGCCGGTCGCGGTCGCGGTGCCGAGACCGGGGCCGGTGACGTCCTGCAACGGCTTCGGCGCCTCGTCACCCTTGGTGAGCGACGGTGGGGCGTCGTTCTTGCCAGTGCCCCACGACGACGCCTTGGACCCCATCTGGAAGTCGATGGTGCCGCCCTTGGCGAGCGTCGCGACGTCCAGGGACAGGCCGCGCTGCTTCTTGCCGTTGACCGAGACGCCCTGCACGTAGATGTTCGACGCGCTGTTGTTCGGCGCGTTGACGACGATGTCGCCGCTGCTGCGGCGCACGGTCATCCTGGTGAACTGCGGCGAGCCGATCGCCCACTCGGACGACCCGGCCTGCAACGGGTAGATGCCCAGCGAGCTGAGGATGTACCACGACGACATCTCGCCGTTGTCCTCGTCGCCCAGGTAGCCCTGGCCGATCTCACTGCCGACGTAGAGTCGCCGCAGGATCTCCCGCACCGTCTCCTGGGTCCTGGCGGGCGCGCCCGCCACGTTGTACATGTACGGGATGTGGTGCGACGGCTGGTTGCTCATGCCGAGCTGACCCATCCGTACCGCGCGCGCTTCGAGCATCTCGTGGATGACGCCGCCGTACCCACCGGGACGGTCGGCGTTCTCCGGAGTCGTGAAGAACGCGTCGAGCTTGTCCCGCAGCGCCTTCTGCCCGCCATACAGGTTGATCAGGCCCTGGCCGTCCTGCTGGGCGGTGAACGCGAAGTTCCACCCGTTGGTCTCGGTGTAGACGCCACCCCAGTCCAGCGGGTCACCGGCGAGGAAGTTGCCGGCGGCGTCGCGGCCCTGGAAGAGCTTCGTCTTCGGGTCGAAGAGGTGGACGTAGTTGCGGGCCCGCTCCAGGAAGTACCGCGATTCCTCGGTGAGCCGGGCACGCTCCGACTTCGGCGTGGCCGGGTCCTTGGCGAGCGCCGCGCCCATGGTGCCGATGCCGAAGTCGTTGATGTAGCCCTCCAGCGCCCAGGACACCGACTCCCCGGTGGACGTCGGCGTGTAGCCGAGGAACAGGGAGCTCTCGATGCCCTTGCGTCCGACCGCGCTGCGCCCGGACGCGACGGTCGCGTCCTTGACGGCCGCGTCGTACGCGGCGAGCGGGTCGGGCAGCTTGACCCCGGTGAGGTACGCCTGGGCCAGCGCCACGTTCGCGCTGGTGCCGGTCATCAGGTCGGCGTAGCCGGGGGACGACCAGCGGGCGATCCAGCCACCGTCGCGGTAGTGCTGGACGAACCCGTCGGAGATCCTGGCGGCGACGTCCGGGTACAGCAGCGCGTAGGCGGGCCACACGGTGCGGTAGGTGTCCCAGAAGCCGTTGTTGACGTAGATCTGCCCGTCGACGATCTTCGCGCCGGTCTGGGTGGCTGTCGACGCGCCGGTCGGCGCCGAGACCGGGCTCGCGTACTGCCAGCGCGGCGCGGCGGCGGTGCCGGTGTTCTCCGACTGCGAGTTCGGGTAGAGGTTCAGCCGGTACAGGTTCGAGTACATGGTGACGAGTTGCGCCTCGGTGGCGCCCCGCACCTCGACCCGGCCGAGCCGGTCCTTCCAGGCGGCCGTCGCGGCGGCGTGGATCTGGTCGAAGCTCTTGCCGGTGACCTCAAGGTCGAGGTTGCGGCGGGCCTGGTCGACGGAGAGGAACGACGTGGCGAGGCGCATCGTCACCTCCCGGGACCCGGAGATGTCGAAGGTGGCCGAGGTCGCGGCGGACGCCGTGGGCGCCCGGTCGAAGGTGCCGGAGACGAACATCCGGCTCCGACCGGCCGACAGGCCGCTGCCGTTGTCGACCCAACCGGTGAACGTGCCGTCCGTGCCGATGGTGAACGTGCCGTTGTGGAAGACGAGGCTTCCGGTCGGCTGCCCGGTGGGGAAGGTGAACTGCATGATCCCGGCGTGGTCGGTGGGCGACATCTCCGCGATCAGGCCGTTCTGGAGCGTGACCCGGTAGAGGTCCGGCTGTGCCGTCTCGTCGTCGTGGGTGAAGGCGAGCGCACGACTGGCCGGCTGACCGGTGAGCGGCCCGCCACCGACCACCGGCATGACCGACATCTGGTTGCGGTCACCCATCCAGGGGCTGGGCTCGTGGGAGATCGCGAGGCCCTGGAGCATGGGCAGGTTGGCCTCGTTGTTCTTCCGGTGGTACTCGTACTCCCACGAGTCGGAGGTCGCGTCGGTCACCGGGGTGAAGAAGTTGAACCCGTTCGGTACGGCGGTGATCGGCAGGTTGTTGCCGCGCGAGAAGCCGCCCGTCGAGTTGGTGCCCCGCCGGGTGTCGACGTAGTTGGTGAGCGTCGAGCCGTCGATCGACGCCGGCGCGGCCGTCAGCTCGATGTCGTCGAGCCAACCCTGGAACCGGGTCTCCCCGGTGGCCTGCGGGTTGTCGTACGCGAGCAGGATGCGGTCGATCGTCTTGCCGCGCGCGACGGTGCCCAGGTCGGCCTGCACCAGGTTCCACTGGTCGGCGAAGAGCACCTTCGAGGCGCCCTGACCGGCGCCGCTGAGCGGGTAGCCGTGTTGGTCGGCGGCCGAGCGGCCACTCAGGTAGCTGCCGTCGGTGAAGCGCAGGTCGACGGCGGTGTAGGTGGACGGGTACCGGCCGTCCCCGCCGGTGAACTCGGGGAAGATCTTGTACGACAGTCGGGTCTTCGGCCCGACCGGGATGCTGACGTCGAAGAGCTTGTTGGTCGCGTACGACCGGCCGTTGCCCTCGGCGCCGCCGGAATAGCGCAGCGCGGCCAGTCCGGTGAACCCGACGTCCGGCTTCGTGGTGTAGCCGCCGTTCGGGCCGGCGGTCGCCTCGCTGACCATCGGGGTGGCCGGCGGGCGGATGTCGGAGCCGTCGCTGATGTTCCAGTCGGCGAGCTGCACGAGCGAGTCACCGGAGTTCGCGGTGACGTTGAGCCGGTAGAAGCCGTAGGCGTTCGGGTTGGTGAAGCTGTACGTGTTGGTGGCGAAGCGTCCGCTGAACTTTTCGCCGGCGCGCTTGTCCAGGTCGGTCCAGGTGGTGCCGTCGTTCGACCCCTGGACGACGAAGTCCTTCGGGTCGCGGGTCGGCGCGTCGTTGGCAGTGGTCAGCGAGTAACGCCGCACTGTCGCCGGCTTGGCGAGCTGGTAGGTCACCCAGCCGGTGGACGCGAACACGAGCCACTTGGTCGACGGGTCGTCGTCGGCGAGGTTCGCGGCGACCTCGCGCGGCGTGTTCTCGTCGCTCGCGGTCACGGCGCTGACCTGGGCGAGCAGGCTGCCGGGGAGGGTGGCGACCTTACCGCTGAGGTTGGCCTGGACGGGCTTTCCGTTCGGGCCGATCTCGACGGTGCTGGTGGCCGGCTGTGGGTCGGCGGCCTCGAAGGATGAGGTGAAGGTGCCGGGGGTGGCGGGGGCGGCGTTCGCCAGGGGCGCGGCGACGAGCAGGCCCAGCGGTAGCAGGGCGGTTGTCGTCGCCGCGATCAGGCGGCGCGAGAGTGGACGCGCAAGGGGGGTGTGCGACATGAGGGACGGAGCCTTTCGACTCGAACCGGGTCGAGTACGTCGAACGTCTGGGCAGTGTGGAGCGGGTGGTGGGCCGAGCCCTGACATCGTTGTCATGAAAGTACGTGAGCAACGGGAGCCGGGCTGTGGACTGCCGCTGATAGTTCCGGGCGCAGCACGGCCGTGTCAACGGGTCGGCCGCGCGGAAACCGCGACCGCCCGCACCGGGGCCCGGCCGCCGACGCACCGGGCCCCGACGCCGCCGGATGACGTACGTCGAGGCCCGGACACGGATCAGCAGTAGAGGTTGGCTCCGGCGGACACGCCGAGGATGCCGACGAACTGCTGGTACCGGGTGACGCGGCTCTGCACCTGGGCGGGGTTTCCGCCGTTGCACTCGATCGAGCCGTTGATGCTGCGGATGGTCTGACCGAACCCGGCGCCGTTGACCATCGCATTGTGGGCGGTCATGGTGCCCGGCCCGTTCTGGGTCATCCAGTACCAGATACCGGTCTTCCAGGCCACCGCGGCGTCGGTCTGCACCAGCCACGGGTTGGTCAGCAGTGGCAGGTTGAGCGCGTTGCCCGCGGCGTTGTAGTTGAAGTTCCAACTGAGCTGGATCGGCCCCCGCCCGTAGTAGGCGGCCTGCCCGGCGGGACACCCGTAGGGCTGGCCGGGGTCGCAGTAGTGCGGGTAGTTGGCGGTGTTCTGCTCGACGATGTGCACGAGCCCGCCGGTCTCGTGGTAGACGTTCGCCAGGAACGCGGCAGCCTCCTGCCGCTGGACGGTGGCACTGCCGCTCTTCGCGAACGCCGGGTAGGCGCTGAGCGCGGCGACGAGACCGGAGTAGGTGTAGAAGGAGTTGCGACCCGGGAACATCTGGTTGAACTGGGCCTCGGTGACCACGAAGCCCCCCGGGTTGGTGGGCGGCGGGGTGGTCGGTGGTTGACCACCACAGGTGTACGGCTCCCAGTACCAGGTGCTGACAACGGGGTCGTACCCGGGATTGTCGTGCTCGGCGATGTAGTAGAGACCGTTGGTGTACCGCACGATCGCCCCGGTGGCGTACCACGTTCCGGCGGCCCAGTTCGGGTAGGCGCAGGTCCCCCCGGTGGGCGGCGTGGTGCCGCCTCCACACGCGCCGAGGTCCTCCCAGACGCCGGTCGTGCCCGGCGGGGCCTCGTTCTGGGTCCACCACTTCGCCCGGTAGTTGCGGCCGTTGTGGGAGACCTGGGCGTCTCCCCAGTAGACGGCCGAGGCCTGCCACGACGCTGAGCAGGCCGCCGCCGACGCGGCGGTGGCCGGGATGATCGCGACCAGTCCGCCGGCGACGATCAGCGCCGCCAGCGCGACCAGCGCGCGGAGTCTTGTCATGTGGTTGCTCCCTTCTCGGGGCTCCAGGGGCCGAAACCCGAGGCGGATATCGACACGAGTGACTGTAACATCTTCTGTTCACAGTCTTTACTAATTGGCCCCCTCGGTCGGCCACAACGACCTGACCGGCGGCCGATACTTCCGATGAATTTCCGGATCATGCCGCTCTCCCACGCTGCGATCGGCGTCGATGGAGTCGGCGGCAGATCGACCTGAACGACGTCCCAACTGGCCACGGCATGTGCCCGCCCCACAAGCCGCCCTGCGCTGTTCCGGAGTGATTCCGGAACTTGTTGACGTGTTCAAATTCTCGCTGTAATACTCCGATCCACTGAGATCGATGCGACAGCAGGCCGCGATCCACCCACCACCACACCTGTCCGGACTGCGCCGTCCGCCGTCCGGGTCTGCGAGAAGGGGCACCAGATGAGCCGACTCCTCCCCCGCACGGCCCTGTGGTCGAGGCGGTTGCGCGCGGCGCTCGCCGTCCTCGCCACCGCGGTCGCCATGTGCGGCGTCGTCCTCGCCGCCACCTCGACCCCGTCGAGCGCCGCCACCTGCAACGGCTACGTCGGCCTCACCTTCGACGACGGCCCGACCGGCAGCACCAACTCGCTGCTCACCGTGCTGCGCAACAACGGCGTACGGGCCACGATGTTCAACGTCGGGCAGAACGTCCAGAACAACAGGTCGGCCGCACAGGCACAGGTGGCCGCCGGCATGTGGGTCGCCAACCACAGCTGGAACCACGCCCACATGACCTCGATGAGCCAGTCCCAGATGCAGTCGGACCTGTCCCAGACCAGCTCGGCGATCCAGTCGGCGACCGGCAGCCGGCCGGTGCTGTTCCGGCCCCCGTACGGCGAGACCAACTCCACCCTGCAGTCGGTGGCGTCGTCGCTGGGCATGCGCCAGATCCTCTGGGACGTGGACTCGCAGGACTGGAACGGCGCCAGCGTCAGTCAGATCGTGTCCAACGCGAGCCGACTCCAGGCCGGTCAGGTCATCCTGATGCACGACGGGATCCAGAACACCCGCGACGCCATCCCCCAGATCATGGCCAACCTGACCAGCCGCAACCTGTGCCCCGGCATGATCTCGCCGTCCACCGGCCGCGCGGTCGCGCCCGACGGCACGACCCCGCCGACCACCCCGCCGCCGACCACCCCGCCGCCCTCCGGCGGCACCTGCACCGCGACCGCCACCACCCCCAACGTCTGGGGCGACAGGTACAACACGTCGGTGACGGTCAGCGGCGCCAGCACGTGGACCGTGGTCGTGGCCCTCACCTCGCCGCAGCGGGTCTCCACCATCTGGAACGGCACCGCCACCTGGGACAGCAGCGGGACAGTCATGACCATGCGGTCCAACGGCAGTGGCAACACCTTCGGCTTCACCACGATGACCAACGGCAACAGCAGCGCCCGCCCACAGATCCGCTCCTGCACCTCGGGTTGACATCGCCCAGGTTGAGTCGTGCGCGGTGGGTGCGCCCGGCACCCACCGCGCACCTGGCGAGCCGGCACGCGGACCAACTGCCACTAGCCTGCACTGATGCGACACACCCTCACCCCGGGGAAGGACAGCCTGCACGGCCACTTCTCCCCCGATCTCCCGCCCGTACTCACCATCGACCCCGGCGACACCGTCACCTGTCGCACCCTGGACTGCTGGTGGTCCGCCGGCCCGTACCCCGGCGGGGCGAACCGGGACCGGCCCCGGGTGCCGCAGCACCGCCCCGATGACGGACACGCGTTGATCGGTCCGGTCGCGGTCCGCGGTGCGCGCGCTGGTCAGACCCTCGCGGTACGCATCGACGCGGTCGTCCCGGGCCGCTGGGGAACCACAGTGGCCGGCGGCTGGCCGAGCGGGTTCAACAAGCACTACGGCGTGCAGGATCACCAGGTGGTGCACGCCTGGACGCTGGACCCGGTCACGATGACCGGCCGCAACCAGCACGGGCACACCGTTGCGCTGCGGCCCTTCATGGGGGTGCTCGGCATGCCGCCCGCGGAGCCGGGGCTGCACTCGACGACCCCACCGCGCCCGTGGGGCGGCAATCTGGACTGCCGAGACCTCACCGCCGGCACCACCCTCCTGCTGCCGATCCCGGTGGACGACGCGCTCTTCTCCGTCGGGGACGGGCACGCCGCACAGGGTGACGGCGAGGTCGGCGGCACCGCGATCGAGTGTCCGATGGACGAGGTGACGTTGACCATCGACGTCCGCGACGACTTCCCGGTCAGCGGCCCGGTGGCCCGTACCCCCGACGCGTGGTTGACCATGGGCGTCGGCGCCACCCTCGACGACGCCACGTTCACCGCCCTGGACTCGATGCTGACGCTGATGCAGCGACTGCACGGCCTCAGCCGCCCGGACGCGGTGGCGCTGGCCAGCATCGCGGTCGACGTGCGGGTGACGCAGATCGTCAACCAGAGCGTCGGCGCGCACGCGGTGCTCCGCGACGACGCGCTGCGCTGGCCGGACGGTTCTGTCGGGGGTCGCCGTTAACGTGTGGTCACTGTCGCCGCGCCGGCCGGATCGCGCCGCTCGCTGACCCTCGGAGGCCCCCCATGTCCCAGGAGACGACCTACCTCGAACTGTCCGAAGTGGACGGTGCCCACAAGTTCTACGAGGTCATCGTCGACAACGCCACGCTGACGGTGCGCTACGGCCGGATCGGCGACCAGGGGCAGGTCAAGGCCAGCGCCTACCCGGACAACGCCCGGGCGCGGGCCGCCGCGGCGAAGAAGATCGGAGAGAAGGTCCGCAAGGGCTACGCGCCGGCGGTCCCCGGCGTCCGCCAGAAACGCACCGTGTCGCGGCGGCAGATCGTCAGCACCCGCTCCACCGCCCACACCGCCCCGGTGCTCTGGCGCTACGACTCCGGCGCCCCCGCCTTCGGCATCTTCGTCGACGGGCAGCACTGCATGGTCGGCAACGAGCACGGAGTCATCACCACGCTCGACCACAATGCCCAGGTGCGCAGCCAGGTCCGCCTTCCCGACGGGGTCAAGTGCATCGTCGCCGACGACGCCTGGATCTACGCTGGCTGCGACGATGGCAACGTCTACGATTTGTCCGGCAAGGTGCCTCGCGTGGCGTACGCGATCGCCCCGGAGATCGACATCTACTGGTTGGACATCCACGACGGCGTCCTCGGCGTCTCCGACGCCGACGGCGGGATCACCGCCGTGGACCACGAGGACGAGTTCCTGTGGCGTCGCCCCGGTCGCGGGCGTTCGGCCTGGATGGTGCGGTGCGACGACGACGCCATCTACCACGGCCACTCGCAGGGCGTGACCGGCTACGAGTGGCGTACCGGCAGCGAACTGTGGCACACCAGCACCGGTTCGGTGCTCTTCGGCTGGCAGGAGCACGGCAGTGTGTTCGCCGGGACGGGCACCCGTGAGGTGGTGCGGCTGTCCAAGTCGGGGCGGCTCGAACGCACCTACCGCTGCGACGCCCCGGTCTTCTCCTGCGCCACCGCCGAGGGCGGGGAGTACGTCTTCGCCGGTGACAGCCAGTCCTCGATCTACTGCTTCGACGCGGCGGGCACCCGGCTGTGGAAGCTCGGCACCGGCTGCGGCTCGGCGTACTCGATGCAGTACCACGACGACCGGCTCTACGTCGTCACCACCGGCGGCCATCTGGCCTGCATCGACGCCAGCGAGCCGGCGATCCGCGCGGCGCAGGCCGGAAACGTGCCCGAGGTACGCGACATCAAGGCCCCCCGCCAGACGCCCCAGCCGGTGCAACCGACGATCGTCGAGGTGACCAGCGACTCGGGCGCGGGCGTTGTCGTGCAGTGCCGTGACGATCGGGGGCGGCTGCGGGTTCAGGTGCTCTCCGACGGCTACCGGCGGGACTGGTCCGTGCAGTTCCCCAAGGGCATTCGCGAGCCGGGTGCCCGCTACCTGGTGACCGAGGTGCGCGAGTCCAGCCGCGGTGGTTACTACCGCGCCTACGGCGACATCCGCCGGCTGCGCTGAGCGGCGGGGGCACCGCCTCGCCACCGAGGGTCCCCGGCCGCGCCCGTCGCTGTCGTAGGGTGCCGCCATGGCACACCCCGTCCGGGCCGACGGCGACGCCAGCGCGGCCTGGTGGGCTGCCCCGCCGATGGGGCGAGTCAGTCACCTGCCGGGCATCGACCCGGAACTGCTGCGGGTGGCGCTCGACCCGTTGCCCCCGGCAGCCCCCGCGATCGTGCACTACCGGCCCACGGTGACGGGTCCTCTCGGTGACCTCGTGGACACTTTGCTCGACCAACTGGACACCGTCGCCCTCGCGATGTTCCCCCGCTGGCTGACGGGGGCCGACCATCTCGACAGTGGGGGCACGCTCGGGGTGGCGGCGGTGCGGGCACTCGCGGCCCGTACCGCCGCCCACTCCCGGCACTTCGGCCCGTTCCTGGCCGACCTCGCCGAGCGAGGGCTGCGCGGCCCGCGCCACCCCGCGAGCCGGTCCCGCTTCGCCCCGGGGGTACGCGCGGCCGGGCTCGCCCGGGTGATCTCCGGCGCGTACGACCGGGAGAGCTGCGTGCTGGTCGTGGCCCTGCCGGACCTGGACGCCGACGCCGAGCGGACGCTGGTGGCCGCCGCCGAGTGGTTCGTGCGCCACGGTGGCTTCACCGTGTGGTTGGCCGGCGGGCCGTTGCGTCACGCCGACCGGGTGCGCGCGGTGCCGATGCCGGTGCCGGCACGGTTCACCGGTCTGACCGGCGCTACCGAACTTTTCCCGGTCACCGCCGCCGAGCCGGACTCGGCGGTGCTGGCCTGGCCGCCGATCGCCGGCGTACCTCGCGGTGACAGCCCCGCCGAACAGGCGTTGGAACGCGCGCTCGCGCCGCACGACTGGGCGCGGGGCCGGCGGTGGAACCAGACCTACGAGTGGCACGTCCTGGCCACGGCGTACCGACTGGATCTGTTTTGGCCCACGGAGGGTCTTGCGGTCGAGGTGGACGGCCCGGAGCATCGTGGGCGAATCGCTTTCGCCAACGACCGGCGGAGAGACGTGCAGCTGCAACTCCTCGGGCTGGACGTGCTCCGCTTCACCAACGAGCAGGTGCTCACCGACGCGCCGGCGGTGGTCGACGGGATCCGTCGGCTGCTGGCCCGGCGACGCGCGGGCGGCACGCACCCCCACGGAGATGAGACATCATGACGAGCCCGGCGGACGTCCCGCACCTGACGCCGAACCAGATCAACGCCCTCGTGGTGCTGATGGTCGAGGCACGCCGACTCACCAACGTCGAGCTGAAAGAGCTGGCCGGTTTCACACTGACCGGCAAGGACAACACGAAGCTCGTCGACCTGGGCCTGGTCGACACCGATCGGACCCACCGGCCGTTCGCCCACGAGCTGACCGAGCAGGGCTGGCGGGTGGCACGTCAGCTGCACACCGCCCCGCCGCCGAAGGCGGGTGGCTCGACGACCCGTTCCCTCTTCGTCGTTCTGTCCAACCTGCACCGTTCGCTGGACCGGCTCCGGGTCAGCCACGGGGACTTCTTCAAGCAGACCGGGGCGACGGCCGCCCCCAGCGAGCCACGACCCGAAGCACCGGCCCCCGCTGTGACAGCGGCGAAGGCCGCACCGGCGGCACCGGCGGAGGTGGAGGCGCTGGTCCGCTCGGCGTACCGGGATCTGGCCACCGCTCCGGGCGCGTGGGTCGGCCTCGCCGACGTCCGCGACCGACTCGCCGACACCGACCGGGCCGCCCTCGACGCGGCGTTGCGGGCGATGGTCGGCCAGGACGACGTCCGCATCATCCCGGTGGCGAACACCAAGTCACTGACCGCACGGGACCGGGCTGCGGCCGTGCGCATCGGGAACGAGGACAACCACGCCCTGGCGATCGGCCCGGCATGATCTCGGAGGACCAGCGGGTCGCGCTGGACGCGGTCAGTCTCAACCCGGCGGTCACCCCGGACGACGTCTGGCGACCCAGCCCACACAACGTGCCGGAGCTGCACGAGAAGGTGGCCGCGGAGATCCTGCGCGGGGTGGCGCGGGCCCGCACCGACGACACGAGCATGCCGCTCGGCGTGGCCATGCAGGGCCGCGCGGGCGCCGGCAAGACGCACCTGCTCGGGGCGGTCCGCGAACGGATCCAGGGCGACGGCGGCTACTTCTTCCTGGTCGACATGGTCAGTGGCAAGACGTTCTGGGAGAGCGTGGCCCTGGCCATGGTGGAGGGGATGGGCCGCCCCCACGTCGGCTGGGGCACCCAGTTGAAGACCTTCCTGCGTCGACTCACCCCCCAGCTCGGCCTACCGGTGGAGGTACGCGACGCGGTCGCCGGCACCCGACCGGTGACCCGTGCGCAGCTCGACACCTTCATCTGGGCGCTTCGCGAGCGTGATCGGGAGGTCGGGCGGGACGCCCAGGACACCGCTCGGGCGCTCGTCCTGCACGGCGCCATCGACTTCGAGGCCCAGGACGTCGGCTACGCCCACCTGATCTCCGAACCGGGTGACCCGGCCGCACGGGCGGCGTGGGGGTTGAGCGCCGCGATCCGCACCCCCCAGCAGGTCGTCCAGGACATCTCCCGGCTGATGGCCCTGACCCTGGACCCCACGGTCATCGCCGTGGACCAGCTCGACACGCTGTTCGCCCAGACCAGCACCTCACTGCTCAACCAGCATCAGGGTCTGGAGGACGGCCAGGCCAGGATGCTCGGCCCGATCGCCGATGGCCTGCTCAAGCTCCGCGACATCACCCGCCGCACGCTGGTCGTCGTCTCGTGCCTGCCGGACACCTGGGTGCTGATGACCCGCGCCGCGCCCACCCCGGTCGCTGACCGCTTCCGTACGGCGACCCTGCCGGACCGGATTCCCAATCCGGAGATCGGGCAGGCCATCGTGGCGAAGCGCCTCGCCACCGCCTACGCGGGCATGTACTTCGGGCCACCGCACCCCACCTGGCCGATCGCCCCCGCCGCCTTCGCCGACGCACCCACCCTGACGCCACGCGCCCTGCTCCGCCGGGTGGACCGCCACATCGCCTGGTGCCGTGATCGCGACGACGTGATCGAGCTGGATCGGCTCATCGACGGCGTCGACTCGACGCCGACCGTCAGCGCCGTCCGTGGCGTCTCCACCGATCCGACGACGGACGAGCGCCGCCTGCACGAGTTGGACGCACGGTTCGCCGAACTGGTCGAGGCCGCGGACGTGTCGACCGCGGTCGACCCGACGGGCGAGGACGAGCACATGCCGCCGCTGCTCGCGGCCGGCCTCGCCGCCTGGATCGCCGAGCAGGCGCCGACCGGCGCCACCTACAAGTACGATCCGCCGCCCGGCCGTAAGCCCGCGCTGCACGGGCGGCTCATCGAGGTGCTCGACGAGGCCACCGAGAACGAGGCGCACTGGTGCTTCCGGGCCATCGCGCACCCCAACGCCATCGCCGTCACCGCCCGGGTCAAGGCCGCCTGCACCCTCGCCGGGTTGGACCGGGACCTGCCACAACGGCGGCTGATCCTGCTGCGCAACGGTCCGTGGCCGACCGGGAAGCGTACGACCGAGGTGTTGACCGGCTTCGACGCGGCCGGCGGCCTGCGGTGTGCCGTGTCGGAGGCGGACCTGCGGGTCTTCGCGGCGCTGCGGGTGATGGCGGGCGAACCGTCCGCGGCCCTGCAGGAGTGGCTGCTGGCCCGCCGCCCGGCCAGCGGCACCGACCTGTTCCGCGCGGTCCTGCCCGGGCCCGACGGGACGCGCGGCGGTGCCCAGCCGCCGACGCCCGACGACGAGCCACCGTCCGGTGGCCCCGAAGCCGACCCGTCGCAGGTGTCGGAAGCCGACGCTCCCGCCGATGTGTCCGGTGCGGCGGCCGGGCTGCCCGTACCCGCTGACCAGGCCGACCCCGTCGTCGGCGAGGGCGCTCGCGCGGTCGGGCTGGGGCGGACCGTCGACGGCGCCCATCCCTTCACGGTTGCCCTGGAGTCGCTGCGTCGCCACGCCGTCGTGTTCGCCGGGTCCGGCTCGGGCAAGACCGTGCTGATCCGCCGGCTGGTCGAGGAGTGCGCCCGCGAGGGGGTCTCCGCGATCGTGCTCGACCCCAACAACGACCTGGCCCGGCTCGGCGACCCGTGGCCCGACCCGCCGGGCGGCTGGGGCCCCGGCGACGCCGAACGCGCCGCCGACTACCTCGCACACACCGAGGTGGTGGTGTGGACGCCCCGGGTCACCGCCGGTCGGCCGCTGAGCTTCCAGCCGCTGCCCGACTTCACCTCCCTGCGGGACTGGCCCGACGAGTTCGACCAGGCCGTGCGCTCGGCCGTGGAGGCACTCGCGCCGCGGGCGGGCGTGGACCGCTCCGGCCGGCTCGCCCAGCAGGGCAAGGCCGTCCTCACCGAGGCACTCCAGGCGTACGCGCGCAGCGGGATGGTCGGCCTGCCCGGCTTCACCGAGTTCCTCACCGATCTGCCCGAGGGGGTCAGTCGGCTGGCCCGCGCCGGGAAGCTCGCCGAGGAGTTGGCCGAGGCGCTCAAGGCGGCGATGGTCACCGATCCGCTCTTCGGCGGGGTCGGCGCGCCGGCCGACCCGGGGCTGCTGCTGACGCCGTCGGCGGGGCGACGGGCCCGGGTTTCGGTGATCAGCTTCGTCGGTCTCACCTCCGACCAGGAGCGGCAGAGCTTCGTCAACCAGTTGCAGATGGCGCTCTTCGCGTGGATCAAGCGGCACCCCGCCGGTGACCGGCCGCTGGGTGGGCTGTTCGTGATGGACGAGGCGCAGACGCTCGCGCCCTCGACCGGCACCACCGCCTGCACCGCCAGTTCGATCGCGCTGGCCTCGCAGGCCCGCAAGTACGGGCTCGGGCTGGTCTTCGCCACCCAGGCGCCCAAGGGTCTGCACAACCAGATCTCCGGCAACGCGACGACGCAGTTCTTCGGGCTGCTCAACGCGCCGGCGCAGATCGACGCGGCCCGCCAACTCGCCGAGGCCAAGGGCGGGCGGCTGCCGGACATCGGCCTGCTCAACAGTGGCGAGTTCTATGCCGCCGGGGAGGGGTTCTCGTTCGTGAAGGTCCGTACCCCGCTGTGCCTGACACACCACCCGAAGGCGCCGTTGACACCCGAGGAGGTCGTCGCCCGTGCCCGCCCGGCTGGGTAGCCTGGGGCCATGATCTTCATTACCGCCAAGTTCCGGGTCCTGGCCGAGCACGCCGACCGGTGGCCGCAGATCGCCGCCGAGTTCACCGAGGCGACCCGGTCGGAGCCGGGCTGCCTGTGGTTCGACTGGTCCCGCAGCGTCGACGATCCCACCGAGTACGTGCTGGTCGAGGCGTTCCGCGACGACCAGGCCGGCGGGGCTCACGTGCAGTCCGCGCATTTCCGCACGGCCCAGGAGACCCTGCCGCCGTACCTGGCCGAGACCCCGCGGATCGTGAACGCCTCGGTGCCGCAGGAGGACTGGTCGCTGCTCGGCGAGATGGCCGTTCCCGAGGGTCGCTGACCGCCACCGCTCAGCGGCCCGCGACTGTCGGCGACGCAGCCGGTCCGGGACCGGCCGTCAGCGCAGCCGGTCCGGGATCCGCCGTCAGCGCAGCCGGCGGGCGGTGAACCGGGCCGGCGGGTCGGCGATCACGTCCTGCGCCGCGATCAGCTGGATCTCCCGGGTGCCCGCCGCGAGAGTGGCCTCGAGGACGGCGTAGACGGAGGCGATGGTGCGTTCCAGCGCGGTCGCGGGTGAGCCGGTCGTCCACAGGTGGGCGAGGTACAGCGCCGCGGTGACGTCGCCGCCACCGTTGGGGTTGATCGGCAGCAGCGGCGTGGTCACCGCCCAGGCGCCCTCGTCGGAGACCGCCACCACCTCCAGCGAGTCCGGGGGCAGGTCCCCGTGGAGCACGCTGGTGACCAGGACGTGCCGTGGCCCGGTCGCCCGCACCACGTCGACCGCGTCCAGCACCTCGGCGAGCGAGTTCGTGGTGCGACCGGCGAGGAAGTCCAGCTCGAAGTGGTTCGGCGTGATGATGTCCGCACGGGGCACGACGGTGTCCCGTAGGTACTCCGGAATTCCCGGCCGGACGAACATGCCGCGGCCGGCGTCGCCCATCACCGGGTCGCAGCAGTACACCGCGGCCGGGTTGGTCGCCTTCACCGTCGCCACCGCGTCGAGGATCACCGCGCCCACGGCCGGGTCGCCCTGGTAGCCGGAGAGCACCGCGTCGGCGCTGCCGAGGACCCCACGGTCCTCGATGCCCGCGATCACCTCGGCCACGTCCGTCGCCGGGAGCAGCGGGCCCCGCCACGCGCCGTAGCCGGTGTGGTTGGAGAAGTGCACGGTCAGGACCGGCCAGACCTCGTGCCCGAGGCGTTGCAGCGGAAAGGCCGCCGCCGAGTTGCCGACGTGGCCGTAGGCGACCGACGACTGGATGGACAGGATCTTCACCGGCCCATCATCGCCGCTGCGACCGGAGGCGCACCGACGGCCCGCCGTTTCTGTCGGGTGGCCCACTCGCCGCCCGTGCGTCGGGACGCCACGAACGGGCGACCCGGACCGTGCCGTCCGGGCCGCCCGAGCGGTGGCGGGGCGGCCGCCGCGCTGGGTGGCCGTCCCGTCGTACGGTCAGCCGCCGAGGCTCGCCGCGGCCGAGGCGATGGACGAGGCGAAGTAGCTCACCTGGGTGTAGACACCCGGGTAGTTGGGCCGGGCGCAGCCGTTGCCCCAGCTGACGATGCCGACCTGGATCCAGGCGTTGGAGGCGTCGCGGCGGAACATCGGGCCGCCCGAGTCGCCCTGGCAGGTGTCCGTGCCGCCGCTGGCATAGCCGGCGCAGATCTCCTGGGCGGGGATGAGATCGCCGCCGTAGTTGGCGTTGCAGGTGGAGTCGCTGACGAACGGCACCGTCGCCTTGAGCAGGTACCGCTGCTGGCCGCCGCCCTCGCGCGCGGCGCCCCAGCCGGCCACGGTGAAGGTGCCGCTGTCGTACGCGGTGGTGCTGGCGATCGGCAGCGTGCTCAGTCCGGTGACGGGGCTGGCCAGCCGGATCAGCGCCCAGTCGCGGCCGGCGCCGTTGTAGCCGGGGGCGCGGTAGACGTAGTTGGACCGGACGGTGATCCGGCTGGACGACTGGAGGTCGACCGTCCCGAGCGTCGCGGTGATGCTGGTGTTGGTGCCGGTCGCGCCCACGCAGTGCGCCGCGGTGAGCACCAGCCGGGGGCTGTACAGCGCCCCGCCGCAGCCCATCGAGAGACGGACCATGAACGGGAACTCGCCCTGCGCGGCGCGGGTGCCACCGACGACGTTCGGCGTCATGGGGCTGTCGGCCGCGGCGGCCGGCGCGGTGAGGGTGAGGCTGGCCGCGGTCACCGCGGCCAACGCGGTGGCCAGCAGGCCAGTGAGGGTACGCCAGCGAACCATGCATTCCTCCGCATCAGGATGGCACGCCTCGTGAGCGCACCGCAGTCGAGATAGCGGTCATCATATTGAGGTCTATGGATCTAGCGGGTCATCCTCTCTGGGTCGTACCACCGGCGGTATGGATCTCGCACGGAGCGCGGGCCACCGGCGGTCAGAGGTCCGGCGTGCCGGTGCTCTCCCGGCGGAGAAGCCGGAACGGTGTCTGCACGGTCAGCGGCCCCGCGACCTGCGCGCCCTCGATGCGGGCGACGAGGCGGCGCACCGCGAGACGGCCGATCTCCCTCTTGTCGGGGGCGATCGTGGTGAGGGTCGGGGCAGTGAACCGTCCCTCCTCGATGTCGTCGATTCCGACCACCGCGACGTCCTCGGGCACCCGGTGACCGGCCTCGGCCAGCGCCCGCAACGCGCCGATGGCGACCAGGTCGTTGTAACCGAACACCGCGTCCGGCGGGTCGCCGAGAGCGAGCAGGTCACGCATGGCGCGCATGCCGTCGAGCCGGCCGAACGCGTCGGTGCGGGCCACCAGCCGTTGTCGGTACGGCAGGCCGGCGGCCGCCAGGGCCTCCCGGTAACCCCGGACCCGCAGGTGGGCCGACTGCCGGTCACCTCCCGGGGTGGCCCCGATGAACGCGATCCGGCGGCGGCCGATCGCCACGAGGTGCCGGATCGCCGCGTGGCTGGCGGCGACGTTGTCGATGGCGATGTGGTCGTGTGGCACGTCGAAGACGCCCTCGCCGATCAGCACGAGCGGGTTGCCGGCCGTCCGGGCCAGCACCTCCTCCCGGCCGACGCGCACCGGGCTGAGGATCAGGCCGTCGATGATGCGCTGCCGTGAACCGTCGAGGAGCGCCAGCTCCGCTCCCCGGTCCGCCGCGGTGTTCTCCATGACGAGCGTGTAGCCGAGCACGGCGGCCTCGGCGATGGCGATCTCGGCGAGCTCGGCGAAGTACGGGTTGGTCAGTTCCGGGACAGCAAGGGCGATCAGGCCGGTACGGCCCCGACGGAGGTGCCGGGCGCCGAGGTTCGGGCTGTAGCCGAGTTCGTCGATCGCCTGCTGCACCCGTTGTCGGGTCCGCTCCCCCACCGGCCGGTACCCGTTCACCACGTTGGAGACCGTGGCCAGCGAGACACCGGCGCGCTGGGCGATGTCCTTCAGGTTGACGCCCATCCCCAACCTTTCGCGAATTCGACGGCCGGGCCGACCGGACAGTGATGAACAAGCATTGACGGGAGGGTCGACGCGGCTCTATAACGTTATACAGGTGATGATGGATGTCAATATTTCCGTCGCCCTTGGCGCGTGAAGATCACACCGACATCCGTCGCTGACGCCCGTCCCCCGTCAATGACCACCCGACGCCCACCACCCACGCGCTTCGGGCCTGGCTGCACCGCCCGCGGCGACTCGCCCCCCTCGGAGACGGCATGACACGTCACGTCCCCATCCGCCCCGCCCTGCCACTGCTGCTCATCCTCACCCTGATCGCCGGTGTCCTCACCGCGCCCACCTCGTCGGCGTACGCCGCACCGGCCAAGACGCCACCACTGACCACCCCCTGGACCAGCCAGGCCCTGACCGGCACCCCACTGCCCGAGTACCCGCGACCCCAGATGACGCGGCCGGACTGGCTCAACCTCAACGGCGAGTGGCAGCTACGCCAGTCGACCACCGACGACGCGCCGCAGTTCGGCACCAACCTGCCCGAGCGGGTCAACGTGCCGTTCCCGGTGGAGAGCGCGCTGTCCGGCATCCAGCGGGCCGCCAACGACAACCGCAACTACCTGTTCTATCGACGCACCGTCACCATCCCGGCGAACTGGTCGGGGCGGCGCACCCTGCTGCACTTCGGCGCCGTCGACTGGCAGAGCACCGTCTGGGTCAACGGTGTCCGCGTCGGCGCGCACACCGGCGGTTACGACGCCTTCACCTTCGACGTGACGCCCCAGCTCACCACCGGGACGAACGAGATCGTCGTCAAGGTCTGGGACCCCACCGACACCCGGCAGAACGGCAGCCTGCCCGCCATCGGCAAGCAGACCAAGACACCCAGTGGGATCTTCTACACCCCCAGCTCCGGCATCTGGCAGACGGTGTGGTTGGAGCCGGTGCCCACCGCCTCGATCAGCAGCGTGGACGTCTACCCCAACCTGGGCAACAACACCCTGCGGGTGCGGGTCTTCACCCGGGGCGACGTGAGCGGCCACAGCGTGCTCGCCGAGGCGCTGAACGGCACCACGGTGGCGGGCTCGGCCACCGGCGGCTTCACCGACTTCAGCGTGCCGGTGCCCAACGCCCGCCGCTGGTCACCCGACGACCCGTTCCTCTACAACCTCCGGGTGACTCTGCGCAACGCCGCCGGCGCCACAGTGGACCGGACGACCCACTACTTCGGGATGCGGGAGATCACCACCGGCCTGGTCAACGGGGTGCTGCGCCCCAAGCTCAACGGCCAGTTCGTGTTCCAGGTCGGCACCCTCGACCAGGGCTACTGGCCGGACGGGCTCTACACCGCGCCGACCGACGCCGCTCTCGCCTTCGACCTGCAGAAGCACAAGGACCTGGGCTTCAACATGGTGCGCAAGCACATCAAGGTCGAGCCGCAGCGCTGGTTCTACCACGCCGACCGACTCGGCCTGCTGGTCTGGCAGGACATCCCGTCGCTGACCGCGCAGAACGTCGACCCCACCGACGCCCAGCAGGCACAGTTCGAGGCCGAGGCACGCGAGATCGTCGACGAGCACCGCAGCTCACCCGCCGTGATCGCGTACACGCCCTACAACGAGGGCTGGGGTGAGCGGTCCCTCGCCGACACCCGGCGGGTCGCGCAGAACATCAAGAACCAGGACCCGACCCGTCTGGTCAACCCGCACAGCGGCCACAACTGCTGCCAGTCGCTCGGCAACCCCGGCAACGGCGACATCGACGACTGGCACATCTACCTCGGGCCGGACTCCCCGGTACCGTCGAGCAGCCGGATCGCGGTGCTCGGCGAGTTCGGCGGCCTGGGCCTGCACACGCCGGGCCACGAGTACAGCCCGAACGGCAGCTTCTTCGCCTACGAGTGGCAGTCCAGTTCGACCGCCCTCACCGACCGGTACGTGGGGCTGGTGCAGGGCACCCAGAACCTGATGCTCGGCAAGGGGCTCAGCGCCTCGATCTACACCGAGATCACCGACCTGGAGGGTGAGCTGAACGGGTTCCTCACCTATGACCGCCAGGTGATCAAAATGGATCAGGCGCGGGTACGCGCCGCCAACACCGCCCTGATCAACGCCTCGAAGACCATCGGCAGTTCGGCACCCGTCGCCCTGCCGGTCAACACCCGCCGGTCGGTGCGGGTGACCACGCCGGGATTCACCAACCGCTACCTGCGTCACCAGGACAGCCTGGCCTACACGGAGGTGGTCGACGCCGCGAGCTCCGGCCTGCTCAAGGCCGACGCGACGTACACCATCAGGCCCGGTCTGGCCGGTGCCGGTTGCTTCTCGTTCGAGTCGGTCAACTTTCCGGGGCAGTACCTGCGCCACCAGAACTCCCGGGTCCGCAACTCGCCCGACGACGGCTCCGCGCTGCTGCGCGCCGACGCCACCTGGTGCGCCCGCACCGGGCTGACCGGCACCGGCGTGTCCCTGGAGTCGTACAACTTCCGAGGCAGGTACCTGCGGCACTACAACGCGGAGGTCTGGCTGAGCAACGGCGCCGGCGGCGACGCGTACAACACGCCGACGTCGTGGACCGCCGACAGCACGTGGGACATCGCCTCCCCGTGGGCGCCCTGACCGCTGGGCGCTTACCGAGCCGTCACAGAGTAGGGCGGGGGTTCCGGCGTGGACCGGAACCCCCGCCAGGCGTGGACGGTGTCGCACGGCCGATGTCGTCGGCGCCGGGGTCTTCGGCAGCGGGCGCGACCGGACCCGGCGTCACTCGTCGTCGCGGGGGTCGTTGCCCCGGTCATGAGCGAAAGCGGCGAGTTGATTGCACCACCCGGCCGGGTCGGCCTCAGGGCAAGGACCGAGCCGCAACTTGCATCCGGCCAGGTTCACCCGGCTGTTGCAACACGCAATTATGTCGCTCAATAAATAGACGATAACCAATCTTGACTTGTACGGCCGGCCAGCGCACCGTAAAGAGCCAGAGGCAGATGCACACCATTATCGGCCAGGCTGAAGTGGATCGCCAATGGGGGCGCTGCCGGTTTCGCGCCGCGTGTACCAGGAGGCTTTCCATGCGGTTGAATCCGTTTACCGGGGTCTATCTCGCCGATCCGGCCAGCACGTGGCGGCGCATTCTCGACGATCCCGACGGAGTGCACTACGCCGAGGATCTGGGCCTGTGGCTGATCAGCCGGCACGCGGACGTCCGACGGGCCCTCGCCGACGCCACGACTTTCGCCAACGCCCTCACCCTCGCCCCGGTCTACGAGGTGTCTGCACCGGCGCTGAACGTCATCATGCAGATCGACGCCCCACCCACGACGGCCGCAGCAGACCCACCGGCGCACCCGCGCACCCGGCGGGCCCTACGCGCGACCTTCGCGAACACCGCCGAGCGGGTCGAGGCAGAGTACGGCGCGATCGTCCGACGCCGGGTCGACCAGCTGGTGTCCCGTCTCGCCGCCCACCAGGGCGACCAGATCGACCTGATCGCGGAGTTCGCGACCGAGCTTCCCCTGCTGGTGGTCCTGGACATCCTCGGGGTGCCCGACGCCGACATCGGGCGGATCCGGAGTTGGGCGGACGGGCAGATAGCCCTCATCTGGGGGCAGCCGGACCCGGCCGAGCAGGTACGCCTGGCCCAGGGCCTGCTCGAGTTCTGGCACTACTGCGAGGACCTGGTCCGCCAGCGGGTGGACAGTGGACACCGGGGCGAGGACTTCATCAGCCGCGCCCTGGACTACCGGGACGACGACGACAGCGTGCTGACGGTGCCCGAGGTAGCGAGCCTTGCCTTCAACCTCCTGGTCGCGGGCCACGAGACCACCGCCGGGTTGCTCGCGCACGCGCTCGACCAGGCCCTGTCCGCTCCCCAGCGCTGGTCGGCGATCACCGCGGACCCGGAGCTCGTCCCCGCCTTCGTGGACGAGACGCTCCGCTTCGCGCCCGCCATCGACGGCTGGCTGCGGGTGACCACCCGCGACGTCACGGTGGGGGCGGTGACGATCCCCGCCGGGGCGCGTTGCCTGCTGTTGATCGGCGCGGCGAACCGGGACGCGGCGACGTTCCATGACCCGGACCGGTTCGACCCACACCGGACCGACGTGGGCAATCACCTGTCGTTCGGCCACGGTCCACATTTCTGCATCGGCGCGGGACTGGCGCGACTTGAAGCCGCAATCGCCCTCAGTCGGCTCGCCGAATCCATTCCCGAGCTGAGGTTGTCACCGGAGCAACATCGGTCGTACAAACCGAATGTCGCGTTTCGCGCGCACCGCACGCTGCTCGCGATAATCGACGTCCCGGCGGCCACCGACGTGCCGGCGGCACGGGACGCCGCGACGGCCGAAGTGCGCGCGGCCTGAGCGCCCACTGGCCCCAGCGGTGCTGACCTGCGGACGGATCGAGGGTGGGGTGGGCCGGCGTCGACCCGTTCCACCCGGCGCACCCGAGCGCCGGCACCGGGTCCGGCGAGAACCTTTTCCACTTTCCGCGACGATCCATGCCGGTGAACGTCTTCACACCCATCGCTTCCTGGGTTAAGAATTGCCCTCTGTGAATGTTCGGCTCATCGGCCAATCTCGATCTGGCGTCCGCCGCTGAATGTCCGTTCCACGAAGGTGAGCGCATGGAGCACACGTCCCCGTCGAGCTCGGCTCACTCTGCGGCCAGTCAGCGGTTCCGACGGGAGTTGCGCGACTGCCGCGTCCAACGGGGTCTGACCCAACGAGCCCTGGCGGACCTGGTGCGGTTCAGCCGGGAGACGGTCGCGGCGGTCGAGTCAGGTCGCCGGTTCGGCAGTCACGAGTTCGCACTGCGCTGCGACGATGTGCTCGGCACCGGTGGTCGCCTGGCCGCGCTGTGGCCGCAGGTCGCGGCCGAGCAGTTGGCGGCCGACGGTCGCCGAGGCCCCCGCGCGCCGGAGCCGGCCCGACTGGATCGGCAGGTGCCGCGTCAGCGCGGCCGGCGTGACGCGCGCGACCCGGGCGCCGTGGTGGACGCGATCGACGAGCTGCGTGAGCTGATCGGCCAGGTGCTCAACGGTCAACCCGAACCGGATGAACCGGAGCGGCGGCACCCGTCGGCCGAACCCCTCGACAACCAGCGCTGACCCGACGACCCGGCCCGACGCCGCGGCGTCACCGGCCGCTGACGTTGGGTACAGATACTGGTACGGGCAGTTTGTACCACGGCCAGGTCTGGCCTATGAGCGCGGCTTCCGGCCGAATGGGACTTGCATTCGGCAACGTGCGGATAGACCGTCATCGACGAGTCGTGGGAGTCAATCTTGGCGTCGAGCACCCGGTCCCACGCGGCCAGACCCTACCCGACCCGCCGACGCGGTTGGAAGATAGCCGGCCGGATGCGGCTCATCGTCGCGGCCCCGCTCGTCGCCGTGATCGGCTTCGCCGGTCTCGCACTGACCGAGAGCGCACGCCAGACGGCCCGCGCCAGTGACCTGCAGATCCTGGCCCAGGTCGGTGCCGAGGCCGGCAACCTGGCCTACCGCCTGCAACGCGAACGCATCGCCGCCGCCGACCTGCTCACCTACGCCCAGCCGGAGCAGCAGGACGCCTTCGGCGTGGAGCTGGCCGCCACCGATGACGCCGTCGCCCGCTACCGCGAGAAGCGTGACCGACTGACCACCGACAACGGCACCAGCTCGACTCTCCTGCGGCGCATCGACGACGCCCTGAACGGCCTCGCCCCGCTGCGCACCCAGGTGCGCACCGCCACGCACGCGTCGGTGTCGGCGATGACCTTCAGCTACCGCATCGCGATCGCCGACCTCATCACCTTCCGCGAGAACGTCTCACACGGCGTGGTGGACGCCCCACTCGCCGACGGGATCCGGGCCTCGGCGGCGCTGTCGAAGACGGCCGAGGCCATCGGTCAGCAACAGGTGGCCGTGCTGCGCGCCGTCGCGGGCGGCGATCTGACCCCGGCCATGCAACAGGACATCACCGCCGCCCGCACCAGCTACACCGAGTCGAGCCTGTCGTTCCTGGCCCTGGCCCCGCCCGACTGGAGCGTCTGGTGGGAGCAGGCCGGCACCGGCAAGGAGGCGCTGGCCCTGCAACGGATGCAGGACGAGGTCGCCCGGGCCCAGCCGGGGTCGCGACTGAAACTGGAGACCGACGACTGGGTGTCCACCACCCAGACGCGCGCCGCCCGGCTGGCCGACCTGCGCGCCCGGGTCGACGACGCGGTCCGCGACGACGTCCGGGCCGCGCACGCCGACCAGCGCCGCCGCGCCGTGGCCGAGGCGGCCAGCGTCCTCCTGGCCCTGATCCTCACCGCATTGGTGACCTGGGCCGTCGCACGGCAGATCACCCGACGGCTGCGCCGGCTGCGGGACGCGGCCAACGCCGTTGCCTTCGAACAACTCCCCGCCGTGGTGGCCCAGCTCCAACAGCCCGGCAGCGCCGCCGTCGACCCACACAAGCTGGCCCACCAGCAGTCCAGTGCCGCCCTCGAACCGTCCAGCGACGACGAGATCGGCGAACTGGGGCAGGCGTTCAGCGCCGTGCACCAGGCCGCCGTGCGGACAGCCGCCGAACAGGCCGTCATGCGCGCCAACACCGCCGACATCTTCATTCACCTGAGCCGCCGCGAACAACGACTGGTCGACGCGGTCCTGGCCCAGGTCGACCTGGTCGAGCGGGACGAAACCGACCCCGACCGGCTCGACCAGCTCTACACACTGGACAACCTGGCGACCCGGATGGGCCGGATCAACGCCAGCCTGCTGGTGCTCGGCGGGGTCGGCGTGGGGCGCGTACGCCAGCGCGACGTTCCGCTGCAACAGGTGCTCCAGGCCGCGCTGTCCCAGATCGAGCACTACGCACGGGTCCGGCTCGGCATGATCGACGGGGACGTCGCGGTGGCCGCCAAGACCGTCGACGAGGTCGTGCACCTGCTGGCCGAACTCATGGACAACGCCACGACGTACTCGCCGCCGGGCAGCGAGACCTGGGTGAGCGGCCGAAGCCTGGGAGACCGCGTCATCGTCCAGATCAGCGACGAGGGCGTGGGGCTGTCCACGCAGCGGATGCAGCAACTCAACGAGCTGCTGGCGCACCCTCCGGCCATCGACGTGGCCGCCGTACGGGCGATGGGGCTGGTCGTCGTGGGCCAGCTCGCGGCGCGGCTGGGCATCACCGTCCAACTGCGACGCGGCCCCCGACGCGGCATCCTCGCCGAGGCGACACTGCCCGCGGCGATCATCCGGTCGCTGCCACCGGAGGAGTACCTGCTCGCCCCCGGCCGGCTGTCGCGGCGGGCAGCTCGCACGCCCAGCCCGCCGCCGCCCTACCAGCCGCGCCCCGAGCCCACCGCCGGACGCCCGCCGACCGAACGGACCCTGCCGGCCGCGCCGGTCTTCCGACCAGCTCCCCCACCCCCGGACCGGGGTGACGCGCCCACCGAGGAGCTGCTCATCTTCGAACAGGTCAACCACTGGTTCCAGAACGATGTCGTCGACGGTCACAACGGCCAGAACGGCCAGCAGTGGTCCAGCCCCGCCGACGACGCCTGGCGTACCGCCGCCCAGGCGCACACCCCCGAGGTGTCCACGACCACCAATTCCGGCCTGCCCAAACGCCAGCCGCAACGGCACCTCGTGCCCGGCGGCGTGACAGTGCCCCAGCAGCAGCAACGGTCCGAGTACCGCGACCCGGCGCAGGTGGCCACGGCGATGGCCGCGTACGCGCGGGGCGTGGCCAACCGACGGCGCACCCCGATCAACCTCGGTAACAAATGACGCGACAGGAGAGCACGTGACCGACCAACAGGATCTCGGCTGGCTGCTGGACAATTTCGCGGCGCGCGCGACCGAGGTCAGCCACGCGATCGCCATTTCCAGCGACGGCCTGATGGTGGCCGCCACCCGGGACCTGCCACCGGACCGGGCCGACCAGTTGGCCGCCACGGGCAGCGGGCTGGTCAGCCTGCTGCGGGGGGCGGCGGCCTTCTTCGACGCCGGCGCGGTGATCTCCAACGTCACCCAGCTCGAGGGCGGGTTCATGTTCTCCATGGCCTTCAACGACGGCGCCTCGCTGCTGGTGCTCGCCGCGCCCGAGTGTGACGTCGGCAAGGTCTCCTACGAAATGACCGAGCTGGCCAACCGCATCGGGGACGCGCTGACCCCCGCTGCCCGGGCGGCGCTCGCCCGCAGCCGCTGACCACCCGGCGCCCCCACGCCGGAGACCCCTTCCCCTTCCTCTGGAGTTAGACATGCCTCTCACCACGCCTTGGCGCAGCCGTGCCCTCACCGCCGCGCTGCTCGCCGCCGTGCTGACCACCAGCACCGCCTGCGGCGACGACGCTCCGGGCACCAGCGCCGGCGGCTCGATAAAGATCGGTCTGCTCGCGTCGCTGTCCGGGACGTACCAGGCTGTTGGCACGGAGATCCGCGACGGCTTCCAGCTCTACCTGGACACCCACGACGGCAAGCTGGGCGGCCGGCAGGTCGAGCTCGTCGTCGCGGACGAGGGCAACGGCGCGCAGACCGCTGTCCCGGCGGCGACCAAGCTGCTCAAGCAGGACCGGGTGTCCGCGCTCACCGGCATCGTCGGTGGCGGCTCGGTCGCCGGCGTCACCCCGCTGCTCAACGAGACGAAGGTGCCCCTGGTCGGCTCCAACGGCCGGCCGGAGCTCAAGGACGTCTCCCGGGTCTGGCACACCTCGTACCTCTCCGACGAGCCCGGGGCGGCGATCGCCCAGCACGTCCGCGACAACGTGAAGGGCTCCGTGTACGCGATCGGCCCGGACTACCAGGGCGGTTGGGACGAGCTGCGCGGCTTCACCGACGCGTTCGGCAAGATCGGCGGGAAGCTCGCGAACGCCGACGGCAAGACGACCTTCACGCCGTTCCCGGCCACCACCAACTTCCTGCCGTACTTCGCCCGCATCAAGGCCTCCGGCGCGGCGGCCGTCTACACCTTCTACGCCGGCAGCGCCGCAGTCGACTTCGTCAAGCAGTACGCGCAGTCCGAGATCAAGGACATCCCGTTGTACGCGGCCGGGTTCCTCACCGAGGGCGGCGTGCTCAACGCGCAGGGCGAGGCCGCGCGGGACATCTACTCGGTGCTCAACTACTCGCCCGACCTCGACAACGCCGAGAACCGCGCCTTCGTGGCCGCGTGGAAGGCGAAGCACGACGGTTCGCCGACGACCTACGCGCTGGCCTCGTACGACGCGGCGGCGGTGCTCGACCGGGCGATCGGCGCGGCCGGGAACGACCCGACCCCCGAGGCCATCAACACGGCCATCGGTCAACTCGGCCAGATCGCCAGCCCGCGCGGCACCTGGCAGTTCTCCACCACCACGCACTCCCCGGTGCAGAAGTGGTACCTGCGGCAGGTCCGCCAGGACGGCCGGGCCCTGTCCAACACCGTCGTGGGTGACCTCGCGACCGTCGGCCGGTGATAGTGGTGGCGGCCGGCACGAACCGGATCGACCCGTACCTGATCCCGGCCCTGGACGGAGTCGCCTACGGGCTGCTCGTGTTCGTCGCCGCGTCGGGCCTGGTCTTCTGTTTCGGCGTCGCCAACATCCTCAACCTGGCGCACGGCCTGCTCTACGCGATCGGCGGGTACACCGCAGCGGCGCTGCTCGACGGCGGCTGGGTGAGCCTCGCGTTGGCGCTGACGGTCGGTGTGCTGGCCGCCGCCGCGACGGGGGTGCTCCTGGCCGGCCTGCTCACACCGGTCGCCACCGGCAACCATCTGAGTCAGGCGCTGCTGACGTTCGGGGTGGCGCTGGCCGGCGGCAGCCTGCTCGTCGCCGGCTTCGGACCCGACAACCCGCAGGTCCAGGTGCCCGCAGCCCTGGAGGGGTCGGTGATGGTCGCCGGTCACCGCTACGCCGCGTACCGGCTGGTCTTCATCGTCGTCGCGGCGGTGCTCGCCGCCGCCCTCTACCTGGTGGTGCGACGCACCAGGGCCGGGATGCTGGTCCGGGCGGCGGTCGACGACCCGGAGATGGTCGCCTGCCTGGGCGTGAGTCCGGCCCGGATCCGGGCCGGTGTCCTCGCCGCCGCCGGCGCGCTGGCCGGCGCGGCCGGAGTCCTGGGCGCGCCCATCATCGGCCCCGGCACCGGCACCGCCGACACGGTGCTGCTGCTCTCCCTCGTGGTGGTCGTCCTCGGCGGTCTCGGGTCGATGGCGGGCACCCTGCTGGCCGCGCTCGCGATCGGCGAGATCCAGACGTTGGGAGTGGCGCTGCTGCCGTCCGCCGCACCGTTTCTGCTGTTCGCCGCCATGGCGGCCGTGCTGGCCGTGCGGGCGCGTGGCCTGGCCGGCAGGTGGAGGGCGGCATGAGGGATGAGGTGATCCGGCGAGTTCGTGGCGGCGTCGCCGCGCTCGTCCTGGTCGGCCTGGTCGTGGCGCCCTGGGTGGTCGACGACTACACCACGGCGATCCTCGCCCGGACGCTGGCGCTGGCCCTGGTCGGGGTGAGCGTGGCCCTGCTCACCGGCGTCGCCGGCATGCCCACCCTCGGCCAGACCGCACCGTACGCGGCCGGCGCCTACGCCTGCGCCGTGGTCGGCAGCCGAGTCTCCGACGTCGGCGTCGTGCAGCTCGTCGTCGCGGCGGCCGCCGGGGCGCTGCTGGCCGCGCTGACCGTGCCGCTCGTCGTACACGCCCGAGGGGTGATCGTCCTGATGATCACCCTGGCCATCGGTGAACTCGTCGTCATCGTCCTGGGCCGGTGGCGGTCGGTGACCGGCGGCACGGACGGGCTGGCCGGCATTCCCGCGGTCCGCCCGTTCTGGGGGCTTCCGGCCCTCGCCAACGACCATGCCCGTTACCTGTACGCCCTGGTCGTCGTGGCCACGCTGATCGGCGCGGTGCTGGTGCTGCTGCGTACCCGGGCCGGGTTGGTGCTGCGGGCCGGCCGCGACGACGAGACGCGGTTGCGGGCCAGCGGTCACCGGGTGGCGTGGCACCTGTCCGGCGCGCACATCGCCGCCGGGGCGATCGCCGGAGCCGCCGGCTCGCTCCTGGTCGTCGCCCAGCAGTACATCTCCCCCGCCGACTTCGGCTTCGACACCTCCGCGCTGCTGCTGCTCGGTGTCGTCATCGGTGGCACCGCCTCGGTGGGTGGCGCCCTGGTGGGTGCGGCGTTGGTCATCGCCGTGCGGGACTGGCTGTTCGGGGTGCTGCCCGGCCACGCGCCACTGGTGCTGGGCGCGCTGTTCGTGGCGACGGTCTACCTGCTGCCCAGCGGCGTCAACCGGGCCCGGGGTCGGTTGCGCCCGCCGGGAGCCGCGACGTCACAGCCGGACCAGCCAGCCGCCCGTGACCAGGCCGACGTCGCGGAGCTGCGCCGATGACCGGGCTGTTGGAAGCCGAGAAGATCAGCGTGCGGTACGGCTCGCTGGCCGCACTCGACGGCGTGGACCTGTGCATCCACGACGGCCAGCGGCACGCCGTGATCGGCCCGAACGGGGCCGGCAAGACGACCCTGCTCAACGTCCTCGGCGGGTCCATCCGGCCGCACCGCGGCACGGTGCGGTTCAACGGACGGGACGTCGGTCGACTCGGCCCGGCGGCCCGGGCCCGACGGGGCATCAACCGCATCCACCAACGACCCGCGGTCTTCCCGACGCTCACCGCGACGGAGAACGTCGTGGTGGCGGCGCTGCCACGGGCCATTCCCGGCGGCCGGTGGTGGCCGGGTGGACGCCGACGCGCGGCACAGCGCCTGGCCGGTCCGCTGCTGGACCAGATGGGGCTCAGTGCCGTCGCGGCGGTGCCCGCCGGACACCTCGCACACGGGCAACGACGCCAGTTGGAGATCGCGATGGCCATGGCCGGTCGCCCCCGCCTGCTGCTCCTCGACGAACCGGCGGCCGGGCTCTCCGCCGTCGAGGTCGGTCGGCTGGTCGAGGTGCTCCAGGCACTGCCCAGGGCGGTCGCCGTGTTGCTGGTCGAACACCGACTGGACCTGGTGTACGCCCTGTCCGACGCGGTAACGGTGTTGCGCGACGGTCGGACGTTGGCCGCCGGCACACCGGACGAGATCCGTACCTCGCCGCTGGTGCGGCAGGCCTACGCCGACGGGGTGGCCTGATGCTCACTGTGGATCGTCTCTGCGCCGGCTACGGCGGCGGAATCGTCCTGCACGAGGTCAGCCTGCGGGTACGACCGGGCAGCATCCAGGCCGTGGTGGGCCGCAACGGGGCGGGCAAGAGCACGCTCGTGCACACCATCGCCGGGCTGGTGCGGGCGTCCAGCGGTCGCATCGAGATCGGCGGTGTGCACGTCGCCGGCCGACAACCGCATCGCATCGCCCAGTCCGGCGTCGGCCTCGTCCCGCAGGGCCGACGGGTCTTCTCCCGGTTGACGGTGGCCGAGCACCTGCACCTGGCGGCCGCGCCGTGGCGGGCCCCCACCTCCGGCGGCGAAGGCTGGACGGTCGCCCGCACCCTGGAGTTGCTGCCGAGGCTGGCGGCGCGGCTGCGCCACCGGGGCTGCGAACTCTCCGGGGGCGAGCAGCAGATGCTGGCGATAGCCCGTGCGCTGCTCGGGCAACCCCGGGTGCTGCTGCTCGACGAACCATGTGAGGGGCTCTCGCCCGATCTGGCGGCGCGGGTCCGCGAACTCGTCAACGGTCTCGCCGCGGACGGCCTGACAGTGCTGCTCGTGGAACAGCAACTCCAGCACGCCATCGAGCTCGCGGACCGGGTGGCGGTGCTGGAGTACGGCCGGGTGGTCTACGACCGGCCGACCGCGGAGGCCCGCCGCGATCCGGCCCCTCTGGCGGCGATGGTGAGCGTCGCCGCCGTCGCGCCGCGCCCGGCCAACAGAGCGACCCCTCGGCTCTGGGCCGACACCCCGTAGTCACCCGACCTTCTCGAGTCACCCGACCCTGCACGGAGAGGTAGACACCGATGACAACCGTTGCCAGCAACGACACGTACACCTTCGACAACGGCGCGCCGGACGCCGTTCCCCAGATGCACGCGCTGGAGTCCTTCCTGGATCCGATCACGACGCGTCGGCTGGCCCGCCCGGTGCTGGAGCCCGGCGCGACCTGCTGGGAGGTCGGGGCCGGCGGCGGCTCGATGGCCCGGCGGATGGCCCGCGCGGTCGGCAACGACGGGCACGTGCTGGCCACCGACATCGACCCCACACACCTGGTGGCCGAGGGCAACCTGCACGTACGCCAGCACGACGTGCGCACCGAACCCCCGCCCGGGGACGCGTTCGACCTGATCCACGCCCGGCTGGTGCTGCTGCACCTTCCCGATCGACGACGGGTCCTACGCACCCTCACCGGCGCGCTGAAGCCCGGCGGGTGGCTGGTGGTCGAAGAGTTCGACTGCACCGCGCCGCAGCGGGTGCTGACCGCGCCCAGCGACGACGCCGCGAAGCTCTTCGCGCAGGTCATGGACGCCATGATGGGTGTCCTGGAAGACCACGGCGCCGACCTGGGATGGGCGCAGGACGTCCACACCGAGATGGCCCTCGCCGGTCTGACCGACCTGGACACCATCACCCACTCGCAGAGCTGGGCCGGCGGGTCGACCGGAACGTCGCTCTACGAGACCAACTCCCGCCAGTTGGAACCGGACCTGCTGGCTGCCGGGGTGTCGTCCCAGCAACTGAACGCCTTCCGCCGGCTGCTCCGTGACCCCGGGTTCGCCGTCATGTCGTACCACTTCGTCTCCACGCGGGGTCGCCTGCCGAGCTGAGCAGACGGACCACCGCGCGGAGCGCGGTCACGCCAGCCGTACCTCTCCCGTGCGCAGCACCTCCCCCCGCTTCGCTCCGGACAGCGCTACGACGGCGCCGACCGCACCGGCCGGGCTCCCCCACAAGGGAGCCCGGCCACCCCACTTCCCACGCCCCACGCCCTCGCGCGCCCACGCCCCTGCCACGCCCACGCCCACGCCCACGCCCACGCCCACGCCCGTCGATCTTGCAGTTTCGGTTGTCGATAGGTGTGGAATGACCCTTATGCCACGACAGAAAGTGCAAGATCGCGGCGCGGGGTCACGGTTGGCCTCGTGGATCATGGAGTTGTGGTGCCTGGATTGCTGCTGTTGAGGGCTTTTGTTGCCCACCACAACTCCATGATCGACGACGGTGGCGCGGGGGGTGCTGTCAGACTGGTTGGGTGTTCGTCAGGCTTGCCGAGGAGCGGGACTTCGACGGCTTTCTCCGCCTTGCGGCCCAGGTCGAGTGTTGGTTCGGCCCCATGGTTGAGGATCGCGGCTTCCATGACGCGGTGCGCCGGCACATTCGTCGGTCCACAGCGCTCGTTGCTGTCTCCTCCGGATCCGATCTCCTGGGTGGGTTGATGTTCACGGCGAAAGCTCCGACCCACCACGTCCACTGGCTTGTCGTTGCTGAGCAGTCGCGCGGAAAGGGCGTCGGTCGTGCACTGATGACAGCGGCTGCGCGCAGGTTCGTGCCGGGCCCAGGCTCCGTCGAAGTGGTCACCTTCGGCGCCGATCACCCTGGCGCTGGCGTCAGCGGCGCGCGCGCCTTCTACGAGCGCCTCGGCTTCACCGCGGCCGAGGCCGTCGATCCCGGCCCGGAGGGCGGTTCCCGGCAGGTGTTCCGCCTGACCGTCGCCTGACCCACGCGACGGTGGTCCAGACAACGAAGCTGCTCAGGAGGATCTGACCGAGCTCGGGAGGGCCGATGGGGGCAACCGCCCCTGCTCAGCGCGGGATGGTCTCCTGATTGGCCAGAACGATCAAATCGTCGGGACGGGCCGACAGCGACGCCGTCGCCCCGTCGAGCCACACGAGATAACCCACCGGTGGACCGGACGCACCCCAGCGGGCACCGATGATGGTGGCGGACCGCCCGTCGTGCGGCGGCGTGAGCAGGCGTACCCGGGTGCCGGGCGCGTGCCCGTCGTCGGCGACGATCAGCAGCGCGTCGAGGATCTGCCGGGCCCCGACGACGGGCAACCCCGCAACGTACGGCTCGCCCGCGTACCCCAGACGCGGGGTCATCATCGTGCCCAACAGCGCGGTCTGCCGGATGGCCTCCTGACGGACCTGCCCGTCCACGCTGCGTCCGGCCACGGTCAGCGCCTTCTGGATGCGCGACCAGAGGGCCAGTGGTTCCTGGTCGAGCAGGCGGCGGGCCTCTCGGTCGACTTCGGCGCAGGCCGTGTCGAGTGCGGTGTCCTCGCCGAGTTCCGCGATCCAGGCGAGGTCGCCCACTTCCGGCAGCAACCCCGGCGACTCGGCCACGATGACGATGAACAGCATCGCGAGCAGTTCCGCGCGGCCCTCGCCGTGATAGAGCGAGCCGACCCCGCTGCCGGTACGCCCACGGCTGGGCGGAAATCGCTCGACGAGGTGCTGCGCCCGGCCATGAGGAAGGGCCGCGGCCCGTCTGGTGTCCGTCACCCGTTCCTCGAACGAGCGCCGTTCACGGTGTTCGACGAGCAGCTGACGATGCGGGTCGAACCCGATCGGATAGATCGTCCGCCCGTACCTGGAAAGGGTTTCGCCGGGCCGAAGGCCGACCGACTCGAGTTGCCGGGCCGCCTCCGAGTAGGCAACGCCGGCCCGCGCCGCGTGCTCTCGGATGGCGCGTTTGCGGGCGCGTCCCGGGGCTGGGGTCCGTCGGGGGGTGGGATCAGACATGACGCCTCCGGCGCAGCCCCACGCACTTCACCGAACGGGCGACGTGACCGGCACGCCGAGAGTCGACACATCGGCGCGGAGTCGGAGACTCTTGGCCCCAGGCATGTGGTCGGGCGTGGGCCACCACATCGGGCGCTGGCAGGCGCTCTGCCGTGGCCAGCATATCGTGGCGCCGGCCGTCGGTGTGGGGCGTGCACACCCGGGTCGCCCTTCGCCTCGACGACTGCGGTGTCAGCCCGTGTCAGCCGATGTCGGTGGCGTGTCGGGGCGGTGTCAGCGGGCCCGCGCATGCTGTACGTATGACAAGTGACCTGGTGATCGAGGCCGAGGGTCTCGTGAAGACGTTCGGGAAGACGAGGGCGCTGCAGGGCGTGGACCTCGCCGTGTCCCGGGGGACGGTGCTCGGGGTGCTCGGCCCCAACGGCGCCGGTAAGACCACCGCCGTTCGCATCCTCTCCACCCTGCTGACCCCGGACGGCGGAACCGCCCGGATCGGTGGTTTCGACGTGGTACGGGACGCCGAACGCGTTCGGCAGAGCATCGGACTGACCGGCCAGTACGCCTCGGTCGACGAGGACCTGACCGGTCGGCAGAACCTGGAGTTGTTCGGCACCCTGCTGGACCTGGGGCGCGGCGGTGCTCGTCGGCGGGCCGCCGAGCTGCTCGACTGGTTCGACCTGACCGATGCCGCGAACCGTCAGGCCAAGACCTACTCCGGCGGCATGCGGCGACGGCTCGACCTGGCCGCCAGCCTCGTCGGCTCGCCTGACGTGATCTTCCTCGACGAGCCGACGACCGGGCTCGACCCGGCCAAGCGCGAGGACATGTGGGACGTGGTCCGAACGCTGGTGAACAACGGCTCGACGGTGCTGCTGACCACGCAGTACCTGGAGGAGGCTGACGCGCTCGCCGACGCGATCACGGTGATCGACCACGGTCGGGTGATCGCACACGACACACCCGACGGGCTCAAGCGGGTGGTCGGCGGGCAGACCCTGGAGGTCCGGCCGTCCGACCCGGCGCACCTGCCGCGTACCGCGGAGATCCTGACCCAGGTCGGCTCCGGCGCGCAGGCCGACGAGATCCGCAAGGGGGTCCTCGCGGTGCCGGTCACCGACGACACGGCCCTGACCGAGAGCGTCGCGCGCTTCGCCACGGCCGGGATCGCGGTCACCGAACTCTCCCTGCACCTGCCGAGCCTCGACGAGGTGTTCTTCACCCTCACCGGGCGTACGGCATCGGAAGACGACACCACCCGCCCCACGGAGGTCGCGGCATGAGCACTCTGACCGACGCACCGTCCACCCGGAACCGGGCGCTGTCGACGATCACCGCCAACCCGCGACCGTTCCGACTGGTCCGGCACTCGTTGGCGCTCGCCAAACGCAGCCTCATCAAGACCTGGCGGACGCCCGAGGCGCTCATCGACGTCACCCTGCAACCGGTGCTGTTCCTCATCATCTTCGTGTACGTCTTCGGCGGGGCGGTCGCCGGCTCGACCCACGACTACCTGCAGTTCCTGCTGCCCGGCATCCTGGCGCAGACGATCGCGACCGGCGCCATCGCGATCGGTGTCAACCTCAACACCGACATCGCCAAGGGCATCTTCGACCGGTTCCGGTCGTTGCCGATCCCCCGTTCCGCCCCCCTGGTCGGCGCGGTCCTCGGCGATGTCGTCCGGTACGTGATCGTCACCGTGTCGACCCTCGCGATCGGCTACGTGATGGGTTTCCGGATCGAGACCGACCTGTTCCGGGCCATCGCCGGGTGTCTGCTCGCGGTGCTGTTCGCGCTCTGCCTGAGCTGGCTGCCGGTGCTGGTGTCGATGAAGGTGCGGACCGCGGGTGCCGTGCAGGGTGTGATGTTCGCGTTGATCATGCCGCTGAGCTTCGCGTCCAACGTGTTCGTCGGCGCGGACACCCTGCCGGGCTGGATGCAGACGTTCGTGGACGTCAACCCGATGACCCACCTGGTGGCGTCGGTACGCGGCCTGTTCCTCGGCGCCCCACTGGGCAACCACGTGTGGTGGACGCTCGCCTGGTGCGCCGGCTTCGTCGCGGTGTTCATGCCGCTGGCGCTGCGGGCGTACCGTAAGAAGATCTGACCTGGTCACGGCGTCGGCACCCGGAGGGGCCGGCGCCGTGGCCGAATGCCGGTCGGCATCCATTGACCGCCGTCGCTATGTGCGACATGATTTCCCCACCATGGCGGAGTTGCGGGTGCGGTCGGTCGAGGACCACCCGCCGCGGAATCACCGCCGACCGACAGTGGCACGTCGCCGCCTGCTCACCGCTGGCGCGATCGTCGCCGCAGCGACCAGTTGGCCGCGCGGATCGTGCACCTGGTCCGTGACACCTCCGCCGGCCCGCGCACCGCGTGCAGCCTCGACTACCAGGTTGTCAGCGGGAAGGGCTGCCGTCCGTCGAAGCGCACGTGCCTGTCCGGACGGCTCGTACACCGGGCGGCGAACCCGCGCCGCTCTGTTCGGCGGCAGCCCGGACCTCCACCTGCTGTGGGCCGGCAACGAAGTTGTCGCCAACCCGACATCGGTCACCCCCTTCGTCTCAGCCTCTGGAGGTCCACGTGTTACGTCGACTCATCGCCTCGTCCATCACGGTCATGGCACTGCTCCTGGCCTCGACGGCGGCACCGGCGGTCGCGGCCGGGTACATGTTCAAGCCGGGGCACCCGATGTTCCTCGGGAAGAAGAACAACCTCAATGACTACTGCACCGGCGGTTACGCCGTTCGGGGCACGTCCGGCATGTTCATCGCCACCGCTGGGCACTGTTTCGGCATCGCCGGTCTACCGCCGGCGGCGCAGCGCATCGTCTACGGCACCGACGCGCGCTTCGGATACGCGATCAGGAACGACAACGTCGGCGACTACTGGGGCGACAACAGTTTCGACGGAGCATTGGTCCAGCTCGACTCGGGCAACGACGCCCAGCAGATCGTTGTCGACCCGCTGACGGGCCGGTCGCCAGGGAACGGGCGGGTGACCGGCTACTACCGCAACAGCGCTCTCTCCCAGGGCTTCGTCATCGGCAAGATGGGGCGGACCACCGGGTGGACCGAAGGCACCGTGACGAGCTGGCAGGTGCTGACCTACGACGACGGTATGCGCGACTATCTCCTGTGCTCCACCGTGCCGGCGGCTGGTGGCGACAGCGGTGGGCCGGTCTGGCGACAGGACGCCAACGGGGTCATGGCGATCGGGATCGTGGTCGCCTCGACGAACGGGAGGATGTGTTTCAACCCCATCGAGAACGTCCTCTCCCGGTTCGGGGCCTGGCTGCCGGTGTTCGCCGCGAGTAGCGCCACGACCTCGACGTCAGCCGCCCAGCCTCGCGTCGTGAGCGAGCGCCGCGGGCCGGCGGTTCCGGTCAACCTCACGCCGGTCATGGCCGAGCGCCTCTGAGGCCTGTCTCGGACGTGCCGGCTGGCATCGCCGAGCTCTAGAACAGCAGGTCGTTCATCAACTCGCGGATCCGGGCGGCCGCGGCGGCGACCGGGCGGCCGCGCCACGCGACAAGCAACGACTCGCGCCGCTCCTCGTCAGCGAGGGCGGCGTCGAGTCGTTCGGCCCGCCCGGGTGGGAAGAACATTCCGACGTGGGTGCCGACCCGGGTGGCGAGCGTGAACAGTTCCCGCGCGGTCGCCTCGTCACCGCGGTACGCCGCGAGCTCAGCGCCGCCCTGGGCCCACGCGCCGATGATGGGCAGGTCCTTCGAGGCGAGTGCGTCTTCCCGGGCGCGGGTCAACAGGGCGACCGCGTGCGCGTCGGGGTTGTCCCCCGGCACCGGCCGCGCCTGCGCCACCCGCAGGTCGAGGACCGCCACGGCGACGCGCAGCATGGCCTGCGGCTGTGGCTGCGGGCTCGTCCAGCCGCGCAGGATCCGGGTCACCCGGGCACCGCACGCGCGGGCCTCGTCGTACTGCTGACGCTGCCACGCCAGGTGGGCCAGCCCGAGGCAGGCGACCGCGGCGTCCACCGCCTCACCGTCGCCGGGGGCGGCCGTCTCCACCAGTCGTCGTTCGGCCGTGCCGTCGCCGGTCAGGGCGAGCTGCACGTCCAGCCGTACCCGGATCGACCGGGCGTCCTGGGTGGCACCGATCATCTCCATGTGGCGGACGCTGCGCGCCAGCCACTCGGCCGATCCGGTGTCCGCGCTGGGATTGAGGAACTGCCCGACGGCACCCGCCGCCATCGCCATCCCCCAATGGTCACCGGCGACCGCGAAGCGGTGGTATGCCTGCTCGGCATCGGCGACCGACGCCTCGGGCATGCCGCCGTTCTCGCGGACGGCGGCGCGGGCGAACAAGCCGAGTGCCTGCACGTACGGGTCGGGGTGCGCGATCATCTCGTCGGCCGCCTTCACGCTGCGATCCGCGTCGGACGTGTCGAACTGGGGCAGCGCGGCCGCGAGGATCGTCAACCGGGACGACACCTCGTCGGGGCGCTCGGCGAGGAGCGTCCGCAGTGCCCGCCGGGCGAGCACCGCGAGCCGCAGTTCACCGCTGATGCCGGAGTTCACCCCGGTCAGCAGGCACAGCCAGGCGAGGCGGTCGGCGTCGGGTAGCGGTCGGCCGGTACCACGCCCGTGCAGGATCGCCGAGTGGCGTCGTCGGACCGGGTCGTCGACCCCCATCATCCCGCGCGCCCACCCGAGGACCTCCAGGTGCAGGCCGCGCACCGTCCAGAGGTGGAGCAGCGCCGTCGCGACGTCGACGGTGGCCGGCTCGTCGTCCTCGGCGAGCGCCCAACGCAGGGCCGCGAGCAGGTTGTCCTGCTCGGCGGCGCAGTGGTGCAGCGCCTCGACCTGGCCGGGGCCGACGAATCGGCCGGCGAGCGCGACGGCCCGTTCGCGGGCCCACGCGACCATCCCGGTCATGGCCGCCCCTCGGGCACCGGCCGCGTCGAGCCGGGCTTCGCCGTACTCACGGACCGTTTCGAGCATGCGGTAGCGCGGCGGACCGTCCCCCTCGACCAGGGTCAACAGGGACTGCTCGACGAGTGTCGCCAGGCCACGACGGACGTCCGGGGTCTGTGCGACGGCGGCGGCGAGGTCAGCGCTGAAGGGCGCGGGGATGACCGCGACCCGCTGCAGCAGGTCGCGGTCGTCCTCGGCGAGCAGTTCCCTGCTCCAGTCGACGAGCGCCCACAGGCTCGCGTGCCGCTCGGGCAGGCCGCGCAGGGCGTCGTCGAGCAGCGCGAACCGGTCGGTCAACCCGGCGAGCACGTCGTCGATCGGCATGTGTCGCAGTCGTGCGGCGGCCAGTTCGAGGGCCAACGGCAGGTTGTCGAGCCGGTGGCACAGGGCGAGCGCCCGCTCGGTGTCCCACGTCGGTACGGCGCCACCGGCCCGCGCCCGGGACTCGACCAGCGCGAGCGCGTCGGCGTCCGGCAACGCGGTCAGCCGGTGCACCAGCTCGCCGACCAGGCCCAGTGGCGCACGGCTCGTCGCGAGCACCGCGACCTCCGGCGAGGCCGCCGCGACCAGGTCCGCGACGACGACGGCCACCGCGTCGAGCACGTGCTCGCAGTTGTCCAGCACCACCAGCCCGTCGAGGTCCGGCGCCACGGCGCGCAGCCGCTCCTCGGGGCTGAGGACCCGCCGCTCCAGACCCAGGTTGCCGCCGGTCGCCGTGGTGTCCGCACCGCCGAACGCGGCGAGCACAGTGGGCAGCACCTCGTCGGGCGAGCGCAGACCGGCGAGTTCGATCACGCGGACCGCCCGCCCACCCGCCGCCGTACGCCTGGCCACCTCGGCGGCGAGCCGCGTCTTGCCCGCCCCGCCCGTTGCCACGACCGTCACAAGCGGCGCCTGGACGAGCGCGTCGGTGACGGTCTTGACGTCGCGCTCCCGCCCGACGAGGGCGGCCATGGGGCGGCGCCATGCGGCGGGCAGCGTGATCCGCGCCTGTTGCCGAGGCGGTGCCGCGACGGGTGGCGCGGTGAGTTCGCCGCGCAACAACGCCAGGTGGACGCTTGTGATCACGGGTGACGGGTCGGTGCCGTAACGGTCGGCCAGGTCGGCGCGCAGCCGCTCGACCACCTCCAGCGCCTCCGCCTCCCGGCCCTGGGCGGCGAGCACCCGGACGAGCAGGGCGGCGGACGGCTCGTCCGGCGGTGTCCGCGCGGCGAGTCGACCGAGGTCCGCCTCGTCGAACGGGCCGGCGCCGGCGAGTGCCGCCTGCGCGCGCAGCGCGGCGACCTCCGCGAACAGGCGGGTGTCCTCGGCGCTGACCAACTCGGGCACCTCGGGGAACAGGGCCCGCGCCTGATCGGCCAGGCCGCGGGCGGCACCGACGTCACCGCACTGGAACACCGTGCCGGCCCGATCGACGAGCGCGCGCGCCTCGACCGCGTCGACGGTGATCTCCTCGGCGGGCAGCCGGTATCCGCCCGGCACCGCGAGCACGGGCAGGCCGAGGCGGCGTACCCGGGACACGAGCGCCTGGACGGCGCCGGTCGCGTCGTCGGGCGGCACGCCGTCCCACACGGCGTCCACGAGCAGACCCACCGAGACCGCCCGCCCGCGCGCCTGCACGAGCGCGCGGAGCACCGCCGCGAGCCGTTCACCCCGAACGGGCTTGCCGTCGACGGCGAGTGGGCCGAGGGTCGCGATGTGCACGGACCCAGCATCCCCCACGTGTGCACGGAGCCGACGAGCACCGGTCCGTCCGGCAGGTCACCGGCCGCGACCGGCTTGACAGGCCGTCACTCGGTTAGGTTAGCCTAACCTCATGCAGAACGAGTTGGCGTCGGTCAACGGGGAGCGCAGCCTGTCCGGCGTCGACCTCCGTCTGGGCTACCACGGTGTGCCGGTCGTGCACGGTGCGGCGATCAGCCTCCGCGCGGGTGCCGTCACCGCACTGGTGGGGCCCAACGGCAGCGGGAAGTCCACACTGCTGCGGGCCCTGGCCCGGCTGCACCCGATCGAGGCCGGAATCGTGCACCTCGCCGACGGCGTCGCGGCCGCCAGCCTCCCGTCCCGGGAGTTCGCCCGTCGGGTCACCCTGCTCGCCCAGAGCCGTCCGGTGCCCAGCGGGGTCACCGTCCACGACGTCGTCGGCTACGGGCGGCACCCCTACCGGGGGCGCTGGCGCACCGAGGACCCGGACGGTCCCGCCGCCATCGCCCGCGCCATGGACGTCACCGGCGTCGCCACGATGGCCGACCGTCCCGTCGACGAACTCTCCGGCGGCGAGTTGCAGCGGGTCTGGTTGGCCACCTGCCTGGCCCAGAACACCCCGGTGCTGCTCCTCGACGAACCCACCACGTTCCTCGACCTGCGCTACCAGGTGGAGATCCTCGACCTGGTCCGTGACCTCGCCGACGACCACGGCGTCGCCGTCGGCGTCGTGCTGCACGACCTCAACCAGGCCGCCGCCGTGGCGGACGAGGTGGTCCTGTTGCAGCAGGGCCGGGTCCGCGCCACCGGCACCCCGGCCACCGTGTTCACCGAGGAAGCCCTCACCGAAACCTACGGAATCCGCATCGAGGTGACCACCGATCCGATCAGCGGACTGGTCACCACCCGCCCCGTCGGGCGGCACGCGGTCCGCGCTCTGGTCTGAAACACCCTTCATCCCCAGCAGAGAAAGACCGTCATGACCCGTACCCGTTTCACAGCCCTCGTCGCCGTCGTGGCCGCCCTGACACTCGGCGCCTGCGGCACCACCGAGAAGACCGCCACTCCCGAAACCTCCGCCTCGGCCTCCGGCGGGCCGGTCACCATCACCGACAGCCGCGGCAAGGACATCACCCTCAAGGCCCCGGCGACGAAGGTCGTCGGGCTGGAGTGGGGCGAGGTCGAGATGCTGGTCAGCCTGGGCGTCATGCCGGTCGGTGTGGCCGACCCGAAGGGCTACGGCACCTGGGTCACCTCCGCGAAGCTCGACCCGAGCGTCAAGGACGTCGGCGCCCGCGGCGAGCCCAGCATCGACTCGATCGTCGCCCTCCAGCCCGACCTCGTCGTGATGGAGGACGACCGGGGCGGCACCATCGTCAGTCAGCTGGAGAAGTTCGTCCCCGTCGTGGTCGCCAAGGCCAGTGACGCCACCGACAACCTCGGCCGGATGCGCGCGGACCTCAACATGATCGCGAAGGCCGTCGGCAGGACCGCGCAGGCGGAGAAGCTGCTGGCCGACTTCGACACGGCCATCGCCGACGGCAAGAAGAAGATCGCCGACGCGGGCGCCGCCGGCCAGCCGTTCGCCATCGCCGACGGCTGGAAGGAGGGCAGCACCGTCAGCATCCGGATGTTCGGCAAGGGCGCGCTCGTCTCCCAGATCGGTATCCAGCTCGGCCTCACCAACGCCTGGACCGGCAAGACCGATGAGGTGTGGGGCCTGGGCCAGACCGACGTCGAGGGCATGACCGTGCTCAAGGACCCGAACATGCGTCTCTTCTACAACGCCTCCGACGGCGACGACGTGTTCGCCGACGGGCTCGCCAGCAACGCCATCTGGAAGTCGCTGCCCTTCGTGCAGAAGGGCAACCTGCACAAGATGCCCAACGGCATCTGGACCTTCGGCGGGCCGCTCTCCGGCAAGCAGTACATCGACGAACTCGTCAAGACGTACGCGGTGTGAGCGTGCTGAACGCACCCCCACGTCCGGAGCCGGCCACCCGGCCGGCTCCGGACGGGCACCGGGCCGTACCCCGCGTCGCCGGGGTCTTCGTCGCGGCGCTCCTGCTGCTGCTCGTGGTCGGCGCGGTGCACCTCACCCAGGGCACCTCGACCGTCGGGGCCCTCGACCTGCTGCGGTTGGCGACCGGCGGCGACGACGAGGCGGCCCGGGTCCTGATCGCGTCCCGGCTGCCCCGGCTGCTCGCCGGTCTGGCCATCGGCGTGGCGCTCGGGTTCGCCGGCGCGGCGTTGCAGTCGATCGCCCGCAATCCGCTCGCCTCCCCCGACACCCTCGCGGTGAACGCGGGCGCCCACCTGGCGATCGTCGCCGTCGCCGCGTTCGGCGTCTCGTTGCCGGCGCTGCCCTCCGGCGGCCTCGCCTTCGGCGGCGGGCTGGCCGCGGCCGGCCTGGTGATGGCGATGTCGTCCGGTGGGCAGGCCGGCACCACCCGGCTGATCCTCGCCGGCTCGGCGACCGCGCTGGCGCTCGGGTCGGTGACCACCCTGCTGCTGCTCCTCTTCGAGCAGGCCACCATCGGTCTGTTCGCCTGGGGCAACGGCTCGCTGGTGCAGAGCGACCTGACCGCGCTGACCCAACTCGCCCCGGTGATCGTCGGCGCGGCTCTCGTGCTCGTGCTGCTCGGGCACCGCCTCGACATCCTCGCCCTCGGCGACGACACCGCCACGGTGCTCGGCCTCGACGTGCGGCGTACCCGACTCACCGTCATGGTGCTGGCGGTGCTGCTCTCCGCCGCCGCGGTCACCCTCACCGGCCCGGTCGGCTTCGTCGGCCTGTGCGCACCGGTGATCGTCCGGCTGCTCGCCCCCGTGGTGCCGGGGGTGCACCGGCACCGTGTCCTGCTGCCGTTGTCCGGCATCGCCGGGGTCATCATCGTGCTCGGCTCCGACGTGCTGCTGCGGGCCGTGATGGGCGGGCAGGCCGGCGTCGACATCCCCACCGGCGTGGTCACCACCCTGCTCGGCGCGGCGATCCTCATCTGGCTGGCCCGCCGGCACCGCGACGCGGGCCCCACCCGCCGCCCGCCCGGCGGGCACGCGGCCGTCCGCTCCGCCGCCTTCCACCGCGGCGTCGTCGCGGTCACCGCCGTCGTGACCATCGCCGCCGTGACGGTCGGCATGCTCGTCGGCGACACGTGGGTGCTGCTCGGGGATGTCGTCAACTGGATCAACGGCAGCACCGGCCCCGCGTACACCTTCGTGCTGGACCAGCGGTGGCCGCGCGTCGCCGCGGCGGTCCTGGCCGGCGCGGCGCTCGCGGTCGCCGGCACCACGGTGCAGGCGGTCTGCCGCAACCCGCTTGCCGAACCCGGCATCCTCGGCATCACCGCCGGCGCCGGGCTCGGCGCGGTCTCCCTGCTCACCTTCGTGCCGCTGGCCGGGGTGTGGGCGGTCTCCGGCGTCGCCGGGCTCGGCGCGATGGCGGCGTTCGCCCTGGTCTACGGCCTGGCCTGGCGCGGCGGGCTGAGTTCCGACCGACTCGTGCTGATCGGCTTCGGCGCCTGGCAGGGCGGCATGGCAGTGATCACCTTCCTGGTCGTCGCCTTCGACCCGTGGAACACCGGCAAGGCGTTGACCTGGCTCTCCGGCTCCACCTACGGCCGGATGCCGACCCAGGTGCTGCCGGTGCTCATCGCCCTGCTCGTGCTCACGCCGGCCGTTGTCGCCGCCCGCCGGGAGCTCGACCTGATGGCGTTGGACGACGACACCCCCCGGGTGCTGGGCGTCCGTCTGGAACGCACCCGGTTGATCGCGCTCGGCGCGGCGGCGCTGCTCACCTCCACCGCCGTCTCGGCCGTCGGGGTCATCGGCTTCGTCGGCCTGGTCGCGCCGCACGCCGCGCGGGCTCTGGTGGGCGGGCGGCACTCCCGGGTGCTTCCGGTGGCGGCCCTGCTCGGCGCGGCGCTGGTCAGCATCGCCGACACCCTCGGCCGGACGATCATCGCTCCGGCCCAGGTCCCCGCCGGTCTGGTCACCGCCATGATCGGCACCCCGTACTTCGTCTGGCTGCTGTGGCGCTCCCGCGCCGTGACGAACAACCCCCGCTAGCTGCCGAGCCGAGAGAGACACCATGACCGAGACCCTGCCCATCGCCCCCTGGCGCGTGTTCACCGTCACCGTCGCGGCGCTACGCCGACTCAGCCCGTCCTTCGTCCGGGTGACCTTCACCGGCGTCGACCTCGACCGCTTCGCGGACAACGGGTACGACCAGCGGATCAAGCTGGTGCTGCCGGTGCCCGGTCAACACGGGGTGAACCTCACCGGTGGCGCGGACTGGTACGCGGCCTGGCGGGCCCTGCCCGAGCACCTGCGCAACCCGATCCGCACCTACACGGTGCGGGCGGTCCGCCCGCACCTGGCCGAGGTCGACGTCGACCTGGTGCTGCACGGCGATGGTGGTCCGGCGACGCGCTGGGCTCGGCGCGCGAGCGTCGGCGACGAGATCGCCCTCGTCGGTCCGGACGCGGGCTACGACGGCAGCCACGGCGGCATCGAGTTCCGGCCGTCGACCGGGAGCTGCCTGCTGCTGGCCGGTGACGAGACCGCCGTGCCGGCGATCGCCGGCATCTGCGAGCGGCTCCCCCTCGACACCCGGGGCACGGTCCTGCTGGAGGTGCCCGACGCCGACGACGTGTTGCCGCTGGTCACGCCCCCGGGCATCGAGGTCCGCTGGCTCCCTCGGGGCCTCGACGCACACGGCAGCCGGCTGGTGCCCGCGGTCGCCGCCGCAGCGGAAAAACTGCTGCTCCCAGGCCCGTCCGGGACCGGGCAACCCGTCGCGGACCTGGACGTGGACACCGAGATCCTGTGGGAGGTCCCCGAGGAGGTGGCCGCGGCACCCCTGTACGCGTGGTTGGCCGGGGAGGCCGGCGTGATCCGTACCCTGCGGCGGCACCTGGTCTCCGAGCGAGGGCTGGACCGGCGGGCGGTGGCCTTCATGGGTTACTGGCGTCTCGGGCACGCCGACCCCGCCTGATCGGCCGCGCCGCCGCCCCGGCAGCCACGCCGCTGGCCGGGCAGCCGCACAGCCGGGCCGAGAGCCGGGGCAGCCGTGAGGTGCATCGGTGGCCGCGCGGTGCGTACAGTTTCGGGTCGGACTTGGGGCGAGCCGGGGCGACCCGGCACGGGATACGGGACGAGACGACGACGCATGACGGTGGACAACATTACCGAAAACGGTCAAGAGGGCATTGACCGAAGCCGGCTGGAGGCCTGCCTCAGCGTCTTCGAGGCATTGGAGGCGCTGCCCTCCGACCACCCCGACGTGGTGCGGGTGCAGCGGGCCACCGCCCGGCTCTACAAGGTGATCAAGCAGCGGCGGCGGGAGGAGCGACGGGACGCCATCCTCGCCGCCGACCGCGCCGTGACGGAGGCCACCGCCACCGGCGCTCCGGGGCGGATCGACGACGAGACGCAGGGCATTCCGCTCGCGTCCACCGTCGCGGGCGAGACGGCCGGCTTCCTGCACAATCCGCGCGGCTGCTACGTCTGCAAGCAGCGCTACCGTCAGGTGGACGCCTTCTACCACCAGCTCTGCCCGTCCTGCGCCACGTTGAACCGGGAGCGCCGCGACGCCCGCACCGACCTGACCGGCCGGCGCGCGCTCCTCACCGGCGGCCGGGCCAAGATCGGCATGTACATCGCGCTGCGGCTGCTGCGCGACGGGGCGCACACCACGGTGACGACCCGTTTCCCGCACGACGCGGTCCGCCGCTTCGCCGCGATGCCCGACAGCGCCGACTGGCTGCACCGGCTGCGGATCGTCGGGATAGACCTGCGTGACCCCGCCCAGGTGATCGCCCTCGCTGACGACGTCAGCAGCCAGGGCCCCCTCGACATCCTGATCAACAACGCGGCGCAGACCGTCCGCCGGTCCCCCGGGGCGTACGCGCAGCTCATCGCCGCCGAGGCCGCGGCCCTGCCGGACGGCCCGCTGCCGGAGCTGATCACTTTCGCCAAGCCGGACGGGCAGGGCGGCCCGGTGGGCACCCTCACCGCCGGCCCGCAGTCGACGGCGCTCACCCCGCACGCGCTCACCGCGCTGGCACTGACCAGCGGTTCGGCCTCGCCGGAACGGATCGCGGCGTCCACCGCCATCGACGCCGGCGGGCTCGTGCCCGACCTGGACTCGGTCAACAGCTGGGTGCAGCGGGTCCAGGAGGTGGACCCGGTCGAGCTGCTCGAAGTGCAGCTGTGCAACGTCACCGCGCCGTTCGTGCTGGTCAGCCGGTTGCGCCCGGCGATGGCCGCCGCGTCGGCCCGCCGCAAGTACGTGGTGAACGTGTCGGCGATGGAGGGTCAGTTCGGCCGCGGTTACAAGGGGCCGGGGCACCCGCACACCAACATGGCCAAGGCGGCGTTGAACATGCTGACCCGCACCAGCGCCGAGGAGATGCTGACCGACGGCATCCTGATGACCAGCGTCGACACCGGCTGGATCACCGACGAACGCCCGCACCCGACGAAGATGCGGCTGGCCGACGAGGGCTTCCACGCCCCACTGGACCTGGTCGACGGCGCGGCCCGGGTGTACGACCCGATCGTCCGCGGCGAGCAGGGTGAGGACCTGTACGGCTGCTTCCTGAAGGACTACGCGCCCTGCGCCTGGTGATCGCCCCGAGCGACGAGGATGATCGCCCGCACCGAGAAGGAGAAGAACATGTCAGCTGACCGTGAATCGTGGCCGACGCTCGACGAGCTGCTGCGCGAGGAGGACGAGCTGGAGCTCGCGGGCCTGTCCGAGACCGACGCGTACGAGCTGGGAATGCTGGCTGTCGCCGCCGCGACCGAGCAGCGGCTGCCGGTCTCGGTGGGCGTGTGGCGGGCCGGGCGACAGCTGTTCCACTGTGGCCTGCCGGGGTCGACGGCGGACAACGACGCGTGGCTGCGCCGCAAGGGGCGGGTGGTGATGCGCTTCGAGCACTCCTCGCTCTACATGGCCCGGCTGTGCCAGGACAAGCAGGTGACGCTGGCCGAGCGGTTCGGCCTGCCGGCCTCGCGGTACGCGGCGGCCGGGGGCGCGGTGCCGCTGCGCGTGCGCGGCACCGGCGTGGTGGGCTGGGTCGGTGTCTCCGGGCTGCCGCAGGTGGACGACCACCGTTTCGTGGTCGACATCCTGCGCAAGCTCCCCCGCTAGAGCGTTCCCGGCGGCCTCGTGGGCGAGGCCGCCGGGTCACTGGCTCAGCGTGCGCGTCGGTTGGCCCGTAGGGCGCCCAGGAGCACGCCGGGGCGGGCCAGCGAGTGCGGGTGTTCGCGCAGGGAGACGACGTCGTTGAACCGCCGCGCGGTCGCCACGTCCGTGACGGTCGCGGCGATGACCTGGCTGCTGGCCCAGCGGGAGAACCGGTAGCCGCGCGGGTAGGGCCCGTCGACGTGGGGCAGGGCCAGGTCCGCCGAGGTGGAGAGCGACCAGGCGGCGTCCACCACGACCTTCTGCAGCGCGAGGTAGTGGCGCGCGGGCGCGCGCAGATCCGGACCGGAGCGAAGGTACGTCGACAGGCAGGCCGCGTGCAGGGCCGCCGCGGTCATGCCCTGCCCGTACACCGGGTTGAACGACGCGACGGCGTCACCGACGCTGATCAGACCGGCCGGGAACCGCTTGAGCGCGTGGAAGTCCCGTCGTCGACTGTCGGCATGGTGGTAGGTCTGGACATCGCCGATCATCTCCTGGTCGGCGACCTCGCCGAACTCCGGCGGGAACTGCTCGCGCAGGCGGCGGACGAAGTCACCCGCGGTACGCCCCGGACGGTCGTTGCCGTAACCGGCCATCATGGCCATCCACCGACCGTCCTCGATGGCGAAGAACGCGGCCCCGGCCACGTCCGTCGCCGATTTCGGCGTGTTCAGAGCCAGGACGACCGTCGCGGCCGGGGTGACCTCCGGGCGGCGGAACAGGGCTGTCGCGTAGTTGAGGTGCACTGTCATCCGTCGGGTGACCGGCCGGTCCCAGTCGGCCTGCTCCAGCCAGTCGGAGAGTCGGCTGGACCGCCCCATGGCGTCCACCACGAGGTCGGCGCGTTCGACACCGGGCACCCCACCGACGTCGCAGCGGACCCCGGTGACCACGGTGCCGTCGAACACGAGACCGGTGGCGCGGGCGGTGATCGTCTTGACGTTGGGCAGCCGGAGCACCTGCTGGCGGATCAGGCCCTCCAGCAGCGGTCGACTGCCCGCCAGGCTGTCGGCGTCGTCGGGGACGACGACCTTCAGACGCCCGTCGAGGTAGTTGCGCCGGGCCTCGGGCGGCGCCTCGACCGCTCCGCGCGCCAGTGCCTCGTCGCGGAAGCCGGGGAACAGCCGCTCCAGTTGGAAGAGGCCGCCGGGCAGCAGCGCGTGCAGCTGCGTTCCCTGGGGTACGCCGGGCCGCGCGCCGGTCATCTGCGGGTCGTCCCGGTCGATGATGACGACGGTGTCGGCGTGGTCGGACAGCACCCGGGCGGCCAGTAGACCGGCGACACTGCCGCCGACCACAACGGCCGTGCCCATCGTCGGGGACAGCTGGTCAGGGGGTCGCGCCGCATTCAGTGCTGCGAAGACCCGGGACGGGGAGAGGGACATCGTGCTCTCCAAGGGGGTAACGGGGGTGTGTGCCCTCCCCGGTCACTGCCAGCGACCGCGCGCGGACAGACCGGTGGACGGTCGTTCGACATTTTGCCCGCCGATCGTCGCACAACCCCCTGAAAGGCAACCGACTGTGTCCGCCAGATGACCACCTGTTGACCGATGGGTCGGATGGATCCGACGTTCGGACGGGTCAGGTGGCGCGCCGTCCGGCCGGCTGTCACGATCTCCGGCATGTCCGTCGCACGTCGCACCCTGCTCGGGGCCGGCCTTGCCGCCGCGACCTCCGCCCTGACCGGTTGCGGTGCCACCGGTGCGCCGGACACCGGGTCGGCCGGTCCCGGCGACGCGGCGACCGGGAAGGGTGCCACCGGCGGCCGGGTCGGATTCGGTCCGGCGGGTGACGCCGGACCGCCACTGAGGGCACCGGACGCACCGGTCGGCGGCAACCCACCGGTACGTCAGGCCCCCTACGCCCAGGACGTGACCGCCCTGCTCCGGCGGCACCTGCCCGCGACCCCACAGACCGTGCAACACAAGGGTTTTCCCGGCGCTGTCGCTCTCGTGATGGTGGGCGGGAAGGTAACTGTGCACACCCCGGTCGGTGAGGCGCTGCGGTATTCGGCGGGCCCGAAGCTGCTGGCGGCGAACCAGCGCGTCGCCATGCGCCGAGACTCCATCTTCGACCTCGCCTCGGTCACCAAGGTGTATACGGCCATCCTCCTGTTGCAGCAGGTCGACAAGGGTCGCGTCGACCTCGGCGCCGCGGTGCGTGACTACCTGCCCGCCTTCACCGGCACGGGCAAGGAGCAGATCACCGTCGAGATGCTGCTCACCCACACCAGCGGCCTTCCCGTCGGCGCCACGGTCACCGGCCTGCCCGACAACGCGGCCCGCTGGAACGCCGTGCTCGGCACTCCGCTGGTCTCCGGCGCCGTACCGGGGAAGACGTTCCGCTATTCCAGCGTCGGACTCATGGTCGCCGGCAAGATCGTCGAGAAGGTCACCGGTCAGCGGCTCGACCAGGCGCTCAAGACCAACCTGACCGGCCCGCTCGGTCTGCGCGACACCGGCTTCAACCCGAACGGCTGGCTGTCGGCCGCCGCGAAGGCCAGCCGACTGGTCGCCACCGACGCCCGTTCGTCCCGGGGGCTGCTGCGTGGCGTCGTCCACGACGACGTCGCCAACCACCTGGGTGGCATCGCCGGTCACGCCGGCATCTTCGCCTCCGCAGCCGATCTCGCGGCCATCGGTCAGTTGCTCCTCAACGAGGGCACCTACCGGGGCAAGCGGATCCTCGCCGCGGCGACGGTGCGCCGGATGCTCACCAACCACAACGCCGGCAAACCCGCCATCGACCCCGAGCGCCCCAACCGGACCTCGGCGCACGGCCTCGGCGTCGTGCTCAACCAGAGCTGGTTCATGGGCAAGCTCGCCTCGGCCCGGACCTTCGGCCACACCGGATTCGCCGGCCCCTCGCTCCTGGTCGCACCCGACCGCAAACTCGTCCTGGCGCTGCTCACCAACCGCGCGCACCCCAACTGGAGCTGGTCGAACCCCGACCCGGTCCGTGCCGCTGTCGGCGACCTGCTCGCCACGAAGGTCAACTGACCGGAAGGTGTGGACCATCGCGCCCCGCCCTGACACGATACTTGCGCTAGTAGTGCAAATACTTCGTCCGTCCTGGTGGAGGATCGATGCACACATCTCGCCGGAGCCTGCTCTCCGTGGTGGCCGGGGTCGCCCTCGCGGCCAGCCTGTCCGCCGTCGCCGTGCCACCCGCCGCCGAAGCCGCCACCACACCGGCACCCCGTCCAGTGATCTTCGTGCACGGCAGCGCGGGATCGGCGGCGCAGTTCGAGACCCAGGCCAAACGGCTGGCCAGCAACGGGTACCCGATCGACATCATCGAAGCCCACGAGTACGACTCCCCGAACATCGCGACGATCCTGCCCCAGCTGTACGCGGGACTCGACGCACGGATCTCCCGCCTGCTGGCGGCCACCGGCGCGGACCGGGTTGACCTCGTCGCGCACTCGCTGGGCACCTTCGTCTCGCAGGGCTATCTCAACAGCTCGCCGGAGCGTGCCGTCCGGGTCGCGCACTACGTCAACCTGGACGGGCGCACCGCGACCTCCCCGCCGGGTGGGGTTTCCACGCTCGCCATCTGGGGCGAGGGTGACCCGGCCCGCGCCGTCGTCGGCGCCACCAACGTGCACCTGCCGGACCAGTCGCACACCCAGACCGTGTCGTCGGCGGAGTCGTTCACCGAGATCTTCGGCTTCCTCCGGGGCCGTGCGCCCCACACGACACGGATCGTGCCGCAACTCTTCGGCGCCGCCCGGGTCTCCGGACGCGCCGTGCTCTTCCCGAGCAACGTCGGTGTCACCGGTGCGACCCTCGAGGTCTACCCGGTCAACCCACTGACCGGCGGCCGACTGTCACACCGGCCCGCGCATCGGCTGTCGCTCGGCGGCGACGGCTCGTTCGGGCCCCTCCCCGTGCTCGCCACGGCCCGATACGAGTTCGCCATCGTGCGGGCGGGCGCCGCGACGCATCACTTCTACTTCCAGCCGTTCCTACGCTCGGACGCGTTCCTGCGCCTGGCGACCAGCGAGCCGGGCGAGGGCCTCAGCGGCCTGGTCGAGACCAGCGACCGGCACACGGCGCTGACGATCCAACGGCAGAAGGAGTGGTGGGGCGACCAGGGCGACGCCGGCGACCGCCTCTGGATCAACGGCAGGGACGTGCTGAACGCGGCGAACACACCACGCGCCAAGCGGACGATCGGCATCTTCGCCTTCGACGACGGCAGCGACGGCGTCACCGACCTGACGGCCCCGCTGCCGGAGTTCTTCGGCCAGACCTTCATCACCGGCATGGACGTCTTCATCCCGGCGACGCCGGCACACCTCGGCCTGGTATGCATCACCGTCGGCCACCGCGGCGGCGGCCACGACGTGATCAATGTGCCCAACTGGAGATCGAGCACCGACCGGGTGACGGTCAGCGTGGACGATTTCTGACCGCACCTCGCGGACGGCCCGGCCACCTCAGGTCGAGGCGGTGGCCGGGACCCGCACGTGTCAGACGGTCACCGGGACCCGCTGGCGCGATCGCCGCCCGACGGCGAAGCCGACCAGCCCCAGGATCAACCCGACGACCGCCAGAACGACACCCACCCGGGCCGGCGCGAGGTAGCCGAATCCGGCGGCGATGGCGACGCTGCCCAGCGCGGCGCCCAGGCTGTTCGCGATGTTCATCGCCGACTGGTTGACCGCCGCGCCCATCAGTTGCGCTCCGGGCGCGACGGTGATCAGAAGCGCCTGCAGGACCGGGCCGAGATACAGGCTGGTCGCACCGACCAGGAACGCGCCCACGAACAGGCCGACGCGCGTCGACGCCACGAGGCTGAACACGGCGATGCTGACGATCATCGCCACGAAACCGATGACCATGCTGCGCTGAAGGTCACGGTCCGCCAGCCAGCCGCCCAGGGCGTTGCCGACGGTCATCCCCAGACCCACCGCGACCAACGTCCACGGCACCGTCGCGGCGGAGAGACCGGCGACGTCGGTGGTGACCGGCGCGATGTAGGTGTTCACCGCGAAGAAGCCGGCGAAGCCGACAGCGCCGGTCGCGGCGACCAGCCAGACCTGCGAGGTCCGCAGCGCCCGCAACTCGGCGGCCGGCGAGCCGTCGACCGCCGCGGCGACCTCGGGAACGACCGCCAGCACCGCCAGCAGGGTGAGCACGAAGAAACCGGCGATGACCAGGTACGCGACCCGCCAGTCGGCCGCCTGCCCGAGCCGCGTGATGAGGGGTACGCCGACCAGGTTGCTCACCGTCAGACCGCCGAGGACTGTGGCGAAACCACGGGCCTCGTTACCGGGTCCCATCAGGGTCGCCGCGAGCAGACCGGCGGCACCGAAGTACGCGCCGTGCGGCAGCGCCGCCACGAAGCGGGCCACCAGCACCAGGTCGAAGGTGGGAGCGAGCGCGGACGCGACAGTCCCGACGGCGAACATCACGAGCAGTCCGAGGACGAGCTTCTTGCGGGGCAGCCGGGCGCTCAACGCGGCGATCAGCGGCGCGCCGACGACCACACCGAGCGCGTACGCGGTGATCATCCAGCCCGCCCGAGCGACGGCGTCCGACGACGAGCGCGCGTACTCGTGCGGAAGCAGACCGCGGGCGATGTCGGGCAGCAGCCCCATCGCCACGAACTCGGTCAGGCCGACCGCGACGCCGCCCAGTGCCAGAGCGGCCAGCGCCGCCAACCGTCGCCCTCTACTCAACTCGATCACCGGAAAAATTTAGCAACAGCGTTGCGTAATAGGGTGGTGAGATGACTCGCGTCACTGCCGACGTCTCGTTCCTCCGCGGCTACAACCAGGCCCTCGTCATGGCGGTGGGGCGCACGGCTCGCACGTTCGAGCGCGCGACGGTGGTCGAGGCCACCGGCCTGACACCACAGGCGGTCTCCAAGGTCATCGCCCGGCTGACCGCCGACGGCCTGATCCGCCCGGCCGGCGTCCGGCGTCCGGGCATCGGCAAACCCGCGGTCGTCTACGAACTCGTCCCGGACAGCCGGTACGCGATCGGCGCCCACGTGGCCCGGCGCACGCTGCGGCTCGTCCTGGTCGACCTGACCGGTGCCGTGCACCACTCAGCGGTGAGCCCACTGCCCCGCGACTTCACCCCGGAGCAACTCCTCGACGCTTTGAGCGCCGGCATCGACACGATGACCGGCACCGGCGACCTGCGGGGTCGGCTCACCGGGCTGGGGATCGGCATGATCGGCCCCCTCGACCACGCGAACGGCCTGGTCCGGGACGCCCACGGCCTACGGCACTGGCACGACGTACCGCTGCGCGAGATCGCCGAGAAACACCTCGGTCTCCCAGTCCACCTGGACAAGGACGTCACCGCGGGGATCACGGCGGAGGCCTGGCGGCACGGCGCGACGTTCGGCGACGCGGCCCTCATCATGGTCGAGTCTGGTATCGGCGGCGGCTTCTGGCTGGGCGGCGCGGCCCACCGGGGGGCACACACCAACGCGGGCGAGTTCGGCCACACGGTCGTCGACCTGACCGGGCCCCGCTGCGTCTGCGGCCGGCACGGATGCCTGGAGATCGTGCACCACCGCGCCGCCGAGGCCGGCGACGTCGCCCACGCCGCCCGCGTGCTGGCCGTCGGCGTCGTCAATTTGCTCCAGACCCTCGACCTCGCCCACGTGGTGCTGGCCGGCGCGGACCTCCTGCGGCATCCGCAGATCTATCTCGCGGCGGTCACCGAGGCCGTCGGGGCGGACGCCCGGCGCGCGGACTGGCTCCGCACCAGGGTGGCCCTGTCCAGCCTCGGCGCGGACGTGATCGCCGCGGGCGCCGCCATGCAGGTCCTCGACCAGCACTACGGCATCCCGGAGCTGGGCCAGTCCGTGATCGCTGGCAGCTGAGCAGGTCGACCCGCCGAGCGAGCGCCGTGCCGAGCTGCCACCGATCGCCCTGAGGTCAGATCGCGACCATCGGGACTGGCCGGGTCGCTACGCCACCACGGTCTCGGTGCCCGTTCGAGTGCACCCGTTGGCCGGGCTCTCGCTGTGCGCGATGACCTCGTCGAGCCGCTTGCGGGCCTGCCGGAGCTGGGTGATCTGCCGGTCGATGCGGTCGCGTTCGGCGCGCAGCAGGGCACGCGACTGCGGTGTGTTGACCTTCGCGTCGACGCAGGGCAGCAGGTCCAGGATGGTTCGGCTGGACAGGCCGGCGGCGTACAGCATCTGGATCAGATACACCCGGTCGGTCGCGTCGTCGAGGTAGTGGCGCTGACCCCCGCTGCTCCGTGCGGCAGTCAGGAGGCCCTGCTCCTCGTAGTAGCGCAGGGCTCGTACCGACACCCCGGTCTTCGTGGCGAGTTCCCCGATCCGCATCGACCCCTCCCCCAGGCCGGCGACGTCAGCCACACAGCCTTCTTCCTCACGCGAACGTCAGGTTCCACCGTAGCTCGCACGCCGACCTCCGCGCGGCGACGGTGTGGTGTCTCACTGGCAGACGCGCCAGTCGCCGTTCTCCTTGACCAGCGCCACCCCCTGGGTGAACCTCGCGCCGGTGACCGCCTGGACCGTCTCGACCTGGACGGTCCCGGTGACCCGCCCGTTGTGGTTGCTGACGTTCACGCCGGTGATCTCGTAACTGCTGATCTTCAACTGCGCGCTCTGGATCCGGACGAAGTCCTCCTGCGGCATGGTGTCGTGCGCCCGGTCGCACAGCCGCCCGTACGCGCCCGCGTAGTTGCCGGCCTCGGGCCGGGAACCATTATCGGCTCGTACGTCATGGCCCGGAGGGTAGGGCTGCCGCGCCAGCGGCGAGAGCCCGCCGGGCGGCCGGTGGTTCACCCCCCGGAGGCGGACGGCCCCGGCGTCGGCACGCCACCGGCGACCGCACGGGCGGGCGGCGCCGACGCCGGGGTCGGTCGCAGATCCGCGGGTACGGGCAGCGCGCTGCCCCTGATGAACTGGCCCCAACTGCTGTTCCAGGCCGTCCAGCCGTTGCCCGACTGGAGCCGGACCTCGGTGCCGGTGAAGGTGACCAGGTCACCGACCCGGGTGACGCCCATCAGCCAGTCGGCGTTGGCCGGCGAGATGTTCGTGCAGCCGTGCGAGACGTTGCGGTGTCCCTGATCCGACACCGACCACGGTGCCCCGTGGATGAACTCGCCGCCCCAGGTGAGCCGCTGCGCGTCCTCGACGTTCACCACGTAGCCGCCGTTCGGCTCACCGCGCGTGTCGAACGTGGTGTACTGGTGCTTCTCCATGATGACCATCTTGCCGCTGGACGTGGGGGTGCTGCGCTTGCCCAGACTGACCGGGATCCTGCGGATCAGCTTGCCGTCCCGCAGCACGCGCATCTGCTTGCTGGCGTTGTCGACTTCGAGCGACACCTGCCGTCCGATCCGGAACGTCGCGGTGCGGTCGACGTCACCGACGTGACTCTTGCCGATCGGCAGACCCGCCAAACCCGCCCGGACACTGATGGTCGTGCCGGGTCGCCAGAAGTCGGAAGCCCGGTGGTAGACCTGGCTGCCGTCGTCCACCCAGGACCAGGCCCCCGGCTGCGGCGGGTTCGTGGTGACGAACAACCGACGTTGCACGGCGGCACGGGCGGCCCTGGCGATGGGCGGATCGAAACCGATGGTCACCGGCATCGCGGTGCCGTACGTCTGCTTGTCGGCGACGTACAAGGTGCTGCTCACCTGCGGCTTCGTCGACGACGCCGCGGTGGTGAAGCTGGTGGTGCGGGTGGTGGTCCGCCCAGAGTCGCCGGTGGCGGTCACCGACGCGGTGTACGTGTGCTGCGGGCGCAACGGGGCGCTCGGCACCCAGGCCGAGCCGTCCTCGCGTGGCTCCGCCCGCACCGCCGTGCCCGCCTCGTCGACGATGCGCACGGCGGTGATCTTTCCCCCCGAGACGAGCGGGACCACCTCGGCGCTGAGCGGCACGTTCCGGGAGAGATCGGCGGGTGTGACGGTCAGTTCGGGCGAGGGCACCACCTGCTCGGCGGGACGTACGGCGGCCTTCCGCTCGGTGGTGCATCCACCGAGGGCCAGCGGTGTCGCCGCGACGGCCACCGCGACGAGCGCCATCCGCCTTCGTAAACCCATCGAACGCCCCCCGGCTCCCCCGTGTGCTCCGTGGCGGCAATTCTCTCCGCGCCGACGGCACCCCGCGCCGTTTCCGGAAATCACGCAACGAAGGTGGGAACGTTCGGCACGGCAGGCGGTCCGGCCACTCGGTTGCGCTCCCCTTCCGTGATCCTCGGGGCATCGAAGCGTGATGCCGCCGTGGAATGCTTCCCACATGCGCGGAAGACGACGTCCATGGATTCTGCTCCCGCTCCCCCTCCTTATCCTGACCGCCTGCTCGCCTGCGGAGCAGCCGATTGTCGCTCTCGCCGTCCGGGACGACCAACCGGTCGGCGTACTGGTCACCTGCGACGACCGTGACGCCAATATCCGCGTGTTCGAGAACGACCATCAGGGTGATCCGGGCAAACGGTCCCTGATCAGATGGCGCATCGGCGGCCCGCCCGCGAGCGAGGTCGTCGAGGTGGCGCTGTTGGGTCAGCCGCCGGAGGGCTGGGAGGTCGCCGACGCTGTCGGCAGCCCTGCCACCGAGGCGGACGTCGAGCTGCTCACCGAATTTCGGGCCGGGGTCACCTACACCCTCGACGGGGCAAGCCGCCGCGAGGCCCTCTCGGTGGACTTCACTCTCGCGGACCTGCCACGGATCGGCCCGGACCAGGTGCTGGCGCCGAACGGACGCAACTCGAAGGTCATCTCACGGGAGACCTTCCTGCGCAAGGCACGCGACCGCTGCTGAGCCGACACGGCCGACCACTCAAGAAAGCAGAGTGCCACCGCTGCCGCCGATTACGGTTTTTGAAGAGAAATCAGAGAATTGAGATCGAGCCGACATCACTGGGACTCCACAACGATGACCAGGCAATCGCTGAGCGCTATTTAAGGGAGAATTAATCGTTCCAACTGGAAGCGGGCAGGGGGTCCACTCGTATTCTTCCCTCTCGGAAGAAAGGTGCGCCCCCGTTGAAAAATCTCCGTTCCACCCCTCGACACCGTCGTGCCGTGACCGGCCTGCTGCTGGTGAGCCTGGCGCTGGTCGGCGGCTGCAAGGAGGCGCCGGGAACGCCCGGCGCGTCCGGCCCGTCCAGCGACACCGGCATCGGCTCGTCCGGCCCGGACGCGCCGACGGCCACCGCCCCGGGCGACCCGTCGGCCACGCCGAGCGCCCCGGGCACCTCGGCCACCCCGTCCGCGCCGGGCAAGCCCGCGACGCCGGCGACCAGCGCCGCCCCGCCCACCGCGTCCGGTGGCTGGATCACCATCGACGCTGCCGCGCAGGCCGCCGCGACGAAGGCGTTCTTCGCGCGCAAGCCCAAGCCGGTGACCGGCAACCCCGTCAAGGTGCCCGAATTCAACGTCGGCTGTACGACCAGCCACCACAACAGCGACGACCCGATCGTGCTGCCGAAGCTGGTGGGTGGCTCGCACAACCACACGTTCTGGGGCAACAAGTCGACCGACGCCAACTCGACCGCCGAATCGCTGCGGGCGGCCAAGGCGACCACCTGCAACTCGCCGGACGACCAGTCCGCCTACTGGGTGCCGACGATGTACCAGAACGGCAAGGTCGTGGACCCGAAGGAGGTGACCGTCTACTACGGTTCCCGGCTGAAGGACCCGAGCAAGACCCAGCCCTTCCCGTTCGGCCTGCGAATGATCACCGGTGACGCCAAGAAGCAGGTCGACACCCCGGACAAGCAGGGCAACCACTTCTGGTGCGCCGGCATCGGCGGCGAGATCGGCCGCAGCGCCGACAAGACGTTCCCGGTCTGCGCCAAGACGGCGAACATCGTCCGGCAGATCACCTTCCCGGACTGCTGGGACGGCAAGCACCTGGACAGCCCCGACCACAAGGCGCACATGGCCAACGGGGACCACACCGGGGCCTGCCCGAAGAGCCACCCGGTGCCCGTCCCGTCGGTGTCCTTCGTGATCTCGTACCCGTTGAGCGCGAACACGGACGGCATCACCCTCGCGTCCGGCACGTCGTTCTCCATGCACGCGGACTTCTTCAACGCGTGGAAGGACGAGGCGCTCGCCGCCCGGGTGCGCAACTGCCTCGACCAGGGCGTCAAGTGCAACTCAGCGGGTAACTTCTAGAGCGATCGGTCGATCTGAGCTGGCCCACGGATCGTCGCGGGCCAGCTCAGATCGAGACGTAGTGAGGTCTCCGGTAAACGGCTCAGCCACCGGCTTGATTGAAGACCTCGCGTAGTCGGAGGGCTGGCATCAGACGAGGCGCTGGAGCCGCACCTTCGGGTGCACGTTTCTCAGGTGGCCGTGCTTGTGTTGGCGGACTTGTTCGTTCCAGACCTCCTGGTCGTAGTCAGGGTCGGCTGGGATCCACTTGTGCGAGCCGTCGCTGTAGTGGAACTTCTCGTCGCCGCGCCGCAGGATGCTCACCGAAGCCAGCCGAGGAAGCGTCTGTGCAGCGCCCCCGCCGGCACCCAGGTCAGGTCCTCCGACGCCCGCACCAGCTGGGCACCCAGGTAGATGGCCAGGGATATCGGAGCGTCATCGAACTCGGCGTGTAGCTCACGCTGCCGCGTGCGGCAGGGCCAGGGCAGGCCGCAGCCGCCGCAGCTCCATATCGGCAACACCGGGCCGTGCGTCGTCATGCGCGGCCTCCGAGCAGCGCCGCCGTCATCGACCGCGCCCGGCGATTGGTCGCCAAGTCCACCTGCCAGCATGGGTACGGCGTGAGCCGCGACACCACGCCCGGCAGCCGGCGCACATCACCTTCAGCCCTCGGACGTGCACCGCGATGATCGCCTTCCGCTGCCCGTTGCTCACCGCTCACCTTCCTGTGGCCAGTGGCAACGACTGATTGGGATCCGGTGCCGGGAACGGCAGGGCAGCTCGGCTCCGCAGCGGCAGACGCGTCGCCAAAGCAGCCATGACCACACCGGCCGATGCCTGCGGGCGAGCGTCAGTGCGGCGGCCGAAAGGTATTCGTCATACGAGACGCGCCGCACGGACCCCTCCCTCGTTCGAGCACGAGGACGGCTTCCTGCCCTCGAAGCTGAGAGGGACACGGCGGCCAGGCGATGCCCGCACCGCCCACCGCATCCCGTGAGCAAGAAGCTACGGTGGGTCGCGGAGCGGAATGGGTAAGGTTCCTACCCCTGGATCACGAGAGCAGTCCGACCTTGATCGCAAGGTCACGGGCGTCGTCACGAGTGGAACGCGGGCCGTCGAGCAGGTCCAAGGTGATGTGCCGGGCGTACCCGTTGAAGCGGATCGTCTCCGGGGCCGACTCGTACGCCTGCCGGAGGGTCAACACGGCAGCTTCCTTGTCGTCCTTGCCGTAGTGCGCCCGCGCGATCTCGATGAGGTGGCGTGCCCGGCGGGGTCTCGACGGGATCGCCGCGGAATCGTGACGGCGTGCCTGTCGCACCGCCTCACCTGACTTTTGCAACTCCACCGCCACCGTCACCGCGTGGGCACCCATGATGACCTGTGAGAACGACGTCTGCGGCTGATAGAAACCCTGCGGCAGCCGCTGCGCCACCCGGTCCGCGCGGTCCCAGTACCGCCAGGCCCGGCCTTCCTCACCAGCACGGGCGGCGGTGTAGGCAGCCTCGAAGTTCAATGCGCCCCACAGCGCCAACAGGTTCGTGTTCCCATCGCCCGCTCGCGGCTCCAGCGCCGACAGGAGGTCCAGGGTCACCGCCATCGCGGTATCCCAGTCACCGGCGTCCCGGTGCACCTGGCACAGGAACCATCCCGCGCACGCCACCGCCTCCGGGTCGCCGGACTCCTGCGCCGCCACCATCGCGCGGTCCGCAACCCGCCACAACAACTCGGCAGCGGGCTGATAAGCAAGGAACATCTGCGTCAGCCCGAACGTCTCCGCCAACAGGGCCTGAGCCCGCCGACGCTCATCACCCTCGTATGCCAACGCGGCGCGCTGCGCGTCGCGCAGCAGCCCCGGCAACAACCCGCCCAGCACAGTGCGGTGATCCGACGCCTGATGGCGTGCTCGCCACGCCATCGCGAGCCGATCCCTCAGGCTAGTCAACGACTCCGGGGAAAGCTCGTCGGACATTGCGAAGCGGTTCACCGTGTCCCGGACGGACGGCAGCGCCGGATGCTCGGGCCCGTTGACCACAGCCGACCGGGCCGCCAACTCGCCGGCAAGGGCGGACACCTCGACCTTGAGGGCCCGCGCGATCCGGTCCAGCATGTGAATGCGCGGCGGCAGGATCCGATCGGTCTCCACAGCCTTGACCCACTCGGCACTGCGACCGACCAGCCCGCCAAGCACCGCACGGGTCTTGCCAGACCGCTCACGGTAGGCCTTCAACCGCTGCCCGAAGGTCAGTTCCGGCAGGGAATCCATCCCGAACCTCCTCGCAGCGCGGAAGCACCAGCCGTATCCAGGGCCGACGTTGCATCAACGCTACCGAGCAGCCAAGATCCTCATAACCCCTCGTTGCACGTTCTGTGCGCTCCGACTGACCCCGTCCGCACACATCTCCGGGGCCGGGCGTTGGTCCGTCGCCGGCCAGCTTCGAAGCTCACTGTTCAACTCTGTTGGGCTCGCAAAGGGTGGTCAGTCTCAGTGCGGCGCACCCGGGCAGCGGGTCCCGTCGCTACCAAACGCAGTGTGCACTACCTGACTGCCCGTCACGGGGGAGCGGGACTGTCGCGGGCGGCTGGCACAATCGCTCGGGTGAGGCTCCTAACATTGAGCGTGCCGCTGCTACCGGCGATTCTCGGTGTGACTATGACTGCACTGCTCACCTTCGCACTCGGCCGTTACTTCGCTTCGCGCTCTGAACAAGGCCGGCAGCAGGCGGCCCAGCGTCGAGAGGTCGCCACCATCGTGCGAGAGCATCAGGCAAGCCTGCTCGCGTGGGCCGATGACGCGCTGGCCGGCCGTCGTGGCAAGACCACTCCGCTACCCCGCGAGGCTTTGCCCACGATCACCTCGGAAGCTGTCGTAAACCGGCCCGAGGTGACGAGCAACGAGTGGGCAGAGTCCTTCGCCCAGGCCGTCTTCTCGGCCTCGCTGTCACTTCCGAAAGCGGATCAGGACCGTGTGTTCTTCATGATGACCGCCCTGGTGGGACCGATGGGTGCCCGACTTTGCCGCGACCACGCTGCCCTGCCTCAGGAGCAGCGCGGGGAGTTCACTCGTTCGAACTGGATCCGAGCTCGCCTCGTCGCACGTCAACTAACGGCGGATGATCTGTTCCAACGAGGGAGCCTGATCAATGCACTCCACCGGGCCCGACACAACCAAGGCGATAGCCGTCGAACGGCGCTGACGACGGCACGAACTGACGCTCTGGAGGGCTTCGACAACCTGCTTCGGGTGCTGCGGTAGCTTGGCCTGGCCGAGTCTGCGGCAGGAGAGCCCTACGCACATTATCCGGCGTGCAGGTCGACGTCCGTCGCCCACTGGCTCAACTGCCGCCACATGGCGACTGCCTGCTGTTCTTCGTTACTGCCGATAGCTGTTAGTCGTCTCGGAGCGCCGCCCCGCAAGCGCGGCTCGCGACGGTCCGGCGCCCGATACGACGGCGGCGGCCGGTCACCTGACGGGTGACCGGCCGCCGTTGCGTCGATCAGTTAGAGCTTCGCCGCGCCCGCCTCGGTGGCCTCCTGCACCGCCGAGGTACGACGGACCTCGGCCCGCTGGTCGCCGGCGTCCTCCCGGTCCGGGCCGGCCACCCGGGCCGACCGGTTGGTGGTCGTGGCGGCCTGGTCACCGGTCACCCCGCCACGGATGCGGTTGTTCGCGGCCACCTGGGCGACCGGGTCGTTGCCGGTCACCGTCAACTGGCCGTTGATGATGTTGTCGTCCACCGTGACGCCACCGGTGGTGCTGGTGACGCTCACGTCCCCGCCCCAGTAACCGCCGGAGGCGCAGCTGTCGAGCCCACCGTTCGGGCCGAGCTGCACACCGCCCAGGTTGCCGGCGAAGGTCGCCCGGCCCTGGACGGCGCTGCCACACACCACGCTGCCGGTGGCGCTGTTGAGCACCGACAGCGTGCCATCGACGAACGAGTCGTGCAGGTCGGTGTAGTAGGTGCCGGTGCTGCTGAGGTTGCGCTGCACCTGGGTGCCCCGGTCCAGCCGGACCTCGCCGGCACCGACGGTGACGTGCCCGGTGACCGTCGACGCCTCGGCGAACAGGAAGCTGTCGATGGTCGTGGAGCCCTTCGGCCGTACGGTGACGGTGCCGGTGCGGGCGTCCTTCAGGAAGACGCCGTACCCCCCGGCGGCGAGTACCACCTGGCCGTCGACTGTCGTCTCGGTCGCGTCGAGGTAGCCGTCGGCGGCGACGCGTACCTCTCCGCTGACCCGGCCACCGGTCACCACCAGGTTGCCGCCGGCCGCGACGGTGACGTTGCCGGTGATCGTGGTGCCGGTGAGCGCGCAGGACTCGCCGGCGGGCACGAGCAGGTCGTTGGGCACGGTCACCGCGCCGCCGGTGCCGATGCAGTGGGTGACCAGGTCGGCGTGTGCGCTGGGCGCCACGGCCAGCACCGAGGCCGCGATGACGGCGCTCACGGTGGCGAGCTTGGCGACGGTACGTCCGGGCATCGTGGTACTCCCTGTCGGTGAGGTTCGAGGACTCATGCGCCGACGTCCGATCGGGCCGCGGCCCGGACGATGGCGCCCTGCTGCCGCCGGTCGAGCGTGCCGCCGGTCACGAGCGCGGCGGTGACCGCTTCGACGTGCCGGACGAACTCGGCGTGGCCGGGGTAGTCGGCGTGTTCGTCGATCAGATCGTTGATGGTGCAGCCGTCGCCGGTGTCCACGTTGGGCACGCCGGTGTCGCCACCGTCGATGACCACAGTGACCCGGGTGTCCGAGTCGGGGCAGCGGTCGGTGCTGTCGGCCACCACGGTGAACGACGTCGACTGCTCGGTGGAGGTGTTCCCCGCCGTGTCGGTCGCCCGGTAACGGACGGTGTGCTCGCCCGGTGCCCGGACGGCGACCGGAGCGGCGTACGCCGTCCAGCCTCCGGCATCGAGCGCGTACTCGATCGTCGCCACGCCCGACTCGGTGTCGGTGGCCGTGACGGTGACGGTCGCGCCGCCGACGTACCCGCCGTCGTCGTTGCGGTCACCGGTCACCGTGGCGGCGACGGTGGGTGGAGTCGTGTCCTCGGCCTGCGGCTCGACGACGGTGAAGTGGGACATCTGCTCCGCCGAGGTGTTCCCGGCGACGTCGGTGGCCCGGTAGTGCAGCATGTGCATCCCGGCGGTGTTCACCACGATCGGGTTCGCGTACGCGGTGAAGGCCGCCCCGTCCAGGGCGTACTCGATGGTGGCGACGCCGGATCCGCTGTCGGTGGCGGTCAGTGTGGCGGTGGCCGTACCGATGTAGTTGCCGTCGTCGTCGCGGTCGCCGGCCAGCGCGGCCTTCACCTCCGGCGGGGTGGTGTCCTCCTCCCCCGGCTCGACGATCCGGAACGCCACCGAGCCGACGGCGCTGGTGTTGCCGGCTTGGTCGGTGGCGCGGAACTGCACCGCGTGGTCGCCGATCGCGGTCACCCGCACCGGCTCGGTGTACGGCAGGAAGCTGGTGTCGTCGACCTGGTACTCGATGGTCTCGACCCCCGAGTCGGCGTCGGTGGCCGTCACTGTCACGGTGGCCGCGCCGAGGTAGTTGCCGTCCGGGTCCTGGTCACCCGCCACGGTGGCGGCCACTGTCGGCGGTGTGGTGTCGCCACCCCCGCCGCCGTCGGTGACGACCAGTTCGCCGACCATCTGGCTGTGGCCGGGGATCGAGCAGAAGTAGCGGTACCGGCCCGGGGTGAGGGTCACGGTCGCCTGGTGGCGGCCATTGTTGGCGTCGAACGGACTGGCCAGGATGTTGAGGGTCACGTCGTGGTTGTAGCCCTCGGTGCTGGTGTCGAAGGTCAGCGTGTGTGGCATCCCGATGGTGTTGCCGGTGGCCTCGCTGTTCTCCCAGATGATCGTGGTCTCGCCGGCCACCGCCTGGGCGGGCGCGGACTTGTAGCGGGTGATGTCGCCGTCGGCGGTCCAGGTCAGCACCTGTGCCGCGGCTCGGGGGGCGGCGGAGGCCGGCGTCGCCGCCCACGGGGTCACCGTGAGCAGGAGCGCCGCCAGCACTGCCGTTATTCGTCGGGGCATCGTCTCTCCTAGAGTTCCCGTACGCGGACGTTGCGGAACTCGGCCAGGTCGTTGTCACCGTGGTTCTGCAGGCCGATGAAGCCGCGCAGGAACTGCCGCAGGTCGGTCGGCGGGTCGCCGGCTCGCGACGACTGCTTGCCCGGCGTGTTGTCGAATTCGTTGATCACCACGCCGTTGCGGATCATCGTGTAGTGCTGCCCGACGGCGCGGATCTCGTAGTCGTTCCACTCGTTCTTCGGCGTCACGCCGGCCTGGTTCAGCGGCACCGGGTCGAAGTTGTAGACCGAGCCGGTCTTCTGCGGCTCACCGGTGTCGCCGTCGTAGATCTGGATCTCGTGTCCGCAGTAGATCGCCATCCACGCGGTCGAGGTCCGGGCCGAGCCGACGGTGCCGCAACTGCCCGGTGGGCGCTGTTCCAGGGGGGTTCGCAGGTCCGGGAAGCGGATGAAGACGCCGGTGTTGGCCCGGCCGGTGCCCGGTGCGATGTCCTTGAACTGGAGCCGCAGTGAGAAGTCGCCCAGCTCTCTGGTGTGCCAGAGCATGCCCAGGCCACCGCTGGGCCGCAGCGAGCCGTCGGGCTGGATCGCGAACGACCCGGTGGGTGCCTGTTGCCACCCGCGCAACGACTCGGCGGTGCCGTCGAAGAGCGGCTCGTACCCGGTGTGCCCGGTGCGGCCGATCTCCGACGCGGCGGCCAGCCGGGTCAGGGTGCCCGACTCGCGGGCGGTGAGCAGGTCGTCGTCCTGCAACGCCTGGGTCACCGTCTTGACGTGCCGGACGAAACCGTCGTGGTCGGCCCAGGTGCTCTCGTCGTCGATCAGGTCGTTGGCCGTGCAGCCCTGCCCGACCGTGCGACTGGGCACCCCGGTGTCGGTGTCGCCGAGCCAGACGTTCTGCCGGTCGTCGGGTACTGCGCAGCCCACCGTCACAGTGGTCTGCACCGTCGCCGTCTGACCGTCGGCGTACGTGACGGTGAGCTTCGCGGTGTAGGTGCCGACCGTGGCGTACGTGTGTCGGGGGTCCGCCTCGGTCGACGTGGCGCCGTCGCCGAACTCCCAGCGGTGGCTCACGCCGCCGGAGCGGGAACCGGTGAAGGCGATGGTCAGCGGTTTGTTCTGCACGGCGACCGAGGTCGCCGCCGGTGCCGGGGTGGGCGCCCCGCCGGTGTAGGTGACCCGGATCAGCTTCTGGTTCGCGTGCAGGCTGAAGAAGCCGCCGCCGTAGTCGAGCAGGTAGAGCGCGCCGTCCGGGCCGAACTTCGCGTCCATCCAGCTCTGCAACCGGGTGTCGCCGTTGCCGCCGGGGATGATGGCCCGCAGCGACTCGGCGTACACCGGTGGGGCGGCCTGCGGCACGCCGGCCGGGTCGACGGTGACCGCGACCCGGTTGGCGGCGTTCGACTGGTCGCCGATGAACCACTTGCCGTCCCAGTGCTCCGGCCACGCCACGCCGCTGGCGGTGTCGACGAGGCTGCGGTGGTACGTCGGGCCGGACATGATGGCCTGCCCGCCGCCGCGCAGGTACGGCTGGGTGTAGGTGGCGTCGGCCGCCACGTAGGTCGGCAGGCCGCTGCCGTCGGTCCGCTTCGGGAACACCGGGCCGCCACCGTCCGGCGAGTACCAGATCATGTTGTCCCGGGCCGCCGGGATGTCCTCCAGTCCGGTGTTGCGCGGCGAGGTGTTCTTGAGGTTGTCGCAGTCGTACCAGCCGGTGAGCACTGTCGCGTCGGTGTTGCTGCGGTCGCGGTACGGCTGCCGGTTGCCCATGCAGTACGGCCAGCCCTGGTTACCGGCGGAGGTGATGATGGTGGCGGTCTCGTACTTCGCCGGGCCCAGCGTCGGGCTGGGCGACGAGGCGTCCGGGCCGACCCAGCCGGCGGTCAGCCACTGGTGTTTCGGGTCGATCTGGAGGCGGGCGATGTTGCGGACGCCCATCACGTAGATCTCCGGCCGGGTCTTCTCGGTGCCCGGTGGGAACAGGTTGCCCTCCGGGATGGTGTACGTGCCGTCCGGCTCCGGGTGGATCCGGATGATCTTGCCGGCGAGGTCGTTGGTGTTACCCGACGTGCGACGGGCGTCCTGGAACGAGATGCCCTGGTACTCCTGGGTCCAGTTGTTGCCGCTGTAACCCTGCGACCCCTCCGAGGAGTTGTTGTCGCCGGAGCCGACGTAGAGGTTGCCCTTGGCGTCGAACGCCATGCCGCCGCCGGCGTGGCAGCAGCTGTGGATCTGCACCGGGAACTGCAACAGGTCCTTGCGGGTGGCCTGGTCGACGGTCTGCGCCTGCCGGTCGTAGGTGAACCGGGAGACCGTCCGCTGACCGACCCGCTTCACCCGGTCGACCGAGTCGTGCGGCATCCAGTAGACGTAGAGCCAGCCGTTCTCGGCGAACGCGGGGTCGGGCACGATGCCGAGCAGCCCCTCCTCGTTCTTGACCAGCTCGGAGCCGCTGCCCCGGTTGCCCATCACCTCCAGGGTGGTGAGCAGCTTGACCTGCTTGGTGCGCGGGTCCCAGGAGTGGATGGTGCCGCAGCCCAGGCCGACCTTCGGGTTGGTCCAGTCCGCGATGGGGCCGCTCGGGCAGGCCGCCTTGCCGACGTAGAAGACCGTGCCGTCCGGCGCGATGGTGAGCCCGTGCGGCTCGCCGATCTGGTCCAGCTGCCCGGTCTGGTTCGCGGCGGTGAGTCGCTCCACCTTGTAGTTCGCGGCGATGGTGGCCTGGCAGTCGCCGCGGACCCGACCGGTGGTCCAGTTGAGGGCACCGGCGAGGTGCGCGCGGAACGCCTCCTCGCCGTAGCTGCCCTCGGTGTGGCCCATGCCGGTGTAGAACGACCGGCCGCCGTCGTAGTCCCGGCACCAGGACACCGGGTGGAAGGCGCCGTTGGCGGCCGCGCCCGGGTTGTAGTGCCGTTCCTCGACCTGGGCGAGGGTGTGCACGGTGCCGAGCGGGTTCGGGTCCCAGTTCTCCCAGCGGTCCGACCGCGTGATGGTCAGCGGCAGCGACGCGGTGGCCGGGTGCTTGCGGTCCAGGATGTTCACCACCGCGCGGTTGACCGCGGGCGGTTCCGGAGCGGTGGTGCTGCCGGTGAACAGGCGCAGGTCGGCGAGTTGGACCAGCGGTTCACCGCTGTTCGCGGTGACGTTGAGCCGGTAGCGCGTGAACTCCTGCGGTGTGGCGATGTCGAACCGGCGGGTCTGGAAGCGGTCCGGGAAGGTCTGCCCGGTGCGGCGGTCCAGGTCGGTCCAGCTCTGACCGTCGGTGGAGCCCTGCAGGGTCCAGTCCTTCGGGTCCCGGCCGGCGGAGTCGTTCGCCGACGTGAGCGCGTACCCGGTGATCTTCTTCGGTGCGCTCAACTCGTACGCCACCCAGGCGGTCGGGGTGCGGACCAGCCACTTCGTGTTGGCGTCGCCGTCGGTCAGCTTCTCCTTGGTCTCGTTGGGCGGGTTCTCGCCGCTGGCGGTCACCCGGGTCACCGGCTCGGCGACCGGAATGGCGCCGGCCGGGCGGGTGCCGATCAGCCCGGTGAACCAGGTGGAGTCGACCTGGGCGCGGGCGGCGTCGGCGATGCCGACGAAACCGCCGCCGGCCTTGACGTAGCTCTGCAGCGCCGACTCCTGGTCGCGGTTCAGCGCGGCGCCCGTCGCGGAGAGGAAGACCACGCTGCGGTACGCGGACAGCCCGGCCGGGGTGAAGGTGCCCGGGTCCGTGCTGGCCGTGACATCGATGTCATGACCGGCAGCAAGCTGTTTGATGGTGTCCACCGCGCGCGACACCGGGTCCTGTTGCTCGGCCACCGGGCCGTGGAACACCAGGACGGCGGTCTTCTGCGGCGGTGCCGCCTGCCCGGCGGCGACCGTTCGTGGTGCCGCCGCGGCGGCCGTCGTCGCCGGGAGCAGTGTCGCCAAGGCCGCTACCGCGGCGAGGGTTCGTCGTAGTTTTCTGGTCATGCCCGTCCCCACTTTCGGTTCGGTCAGCTTCCGTGCGTGTGGGTGTGGCCCTGGAACCGGTGGATCGCCTCCTCGGCGCCCGGCGGCATGCTGCCGTCGGCGTTGCGCACCAGGAAGATCCCGGCCATGCCGCCGTCGGAGTGCGTCTGCACGTGGCAGTGGTACATCCACGCTCCGGGTCCGACGCCCTCCCCGGCCAGCACCTGGAAACCGAACGAGCTGCCGGGGTTGAGGTCCTTGTTGTCGACCACCAGGCTCGGATCGCTCGGCCCCTCCAACATCCCGGTGCGGTTGTCCGCCCAGCGGTGCGCGTGCAGGTGGAAGGTGTGGAACAGGTTGCCGTGGCCGATGGCGATCCACTCGACGCGCTCGCCCAGGTTCGCCTCGAACATCGGGGTCGCCGGAGCCATCTTGTTGTTGATCATCATGTCGTGGAACACCGCCGTGAACTGCTTCGACGGCAGGATGTCGCCACGCCGTCGAACGATCAGGGCCCCGTACAGTCCCTTCGCGACACCGCCGGTGCCGTGGTCGGTGCCCATCGCGTGGTCGTGGTAGTGCCAGTAGCCGGCGCTGCCCGGCATGTACCGCCGACCCGCCGCGGCCACCATCTCGTGGGAGCGCCAGACGTACGTCCGCGTCTCACCCGGGTTGTTGAACGAGGCGTTGAACGGACTGCCGTCGGAATCGGTGCTGTAGTCCACCCCGTGTGGATGGATGGACAGCCGCTGGTTGGTGGTGTTGACCAGGGTGATCTCCAGCGTGTCACCCTCGTACATCTCCAGGATCGGACCCGGAACGGTGGCCTGACCGGGCGCCAGGCCGTACCCGAACAGGTTGCCGGGCAACTGCTCGGCGTAGATGGTGATCTTCTTGGTGACGCCGGCGGCGGCCTGGGCGGGGCTGCCGCCCAATGCGGTGCCGATCGTTGGGGCGGACGCGCCCAACGCCCCGGCGGCGAGCGCGCCGGTGGCGATGAGCGATCTACGGGACAGGTGGCGGTGAGGGCCACCAGCGTGATCGTCCATGGGTCTCCGTTCCCGACCGGGCGAAGACGCGACGAGGGGCAGGGTGCATCGACCGCCGAGCACGGGGCGGTGGCACGACTGAGGGTGAGGCTCGTCGCGGGCTTTGCTCGGAAGACTCAGAACTTTCGATGGATGACAGCAACTTATGTAATCCATCGACGGAAGTACAGCTCTGATTGCAAAAAGATTACCTTGACATCACGAAGTTCGTCGATTGACATGAAGCTGACACGCGGGCGGTCGACCGTCAGGTCCTCGGCCCGCTCAGTGGCGGGCGAACGCCGCCGCCCGCAACGCGGGGGCGCACAGCACGACGCCGGGCTGCCCTTGAATGAGGCAACCCGGCGGGAGGGACGTACGGCAGCTGCGGTCAGAGCTGGTGGCGGTCATCCGCCGGCACGTCGGGGGTCTGCGGCGGCGCGGGCGACTGGTCCGGCTGGCCGAGCTGCGCGACGTGGGTCGGGTCGAGGACCCGGGAGAGGAACGCGCGGGTCCGTTCGTGCTTCGGCGCGCCCAGCACCTCCTGCGGCGGCCCCTGCTCGACCACCACTCCACCGTCCATGAAGACGACCCGGTCGGCGACGTCGCGGGCGAACGCCATCTCGTGGGTGACCACCATCATCGTCATACCGTCCTCGGCCAGCTTACGCATGACGGTGAGCACGTCGCCGACGAGTTCCGGGTCGAGTGCGGAGGTCGGCTCGTCGAAGAGCATCAGCTTCGGCTCCATCGACAGCGACCGGGCGATCGCTGCCCGCTGCTGCTGCCCACCGGAGAGCTGCGCCGGGAAGGCGTCAGCCTTGTCGGTCAGCCCGACGCGCTCCAGGTTGGCCCGTGCGATCCGCTCGGCCTCGGCCCGACCCCGCCGGAGCACCCGGCGCTGGGCGATGGTGAGGTTGTTCAGGACGGTCAGGTGCGGAAACAGGTTGAACGACTGGAACACCATGCCGATGCCGCGACGGACCGCGTCGATCTCGACGTCCGGGTCGGTCATCTCGACCCCGTTCACCCAGATCGTGCCGGCGGTCGGCTCCTCCAGCAGATCGACGCAGCGCAGCAGGGTCGACTTGCCGGAACCGGACGGCCCGATCACGCAGACCACCTCGCCCTGGCCGACCTCGAAGTCGATGCCCTTGAGCACCTGGAGCGGCCCGAAGGACTTGTGCAGGTCCCGGATCTCCACGGCGGGGCGGGATGGGGTGGTCGTCATCGGGGTCACCGGGCCTTGGCGTAGCGGAGTTCGAGGCGTCGTACCACCTGCGACAGCGGCAGGGTGATCACCAGGTAGGCGAGGCCGGCCACCAGCAGCGGGGTGGCGTTCACCCGGTCGTTGAGCATGTCCCGACCGAACTTGGTGATCTCGATCGTCTGCGCCGTCACCCCGAGCACGTAGGCCAGCGACGAGTCCTTGGTGAGCAGGATGAGCTCGTTCGTCAGCGGCGGGATCACGATCCGGAACGCCTGCGGGATGACGATCGTGCGCATGGCGGTGAAGTGCGACATGCCGAGGGTCCGCGCCGCCTCCATCTGCCCCTTCGGCACGGCCTGGATGCCGGCCCGGATCGTCTCCGCCATGTACGCCGCGGCGGTCAACCCGAGGCCGATCGCTATCGAGCCGAACACCCCACCGGGAATCTCGCGCTCCGGGAAGGCGATCGGGATGCCGTACCCGACGAGGAAGAGCACCAGCAGCGCGGGCAGACCCCGGAACAGCTCGATGTACGCCGTCGCCACCCAGCGGTAGGGCGCCACCCGGGACAGGCGCATCAGCGCCAGGATCGTCCCGAACACGAGGCCGAAGGCGAACGCGCCCAGCGTGTAGAGGATGGTGTTGCGCAGCGCGACGGTGATGATCGTCGGGAACATCGACTTGATGATGTCGACGCGGAAGAACGCGTCGGCCAACCTGTTCCAGTCCGCGGCGACGAGCACCGTGGCGATGATGGCGATGAAGACCAGGTACTGGAGCCCGAGGGACAGCCGCTCCCGCTGGCGGCGTCGCAGCTTCACGTTCGCTCGTTGCCTTCCCGGAGGTTACCGACGTCGGAGGGCGCGCGGGACGCGCGCCCTCCGGTGGTGCGTGGCGCTCAGGCGCTCGGCTGCTTGCCGATCCACTTCTCGTAGATCGTGTTGTACGTGCCGTCCTGCCTGGCCTTGGCCAGCACCTCGTTGATCTTCTTGAGCAACTCCGGGTTGGCGTCCTTCTTCACGGGGAAGCCGTACTGCTCGCCGGTGTCGAACTCGGCGGCCACCTCGAACCCGCCCGGGTTCTTCTTCAGGTACTCGGTCCAGACCGGCAGGTCGTTGATGGCGGCCTCGACCTGACCGTTGGCGACAGCCTGCTGGAGGGCGGCGAGGTCCTCGAACTCGACGAGCTTCAGGCCCTTCTCCGCCTCGAGCTTCTTGGCGTAGTCACGACCCGTGGTGGCCGCCTGGACGCCGAGCTTCTTGCCCGTGAGGTCGTCGAGCGACTTGTACGTCTTGCCGGTCTTCACCAGCATCGCCTGGGTGGCGTCGAAGTACGGGTCGGAGAAGTCGATGACCTTCTTCCGCTCCTCGGTGATGGTCATGCCGGCGGCGGCCGCGTCGCACTTGCCGGTGTTGAGGTCCTGACCGGACTTGATCCCCTCGAACGGGGTGTCGACGATCGTCTGCTCGACGCCGAGCTCCTTGGCGACCAGGTCCATGATCTCGACGTCGAAGCCGGTCACCTTGCCGCTGGCGTCCTTGGACTGGAACGGCGGGTAGGGCAGGTGGGTGCAGACGGTCAGCTTGCCGGCCGCGACCAGCTTGACCCCGCTGGCCTGGACCTCGCTGTCGTCCTTCTTCGCGCAACCCGCGGTCAGCGCGAGGGCGGTGACGGCCACGACGAGGCCGGCCTGACGGACAACGCTTGGGAACCTCACGGCTGTGCCCCTCCGATTCGGCTTCCAATGCGCAGAAAGCCAATCTGGTTCATAGACTTTGCGATTAGCGACCGTACCCGATCCGGCGCGTCGCCCCCAGATCGCGCCGGGACCGCTCGGCGGACCCGGCGAGGTGCCCTCAGTCGACAAACCCGACACATGCCCCGGAAGGTGCGTCAGCCACCGGTTCCCTCGGCCGCCCCGTCCGGGGTGAGGGCCCCCTCGTGGGGGTCTGTGTCCAGGAACACATGCTGGTGGCCCTGGCCGGAATCGACGCTGATCTGATCGAGCTGGGTCGCCGCGACCGACCAGATCGTCGCGGCCTCGGCCGCCTGTCGCGCGGTGACGTCCAGCAGGGCCGCCCGTTGCGCAGCCGGAACACCGGCCGCCAGCGCGTAGGCGTCGACGGCCAGCGACGCCTGCTGGACCGCGCCGCGCAGGCCTCCGCGCGCCACGTTGGTGGCGGTGGTCCCCGACGGCGGCTCGGCGAACGGCTCCGCCGCCTGGCGCATGACCCCCTGCCACTGACGCGCCTGGGCCGGGTCCGGCGCACGTCCGGCGGTCGTCTCCGTCTTGATGGCGGCCAGCACCGGGGCGACCTGGTCGCGGACGCGTCGGGCCGTCGCGATCAGCTCCACGATCTGCTGAGCGTCCCGCTTCGCCTCGTCCTGCTTGATGCTCGCGATGGTCGCCTCGGTCGCGTCCGGACGACCCAACTGGTAGCCGATCAACCCACCCAGCAGTGCGGTGACCAGTGCGATCACACCCGCGACGGCCACGAAGCGCACTGTGCGGCGGTGCCGCACATCGGCCTTGTCCAGCTGGTAGGAGGGTCGGCCGGTGCGGCGCGCCATCGCATCTCCTCACATCGATGGTGTGGGGCCAAAGATTAACCGCCCCCGTGACATCCGTCGATAGTGCCGATCGGTGCGCTCGCCGCCCTTTTGCACCCTGGCGGGGCTTATTGACCGTTTTAGGAGTTTTGCCCTTGTTTCGGTGCTTATCGTGGCGCTTGCGCCGCTGGCACCGGCCCACGTCAACCAACCGCGTTGCACCGAGGAGGACAAATTGACTGAACCGACAGGGACGGCAGTGGAGAAGCCGAGCGGTCGAAGCCGCCGTCGCAAGCTGAAGGCCATCCTGGCCGGAGGAATCGTCCTCGGCCTCGGTGCGACGATCACCCTCGCCGCCTGGAACGACTCGGAGTACGCCACGGGCACGTTCACGGCGGGCACCTTCAGCATGGAGGGCAGCACCAACGGCACCACCTACGCCGAGCACCCCACCGCCGGCACCGCGGCCGCGTTGACCTTCAGCACCGGCTTCGACGACATCAGCCCCGGTGACGTGGTCGCGGCGCCGTTCGCCGTCCGACTGACCGCGGCCACGACGTACGACGCGACAGTCACCGTGGCGTCAGCGACCCCCGCCCCAGCCGGGTTCGTCGGCCTCACCTACGGCATCGCGACCGTCCCGGCCTTCGCCGACTGCAGCGCGACGCCCACCACCCCGACCTGGATCGTGGCGCAGGGCACCCCGCTCAACTCGGTGGCCGGCGCGGTGCCGTTCAACCTGACGCAGGGCACTCCGCCCACGACGCCCGGCGCTCCGGTGAACCTCTGCTTCGTCGTCACCGCGGGGGGCACCCTGGTGCAGGGCACCTCGGTCACGGAGACCTGGCAACTGTTGGCCGAGTCCGTCTAGGTGGTGGCCGTGGTCAACCGTCGGACGCCGGCCGGAACACCACGGCTTCGCCGGACCCGTGCCGTACTCGCTGGCGCGCTCGTTCTCGGCCTGGGAACGACGTCCACGCTCGCCGCGTGGACCGACAGCGAGTACGGCACCGGGTCGTTCGGCGCCAGCGTCTTCGGCACCGAATCGCAGACCGCCTCCAGTAGTTGGGCCAGCCACACCCCGGCCGCGAACGCCGCGACGCTGGCGTTCAACGCGACGGCGATGTCGCCCTCGGTGTCGTTCTACGCCTTCCTCGACATCCGGACGACCTCGACGACGACTGTCGGCGGCGCGGTCGCGCTGACGAGTTCGTCGAACAACTCCGGCGCCCTGCTGCCCGCGCTCGAGTACCGGGTGGTGCGCACCCCCACGACCAGCACCACGTGCGCCGCCGCCGCCTTCTCCGGTTCACCCACCTGGATCGTCGGGCCCGGCTACTCCGCCGTCACCGCGGTGCCCGGCTCACCGGTGTCGTCCCCCATCACCGTGCCGGCCGGCGCGACGCCGCAGCTGAGGTTCTGCTTCGAAGTCCGGGTCCAGTCCGGCGCCAGCAACGCGTACCAGGGCACGACCGGGGTCGTCACCTGGGAATTCACCGCCACGTCTACGTGAAGGATCTGCAGATGGTGGGACGCGAACGTCGACGGCACAGCACCCTCGCCCGGGTCGGCGACCTGGTGCTGACAGTGCTCGCCGTCGGTGGGACGGCCTGCGTCGTCCTCGTCCCGCTGGCGTTCTTCTTCGACATCTCGCTCATCCTGTTCAAGACCGGGTCGATGAGCCCGACCATCCCGGCCGGATCACTGGCCGTGGTGCGGGAGATCCCCGCGTCCGAGGTCCACGTGGGAGACGTCGTCACCGTCGACCGCACGCCACTGCCACCGATCACCCACCGGGTGGTCGACATCGCCAACGGCGGTGGGCCCACCCGCCTGCTCACCCTGCGAGGGGACGCGAACCAGTCGAACGACGCCGCGCCGTACGCGGTGAGCCACGTGCGGCTCGTGCAGTGGTCGGTGCCCCGGCTCGGGTACGCGGTGCGAGCCGTGTCGAACGTGTACGCCACGAGTCTCATCACGATCGGGGCCGCCGCGATCGTCACCTGGGCGTTCTGGCCGCGTGGGGGCGAGCCGGGGACCCGACGACAGCGCGCGTGGCACCGTCGGCGACCGGATTCGGCGGTGCCCGACGAGGCGGGGGCAGCGCCGGAGGTCGGCACCGAGCCGAGCGGCACGCGAACGCGCGGCGACTCGACAGCGGGACGCATGTGGGTCGTGCTGGCGGTGCTGCCGGGCGTTGCCGCCGCGGTACTGGCGACGCCCGGTCAGGCCCGCGCGGACACCACCGAGGAGGTCATTCGGAGCAGGTACCTCACGCTGGTCTCGATCGGTGACGACGATCGCATGACGAACCTGGCGCCGGAGCAGCCCGTGCCCTGGCAGGTCGGTGTCGCGGCGCACGCGGAGCAGCCCGGCGAGGTGACCATCTCGCTGTCCGCGCTGGGCCCTCTCGCCGTCCGTCCGGACGGACTCCAGGTGATGGTCGCCGTCTGTGCCATCCGCTGGGTGAAGGGTGCCTGCCCCACCGGCCAGGGTGAGCAGGTCCTCGCCGACGGTCCCGCCACCAGGCTGGCCGCGCACCCGGTCACCGTCAGCTCGATGCGCGCCGATCAGCAGCGTTGGGTGCTCGTCACGGCGAGTCTGCTGGCCAACGCGGTGGCCTCGGGGTCGGCGGACCTGGTCGTCACGGCGACCGGGTTCGGCGACAAGGCGTCGGCGGGCGGCACTGTCGGCCCGCTTCCGCGTACTGGGACCAACCTGTGGACACCCTTGCTGGCCGGTGGCGGTGCGCTCGTCACCGGCCTGCTGCTCATGCGCGCCACGCGCCGGATCAGGGTGGGGCGGCCGTGAGGCGCTTCTGCGCGCGGTCCCTGCCGGCTCGGAAGCGAGCCGGCCACGCCCAGCGGCGCTGGCTCGCGGGTGCAGCCGCCCTGGTGCTCGCCGGCACCGCCGTCGTGCTGGCACCGCCGCAGTCGACGCTGGCCGCCTGGACCGACACCGAGTACGGTCGCGGTTCCCTGCAGGCCGGCACGGTCAACCCACCGACCAACCTGCAGTGCACGGCCGGCGTGCTCACCCCGCCGACCTTCACCTGGACCCTGCCGGTCGGCGGCCTGACCCGCAGCGGCTTCACCTGGTCGTTGTCGGGCGGTTTCAGCGGCGGCGGGACTCTCGGCGCCAGCGCCACCTCGGTCACCGTCCCCGGCGGGTTGCTGGGCCTCGGAACCGGCACGTTCAGCCTGGTCGCGAACGGCCCCGGCGGCTGGACGTCGACACCGGTCACCGGAACGGTCGGCATGCTGACGGCTGTCCTCTACTCCTGCAGCGTTCCGTAGACCGGGTAGCCCCACTCGGCCAGCGACTTCTCCAGCACCCGTTCGATCGCGGCGAGCTGCGCCGGGCTGAGTTCGTCCCGGTACGCCTCCGCCCGGCCCACGGTGAAGTCGTACCGGGAGAAGCCCTTCTCGAAGGCCGTCGACCAGCCCAGACCGAGGAAGTCGAGCATTCGTCCGACCTGCTCGCGCGGTTGCTCGACCAGGTCCTCGTAGCGCACGTCCAGCCACTGGTCGGCCGGGTGACGCAGCCGCGCCTGCGCGAAGGCGTCCATCAGCATCTTCCAGCCCAGCGCGGCGAGTACCTGGAAGGAGCGACCGGACTCGGCCCACTCCTCCCGAAGGTCGGACGGGAGTGGGCCGTAGATCCAGTTGTCCGGCCCGCGCCAGCCGTCCCACCAACCCATCTGGAGCCACGAGTTGGCCACCGCCCGGCCGTCGCGCACCACGTTGACCACCCGCAGCTCCGGGTACGCGGCGTGCAGCAGGCCGGTCCGCGGCCACCCGGTGACGTGCTGCACCAACTGCTGACAGCCCTGCCGCGCGATCCGCTCGTCGAAGAAGGCCCGCAGCCGCCGGGCCACGAACGGGGTCAGGTCCTCGGCGACCAGGTCCCGACACGGTCGGGAGAAGCCGGCCAGGACCTGCCGGTCGAGCAGGTGGTACGCCTCCGACGGCGCGACCCGGAGTCGGCCCCGCTCCAGCAACCGTCGACTGTGCCGCAGCGAGGTCATCCCCGCCGGGCGCGGTGCCGAACGCCGGTAGAGCGGGCCGTTGAACCTGCCCTTCGGGTTGAGCCGGGACAGTTTGTCGTCCAGACCGGAGACGAAGCCGACCGCGGGATGCCGGGAGAGCAACTCCTGGACCAGTGTCGAACCACAGCGACCGGTGCCCACCACCAGTGAGAGCATCGTTCAGCCTTCCTGCCGGGTGGCGGGTGACGGGGAGACGGCCGGGTCCGCGGCGAAGCGGGCGGCGGGAGAGGTGGCCGCCGGGCGGCGCAACGGGTAGCCGAAGCGGGTCAGCGCCACGGCGGTCAGCCCGGTCACCACCGCGTACGCGCGGGTGGGCAGCCCGGTCAGCCACTCGCTGTCGGCGACCACCTCGACCAGTCCGGTGCGGTGCCGCGACGGGTTGCCGGCCACCGAGTGGGTGGGCGCGAGCCGCACCGTGGCCGGGGTCGGAAACGGAAGCTCGTCGGGGATCGCGCCGACGAAGCCGGCGATCCGGGCGGTGACGCCGGCCGGGTCGGCCACGAAGTCCTCGTAGCGCACCCGCAGGTAGCGGCCCGGCGCACGGCGACGGCCGCCCCACAGCCGTACGGTCGCGGTGTTCCAGACCAGCCAGAGCAGCGCGGCCTTGCCGACCGGTGGGCGGCTCATCAGCTGGTCGTCGGCGCGCCCGTCCAGCCGGCGTCGGCGACGCCACGAGTACGCGGTGGCGCGCGGGTCGCGCACCACGTGCAGGACGTACAGGTCGATGCCGGGCAGGCCGCCGAGCAGGGCCCCGTACGGCGGCAGCTTGGAGGAGTCGACGATGACGCCGTCCGGCCGGCCGGCCAGGGCGTGCTCGGCGATCGAGGCGTAGAGCCGGGCCAGGTGGGTGTCGTCGGGGTGGCCCGCGACCGGCGGCTGCCCCCGACGCTGGCGGCGCAGCAGTGCGGGCAGTCCGCGCAGCCGCAGCCGCTGGGCCAACCGGGCGGCGATGCCGGCCGGGTCGGCGTCGGTCAGGTCGGCGCGCACCCGGGCCCAGAGCGGGCAGTCGGCGACCGGGGCGCCGCAGCCGCAGGGTCGGTTCTCCAGGATGCCGCGCCGCCACAGGTACCGCAGCTCGCCGGCTGCGAAGAAGCCCGGCAACTGTCCCAGGACCGTGGTCACCAGCGTGCTGCCACTGCGACCACTGCCGGCGAGGTAGAGCACCCGTACCGGGCTCACCGGGCCGCTCCCCCACCGGCGGCGGCCCGACGCGACGGCAGCGCCCCGGCGGCCTCCGCGTACAGCCCACGGATCCGGTCCAGGTGCCGGTCCGGGGCGAACTGGGCGGCGATCTTCGACCGGCCCGCTCGGCCCATCCGGTACGCCCGGTCCGGGTCGGCCAGGAGGTCGTTGAGCGCGTCGCCGAGGGCCGTCGGCGCGTCGGCGGCGACGACGCGGCCGTCCACCTCGGGCTCGATCAGTTCGGGAAGCCCGCCCAGGTCGGTGGCGACCACCGGAACCCCGCAGGCGAACGCCTCCAGCACCGCCATCGGTTGGTTCTCGTGCCATCGCGACGGTACGGCGACCACTGCCGCCGACCGGATCAGCTCGTGCAGGCGCGGCTTGTCGAGACGGCCATGGAAACGGACCCGGCCGGGCACCCGCCGCGCGGCGAGCGCCTCCAACTCCGGGCGGGCCGGGCCGTCACCGGCGATGTCCACGACGATCCCGTCCGGCAGCGCGGCGGCCGCCTCGATCAGCACGTCGACCCCTTTCTCCGACGCCAGCCGCCCGGCGAAGACGACACCACCGCCGGGTGTCTGCTTGGCCGCGACGCCGGTCAGGTCGACGAAGTGGTTGACCACCCGCAGCCGGTCCGGGTAGACGCCCGCGCGGCGCATCACGTCGGCCAGGAATTCGCTCGGGCTCACGAAGAGCTGCACCGGGTCGTACGCGTCGAACTGCCGGTGCAACCACGACTCGACGGCGAGCAGGCCGCTGCGCGACAGCGATCCGTCCTTGCAGCGGCGACGGGCCGCCTGCAACGGGCCGCCGGTGACGCACGCCTGGCAGGGGCGGCCCCGGTCCAGCAACTGGTAGCTCGGGCAGGCGAGCTTGTAGTCGTGCATGGTCAGCACGCACGGCACACCGGCGGCGCGGGCGGCGGCGAGCACCGACGGGGACAGCTGGTGGTAGATGTTGTGCAGGTGCAGCACGTCCGGCCGAAAGTCGTCGATCACCCGGGCCAGCCCGCGGCGGCTCGTCGGTGACCACAGCATCCGGCCGACGGCCACGGCACGGGGCCGCAGCCCGCTCGGCGCCGGCTCCAACTCCACTTCGGACGGAAACCGCGCCGCGTACGGCAGCGGCGACTCGTTCTCCGGGTGGCTCATGCCGAAGTAGGCGACCGTGTCGCCGGCGACCCGTTGCAGGTCGGCGAGATCGAGCAGGTACCCCTCCGCGCCGCCACGGCGGTAGAGGAACTTGTTCACGTGCAGCACGCGCATCGACTCGCCCTGCTCACATCGATCGGGCGATCCGGGCCCGGAGGTGATGACCGGGGTCTGCCCGCCCCGACCAGGGCCCACGGTATGCAGGGCGGGTCGGCGAGTCCAGCTCACGTTTGGCATGTGGCTGAACGGGTGATCTTCGTCTGCCCGTGCGGTCCGCGCCCTGGCCTCCCGCCATGATCTCCCGATAGCCTGGCTGCCGCCGGTCACGCCCGCTCTGGTGCAGGGCCGGTGTCCGACGAGGAGGACCGTGGCAGCCGACGACGAGGTCTCCGCGCTCGCGTACACCGCGCGCCGGATCCGGCGGCATCTGCGCTGGGCTCGCACCGAGGGGATCGGACGGCTGATCGAGGAGGACCGCCTCAACCCGGTCGACCGGATCGGCACCGCCCTGGCGAAGCGACGCTGGCGGCGGCGGGCTGGCCGGACGCCCGGCTCGGCGATGCCGGTCTACCTGGTCGGTCTGCAACGCTCCGGCACGAACATGCTGGTCCGGGGCCTGGACGCCGCCGGCGAGGTCGAGGTCCGCAACGAGAACGACAGCACCCTCTTCCACCGCTTCCACCTGCGCCCCGACGCGGTGCTGACCGCTGCCATCCAGCGCAGCCGGCACGCGTACGTGCTGGTCAAGCCGCTCTGTGAGAGCCACCGCGTGGACGAGTTGCTGGCCCTGCCGGGGCTGACCCCCGGGCGGGCGCTCTGGGTCTACCGCGACGTCGACGACCGGGCCCGCTCCGAGGTCGCCAAGTTCGGTGACGCCAACCTGCGGGCCCTGTCGGCGATCGCCGACGGCAGCATCGGCCGTCGGTGGCAGGGGCAACGCCTCGACGCCGACACCGTCGAGCTGATCCGGGCCCACGACCCGCAGCGGATGGATCCGCACAGCGGCGCCGCGCTGTTCTGGTACGTCCGCAACTCGCTGTTCTTCCAGCTCGGCCTGGACCAGCGGGCCGACGTGCTGCTCTGCCGCTACGACAGCCTGGTCGCGGAGCCCGCCGCGCAGCTCCGGCGGCTCTGCGCCTTCCTCGACTTCACCTACCATCCCCGGCTGCACGCGCACATCGCCCCACGCGCGTCGCACGGCCCGGCGCACCACCGACGGCTACCGATCGACAGGCGTGTCCGGGCCCGCTGTGACGAGCTGACCGACCGGCTCGATCGCGCCGCGGCCGACGCCCGATCCGAGACGACGAAGGCGGTCGACTGTGGCTGAGACCGGAACCCGTACCGCACCGATCTTCCTGGTCGGCTGCCAGCGGTCGGGCACCACGATGGTGCGTCTCGTCCTGGACTCGCACTCGCGGATCAGTTGCGGTCCGGAGACCCGGTTCCTGCCGGACCTGCGACGGATCGTCGGCCGGGACTGGGAGCGACTGGCCCGCTTCGGTTTTCCCCGCGAGGACTGGTTGCGCCGGATCCGGGACTTCTTCGGCGGCGTGCACGCCGACTACGCCGCCACCCGGGGCAAGGCCCGGTGGGCCGACAAGACCCCGCTGTACGCCATGTCGCTCGACTTCGTCACCGAGGTCTTCCCGGACGCCCAGATCGTGCACCTCATCCGGGACGGGCGCGACGTGGTGGTCTCGCACCGCAAACGGTTCGGCTACTGGTCCGCGGTGAAGTGCGTGGTGAAGTGGCCGCGCTACATCCGCGCCGCGCGGGCCGTCGGCGCCACCCTGCCGGCGGACCGCTACTACGAGCTGCGGTACGAGCAGGCGGTCAGCGAGCCGGAAAAGACGATGCGCGGCCTCTTCGAATTCCTCGGCGAGCCCTGGGAGGACGGCATCCTCGACTACGAGAGCCAGCAGCACGACGTGGCGCAGAAGTACACCACCGAGGCGGAGCGACGACGGGCGGCGGTGGGCGAGACCGCGCCCATCTACGGCTCCCGGGTGGGCAGCTACCGCCGCGAACTCGACCCGTTCCTGCGCCTGCTGGTCTGGGTCTTCTCCGGTCCGACCCTGCGCGCGCTGGGCTACCGGTGACCCGCCCGGGCCGGCTGCGCGCGGTCGCGACCGCCGTCGCCGTCACGCTGCTGCTCACCGCCGGGTGCACCGCCGGTGACGACGATCCGCCACCGACCGCCACCCCCTCCGCGACGGCGACCCCCGCAGCCGCCCCGCCGGGGCGCGCCGGCGACCCGGTGAGCAACCCGTTCGGCGCGCACTGGGACTGGTCGCGGTACCAGCAGTTCGAGCCGTACCTGCGCCGGCTCGCCGGTTCGGCGACGTACGAGGAGATCTCCTGGTGCGACATCGAACGGACCTCCGGGCAGGTCGACTGGGCCGGGCTGGACGAAATCGCCTCGCGCAGCCGGGACCTGGGCGTCACGCTGCACCTGAAGATCCGCACCGGCGTGTGCTGGGCGACCGGTGGCACCGCCCGCTACACCCGGGGCGCGGCGAACAAGACCGAGTCGGCGATGCCCACCGACCTCGGCGCGTACCAGCGGTTCGTTCGTTCGGTGGTGCAGCGCTACGGCCCGTACGGGGTGCGGGAGTACGCCATCGAGAACGAGGTCAACGCGCCGAGCTACTGGGCCGGCAGCCCGGAGGAGTACGCGCGGCTGGTCCGCGCCGCCGCCGAGACCATCCGCGCGACCGACCCGAAGGCGCTGGTGGTCGACTCCGGCATCAGCAGCGTCGCGTACGGCATGGGTGTCGCCGACCGGCTGGTGCGCGCCGGTCGGATGCCCGAGGCCGTCGCCGCCTACCAGGCGTACTTCCACCGTCGGGTCGGCACCCGGGGGCAGCAGATCCCGGCGGTGACCGGGGAGGCGCAACTGCGCCGGGCGCTCGGCACCGAGACCAACAGCCGCAGCCTGCGCTTCCTGGCGGTGACCGAGTCGCTGTTGACCGACCGCACCGTCGACGTCCGCCAGCTGCACTTCTACGAACACTTCAGCGGGGTGGCCCCGCTGCTGGACTACCTGCGCGCGACCACTCCACCGGGCACGCCGATCCAGGCGTGGGAGGTCGGTCAGTTCTGGCGCGACGGCGACGGTGACGCGGCCAGCCGGGCGGCGGAGATGGTCAAGACGGTCACCCTGCTGGCCGCCGGCGGGATCGGTGAGATCAGCTGGCTGCCGTTGGCGTACAACCCGAACAACGCCGCCGGTAGCGAGGTCCGCTACGGCCTGCTCGACCCGGACGGCGCCGAACGGGAAGCGGGCCGGATGCTGGCCGCCCTGGCCGACGCGGCGCGGGACGCCACAGTCACCCCACTGCCCGCCCCGGTGGCCGACAGGCTGCACGGGGTCGCGTTCGTCCGGGGCCGGTCGAGCACGCTGGTGCTCTGGTCGGCGTCGAACACGCCGGTGACCGTGCCGGCGACACCGGGCGGACGGACCGGGGCGGTGGGTTCCCCGCTGGGCGCGGCCGGCGGCGGCACCACAGTGGCCGACGTTCCCGTCCTGCTCCGCGCCGACCAGCCGGTGGACCGGATCCTCGCCGCCGTCCGCTAGACGGGTAGCTCCCCGGTCAGGCACCGCCACACCACGGGACAGCCGACGAGGGCGCGGCGGCGCGGCGGACATCGTCCAGGTGCAGCGAGCGTGGACCCTCAGCTCGTGCCGCGCGTAGCGGCCACCTCTTTCACCCGGCCGGTCTTGCCGGAACGCTTGAGGAGGTACGCGCCACCGCCAACGAGGACGACGCCGAGCGCCAGCCCGATGAGGTCGCTCCGGGACAGCGCACTGAACAGCATCAAGATGCCGAAGATGACTGCCACGCCACCGATGAGTCGCATGAGGTAGTGGCCGACCAACGTGCCTCGTCTATTCGCCATGGCGTGTCTTGTGCCCAACCCTGGTATTCCACAAACGACGGTGACACCGCCTAGCCGGGCCAGGTTTCGGGCCAGCCGAGCAGGGCGGCCAGGCGGGTGTTGTGCGGCGCGAAGTGCTCGGCCAGCCGGTCGCGCAGGGCCGGCGTCAGCTCGGAGACACCCAGGTCCACGCGACGGGTGTGCCGGGTGAACGCCTCCGGGGTGAAGGCCGGCAGGCCGAGGAAGCACAGCATCTCGGCGTACGTGCCGGCCGGGTCGGTGTGCAGGTCCTCGGTTCGGGTGACGTGGATCCGCTCCCGCGGGACCTGGGCGAACCAGCGGTCCAACTGCTCGGCGTAGCGGCCCCGGGCGGCATACGAATAGTTGCGCAACGCCCGGTGCGCGGCGGCGCTGTCCGGGCCACCGCGCGTCGCCCGGGCCAGCCGCTCCTCCTCCGCGTCGAGGGCGTCGGCGAAGGAGAGCGGCTCGACCCCGTACGAGCGGGTGTGCAGGTAGTGCGAGTAGGCACGCTGCACCGGGTCGCGCAGCAGGACGACGAAGCGCGCCTGCGGCAGGGTCGCCGCGACCCGGGCCGGCACGCTCGGATGGAACAGGTAGTACGGGCTCGCCTCGAACGTGCGCTCGCCCGGGGCGAGACGAGGGAAATGCCCCCGGTACCACAGCGGGCCCCGACCGTGGTGGATGCTGAAGTACTGCAACTCCTTGCCGCTGGCCACGCGGACCTGCGGATGCGCGGCAAGGTGGTGGTACAGCGACGTGGTGCCGCAGCGCTGCCCGCCGATCACCAGGAAATCGGGCAACGGACCGGGCTCTCCCGGCGTCGCCGCGCGCCCCCACGCCCGCGCCGCGCGCACCCCCCGACGCAGCCGGTCGGTGACCTGACGCCGCACCACGCCGGTCACGAGCCGACCTCGGCGGGGGTGGGTTTGGCGGCGCGACGGCGAGCGCCTCGGCGGGTCACCGAGCGCAACACCATGACATCCTCCCGACTGAGCCCGAGGGCGAGCACCACGGCGAGGTAGACCGCCATGATCGCGGCCAGACCGACCACGAGCTGGACGGTCCCGCCGCCGACCAGCAACCGCACACCGAACCCGGCGCCCATCGCCACCAGCGCGGCGATCAGGCCCTTGACCATGCCCGCCGTCACCGGCACGGTGTGCACCTGCGCGCGCACCTGCCAGACCCGGGCGACGTTCACCGCCGCCAACGACACCGCCCAGGCCACCGCCGCACCGAGAATGCCGTACGCCGGGATGAGCCAGAGGTTGAGCAGGACGTTGAGCAGCAGGGCCGCGAGGTTGTCCACCATGTTGACCGAGACCCGGCCGGACATGTTCAGCAGCGTCCCGCAGGGCCCGGTGGCGGCGTTCACGAGTTGCCCGAGCGCCAGCACCACGGTCACCGCCGCACCGCCGGCCAGACCCGGACCGCCGACCAGGCGCAGCAACTGCTCCGGAAAGACCAGCAACGCCACGAAGGCCGGCAGCGACAGCCGGAGCACCCAACCGGTGGCGACCCGGTAGATGCGGCGTACCTCGTCCAGTCGACCCTGGTGGTAGAGGTGCGCCAGGTGCGGACCGAACGAGGCGTTCACCGGTGCCAGCACGAACACCGCGATCGTGACCAGCCGGGTCGCCACGTGGTAGACGCCGATCGCGTCGGGACCGTAGTCGAAGAAGCCGAGCAGCAGCGCGTCCACCCAGATCAGCCCGGTGGACGACAGCGACGAGACCCAGCTGACGGTGGAGAAGCGGAACAGCTCACCGGGCCGGTACGCGGGCCGGGCGGCGGGCACCCGGCGCAGCATCCGGGCGAGCGCCACGAGGGCGAGCCCGGCCGCGCTCCAGCTCGCCGCCACCAGCGCCCAGAACGCGCCGGTCAGGCCGGTCCCGAGGGCGAGCGCCAGGGCGGTGAGCACCAGCCGGGCGGCCGGCTCGTAGACCTGGCCGATGAGCGCGTACGCCCGCTGCGTACGCCACCCCCGGGTGGCGGCCAGGGCGGCCTCGCAGACGGTGGCGGCGGGCAGGCAGAGCGCCGCCAACCGCAGCCCGGTGGTGAGCTGCGGGTCGTGCAGGGCGTCGGCGAGCCACGGCGCGCCGACCACCAGACCGAGGGCGATCACTGTAGACGCCACGGCCGAGATGCCGATCCCGAGCCGGATCGCGCCCCGCAGAGCGGCCGGCTCGTCGTCGGCGAGGTGCACCGCCACGAACCGGGTCAGCCCGGCTCGGAAACCGGAGAGCGAGAGCAGCCCCAGCAGCGACAGCACGGCGTAGACCTGGGCGTACCGGCCGAGTTCGCGTACGCCCAGGACCCGGGCCAGCAACAGCATGACCAGGAAGAGCGCCACCTGGCTGAGCACGGCGCCGCCCAGGTTCAGCACACCGCCGCGGGCCATGCCGCGTACCTGCTGGTCGCCGGTCTCCGGCGCGGCCGGTGACCGGCCGGTCACCTCGCGCACCCGCCGGGCCGTTCTCCGACGGTCACGGCCGTGCCGCGCTCACGGTCTCCGCCGGCGCCGAGGGGGCCGCTGTGGTCGCCGCCGGCGCCGCCGGCCGGGCGGCGGCACGACCCCGGGAGAGCAGTTCGAGGACGCCCACCAGCAGCACCCCGAGCAGCAGACCCGCACCGCCGACCGGCAGGGCGGTGCGCACCAGCTCGGTCATCCGGCTCACCTCGTGTGCCTCGCCGATGCTGGTCACCTGCTGCGGGTCGGCGGCCTGGGCCTGCGCCCGCGCCGCCTGCAACCCTTCCCGCGCCTGGGACAGGGCGCTGGTCGCCGCGTCGCGCTGGGCCAGCAGGGCCTGGTAGTCGGGCAGCTTCGGCCCCAGCTCGTCGAGCTTCTTCTGAGCGGTGGTGATCGCGGCGGTCGCCGCGTCGACACCTCGGCCGTTGCCGACCGCCTGCATGGAGAGCTGCTGCTGGCGCAGGCTGGTCAGCTCGCTCAACGTGGCCTGGTAGATCCGGTCCGGCTGGGAGACCTTGTTCGCCTTCTCCCACTCACCGATCGCCTTGGTCGCCGCGGTGACGTCGGCGTTGGCCGCCTCGACCTCACCGGTGGCGATGCCGACCTGGGAGGAGAAGAGGAAGGCCAGCGCCCGGGTGGTGGTCGCGGTCAGCACCGGCGCGACCCTCGCCCGGTCGCCGGCGGTGTAGGTCACCTCCAACTGGCTGCTCGCGCCGACCTGGGTGATGGCGAGCCCGTCGCGCAACCGCTCCGGCGGCACCCCGGTGTCGGCGGCCACGTCGGCGAGGACGCGGGGCGAGGTGACCGCCGCGCCGAACGCCGCGACGAACTGGTTCGCCGCCTGCGTACCGGTGTACTGCGTTCCGGCCACGCCACCCACCAGGGCCGGCGCCGCCACGTACGCGGTCCCGCTGAACTGCTGTGGCGCTGACAGGACGATGGCGGCCGCGGCGCCGGTGGCGAGCACCGGCACCCCCACGAGTACCCAGAGGCGCCGCCGGGCGACCCGCAGGTAGTCGACGATCTCCACTTTTTCCCCAATGCTGTCGTTCAGTCAAACCGGGACGGACGTGCCTCGTGGCTGCTCGCCGGTCAGGTTCGGAGCCGGTTGGCGGGCGATCACGCTGGCCGCCGCGGCGAACGCGACGAAGTACCAGAGGGTGACCACGTTGGAAATGACGTTGGAGGCGGCGCTGACCGCCACGAACGCGGCGGCACAGCCGGTGAACCCGACCGCGACGCCGCGCTCGAAGCTGCCCGGCGGCGCGCGCCGCAGCGCCGTCCGGGCCGTGTGCAGAAGAGCGAACAGCATCAGCAGGTACGCCCCGAGGCCGAGCAGCCCGGTCTCGACGTACGCCCGCAGGAAGTCGTTGTGCGGCTTCTTGGCCTCGTCGGTCTCCCGCTGGGTCATGTTCGGCCCGATGCCGGTCACCGGGTTCCGGTCGGCGAGCGTGACGATCTCGGTCCAGTAGCCGATCCGCCAGGCCAGGGTGTTTCCGGTCGGGTCCCCGCCGACGACGCGGGACGTGCCGAGTTGGGCGAAGCGTTCGCCGACGGCGGGCACCAGGGCCACCCCGGCGACCGCCACCACGCAGAGGGTGACCAGCATCCGCTTGCTGCGATGCAGTGCCGCGACCACCACCAGGCCGATCGCCGCACCGAGCAGGGCGCTGCGCGTGTTGGTGAGTAGCAGGAACAGCAGCGAGAGCGCCAGCAGCACCCCGAGGGACGCCCGCAGGCGACGACCCAGGAAGCGGTACACCGCGAACCCGAAGATCACCATGAACATCAGGTAGCGGCCGAACGTGGTCGACTGGCTGAACGTGCCGCTGATGCGGGTGAAGTCGCCCTTCACCTCGGCCGGCGGGTGGCCGAGCAGCGACATCACCACTGTGTAGCCCAGCGCCAGCACCAGCGAGGCGTAGCAGGCGAGCAGGACCCGACGGATCGCCGCGGTGTCCGGCATGAGCTGTTCCAGCACCACGAACATCACCACCACGGTGAGGGTCCGCAGCGCCTCCAACAGGCTGTTCGCCGGCCGGCTGGCGCCAAGGGCGCTGACCAGGCTGCTGGCACCGACGAGCAGCATGGCCCAGCTGAGCGGGGAGCCGCGTAGCCGCCCGTGCCGGCTGAGCTGCGCGGCCAGCCAGAGCCCGGCGGCGAGGAGGAACAGCACCGCGAGCAGGGTGGAGGGGTCCATGGCCCGGGCCGTGCCGCCGGATTCGGCCTGGCCGGCGCTCGGGCCGGTCAGCTTGAACAGGTCGACGCAGGAGCGCATCGCGAGCATCAGCAGCACGTACCCGGCGAACCGGGTCAGCGCGAGGACGGCCACCGCGATCCCCGCGACCGCCGCGAGCGGCAGCACCATCCCCCTGCGGTCACCGGCCGCCACGGAGACACCCGCGACCACCGCCACGACCGCGGCGGCAAGCGCCGCCGCGCCGGTGAGCAGGCGGGTCGGGTCGAGCCGCCTGGTCATGAGCGGAGTGACCTGCTGCGTGTGTTGTTCCACTGATCCCACTGAACTGAATCGGCGCTGCCCGGCCGCTGCCGGGCGCGGCCAACCGATGTCCTCCCGGCACAAGATCGGTTCAATCTAGTCCTGTCACCTCGACGGCAGAAGGGGCCGTTGCACCGACTGCCCCGTCCCCCGGTGGGCTGATCCGACTCTGCCCCGGCCGACCCCGTCCCGGTCAGTCGGTCGGAGTGGGTCGTGCCCTGGCCCGGCGGCCCGGCTCCGGGGCCAGCCGGAGATAGAGCTGCTCCAACTCGCGGCCGGCGGTGTCCCAGCTGTACCTACTGGTGATCCGCTCGCCCAGCGCCACCGCGCCGGCCCGTTCAGCCGGCAGGTTGGCCAGCAGCGAGGTCAACACCCGGACCAGGTCGTCCTCGTCGCCGTCGCGGAACAACCGCCCGCCGGCGGTGTCGGACGTGAGCACCTCGACGTGCGGCGCGATGTCGCTGGCGACCACCGGCAGCCCGTACGCGGCCGCCTCCAGCAACGTCAACGGCAGTCCCTCCAACCGGGACGGTTGGACGAAGCCGGCGGCACTGGCGTACAGCTCGGCCAGCAGGTCGTCGTAGGCGAACCCGGTGAAGACGATCCGGTCGTCCGTCCCGGCTTCCCGGCGCAGCCGGTCCACGAAGTCGTCGGTGAAGGACGACCCGCCGACGATCGCCAGACGCATCGGGGTCTCGGTCCGGCGGAAGGCCCGGATCAGCAGGTCGGCCGCCTTCTCCGGCACCAGCCGACCGACCAGCAGCAGGTAGCCGTCGGGGGTCAGCCCGAACCGGTCCTGGATCTGACGGGTCCGCGCCGGTCGGGCCGGGTTCACGCCGTTCGGGATGTAGGTCGTCGGGCGGCCGAACCGGGCGTCGTAGTGGGCGGCGAGCCCCTGGGAGACCGCCACCCGCTGGTGCGGGACGTACCCGCTGAACCAGTGGGCGCTGCCCAGTACGGTCCGCGCGGCGAGCCCCCACTTGCCCCGCTGGTTGTCCAGCCCGTGCACCGTCAGCACCACGCGGGCCCGGGACAGGGCACGCGGAAGTGGGGCGACCAGGGCCGGCCCGAGCCCGTGGTAGTGCACGATGTCGGGCCGCGCGGCCACCGCCGCCATGGTCGAGGTGGCCGCGTGCACGATCGCGTCGAGGTGCTTGCTCGCTATCGTGTGGGTCTGGCGCAGCCGTACGCCCCGGTAGCGGTCGGCGGGCGTCTCGCCGTAGCTCCGGCGGCAGTAGACAGTGACCTCGTGGCCGTAGCTGGCGAGCCGGCTGGCCATCTCCTCCACGTGCCGTTCGATCCCGCCGTAGGTCGCCGGTATCCCCTTCTGGCCGATCATCGCGATCCGCAGCGGACGCCAGGCGACGGCTGTCTCGGCGACGCCCGCTCGGGACCGTCCGGCGACGGCCACCCGTTGCCGGGGTATCGCAGGGCTTCCGGCGTGCTGGTCCACGTCCTCGGCCTGCAGGTCGGGATGGGCCACGTTGACTCCCTGCGTGACTAGGTCCGCGCCCGCCGCCCGGGGCAGGGTCAACACCTTGCCATGGATGGGCCCGTCCGCCACCTGATCAATGAGACAGGAAAATCATCCATGGGATTAGCCGAGAAGGGAATGGCACCGGGGGTGACATCGAGGTGACCGACGCCGGTGCCGCGTCGATCGGCACGCGAACGGCGACGAGCCCCGGTCGATCACGGGCGGATCGGCCGGGGCTCGTCGGTGGTACCTGTCAGGCGAGATCGAACCGGTCGAGCTCCATGACCTTGGTCCAGGCGGCCACGAAGTCGGCGACGAACTTGTCGCGGGCGTCATGGCTGGCGTAGACCTCGGCGAGGGCGCGCAGCTGCGAGTTGGACCCGAAGATGAGGTCGACCGCGGTGGCGGTCCACTTCACCTCATCGGTGGCCAGGTCGCGGATCTCGTACACGTGCTCCTCGGACTTCGACGCGCTCCACCGGGTGCCCGGGGAGAGCAGGTTGGCGAAGAAGTCGTTGGTGAGCACGCCCGGCTTGTCGGTCAGCACACCGTGCTGGCTGCCGCCGACGTTGGCGCCGAGGGAGCGCAGGCCGCCGATGAGGACGGTCATCTCGGGCGCGGTCAGGTTGAGCATGTACGCACGGTCGACGAGCAGCACCTCCGGCTGGGTCTTCTCGCCGGCGCGCAGGTAGTTGCGGAAACCGTCGGCGCGCGGCTCCATGACCCGGAAGGAGTCGGTGTCGGTCTGCTCCTGGGTCGCGTCGGTGCGGCCCGCCCGGAACGGCACGGTCACCTCGACGCCGGCGTCCCGCGCCGCCTTCTCGACGGCGGCCGAACCGGCCAGCACGATCAGGTCGGCGATCGAGATCTTCGCGCCGCCGGCGTCGTTGAACTCCCGCTGGATGCCCTCAAGGGTGCTCAGGACGCTCGCGAGCTGCTCCGGCTGGTTGACCTCCCAGCTGCGCTGCGGCTCGAGGCGAATGCGCGCCCCGTTGGCACCGCCGCGCTTGTCGGTGTGCCGGAAGCTGGCGGCAGACGCCCAGGCGGTGGAGACCAGCTGGTCGATGGTGAGACCGGACTCGAGGACCTTCGCCTTGAGCGCGGTGACGTCGGCGTCGCTCACCAGCTCGTGGTCGACGGCCGGCACCGGGTCCTGCCAGAGCTGCGGCTCGGCCACCCACGGCCCGAGGAAGCGCTCGATCGGGCCCATGTCGCGGTGCAGCAGCTTGTACCACGCCTTGGCGAAGGCCAGCGCGAACTGGTCGGGGTTCTCCAGGAAGCGGCGGGAGATCTTCTCGTACGCCGGGTCGACGCGCAGCGACAGGTCGGTCGTGAGCATCGTGGGCCGGTGCTTCTTCGCCGGGTCGAAGGGGTCCGGGATGATCGCCTCGGCGTCCTTGGCGACCCACTGCTTCGCGCCACCGGGGCTGGTGGTGAGCTCCCACTCGTAACCGAAGAGGATCTCGAAGAAGCGGTTGCTCCACTGCGTCGGCACGTCGGTCCACGTCACCTCGAGACCACTGGTGATCGTGTCGGCGCCCTTGCCGCTGCCGTGGGTGCTGAGCCAACCCAGGCCCTGCGCCTCCAGCGGGGCGCCCTCGGGCTCCGGACCCACGTGGTTGTCGGCGGTGCCGGCACCGTGGGTCTTGCCGAAGGTGTGACCACCGGCGATGAGGGCGACGGTCTCCTCGTCGTTCATCGCCATCCGGCCGAAGGTCTCGCGGATGAAGTGCGCCGCCGCGGCCGGGTCCGCGTTACCGCGCGGGCCCTCCGGGTTGACGTAGATGAGCCCCATCTCGGTCGAGCCGACGCCCGCCGCCATCTCCTTCTCGGAGGCGTAGCGCTCGTCTCCCAGCCAGGTGTCCTCCGGACCCCAGAAGATCTCCTCGGGCTCCCAGACGTCCTCACGACCGAAGCCGAAGCCGAAGGTCTTGAAGCCCATCGACTCCAGCGCGACGTTTCCGGCGAGCACGAGCAGGTCGGCCCAGGAGATCTGCTGGCCGTACTTCTGCTTGACCGGCCAGAGCAGCCGACGGGCCTTGTCCAGGTTGGCGTTGTCCGGCCAGCTGTTGAGCGGCGCGAACCGCTGCCCACCGTCGCCGGCACCGCCCCGGCCGTCCTCGATGCGGTACGTGCCGGCGGCGTGCCAGCTCATCCGGATCATCAGGCCGCCGTAGTGGCCGAAGTCGGCCGGCCACCAGTCCTGCGAGGTGGTGAGCACCTCGACGATGTCGCGCTTGAGGGCCTCGACGTCGAGCTTGGCGAACTCCCTGGCGTAGCTGAAGTCCTCGCCCAGCGGGTTGCCCTTGGACGAGTGGGCGTGCAGCACCGAGAGGTCGAGCTGGTTGGGCCACCAGTCCCGGTTGGTGCGCGGACGACCACCGGTCTTCGGGGTCGGCGAGTCGATCGCCGGGTTCTCACTCTCGCTGCCGTGCGCGGTTACCGAGTCGTGCGCGACCGGGCAGCCGGCCGCTGCCTTCTGGTCCACGCCCTGCGCACTGACGGGGCCGTTGTCCTGGGTGTCGCTCATGTACTTCCTTCCGAGCTTGCGGATCTCTGGGGCGTGCGGTCGGTCGCGCAGTCGGGACAGGTGCCCCAGTAGACGACCTCCGCCTCGTCGACCACGAAACCGTGGTCGCCCGAGGCGGTGAGACAGGGAGCGTGGCCGACGGCACAGTCGACGTCGGCGATGGCGCCGCAGGAGCGGCACACGACATGGTGGTGATTGTCCGAGATGCGGGACTCGTATCGGGCGGTCGCCCCGGCCGGCTGGATGCGCCGCACCAGCCCGGCGTCGGTGAGCACCCGCAGCACGTCGTACACCGCCTGGTGGGAGACCGTGGGGTGGTCCGCGCGGACCAGCGCGATCACCGCGTCGGTGCCGACGTGCGGGTGGTCGCGCAGCGCCGCGAGCACCGCCAACCGGGGCCGGGTCACGCGCAACGAGACAGCCCGTAGCTGCGCCTCGAAGTCGGACATCACGGGTACGAACATTAGCTCACTAATTTGGAACGAATCAAGTTTTGTGCCGCCTGAGCTACCCCAACGGCGGACGATTCACCCGAGGTTAACCTGCGGGAGGAGGAAAATCGGACAGCCATGTCGAGAAGTGCCGAGCGGCTCCGTCCCCCACGTGAACGCGACCACGACGGGTCGCCGCCAACACCGAGGAGCACCACGATGGCCAAGTACCTGCTGCTCAAGCACTACCGGGGCGCCCCAGCCGCGGTCAACGACGTGCCCATGGACCAGTGGACGCCGGCGGAGATCTCGGCCCACATGCAGTACATGCGCGACTTCGCGGCCCGACTCGAGGAGACCGGCGAGTTCGTCGACGGTCAGGCACTCGCCCCGGAAGGGACGTTCGTCCGGTACGACGGCGAGGGCCGCCCGCCGGTCACCGACGGCCCGTTCGCCGAGACCAAGGACCTGATCGCCGGCTGGATGGTGATCGACGTCGACAGCCACGACCGGGCTGTCGAGCTGGCCGGGGAGCTGTCGGCCGCGCCCGGGGCGGGCGGGAAGCCGATCCACGAGTGGCTGGAGCTGCGCCCGTTCCTGAGCGAGCCCCCCACCATCACGGAGTGACGACTCCGATGGACGAGACGCTGCTGCGTAACCTCACGCCGCGCGTCCTCGGGATCCTCGTCCGCCGCGGAATCGACTTCGCGGCGGCCGAGGATGCCGTGCAGGACGCCCTGGTCGAAGCCGTCCGGGTCTGGCCGGCCGACCCGCCGCGCGACCCGTTGGGCTGGCTGACCACTGTGGCGTGGCGACGGTTCCTCGACGCGGCCCGCGCCGACACCGCTCGCCGTCGACGCGAGGATCTCGTCGAGGAGGAACCGCCCCCGGGGCCGACCCCCGCCGCGGACGACACGCTCCAGCTCTACTTCTTGTGCGCCCACCCGTCGCTGACGCCGTCGTCCGCTGTCGCGCTCACGCTGCGCGCTGTCGGCGGGCTGACCACCCGGCAGATCGCGCACGCCTACCTGGTGCCCGAGGCGACCATGGCGCAACGCATCAGCCGGGCCAAGCGCACCGTCTCCGGGCGGCGGTTCGACCGACCCGGTGACGTCGCCACCGTCCTGCGCGTCCTCTACCTGGTCTTCAACGAGGGCTACTCCGGTGACGTGGACCTCGCCGCCGAGGCCATCCGGCTCACCCGGCAGCTCGCGGCCGCGATCGGCCACCCCGAGGTGGCGGGGCTGCTCGCCCTCATGCTGTTGCACCACGCCCGGCGCGCCGCCCGGACCGCCCCCGACGGCAGCCTGGTGCCGCTCGCCGAGCAGGACCGCAGCCGTTGGGACACCCGGTCGATCGCCGAGGGCGTCGCGATCCTGCAGGCGGCCCTGGCCCGCGACCACCTGGGTGAGTTCCAGGCCCAGGCGGCCATCGCGGCGCTGCACGCGGACGCGCCCACCGCCACGGAGACCGACTGGGTGCAGATCGTGCAGTGGTACGACGAACTGGCGCTCCTGACCGAAAACCCGGTCGTCCGGCTCAACCGTGCGGTGGCGGTCGGTGAGGCCGACGGCCCCCGGGCCGGCCTGGCGGCGCTCGCGGCGGTGGACGACTCGCTGCCCCGGTACACGGCGGTGGCGGCCTACCTGAACGAGCGGGACGGCGACCTGGCAACGGCGGCGCGGCTGTACGCCGAGGCCGCCCAGCAGGCCCCCAACCTCGCCGAACGCGACCATCTGACCCGCCAGGCCGCCCGGCTCAACGACCTACGGCGTCGCTGACCCCTCGGGCAACGGGAGCGTCCGCCCGTGCGGTTGGCCAAGGCCGGGCACCTGGTCCGGAAAGTCTCCGGAACTTTCGGCGGCCTCATCCCGGCCGGTGTTCGGCTGCTGGAACGCCGTGACTACTGCCCTGACCTCTGATCCACTACTGACCTGGTTGGATGCCGCTCCGGCGATGGCGGCGGTGTTGCTGCTTCGTTTCCGGAAATTGTTGACAAGGCGACGGCCGGGTTAATACGGTCGCCATCGACGGCGCTCGATTGTCGTCAGCACCAGCCACCACGCCCCACTTCTCCGATCGTCGTGCAGGACGACCGGCCCCACCACCACCGAGCGGTACGACGCCGTGGCCGTTACCCGACCACCGGCAGCCTGCCGAGGCGTACCGCGCCGCTGGCCCCCGCCAGCCGTCAGAGGAGGCAACAGTTCCATGACCGACACCAGCCACACCAAACCGAGAGGCCGCGGCCGCATGCGGCTGCTCCTGGGCGCCGCGTGCGCGGCCGTCGTGGCCGTCGCCGGCACGATGACGGCCACCAACGCGTACGCCGAGGCCGACCGGACCCTCACGTCGAACCTCACCGGCACGCACAACGGGTACTACTTCTCGTTCTGGAAGGACAGCGGCAACGCCAGCATGACGCTGCGCGCCGATGGCCGATACACCAGCAGCTGGGACAGGAGCACCAACAACTGGGTCGGCGGCAAGGGTTGGGCCACCGGCAACCGACGGACGGTCACCTACTCGGGCACCTACAACCCGGGCAACAACAACACCTACCTCGCCCTGTACGGATGGACGCGCAACCCGCTCATCGAGTACTACGTCGTGGAGAACTTCGGCACCTACAACCCGAGCAGCGGCGCCACCCGGATGGGCACCGTCACCACCGACGGTGGCACCTACGACATCCTCCGCAGCCAGCGGGTCAACGCCCCGTCGATCGACGGCAACCAGACGTTCTACCAGTTCTGGAGCGTCCGCCAGCAGAAGCGCTCGAGCGGCACCATCACCACCGCCAACCACTTCGACGCCTGGGCCCGCGCCGGCCTGAACCTCGGCACCAACCACAGCTACCAGGTGATGGCCACCGAGGGCTACCAGAGCCAGGGAAGCTCCGACATCACCGTGCGGGAGGGCGGCGGCGGCAACCCGACCTCCCCGCCCACCACAGGCAACCCGGGGACCGGCAACTGCAACGCGACGATCTCCGCCGGCCAGCAGTGGGGTGACCGGTTCAACCTCAACGTCGCCGTCAGCGGCACCAACAACTGGGTGGTCAGCCTCGGCCTCGGTGGCGGCCAGAGCATCCAGAACAGTTGGAACGCCTCCGTCAGCGGCAGCAGCGGCACCGTCACCGCGCGACCGAACGGCAACGGCAACAACTTCGGGATCACGGTCATGGCCAACGGCAACTGGACCTGGCCGACGATCAGCTGCAGCACCGGCTGACCCGACCGACTCCTGACCCGCACTGCTGGCGTGGCGGCCTCGGCCGTCACGCCAGCACTGCGTCGCTAGACCTCCGGTGCCGCGTTCTCGTCCGCTGCCGGCGCCCCCGGGGACGGCTTCTTCGTCGGCTCCGTGGCCGGCTCCTCCTCGGTCTCCTCCGACGCTGTCGCGGTCGGCGCCGCCGTCGTCTCCCCGGTCGGGGCTGCCGTCGGCTCGGCTGGCGGGCTCTCGGACGAGGTGGGCTCGGGCGCGCTCCCGGTGCTCCCCCCGGAGGGCGTTGGCTTGCCGACCGGCCCCGCACCCGCCGAAACGCCTGCCGTCGGGGTCGGGGAGCCAGGCGCGCGGACCGGCAGACCCCCGGAACCGCGGGTTGCTGGTTCGCCGCCACCCACGCCCAGGTCGGGCTCGCGCTGCGACGGGCCCGTCGTCGACACCGCCGGCGGCGTCGACGGCCCGTCGGTCGGGCCCGTCATCATCCCGGTGGGATCGGCGAGCACCAGGACGGCGGCCGCGGCGGCCACCGATCCGAGGGCCACCGCGAGCACCTTGGGCCCGGGGCGGCCCGACCGCTTGGCCGCACCGCCGACGACGGGCCGCTGAATCTCGGTGCGTTCGACCGCCGCCCCGACCGGCGCTCCGACGGCAGTGCGCAGCTGATCGGCCGGATCCGCGAGCACCTGGGCCGCCGCGGCCATTGTCGCCGCCGTCGGGAAGCGACGGGTCGGGTCCTTGGCCATCGCGGTGGCGACCAACCGCCCGACCGCCTCCGGAACGTCCTCGGGCAGCGGCGCCGGCTCCTCTTCGAGATGACGCAACGCCACCGCCACCGCGTTCTCGCCCTCGTGCGGGGGTCTGCCGGCGAGACAGTGGTAGACGACCGCTCCCAGCGCGTAGATGTCGATCGCCGACGTCGTCTCGCTCCTGGTGACCTGCTCGGGTGCCATGTAGAGGGCGGTGCCGACGACCTGGTTCGTCCCGGTGAGGCTCGCCGCCTCCTGGGTCACCGCGACGCCGAAGTCGACGAGTACGACGTGCCCGTCCGGCTCGATGATCAGGTTGCCGGGCTTGACGTCCCGGTGCACGACGCCGGCGTCGTGCGCGGCCTGGAGCGCGCGGGCGGTCTGCGCGGCGATCGACATCGTCTCGGCCACACCCAGCCGGCCGGTCTCGGCGATCCGCTCCGACAGGGGCTGCCCCTGCACGCACTCCATGACGATGTACGCGAGCACCGGCGCGTCGGGCTCGGACACCTCACCGTAGTCGTAGACCTGCGCGACACCCGGGTGACGCAGGGCCGCCATCGCCCGGGCCTCGCGACGGAACCGTTCGCCGAAGCCGGGATCGGTGACCAGCCGAGGTCGCAGCATCTTGATCGCGACGCAGCGGTCCAGGGTTTCGTCGACCGCCCGCCAGACGTCGCCCATTCCACCGCTGGCGATGCTCTCGAGCAGACGGTAACGGTCCCCGACGACTTCCCCCACAATCGGCATGACACCGTCGGTACCCCGGACTGCCCGATCCCAAGCACCGCGACGTCGGCCGAGCCCGGTGTCACCGCAAACCGGCCCCGTCGTTGCCGACGGGGCCGGTCCGACCGTTCGGGGGTCTGATCAGCTGTTCAGCCGGGCGATCAGGGCGGTGGCCATGCCCTGCTCACCTCGGGCGTTGGGGTGGAACGGCGCGGCCGAGTTCTGCGGCACCAGACCCTCGATCCACCGGGTGCCGCTGCTCTTGCACGCGTCACGGCCGATCGACGGGGTGTAGACGTCGGCGTAGGTGGCGCCGTTGGCGCTCGCGACGCTGGCCAGCATCGCGTTGAGCGACTTCTCCACCCCCCGCAGGTAGGGCACGTCCTGGTAGGCGATCGGAACGACCGGCCAGCAGCCGTACCCGCTGTCCGGCAGGATCGCCGGATAGCCGAGCACCACGACCCGCGCGCCCGGTGCGGCCTGCCGGACCGCCTGGAGCACGGCGGTGACCTTCGGTGTGGCGGCGACGATCCGCGCCTGCAACTGGTCGACGCCTCCGGCGGTGTACCGGTTCTTGCACGGCGATCCGAGCGGGCTGCTGACGCTCGCCTCGGCGCAGTCGCCGATGATGCCGGAGAAGCCGATGTCGTTGCCGCCGATCTGCACCGTCACCAGGGAGGTGTTCGAGGTGACCGCGTTGAGCTGCGGTGGCGTCGTGATGCCCAGTTGGCCGCTGCCGCCGTAGAGGATGTCGTCGGTGGTGGCGCCGGAGCAGCTCACGTCGGCGAACGACGACGAGCCGGCGGACGCCGCCACCAGCGACGGGTAGTTGCGGTTGGATCGCAGGCAGTTGAGGTCGACCTGGGTGGGGATCAGCGGGCCTGCGGTGTACGAGTCGCCCAGCGCTACGTAACGGCCGGTGGGCACGGCGGCGCTGGCGGGGGTGGCGACGGTGAGCAGCACGCCGGCGGTGGCGAGGGCGAGTGCGGCCAACCGGGTGGCTGCCCGCAGGAGGGGCAGGCGGGGACGGGTCATGGCGCCTCCCAGGAGGGATCAGGGTGGTGGTGCCCGAGATCCTGTCGCCGCCGAGGCCGCCCCGTCAATATCGATGAACCTCACTAAACATCTGCCCGGAGTGTGGGATGGACCGATGGCGGTCAATCCAGCGGCGCATACCACTGGGCGCCGGTGACCTTGATCCGCCGGGACTGCTTGCGGTTCCACTCCACCCGCATGCCGTGCTTGCGCAGCACCGGGAACGCGACCTCGTCCAACAGTCGCTCCAGGTCGGCCTGGTAGCTGGCCTGCTGCTCGGCCTCCGACAGGCCCGCGTAGGCGGCCTCGTCGAAGTCGGCCGGCGGATAGACGCCGTAGCCGAGATAGACCTCGCCGTCCTCGCTGGCGAGCAGCGACTCGGTGTCCTGCTGGTGGTACCAGAGAAACCCGCGCCAGTGCCGTGAGTCGTCCCGCTCGTCGTCGATCTCGGCGCTCGCGCAGGTGCCACAACAGCTGAAGTTCTCCCGGGCCAGCACCCCCAGCCCGTTGAGCTCGACGAAGGCACGGGTGAGGTTGCCGCTCACCTCACCCCACTCGCGCTGTTGCTCCCGCCGAACCGCCAGCGCCGTCTCGTGCGCCGCCCTGAGCTCGTCGTCCGTCGCGCCGCAGCGCTCGTCGGCGTCGTCGAAGAAGTCGACGAACTCGTCCGCGTCGCTCTCGCCACGCACCACCCAGGCCCACAGCTCGTCCTCGATGGCGGTGCGGCCCGGCTCCGGGATCCGGTCGGTGAGGAACCTGGCACCCGCGGGGCGATCGTTGTACGTCCACTCAGTCACGCCGAGATCTTCACATGAGACTACGACGACCTCCGCTCGGGAACTGCCGGCGCGACGGCCGTCCCCGCCAGCAGAACACCTAGTTCCCGGCCGGCACCTGGTCCTTCACCTCGTCGTATCCGACCGGCGTCGGCGTCGGGCCCGGCGCGTAGATCACGCGAAGGACACCCGTTGGGAACGCCTCCGTTGCCAGCAGTCGCAGGTGGTACGCCGCGTCACCCTCGTCGAACAGCCTGCGGCCCTTGCGCGCGGCCACCGGATGCACCAGCAGACGCAGTTCGTCGATCAGGCCGGCGGCGAGCAGTTGCTGCACGACGGAGATCGACCCGGGGATGAGAACCCCCCGCACGCCGGCCTCGGCCTTGAGCGCGGTGACGGCATCGAGGAGGTCCCCGTCGATCAGCTCGGAGTTGCGCCAGGAAAACTCCGGCGACTGACGCGAGGCGACGACCTTCCGCATGTCACCGAGTTGCTTGGCGAACGGCGCGTCCTCGCCACCGGCGGCCTCACGGTCCGGCCAGGCTCCGGCGAAGCTGTCGTACGTCTCGCGGCCGATGAGCAGCACGTCGGCGGCGTCGTAGTCCTCGGTGACGGCGCGGCCCATGTTCTCGTCGAAGTACGGGAAGTGCCAGTCAGGGTCGATCTCGGCCACACCGTCGGCCGAGATGAACAGCGTGGAGATGACCTTTGCCATCGCGGAGGTCCCTTCGAGTCGGGTGATGTCGGTACGTCGACCGGCGCATCGTCCCAAACTCGTCGGCCGCAGCCCGCCTCGCTGGCGCGTGTCGTGCCCCGTCTTTGTCAGCCCGGATACCGCGACTTCCGTGAACCCGAGTCAATCAAGCGCCGGACCGGGCCGGGCAGGGCCCAACCGGAGACCGGGGACGTCAGAGGATCGATCGCGCCCGGCGTGGTGCGGGGCGGGCTCGGTGTGACGCCGAGCCCGCCCCGTTCCGGGTCGGTCGAGCGCGATCGAAGTGGGTCAGCGCTGCAGGGTCAGCAGACCCGGCCGGTACGGCAGGAGGCCGTAGTCGCCGCCGGAGCTGGGAGAACGACCCTGGTAGAGCAGTTGCAGGTTGCAGGCGTCAACGGTCATCGTCTGGTCGGCGTTGGTGCGCAGCAGCTCACCGTGGCTGATGTCGTTGGTCCAGGTGGCACCGCTGTTGGCCTTACCCGCGAACGGGTTGCTCTCGCTGGTGGCCTGCGGCGTCCACGAACCACCCAGGCTGGTGGCCGTGAACGAGCGGAAGTAGCGGCCCTGCGAACCGATCGCCTCGACGATCATGAGGTACTTGTTCAGACCCTGGAGCTTGTAGACCTGAACCGCCTCGAACAGGTTGTTCGTGGTGTCGCTCATGATGGTCGTGTAGTTCGAGCCGAAGCTGCCCGGGAAGTTCCCGATCGGCATGCTGGCGCGGTAGATCTTGCCGTTGTCACCGGCGAAGAACAGGTACATGTTCGTGCCGTCACCGATGACCGCCTGGTCGATCGGGCCGGTGCCGGAGCCGGTGATGCTGCCGCTGAACAGCGTCTGCGCCGCCGACCACCCGTTCGGGTTGGTCGGGTCGGTCGAGGTCCGGTAGGAGAACGCCGGCCCACCCCACTGGTAGGCGAGCACCCAGATGTTGCGCGGCGCGAAGTAGAACAACGACGGGGCGACGGTCGCGTTGTTCATCGCGTTCTGGCTCGCCGAACCCATCTGCGAGTAGTTCGAGAACAGACCGAAGTTCATCGAACCCCACCTGGTCCCGGTGTCGTGGGTGGTGGCGTAGACGAGTTGCTGGCCGTTGTAGGGGGCGACGGTGAAGTCCTTCAGCGACACCCAACCGGACCTCGGCTGCGCCAGCGCACCGGTCGACGACCACCGGTACGTCGACGGAAGGTCGCAGGTCTGGGTGGGCGGCGGCGTGGTCGGGGGCGGGTCGGTCGGCGGCGGAGTCGTCGGGGGCGGAGTCGTCGGCGTCGTGCCGCCGGTGCAGGTGACACCGTTCAGGGCGAAGCTCGTCGGGACGGGGTTGCTGCCCGTCCAGGAGCCGTTGAACCCGAACGACACAGTGCCGTTGGCCGGGATCGCCCCGTTGTAGCTCACGTTCTTCGCGGTCACCGCCGACCCGCTCTGCGTCAGCGACGTGTTCCAGGCCTGCGTCACCGTCTGCCCGGCACCGTACGACCAGGTCAGCGTCCAACTGCTCAACGGGTCACCCAGGTTCGTGATCGCCACGTTGGCGCCGAAGCCACCCTGCCACTGCGACGAGACGGCGTAGTTCACCGAACAACCCTCAGCCGCGGCACCGGCCGGCAGCGCCGCGACAACTGTCGACGACAGCACCAAGCCGACGCCGGCCGCAACCAGACCGACATTGGTGATTCTGGATCTGACCATGTAGCACCCTCCTCGCGGGACGGCGGCCCATGCATTGGTGGTGGTCATTGTGTGGTGACCGGTTGTGAACGTTAACAGGCCGCGTCAAGCATGCTACGGGAGCGCTCCCATACCCTCAACAGCATCTATCTTTCGTTCTCGCGAATGCCGGCGATGCCGATGCTGCCGGCCCGGCGGTGACCTTCCTCAGACGACGGTGAGGGTCACGACACCGAACTGGTTGCCCCGCTGCACGTAGTGCGGCAGATAGAGCTTCCACGTCACGGTCAGCTCCCGCCCGGCCCGCATCGAGGCCGGCACCTCGGCGACCATTTCGAACGTCGCGCTGCCGCCGGCGGAGAGCTGCGGCAGCGCGCGGCAGTTCAGCCGGTACAGCTGGGCCGAGTTCACCGCGTCGTTCGTCGCGTCGCCGAGAGAGAACCGTTCCATCAGGTAGGCCGGGCACGGGTCCAACGCGAGGGGACCGTCGGTCGGGTTGCCCAGCGTCACCCGGAAGGTGAGCCGCGACCCGGCGGCGGCGGTCGTCGGCCCCCGCACAGCGACGGTGAGCTTGTCGAGCGGCGAGGACGGGGGCTTCGACACCGCCACCGGCTCGGTGAACCCGCTCGCGGACAGCGTCCCCCGCGCGCGCGGGTTGACCCCCTCCCCCCGCGGGCAGCCCGGGCGCTCGTCGGCGGTGACCGGTGCACGCAGCCTGCCGCCGTCGTGCGGCAGCTCGATCGCCAGCTCCAACGGCCCCTTCACCGGTTGGCAGAACGGTCCGGACCAGTCCAGACGCAGGCTGGCGCTGCCGCCGGCCGGCACGACGACCACCCGGGTGCGGCCCTCCTCGTCGATGCCGTGGGTGTAGAGCATCGGGATCTCGCGACCGCCGGCGCGCATGGTCGTGGGCACCTCGCCCTGCAGGGTGCACTCGACCGTCGACGAGTTCCGCACGTCCACTTCGCCGATGAGCTTGCCAATGGCGGCGTCGAAGCCCCGAGGCGTCTCACCGCCGGTGCCGGGCCGCGTCCAGGTGGTGAGCCGACCGGTCAGCTGCTCCGCCCGGCACGGTTCGCTGCCGGCGGCCGGCGTTCTCGGCGCGGGAGGGCGACCGTTGAAGTCCTCGTCGGTGATCTTCAGGTCGGCCCAGGGCACGCTGCCGTCGGCGAGCAGTTCGGTGGGCGCCGGCAGCGCGACCGTCGGGTCCGAGCGACCCGGCTGGGCGTTCGGGTCGGCACACGCCACCACCACGGTGAGGACGATCAGCAGTGGCACCAGTAGTCGACGCATCCCGCCACCCTCACACGAACGAGCCACCCGGTCCTGAGTAGCCGTGCTCAGCGCCGGTCAGTCTCCGATGGCCCCGGGCCCTCGGCGATCGCGACCGGAGTGCCCAGCTCGACGGTACGGGAGACCGTGCACAACCGATCGTGCGACTGCTGCAACGACCGGGGCAGCGCCGCACGGGCCGCGTCGCCCTCCGCGCCCTCCGGGAACGTCACCGTGAACTCGACCCGCAGGTTACGCATCCGGTTTCCGCCGGCCTCGTCCCGGATCTTGTCCCCGGTCACGGCGACGGCGAACCCGGTCGGCTCGGCACGACGACTGGTGATGTGGTCCACGTCCACCGCGGCGCAACCGCCGAGGGCGGCCAGCAGCAACTCCACCGGCGTGAAACTGCCGTCCTCGCCCGTGCCCAACGACACCGACCCACCACGGGAGTTCCGCACGACGTAGTTGCCCAGGCTGGTGCGCTCGATCGCCACCGAACGGAAGGTGTCCTCAGTCATGACAGAAAACTACCCGCCTCGACGATCACGAGTACATGAGATGCAGCGTCATCCCGGCATCGGCGTGCGCCAGGTTGTGGCAGTGGTTGGCCCACATCCCCGGGTTGTCGGCCCGGAACGCCACCTCCCACACCTCGCCCGGACGGACGTCGAACGAGTCCAGCCACAGCGGGCTCCCGGTCGCCGGTTCACCATCGCGGGCCAGCACCAGGACGTGGTGGCCGTGCAGGTGCCACGGGTGCACGATCTGCGACCGGTTGACGATCGTGAACCGCACGACGTCACCCAGGCGTACGACCTGCGGTGGGATGTCCGGATCGGCCGCGCCGTTGACGGTGTGGGCGTACCGCGGTAGCAGTCCGCGCAGGTCGAGGCCGCGATCGAGGACGAGGGTGAACGTCTTGTCGAACCGGGACCACTGCGCCGGGGTGGTCGCGCCGTAGTCGAGCGGATCCAGCACCGGCCAGGCGCCGGTCGCCGTCGACACCGGGCCGGTCGAGAAGACGGTCCGTCCGTCGACGACCAGTGCCACCGGGGTCGCCGGCGCGTCGAAGACCAGGTCGTAGCGGCCCCCGGCCGGGATCAGCACGGCGGTGTCCACCAGCGGCGTCGGGCCGCGCAGGTCGACGCCGTCGACCGCGGCCACCCGGAACGCGGTCCCGGCCAGGGCGTACCGGTGCGTCGTGCTGTCGGTGTTGATCAGCCGCAGTCGCACCGGCACCCCGGCCTCGACCTTCTCCACCCTCGGCGCGGGCAACGGACGGCCCGACAGGGTGTGCACCGGCACTGTGACGTCGAGGCCGGTCACCGGGCCCGGTCGCACCACCAGCACCCCGTAGAGACCCATCCGTACGCCGACATCGGAGGTTGAGTGCGTGTGGTACCAGTACGTTCCGGCCTGGTCGGCGCGGAACCGGTAGACGAACTCCTGCCCGGGCCGCACCGCCGCCTGGGTCACACCGGGTACCCCGTCCTGATCGTTGGGCACGTCGTACCCGTGCCAGTGCAGGGTGACGCCGCGCTCGATGTTCCGGTTGCGCAGCGTCACCTCCAGGACGTCGCCGACGGTGGCGGTCAACTCCGGTCCGGGGACCTGCCCGTTGAACGCCCACGCCGCGACGTTCCGCCCGGCGGCGTCCACAGTGGCGGTTGCGGCGGTCAGGGTGAACCGCCGGGTGGGTTCGTCGGCGATGCGGACCGCCGGGGAACCGTGCTCGTGCGGTACGGCGGGCGCGGCGCTCGGGGTGACGGTCAGCCCGGTTCCGGTCAGCAGGGCCGCGACCGCCACCACGAGGGCCACCCGGGACACCGCCCGGGACGGGCGCGCGCCGAGCGCACGCGCCGAGATCACCGTGGCCGCCGTGACCCCGGCGACCGCCAGCAGCCCCGCCCCGGCCGACGCCGGGTAGCCGTGCAGAATCGTCACGAGCAGGGCGCTGCTCGTGGCGTACCCGGCGAAGAGGAGCGGGACCGCGGCGGCCCGGATGTCGCCCCAGGCCCGCAGCAACCGCGGACCGGCGACGCCCACCGCCGCCAGCGACAGCGGGGCGGCGATGAGGACCTTCTCCGCCGCGAACCACCAGCCGGCCCGGGCGAGGGCGGTGATCGTGAGCGCGCGGGCGAGCGTGGCCAGCAGCGCGACGGCCGCCAGCCCGAGTGCGAGCGGACGCCGACGGGCGGCGGACGCGGTGCCGGCCCCCAGCCAGGCGGCGACCGCGAGGACCGCGATCACGAGGTCGGCCGCGAGCAGCGACCCGGTGGTCACGCCGGCTCTCCTTCTCGGGTGACGAGACGGGCCGCGCCGGCGGGAACCGGGACGGCGAGCTGTCGCGCTGCCCGATGGACGCCGACCACGACGTGCACCGCGATGATCCCGTTGAGCGCGTGCAACCCACCGATGATCAGGCCGAGCGGGGTGCTGACGCCCGACGCGTCGGTGGACGCCTCCGCCACCATGGCGATGAGTGGCTGGAGGGCGACGAGGCCGATCGGGAGGACCGCCAGTCCGATGACCTTTCCGGGTGCTTTCGCCAGCGCGGCGAACAGGGCGGTGAGCAGCGTGAGAAGCGGGATCACCGCCATGCCATTGACGCTGTGCAGCGCGTACGCGTCGTCGCTGGCGGGCCTGGTGAATCCACCCACGGCGGCGAGGACGAACTGCACGGCGAACGCGACGAGCAGCAGTGCGCTGATGATGACGAGTGCCTTGCGCATGGGTTGTCTCCTAGCGGTGCGCCGAGGCGAGGGCCTGGGCGACGTGATCGGTGGCCGTGATCGCCCCGTACGCGACCAACCGCACGAGGTCGGCGTCGGCGGGGTGGGAGAGCCGCCAGAGAGCGACGTCACCCGGGCTGATCGCGCCGGGCGCGAACGCCGCCAGCAACGCGATCCGCGTCCCGACGCGGTCCGTGCCCGGCACGTCCCGGACGAGGTCGACGGCCCAGTCCGCGGGCCGCGCCGGGACCTGCCCGTCCTCCCAGCGCACCGTGGCCGTGACGGTCTGGCGGGCCACCGCGCCCAGCAGGTCCCCACCCCGGGTGGCGGCGTTCCGCAGCGACGCGAAGGCGACACCCACCGGGCTGTCCCCCGCCCAGGCGGGAGGTGATGCCGTCGGGTCGACGTCGAGCAGCGCCAGGCTCCGGCCGGGCTCCTTCGACTCCCGGGCCGCCCTGGCGTAGAGCCGGCCCCCGACCGAGCGCACCAGCGGTGAGCGTTGCAGGCCGCCGGGGAGCAGATCGGGGTCGAGCAACGCGGAGACCACCCGGTTGATGAAGTGGAAGGCGAGCAGGGTGCCGGTGATCTCCGGGCCGTGGGTGCTGGTCCAGTCGGCGGATCTGGGGTTGCGGCTCGCCTGCGCCCAGCCGACGAGCGCGGCGTGCCTCGGCTCGGCGGGCGTCTCGCCGCGGGCGACGGCCTCGGCCAGCTTCGGTACGCCCAGCGCGTGCAGCAGCAGCACGTGGGCGTCGACGCAGAACTGACAGCGGTTGGCCCGGGAGACCGAAGCCGCGACGAGTTCGCGGTCGACCCGGGGCGCGTCCCCGGCGAGCAGCGCCTCCCGCATCAGCGCCCAGGTCGCGGCCAGCACCTCCGGCAGGGCCGAGAGCGCCTGGAAGGTCGGCAACGGCCCGAGAAAGTCCTCGCGCATCTGTTCGTAGACGGCTGCGGTGCGGCCGGTGGCCGCCCTCGTCGGTGTGGGGGCGAAGAAGCGGTATGTCATGGGCTCGATGCTTGTTGCGGCGGGCCGGGAAAACGTCGTGCCGTCGCAGACACTTGCCGCGCCGCTCATACCGCGTCCGTGGTACGCCGCAACTACCACGCGCGCGGGATGCTCCACCGGCGACGGCCGTTCTACAGTGCGACCATGCGCCGCGACCTCCCGTTTGCCCTCGGCGGTCTCGCCCTCGGCGTCCTCCTGCTCGGCAACGCCGTGCTCACCCCGGACGCCGCGCCGGTCGAGGTGCTCGACGTCGCCCTGGTCCTCGCCACTGTGGTGGCCCTGGCGGCGTGCCGGCGACACCCGGTGATGGCGCTGGGCGTGGTCACCGTCGCCATGTTGGCCGTTCACGTCCGGGTGCATCCCGGGGTGTCCGCCGCGTTCCCCGTCCTCTGCGCGGTCTACGTCACCGCCTGGCAGGGACACCGGTCGGCCGCCGCCGTGGCCAGCCTCGCCTTCCTCGGTAGCTTCCTGGCCAGCGACATCTCGATGGCCCCGGCCGGCCGACCGGGGCAACTGGTCGCCGAACGGACGGCCCTGTTGCTCGGCTGGTTCGTGGCGGCCAACGTCGCCGGCCTCGTCGCGCGGCAGCGCCGGGCGTACCTGGAGCAGGTCGAGCAGCGGGCCGTCGAGGCCGAGCGCACCCGCGAGGAGATGGCGTTGCGCCGCGCCGGGGAGGAGCGCCTGCGCATCGCCCGCGACCTGCACGACTCTTTGACCCACAGCATCTCGGTGATCAAGGTGCAGGCGGGGATCGCCGTGCACCTGGCCCGCAAACACGGCGAGGAGCCGTCGGCCACGCTGCTGGCGATCCAGGAGGCCAGCGGCGCCGCGATGCGGGAACTCCGCACGACCCTCGACGTCCTCCGCGCGCCGACCGACGGCGATCGGGTCGGTCTGGCCCGGGTGGACGAGCTGGCCGAGCGGACCCGGGCGGTCGGCGTACCGGTGCAGGTGACCGTCACCGGCCAGCGCGGGGACCTGCCCGACGAGGTCGACCAGGCCGGGTACCGGGTCATCCAGGAGGCGCTCACCAACGTGGCCCGCCACGCCGGGCCCGCGACCGCGCACATCCAGGTGGAGTACGCCCCGGCGGGGCTGACCGTCGCGGTCACCGACGACGGCCGGGCGTCGCCGACCGAGCCGCTGACCCCGGGCGTGGGCCTGCGCGGCATGCGGGAGCGGGTCAGCGCCCTGGGCGGCACACTGCGGACCGCCGCGCACGACGACCACGGGTTCACCGTACGGGCCACCTTCCCGCTGGACGGACCACGATGACCGTCCCGCCTCCCGCGGAAGCAGGGATGATCCGGGTGCTGCTCGCCGACGACCAGGCGCTGATGCGGGCCGGCTTCCGGGCGCTGCTCGACGCCGAGGACCACCTGGAGGTCGTCGGTGAGGCGACCGACGGCACGTCGGCCGTCCACCTGTCCCGGTGCCTGCGCCCGGACGTCGTCCTGATGGACGTGCAGATGCCGGGCCTCGACGGCATCGAGGCCACCCGGCGCATCGCCGCCGATCCCGACCTGGCGGCGATCCGCGTCCTCATCCTCACCAACTACGGGCTCGACTCCTATGTGTTCGCCGCGCTCCGTGCGGGCGCCAGCGGATTCCTCCTCAAGGACGCCGACCCGGCCGACCTGCTGCACGCCGTCACCGTCGTGGCGCGCGGTGACGCGCTGCTCGCGCCGACCGTCACCCGCACACTGATCAGTGAGTTCGTGGCCGGACCCCCGCCGGTCGTGCCGACCGCCGGACGTGACGTGCTGACCGCCCGGGAGCAGGAGGTCGTCGAGCTGGTCGCCCGTGGGCTGACCAACGACGAGATCGCCTTGCGCATGGTGATCAGTCCGCTGACCGCCAAGACACACGTCAACCGGGCGATGACGAAGCTGCACTGCCGCGACCGGGCCCAGGTGGTCGTGTGGGCGTACGAGTCGGGGCTGATCACGCCGCGTCGGCGGTGATCGCCGTCTCCGAAGCCGAGTCGATCACCCCCCCTTGGGAACACGAGGCAGGGTCGACGCACTAGCATTGCCGCCGTCCGCGACGGCTCTGCTGAATCGAGGCGACATGCGTTGGCTCCGTCGATTGCTGGGCGGTAGGCGAGTCCAGCTCGACCCGGGACGCCAGCAGGCGCTGCTGCACGACGTCCAGTCCCGGTACGGCCCCCACGCGCGGGTCCGGTTCAACGAGCAGGTCGACGCGCTCGCCGGTTCGCTCGACAGCGACGACGGCCTGGTGGTGGCGACCCGGATCGTGAGTCAGGTCGCCGACGAGGCTCACGTGGACCTTCAGGCCCAGGCGCAGGAGATCCACCGCCGGACGGGCCGACGGCTGCTGGTGCACCGCCGTAACTACCGGCCGCTGTGGAAGGAGGCGGGCCCGGCCCTGCGCTGGCCGCTGTTCGCGCTGCCGTGCGGCTTCCACCCGTACGCGCAGGTGGCCGCCGCCGTCACCGTGGTCGGCAACAGGGCGCCCCGGCTCGACCGGGTGACCGACCCGAACCCGCTGGTAACCCGCGTGTTCGAGGTGCTCGACCTGACCACCTCCGGCTGGGAGTACGGCCGGGTGCGGGTGGACACCGACGCGGCCACCCTGGCCGATCGGCTGATCGTCAGCGCCGGGCGGGTCCTCGCGGCCATGGACGACCCGCCGCGACTGCCACCCGCGGTCCGGGAGCTGATGCGTCGCAACAACACCGTCGCCGTGCACGATCCGGCCGGCCCCCGGGCGGTCGGCGGCATCAACCTGGGCGCGCGGATGCGGGAGGAGTTCCTGGTCTGAGCGCCCGTCGGCGCTACTGACGACAACTGCGCGCAACCGCTTGCCGGTCCGGCGAACGCCGCTCGACCATGGGCGGATGGGGCCGGAGCGTCGCGTGATCGTCGGGGTCGACGTGGGCGCCAGAGCCGTGCGGGCTGTCGCGTTCGCACTGGACGGCACCGCCCGGCACGTCGCGACGCGGGAGTACCCACCGCGTGAGCCGATGCCCGGCTGGCAGGTACAGGACCCGGACGTACTGATGGCGGCCACAGTGGCGGCGATGTCCGCGTGCGTGGCCGACACCTGCGGGGCGGAGGTGGTCGCCGTCGCGCTCAGCTCCGCCCGGTACGGCCTGATCGGGCTGGACGCGGCCATGACGCCGGTGACGCCGCTGCTGACCCGGCGCGACAGGCGGTCGTCGGAGGCGGCCCGCGAGTTGCGGTTGTCCGGCCAGAGCCGGGAACTGCACCGGTTGACGGGCACCCCCGTGCACCCGATGAACCCGCTCTGCAAGCTGCTGTGGTTCGCCCGCCACGAGCCGCGGCTGTGCACGGCGACGCGGTGGTGGATCGGCCTCAAGGACTACGTGGTTCATCGGCTCACCGGGATGCTGGTGACCGAGTTGTCCTCGGCATCGGGCACCGGGATGTTCGACGTGCACCGTCGAGGGTGGAGTTCCGCCGTACTCGATCTCGCCGGGGTGTCCGAGAGTCAGCTGCCCCCGGTGCTGCCCACGACGGCGGTCTTGCGGTTGTCGGCGACGGCCGGGCACGCGGTGGGTCTGCCCTCCGGCACACCGGTCGTCGTCGGCGCGGGAGACGGTCCGTTGCGGAGTCTGGGCGCGGCGGCGACCGACCCCGCCGTCGGTGGCCTGACGCTCGGGGCCACGGGCGCCCTGCGGACGGTGGTCGAGGCTCCCCTCACCGACCCGGCGGAGACCTTCTGCTGCGGTGCGTTGACCGACGACGCGTGGGTTGTCGGCGGCGCGCTCAGCAACGGCGGCAACGTCGTACGGTGGGCGGGACGTGTCCTCGGTGACGACCGGGCCGCGCCCGCGCTCCTTGATCTCGCCGAGCGGATCGCACCGGGCAGCGACGGTCTCGTGATGCTGCCCTACCTGCGGGCCGACGAGGCCCCGCCGCAGGATGGTGCTCCGCCGGGCGCGTTCCTGGGCCTGCGCAGTGAGCACTCGCGCGGCCACCTGGTGCGGGCTGCCGTGGAGGGCGTCTGCCTGCAACTCGCTGGGGTCCGTGACCGGCTGGCCGCGCTGACGCCGATCCGCAGCGTCCGCCTGACCGGCGGCGCCTTCGGGTCTCCGCTGTGGCGCGAGGTGATGGCGGCGGTGCTGGACTGCCCGGTGCGCGTCGCGGGTGTGGGCGAGCACGTCACCCTCGGCGCGGCGGCCCTCGGGCTCTTCGCGACCGGTCACAGCAACGATCTCAAGGAGTCGGTCAGCCAGCTCGATCCCGGGGTCGCCCGCGGCGAGCCCGTCGCGGTGGACCCGGCGCTCGCCGCGGCCTATCGCGGGCTGCGGACGACGATGCCGGCGCTCCTCACCGTCGCGGGTCGCCTGGGCGAGATCCTCGACGAGGCGACCGACGCCCTCAGTGCTCCGGCTCGTCCTTGACCTGCGCCACGAGCTGGGTCGGGTTGACGTAGCGCAGCGCGACGACGAGCAGGACCAGCATCATCGAGGTGTAGATGACCGCCATGGCGTCGACCGACTGCTGAGCCCTGATCCCGGACGCGGACATCGAGTAGTAGAGCGCCACCACCAGGGTCTGCGAGTCCGGCCCCGCGGTCAGGAAGGTGAGCTCGAACATGCCCACGGTGCGGACCAGCACGAGGATCGCCGAGGCGAGGATGCCCGGGACGAGCAGCGGCGTGAGGACCCGCAGGAACACCGTCCGCAGGCCCGCGCCGCACATGCGCGCCGCGCTCTCGATCCTCGGGTCGATCTGCTCGATGAACGGCGTCATGGTCAGGATGACGAAGGGCACCGACGGCACGAGGTTGGCGAGCACCACCCCGGACATGTGCCCGGCCAGGCCGAACTTGTAGAGGACGGTCGCCAGCGGGATGCCGTAGGTGATCGGGGGCATCAGGATGGGCAGCAGGAACACCAGGAAGATCAACCGTTTGCCCGGGAACGAGCGCCGGGCGAGCGCGTAGGCGGCCGGCACGCCGATCACCAGCGACAGGCCCACGACGAGGACGGAGACCTCCAGCGTCACGACGATGACCTGGAGCAGCGTGAACTCGTCCCAGGCTCGGGCGTACCAGTCGGTGGTGTAGCCGTCCGGGAGCCAGGTGTCGAACCAGCGCTGGCCGAACGAGCTGACCAGCACGGACGCCACGACGCCCAGCAGGTTGAGGAAGAAGAAGATGACGACGCCCCACACGATCCAGGCGGCCGGGCGCGCGGCGATGCGCCGCCGCCGGTCGGTCCTGGTGGCGGGGGGCCGCGCTGGTGGGGCCTGGGTGCTCGTTGCCATCAGCCCTTGCCTCCGGTGGAGCCGGTGTAGAAGCGGCTACGGGCGGCCAGCACCACAGCGATGATGACCAGCTCGACGAAGCCCATGATCATGGCAATCGCCGACGCGTACGGGTAGTCGTACTGCTCGTACGCCGCCTGGTAGGCGGCGAGGGAGATGACCCGGGTCTCCCCGGCCGGGTTGCCGACCAGAACGGCCGACGGGAACACGCTGAACGCCAGGACGAAGGTCAGGCAGAACGTCGTGGCCAGGCCGGGCATCAGCAGCGGCAGGGTGATCCGGGTGAACCGCCGACGCCAGTCCGCGCCCAGCGTCGCGGCCGCCCGTTCCAGGGTCGGGTCGATGCCGGACAGGTACGACAGCACCAGCAGGAACGCGAACGGAAAGCCGGTGATCACCAGCGAGAAGAAGACACCCCAGTAGTTGTGGGTCAGTCGCACCGGCTCGTCGACGAGGTTGCTGGCCAACAGGATCCGGTTGAACCAGCCGGTCGGGCCCAGGAAGTTCAGCAACCCCTGGGCGGTGAGGACGGTGCCGAGCGTGATCGGCACGACCAGCAGCGTGGTGACCAGCCGCTTGCCCCGGAACCGGCCACGCATCCGGTAGGCGATCGGCACCGCGGCGAGGACGTTCAGGAGCGCGGCGGGCAACGCGATCCGCAGCGTGATCCAGATGGTGCCCCGTTCGTAGGAGTCGGAGAAGAACCGGGCGTAGTCGCTGAGCGGCCCGCCTCTGGTCGGCTGGAACGAGAGCGTCAGCCCGTAGAAGAACGGGTAGAGGAACAGGGCGATGACGAAGACCAGGGCCGGGACCAGCAACCAGAGCTGACGATCGACGCCCCGCTCAGCGAGGCGGTGCTGCCAGTGCGCCAGCGGTCTCCCGGGCACGCCGCCGCTCACCGCGTCGCCCCCGAGGCGTCCGCGAGGCGGTCGGGCTGCGCCGACGCGTCGGCGGGATAGACGAGCAGCCGCTGCGGGTCGACGGTGAGCTTGACCTGGTCGCCCGGCGCGATCCGCTGCTCGGTGCGCAGGTGCAGCAGCAGCCCGGTGTCGGTGCGGGCCTCGGCCGCCAACTCGCGGCCCTGGTACTCCACCACCTCGACGGTCGCCGACATGGCGTTGCGAGTCTCGCCGGGCCCGTCGACGCGGATGTCCTCGGGGCGTACCGCGACCATGACGTCCGCGCCGGGCTGGAGGCCCCCCACCACCTCGCCGAGCAGGCGATGGCCGGACGACTCGACGCTGGCCCGGCCGCCGTCGGACTGCTCCACCCGACCCCGCCACAGGTTGCGGTAGCCCATGAAGTCGGCGACGTGCCAGTTCGCCGGTCGGGTGTGCAGCTCCCGCGGCGAGCCGATCTGCTGCACCCGCCCCTCTCGCAGCACCACCAGCCGGTCGGCCAGGGACAGCGCCTCCTCCTGGTCGTGGGTCACGTAGACGGTGGTGAGCCCCAACGACTGGTGCAGCCGGCGGATCTCGGTCCGCATCTCCAGACGCAGTTTGGCGTCGAGGTTGCTCAGCGGCTCGTCCATCAACACCAGGGACGGCTCGAACACGACGGCGCGGGCGATCGCGACCCGTTGCTGCTGGCCACCCGAGAGCTGACCGGGCAGCTTGTCGACGTGGTCCTCCAATCGCACGAGCCGCACCGCCTCGGCCGTACGCCGGCGCGTCTCCTCCCTGGGCAGCCGCCGCATCCGCAGCCCGAAGGCGATGTTCGCCCGGACCGTCAGGTGCGGAAAGAGGGCGTAGCTCTGGAACACCATGCCGAAGCCGCGCCGCTCCGGCGGGAGCGTGTCGATGCGGCGCTCGTCCTGCCAGATGCTTCCCGCCGTCAACGGCAGCAGCCCGGCCAGGCAGTTCAACGCCGTCGACTTGCCGCAGCCGGACGGGCCGAGCAGGGCGATGAACTCCCCCGCCTCGATCGTCAGGTTCAGGTCGGTGAGGGCGGCCTGGCCACCGAACCGGCGGGACACCCCGTCCAGCCGCAGCCGGGTGAACGCGCTCATCCCTGCTTGACCTTGCCGCCGCCGATCTCGCGGTCCCAGCGGCTGAACGCCGCCACCAGGCTCTTGGCGTCGAGCGGGACCTCGGTCGGGTTTCCGGCGATCAGCGCGTCGTACTCGGGGCGGCCGAACTCCCGGATCGCGTCCTGGCTCTTCTGCGGCGCCGACGAGAGCTGGACGTCCTTGATCGCCGGGCCTGGGTAGAAGTAGCCCTCGTCGTACGCCTTGGCCTGCTGCTCAGGGGTGAGCATGAACGCCAGCAGGGCCAGCACCGCGGCCTGGGTGTCGGTTGACACGCCCTTGGGCAGGACGGCGTAGTGCGCGTCGGTGACCCAGTGGAAGCCGTCGATCGGGGTGATCCTGGCCTCCTTGGGCACCGTGCCGAGCACCCGCGGGTTGATGTCCCAACCGGTGGTGCTGACGATCAGGTGGGCGGTGCCGTTGGCGAGGTTCTTCATCGTCTCGGTGGTGCCGGACGGGTAGTAGTCGACGTACTGGCCCAGCTCCTTGAGGAATGCCCACGTCTTGTCCCAGCCCGCGGTGGGGTCCTTGGGGTTCGTGTCCCCCAGGATGTAGGGCAGTCCCATCAGGAACGTCCGCCCCGGGCCGGAGTTGGCCGGCCGGGCGTACTGGAACCGCTTCGGGTTGGCCTTGGCCCAGGCGAGCAGCGCGTCCGCGCTGGTGGGTGGCGTCGGCAGGCGGGACGGCAGATATTCGAGCAGCGGACCGGACGGGTAGTAGGTGACGGTGACGCCCGCGTTGCCGGCGAGCTTCTGCATCGCGGCGGCCGGTGCCAGGTAGTTGCTCATGCCGCCGAGGCGGTCCTGGAAGGTCGGCAACACGTCGATCCAGAGCCCCTGCTCGATCCCGGCGGCCAGGCCGTCGACGCCGGTCAGCACGAGGCCGATGTCCACCCGGTCCGCCCCCTGCTGGGCCTTGATCTTCCCGGCCAGCTCGGGCGCCGGCGCCTTCGAATAGGTCACCCGGGAGATCACCTCGGGGTTCTTCTCGACGAACTCGTCGATCATCGCCTGGGTCAGCTGGAGGCTGCCCGCCACGTCGAGGACGTTGAGCGTGACGGCCTTGCCGGGCCGCTGCGGCACCTCACCGGTGCTGTCGCCCTTGTTGTCGCCGGGGGCCTCGGGTGCCCCACACCCAACCGCGCCCACCAGGAGCGACGATGCCGTGACCAGGAGAGCGCCGCGCCGTGAGATACCCATGAGCTGTTCCCTCCGCCAGGTGTCGTCGGTGCTGATTGAGGCAGCCGGCGCGCCGTGGCGGCAACGGGTTGCCATGTATTGCCTCGCGCGAATGCGTTCGACCGTTGGATTGTTGCGGGGGCATTGCCGAGTATTCACGCCCGTCATAGCATGATCACTGCGCCCCAGCTGGGAGGAGCATGACAATGCCCGACCACACCAGGCCGCCCGAGAAGAGAGTCACGATCTACGACGTCGCGGTCGAGGCCGACGTCTCACCGTCCACGGTGTCCCGCGCCTTCTCCCGGCCGAGTCGCGTCAACTCCGAGACCGCCGAACGGATTCGGCAGGTCGCCGAGCGGCTGGGCTACCGGACCAACCCGCTTCCCCGCGCCCTCACCACGTCCCGCACGCGCGTGATCGCGCTCGTCATCGCCGACATCACCAACCCGGTGTACGCCGGGATCGTGCGCGGGGCGCAGGAGACGGCGATGCACGACGAGTACACCACGGTGCTCATCGACGCCCAGGAGTCCGACCGGGTGGAGCGGGCGGCGATCGAGCGCACGATGTCGACGGTCGACGGCATCGTGCTCGCCAGCAGCCGGATGTCGGACTCGGCCATCCGGATGTTCGCCAAACAGCGGCCGGTGGTGGTCCTCAACCGTTCCGTCGCCGACGTGCCCTGCGTCGTGACGGACAACCCCCGCGGGGTCCGGCGGGCCGCCGAGCACCTTGGGGAACTGGGGCACGACCACATCACCTACGTCGCGGGGCCGCAGGCGTCCTGGCCGAACGGCATCCGCTGGCGGTCGTTGCTCGAAGCCGGCATGGAACTCGAAATCAAGGTGCGCCAGATCGGCCCCTTCAGCCCCACCATCGAGGGTGGCGAACGGGCCGCCGAGGAGCTTCGCGCTCGTCCCGCGACCGCCATCCTCGCCTTCAACGACCAGATGGCGATCGGGCTCATCCGGGGCCTCACCCGGATAGGCGTCGACGTTCCGGGCGACGTCAGCATCGTGGGTTTCGACAACACTCTCGCCGCCGACATCGTCACACCCGGGCTCACCACGGTCGCGGCACCGTTCTACGCGGAGGGTTCCGCGGCGGCCCGGCACCTGCTCACGATGATCGAGGGCGCCCCCGGGCACACCGGACGGCCGATGGTCCTGCCGGTACGCCTCGTTGTCCGCCACTCGACGGCCGCCCGCGACCGGAAAGCGGGTCGCCCCCGACCGTGGGTACGCCAGCGGCCGGCGCTCGCCGCGAGCCTGCCACCTCTCTCGGAGCAGTGAGATGGCTCACCCGCCGCTCAGTCGAGCCAGCAGATCACCGCGGCGCCATCCCTGGCGGCCGCACCGAAGAAGCGTTGAACGTCGGGTAGGTAATGGGCCACCCACCCAAGTTGGCCGGGTCGGTCCCAGGTTCCGGGGTAGATGTCGGCGCGGACCAACTCCTGTGGGTCGACGCCCCGGATGAAGTCGTCCTGGGTGAGCTCGGCCAGGCGCGCGGCCGCCGTCGCGACGTCGACCGGTGTCAGATAGGTGGGCGGCCCGTAGCCCCAGTCGTCTTCGAGGTTCTCCACGAAGTCGAACATCTCCTCGCTGTCGGGCTCGACGTCGGGCAGCTCCACGAACCGCTCCGCGCCGGAGACCAGCGGAATCTCGAAGCCCAGCCGATCGAGGAGGAACTCGAACCCGTCCCAGGCCTTGTCGATGGCCTCCCAGCGTTCAGAGTTGTCGTTCCGTTGCGTCATCGCGAGGTCGTAGGCCCAGCCGAGGTCTGTTTTCGCCCGCTCCAGTTCGTCGGGCGAAACGCGCAGCCAGTTACCGTTCATACTCACCGCGGCAGCCTAGGTACCGGCTACGACAGTTCCGGACAGCACCGAGCTTCCCGCAGCCATGGTCCACCGAGTCGACGGCGGCTCTCGCGGAACGTGTCGGGGATTGGGGCCGCACGGGCCGCGACAAGAAACGACAACTCGTTGCCGAGGCACGGCCCCATCGAGCAACATCGACGCTCACCCATCTGTCGACGTCGTCGTGCTCCCGCGCCGGGCGCACGACGACGAGTGGACGAACGAGGAGACGGCGATGATCCGAGGCTCGACGCCCAGGCTACGACGGACCCTCATCGTGCTGGGCACGGCACTGGCCACCGTCGCGGCCACCCTCACGGTCGCCACCGCCACGCCGGTCGCCGCGGCTCCGTCGCCGGACGACTACAACGGCTCCGACCTGTGGCTGCGGTACGTACCGGTCGACGACGCGAAGCTACGCGCTGACTACCTGCGCGCGGCCACGGCGATCGTGGTCGAGAACGCCGACGCCACGAAGGTCCACCGGCACACGACGGACCTCGCCATGGCCCCCGATTCGCGCGAGAAGCTCGTCGACACCACGCTGGGCGCCGCCCGGGACGAACTGGTCCGCGGTCTGGGCGGGCTGCTCGGTCAGCCGATCCCCGTGGCGACGGTCGACGGCGGCACGGTCCCGGACGGCGCGGTCGTGGTGGGCACGCCGACGAGTTCGCCGCTGGTGGGCCGCACCATCGCCACCCGCGACCTGGCCAAGGTCGGCGACGAGGGCTACCTCGTCCGCACGGTGACGAGGGGCGGGGCACGGTTCACCGTCATCGCCGGCACCACCGACCTCGGTGCGCTGTACGGCACCTTCGCCTTCCTCAGGCTGCTACAGACCCGGAAACCCGTCGACCACCTCCGCGTCGCGGAGTCACCGAAGATCAAGCATCGGTTGCTGAACAACTGGGAGACCGAGCGTCTCTACGCGGGCAACAACGCCTCCGGGCTGGGCGGGCTGAACGGGGAGAGCGGGGCGATCTTCAACTTCGCCGCGACCGGTGCCAGCGCCGGCCGGAACCTGCCCGTCATTCTGGACCGCTACCTCGTCATGGCCCGCGCGTTGGCGTCCCTGGGCATCAACGGCATCACCATCAACAACGTCAACGCCGACAACGCGTACCTGACGAGCACCCGCATCGCGCAGGAGGCGGCCCTCGCCGACGCGCTGCGTCCGTACGGCATCAGGTTGGGCCTGTCGATCCGCTACACCGCACCGACCGACAGCCGGTTCGCGCCGGACACCCTGACCAACAGCCAACTCGATCCGTACGGCGCGGACTTCCGGGGCTGGTGGCACCGCCGGGCCCAGCAGATCCAGGCCGCGATCCCGGACTTCATGGGCCTCACCGTCAAGGCCAACTCCGAGGGCCAGCCGGGGCCACAGGACTTCGGGTACGACCACGGTGACGGCGCCAACGCCATCGCCGCCGCGATCGCGCCGCTCGGGATGACAGTGCACTGGCGGACGTTCGTCTACAACGCCGAGGTCGACAACGACCGGCTCAAGCGGGCCTACCTGGAGTTCGGGCCGATCGACGACGAGGTCCAGCCGGACGGCAGCCGGGGACGCTTCGCCGACAACGTGTTCCTCCAGACCAAGAACGGGCCGCTGGACTTCCAGGCCCGGGAGCCCGTGCACCCCATGTTCGGCCGGATGGAGAACACCAACCAGGCCCTCGAACTCCAGATCACGCAGGAGTACACCGGCCAGAACTGGATGCTGGCCTACCTCGGCCCGATGTACGAGGAGATCCTCAAGACCGACACGTACGCGACCGACGCGAACGGGAACCTGCTCACGAAGCGCCTCGTCGGCAACATCGTCGACGGGACCGCCCAGCACCACCCGGACACCGCCATCGTGGGTGTCGCCAACCTCGGCAACGCGGACAACCTGACCGGGCACCACTTCGCCCAGGCGAACCTCTTCGCCTTCGGACGTCAGGCGTGGGACTGGACGCTCGACTCGGCGGACATCGCGACCGACTGGACGCGGATGACCTGGAGCAACGACCGGCGCGTCGTCGACACCATCAACCGGATGATGATGGGCTCGTGGGAGTCGCTGGTCAGCTACCAGACGCCGCTGGGCATCGGCCACCAGTTCGCCGAGGGCGCCCACTACCGCCCCGACCCCGCCGACTGGGCCGGCCGCGACGACTGGAGCCCGATCTACTACAACAAGGCCGACAGCGTCGGTCTGGGCTTCGACCGCTCCCCCACCGGCAGTAACCTGGCCGCCCAGTACTTCCCCCGGTTGCAGCAGCGCTACGGGAACATCAAATCGGTCCCGGAGAACCTGCTGATGTGGTTCCACCACGTGCCGTGGGGCCATCGGATGGACAGCGGCCGGACGTTCTGGGACGAGTTGGTCTACCGCTACCAGATGGGCGTGCAGTACGTGACCTGGATGCGGGAGACCTGGGACGCGCTGCAACCCGACATCGACGCACGCCGGTTCACCGAGGTACGCGCCAAGCTGGCGGTGCACGAGGCGGACGCCGCCGACTGGCGGGACACCTCGGTGAACTACTGGAAGGAGTTCAGCGGGCGGGACGTCCCGGTGGACGACGCGCCGCTGTCGGCGACGATCGTCGTCAACGGCAAGAGGTTCGGCGGCTTCAACCTGTCGGACACCTCGTACACCATCCCGCTGCCGGCCGGGGCGTCGCCGACCATCACGAAGGTGCGAACTGCCGACCGGAAGGCCCGCTACGAGATCATCTCCCAGGCGGCCGACGTGCCCGGTCAGGCGGTCGTCAAGGTCACGACGGAGAGCTTCTTCGGCCCACTGGTGAAGAACTACGTCTTCAACCTGGTGCCCGACACGACGCTGAAGGCCCTACGCGTCGGCGGCAAGCGCCTGGAGTCCTTCGCGCCGACGGTGCTGCGCTACAACGCCCTCACGCCGGCCGGCACCACCACCGTGCCGACGGTCACCGCCAGCGCCGCCGACCCCGCCGCCACGGTCACGGTCGAGCAGGCGACCAGCCCCACCGGGCAGGCCCGGGTCACCGTCACCAACGGCGCAGCCTCGTCGGTCTACACGGTGGACCTGAACACCACGATCACCGGCAGCGACGAGTTCGACTCGGCCCAACTCGGCCCGCAGTGGCAGTGGGTACGGCCGGACGAGAGCAGCCGGCGTCTGGCCGAGGGGTCCCTGGTCATCACCGCTCGGCAGGGCGACCTCCAGGGCACCGTGAACACCGCGAGGAACATCGCCCTCCAGGACGTCGACGGTGACTGGACGGCCGAGTCCAGGGTCGTCTTCTCCCGCCCACTCGCCGCCAACAACGAGCAGGGCGGTGTTCTCGGGTACGCGGACGACAACAACTACGTGAAGCTCGCCTGGGAGATGGGGAACGCGACCGCCGCCGTCAACAAGACCCGGATCGTTTTCCTGCGCGAACAGAACGGCACGGCGTCCACCCTGGAGATCACCGGAGCGGACGCCCAGCGCATCGTCGGGGCCGACGGCGCCGTCTGGCTGCGACTGACCAAGGCCGGGGCCAGCTACCGCGCCTACTACTCCACCGACGGAAGCGTCTACCGCTACATCGGCACCCACACGCTGAACGCCGACGTGACGAAGGCCGGGCTGTCAGCCTTCAACCGGGCCGGCACCTCCACCGACCTCGACGTCGCCTTCGACCACTTCCGGATCGAGAGCCGCGGGGAGCGCATCCGCTAGACGAGAGCGTGACCGACGGTCACCGCCGACCGGCGACCGGCGACCACGACCGGGCCCGTCCCCACGGTGGGACGGGCCCGGTCGCGTTCCCCCGAGCAGGATTCGTTACCGTCAGCCGCCGATCGCGATGGCGAAGATGTGCATGGTCGGCACGTTCGTCGCGGGACGGGCGCTGATGTTCGGCAACACGACCGAGGCCACCGCCTTGCTCTGCAACGCCACACCCACGTAGTAGACGCACGCGGCGGTGTTCTGCCGGCCGTTGTTGGGCCGGTTCTGATACGCGGACACGATCGCCGCGGTGCCCCCGGAGTGCGGCCCGCCGTACCAGTCCGGCGAGCTCAACGTGAACGTCTGGCGGGTGCCGTCGGCGTAGACCACGGTGCCGGTGCCGGACACCGCGCCGTAGGTGCCGGTCAGCAGGAAGCCGAGGGTGCTGCCGGTGCCGGTGACGCCGATGGTCTGGCCCGAGGCGACGGCGTTGTCGGCGACCCCGGAGCTGACGTTGGGCCAGCGGAAGTTCACCCCGTTGCGGCTGATCGTGCCGCCCGGGCTGGCGCCGGCCGCCGCGAGGGCCTGCGCGGAGAGCGAGGCCCCGCCGCCGTCGAAGTTCCCGACGTTGGTGTTGCTGTCGCTGGTGATGCCGACGTTGGTGAAGCTCTGCTCCAGCGTCGGCGTGGCGACCCCGGAACTGGTGACCCGGTAGGTGCGCCCGGCCTGCACGGTGACCTCGACCAGGTCGGACTCGATCCGGGTGACCCGGGCCGCCGTACCGTCGGCGGTGTCGACCACGGTGACGGTGCCGGTCAGGATCCGGGAGCGCAGGCGGACGGTGCCGGCCCGGTCCGGTCGGACGAGGATCTCGGTGGCCACGCCGCTCGCCCAGGTGATGCCGACCGTGTGCCCACCCCGACCGCGTAGACCGGTCACCCGCCCGCTCGGCCAGGCCGGCGGCAGCGCGGGCAGGACGTGCAGCTCACCGATGTGGCTCTGCAACAGCATTTCGGCGATGCCGGCGGTGGCGCCGAAGTTGCCGTCGATCTGGAACGGCGGGTGCAGGTCGAACATGTTGGGCGCGAGTCGCGCGGTGGTGGCGAGGTAGCGGATCAGGTCGTGGGCCCGCTTGCCCTCCTCCATCCGCGCCCAGAAGTTGATTTTCCAGGCCAGCGACCAGCCCGTGCCGTCGTCGCCGCGCAGCGCCAGGGTCCGCCGGGCCGCCTCGAACAGCTGTGGCGTGCCGCGCTTGGTGATCTGGTTGCTGGGGGCCAACCCGTACAGGTGCGAGATGTGCCGGTGGTTGGGCTCGGTCTCCACCCAGTCGTAGAGCCACTCCATGATGTTGCCGCGCGAGCCGACCTTCATCGGGGGGAGCCGGTCCCGGGTGGCACGCACCTGGGCCCGGAAGGTGCTGTCCACGTCGAGGATCTCGCTCGCCCGGGCAACGCCGTCGAACAGGTCGCGCAGGATCTGGTTGTCCATGGTGGGGCCGGCACAGACGCTGGCGTTCGAGTGGTGACTGAGCTCCGGTGAGTTCGACGGGTTCGTCACCAGGTAACCGAGGGTCGGCTCGGTCACCAGGGTGTTGAGGAAGAACTGCGCGGCGCCCTTCATGGCCGGGTAGTTCGTCCGCAGGAACTCGATGTCACCGTTGAACAGGTAGTGATCCCAGATCAACGTGGACAGCCACGCGCCGCCGGTCTGCCACATCCCCCAGAACGCGCCGTCGACCACCGCGGTGGCCCGCCACGCGTCGGTGTTGTGGTGGGTGACCCAGCCACTGGCGGAGCCGTACTGCACCTGGGCGGTCCGTGCCCCGGCGACGGCGAGGTCTCTGACCATGTCGAAGACCGGGTTGTGGCACTCGGCCAGGTTCGTCGTGTTGGCCGGCCAGTAGTTCATCGGCAGGTTCGCGTTGATCGTGTACTTCGAGTCCCAGGACGGGGTCAGCGAGTCGTTCCAGATGCCCTGGAGGTTGGCCGGCTGGGTGCCCGGCCGGGAGGACGAGATCAGCAGGTAGCGGCCGAACTGGAACAGCAGCGCCGAGAACTGCGGGTCGTTGACGCTGTTGTGCTGGGCGATCCGGACGTCCGTCGTCTGGTTGGCCGCGGACGTGCGACCCAGATCCAGGGTGACCCGGTTGAACAGCGCCTGGTAGTCGGCCACGTGCCGGCTGCGCAACTGGTCGAAGCTGCTGGCCCGCGCGCTGCTGAGCCGCTGCCGGGCGATGCCCTGGTAGTCGCCGCCGACGTTGCGGTAGTTGACGTAGCTGGAGCCGATGGAGATCAGCAGGACCACGCTGTTGGCGTTCGTCACCCGCAGGGTGCCGCCGGAACTCGACACGCTGCCGCCGCTGATCGTGGCGTTGGCCAGGGCGAGGAACCGGACCTGGCCGTTGACGCCCTCCTGGTTGCCCGACACACCGTCGAGGCCGATCGTGGTGCCGTCCGGGCTGGACACCGACGTGCGCTGTGGGCTGTCGAAGGTGGCGGTGAAGCTGATCGAGCCGGTGCGGTCGGCGGTCAGTCGCATCGCGATGACCTGGTCCGGCGCGCTGGCGAACACCTCCCGCTGGTGGCGCACGCCGTTGAGCACGTACGACGTGGTCACGGTGGCGGTGGTGAGGTCGAGCGTCCGGTCGTACTGCGACGCTCCGCTGGCGGAACCGAACGCGAGCCGGAGGTTGCCGACGGTCTGGTAGGCGAGCTGACCGCCGGGGTTGCCCATCATGGTCTGGTTGATGAGATCCTGGGCCTGGGTCCACTGGTTCGCGTTGACCAGCCGTCGGATCTCCGGCAGCGCCGCCGCGCCTCGGGTGTTGCTGGGATCGTGCGGCCCACCGGCCCAGACGGTGTCCTCGTTGAGCTGGAGCCGCTCGGTGTCGACATTGCCGAAGACCATGGCGCCGAGCCGGCCGTTGCCGATCGGGAGCGCCCGCAACCAGTCGGTGCCGGCGCCCTCGTCGTACCAGAGCGCCATGTCCCCGGCGGCCATCACCTGCGGCGGGGCCACCGAGTCGGCCTTGGCCACCGCGGTCCAGGGCACCGGCAGGAGAGCACCGCCCGCGCCGGCTGCGCCGACCTTGAGGGCTTGCCGTCGGGTCAGGTCTGACATCGATCCTCCAAACGGTGACCAGTCCGGCCACCCCGAAGCGTGACAACTATGGGACTCGACATGGGGATCCGCTTGGTGGGGCCAACCGGGACCCTGCCTGAGCAGGCCGACGCCGGGCCGTGGCGCGCTAGACATCTGATGTGTTTCGGGAAGGTTACTCCGGGGCCACAGAATAGGCAATGGTCGATACATGGCGGAACGTGCACCCTACGGCCTTTCCTACTGACGACTCTGGCTCAGCGCCAACGACGGCGTGCCACCGCCGCTTCGGCAGCCCACCTGGCGATCGGCCCCCACGAACCACATACATCTGATGTACGGACGTTTCGGGGATCTGGCCAGCAGGTCAGTCTCACGGCCAGGAGCAGAGCCGTGGGCCTCCGCTCCTGCTCGACGGAGGCCCACAGGTGATGCGTTCGTTCAGCCAGGGCAGCGCAGCGGGACACACATGCCGCCAGGTCTACAACGGCCGCAACGCACGCCAGATCTACACGTCAAAGGCCGCGACCGCTTCGGGTACACAGCCCCGTTTCCCGGTCCGTCGCGGACAGGCGTCGGCGCCGCCGCAGACAGGCATCGCTGTTTAAGAACCGTTTGCGACGGCGCCGTCGATGCGAATTACTCTCTGATCAGTTCATTTAATCGTTCCATCGACCCTAGGTCGTCGAATTCAGCAGCCGCCGCGGTCAGCCTTTCGTAATAAGCGCGCGAGATTGGCAATGCATCCTCATAGAGGAACTCGCAGAGTGTCGCGAAGCCAAGGCCCGCTTCACCATCCCGTACATACTCCCTGATGCTGGTGCGGATTCCCTCCCTTAGCGCCGGGGCGTCGTCGAGCAGCTTGAGGACCCGTGCTTGGGCCTGTCCGAAGTCCACGCAAACATCCTATTGGCTCAGCGGCGGGAAGCCGGTGATGATGCGATCAGTGAAGGGCTCGTAAATCACCCGAATCTTCACGCCATCGACGTAGCCCTCGATCTGCACCCGGTGTGGATTGCCACGCCGGGTCAGATCAGTGCCCGGTGCAACACCATCCGGCCACTTCCAGGAACTCGAAGGGTTGGTTGCGACCTCGGCGACGCTGTCCAAAATGCGCTCTGTGTCCCAGTCAGACGGGAACACAGACTTGCCATTCTGACCTGGCCACTTGTGTCCTCCACCGGTGCGGTTGCCACTGATGATGTGGTACTGGGCCTCACCATCAATGAGTTGCCGGCCTGGTCCACAGTTGTGCACCAGCACCGGGGTCTTGCCGGCCACCACGTAGTAGGTGGGAATGCCGGCAACGGTGAGGTTGTGTACTCGTGACTCAGCAGGGCGCGTCCAAATCTTCTTGATCTCGACGACGTGTCCCGTCGGCGTACGCAACGACTGGCCGACTTTCAGACCCTCTGCCTGCACCCAGGAGCCGGTCTTTGGCACCCAAAAGGGGTGGTTGTGGGTCGCCGTGAGGGTAGCCGTCCGCTGGCCATCGTCACCGTCGACATCCACAGTGACGTCGACCAGCACCTTCGCGCCAACACTGGTGACAGTCGCCGTTACCGGCTTGCGCATTGTCCGGTTGGTGACTGGGTCGGTTGCGAGGACCAGGTCACCCACCCGCAGGTCCTCAATGTTGCGGTTACGGCTGCCGCCCAGCAACACCTTCGTGCCTGGGACGAAGCTACTGGTCCGCTTACAGCCCTTGGCTAGGTCCTGGACGATGTTCATGATGGTCCGGAGCTTGTCGGCGTCCTTACCGGTCTTCACGCCTCGGCTCACGACGCCGAGGCCCGGCGCCATCGAGCCCACAGACAGCAACCCACCGACCCAGTCTCCTCGCTTGAACGAGATCGCTGCGTCGATTCCGTCACAGACCTCCCCGGCACCGGGGATCAGTCCGCAACCACCGAGGACAAACTGCAACATGTCCATAAGCAGTTCTGGATTCTGATCAACAAAATTCTTCAGGTCCTGAAGCATCAAGCAGCCGGACGTGTTCGTCGCCGCCGTCGAGCCACAAAGTTCAGGAGTGATCAGCGCCAGCCCGAATTCCTTGTAGACGGTGAAGCACTGCTGCGAGACGGACCCCTCAATCAGGCAACCCCAGGTCTTGTGTTCGTCGCTGGCCGTGCCGGTGCCGCCCGTTCCGCTACCGGGAGTGTTACTACGTTGGATTAACTCATGTTCCTTTAGACCGTCCAGGTAAATCTGACCCGCCTCGGTGGCAGCCGCGTTCGCTGCCGCAGCATCCGCTCCTGCTGCGGCCGCATCGGCACGCGCCTGCAGTTTGGCCTGGTAGGCCACCTCGGCGTCGAGATTGGCACGGCGTGCCGCAGCGGTGGCGGTAGCCGCGGACTTGGCGGCGGCGACGGCGCTGTTCTGAGCCGCACTTGCGGCCTGACGGGCCGTCTCCGCCGACTGTGCTGCCTGCTGGGCCGACTGTCGCGCATTCTCGGCCGAGGTCATCGCCTCGGCCGCCGACGCAGCGGCGTCCCCAGCAGATTTACGGGCCTGGTCCGCGTACACGGCTGCCTCCGCAGCCTTGCCTGCAGCAAGCATCGCGGACTCGCCTGCCTTCGCGGCATCCGAGAGAGCCGTTTGGGCGAACTGCTGAGCCTGCTTGATCAGAGCCCGCACGGTGGCGACGTGGGTAGCTTGCTCGACGTCCCGTTGGTGGGCCTGATAGCGCGAGACACTCAAGAAGTAGGAGATGTATGACGCCGGACCAGCCAGCGCCACCTCGCCGGCGGCGTTGACCTCCGGTCCACCCGACTCCATCGCCCGGTAGACCTCAAGCCGTTCGTCCGCGGTACGCGCGGGGTACTGCCCAGAGCGCAGGAACTGGTGCAGCTCCGCCGCCGTACCGGTCAGGGCCCTGTTCGCGGCCTCGGTCAAGGTGGGGCCGGCATCCTCCAAGAGCGCGTAGGCCGTCCGCCGATCGGCCGCAAACTTGCCGGTGTACGAGCGGGTGCGGAGGAACTGTTGCACCCCTGCGTCGTCACCAGCCAGCGCCGCTTGCGCCGCCGCCTTCTCCGCCCCGTCCGCCAGCGTGTCGATAAGGTGCCAGGTTCGGGCCCGGTCGTCTTGGCCGACCGCCGCCGTGCGACCGACCGCGAGCCAGGACCGCAACTCCACCTCACCACCGGAGAGGGCCTCCTCAGCCGCCCTCTTCGTCCACTGGCCGCCGCTGACTCTCAACGCCAGCGCAGCACGTCGACCTCGGTCCAGTACGACATCGGTCGGCGCACCCGAGGCAGACGCCTCGTTCAGTAGCTGACGAGTATCTCCATCGACCCGGTCCGCTTCAGCGGTGTCCCAGGTCAACTTGCGGTTCCACGCAGCACGGTCACCATCGGCGGCGTTCCGCGCCGTCTGCTCAGCTGCGGCCTCCTGTGATTTGAGGACGCCCTGTGCGGTGTCCTCCGCCAGTCGAGCCGCATCGTCCTGACGCGCCACCTGTTCAACCTCGACTGCAAGGTTCGCCGCCGCCACCGCCGTATTGGCGGCCCGTACTGCCGCCTCGGCATGTTTCCTCGCCTCGTCGGCAGCGTTCGCGGCGTCGCCCGCCGCGTCTGCCGCAGCGTTGGCTGCAACAGCCGCTTGCTCTGCGTGCTCCGCAGCCTGCAGGGCGAAGGTAAGCGCTTGGTCTGCGGCCTTGGCAGCAGCCTTGGCCAACGTCAGCGCACGATCGGCGGCTCGGGTGGCAGCTGCTGCCGCAGCACGCGCCTTCGCCGCGGCGTCACGCGCCCGGCGGGCCTGGCTGTTCGACACCCCAGCCTGCGCGGCTGCCTGGTCGGAAGCGGCCGCCGCCTCGTCGGCGTTGCCGCCGGCCCGTTTCGCCGCTGCCCCGGCCGCCTCCGCCTCGGTGAGCGCCTGAAGGTACTGAGCGCGCTTCTGCTCCAACTCTCGAGCAGCACGTGCCGCATCTCGCGCGGCCTCGGCGGCTTGCCGCGCTGCGGTGGCCTGGTTCCGGTCCCGCCGCGCGTCGGCCGCAGCCTGCTGGGCTCGGGTCGCCGCCCGAGCCGTCAGCGACGCTGCGGTCGTCGCCTTGCCAGCAGCATCCGACGCGATCCGCGCGGCTCGCATCGCCGCATTCGATGCACCGATCGCGTCTTGGGCAGCATCAGCCGCGCCCCGGGCGGCATCAGCCGCGCGTCCTGCGGCGGCATCCGCCTTGGCGGCGGAACCTCCTGCTGCCTTCGCCTCGGAGGCGGCTCTCTGCGCAGACTTTTTCGCCTCATCCGCTGCGTTCGCGGCGCGGGTCGAGGCCTGAGACGCGGACAGAGATTCCTGAGCGGTCGCCAGCCCTGCCTGCTTGGCCTGCTCCGTCAGGCTTTCAACCGACGCGAGCTCCTTGTCCCGAGCCCGGGCCACGAACTGTCCGGAAGCCAGGAAATCATTCAGCTCCTCGGCAGTGCCGGCAAGCGCCTTTTGTGCAGCCTCGTCCAACACCGGACCCGTGTTATCTGGACCGCCGTCAAGCATCCGGGTTGCCGTCAGCCGCGCATCGGCATAGGCGGCAGCATGACGCCCCGTGCTCAAGAACTGGCTAAGTTCCTCGGTGGTGCCGGACAGGGCCTTGTTGCCCGCCGCTTGCACCGTCGGCCCACCGGCCGCCACCAGCCGATAGGCGCGTACCCGCTCGTCGGCATCCCACGCCGACTCGTAGCCACCGCTGACGAAGGTCCTCACGGCCGCAGGAGAGGTTTCCAATGCCTGCAAGGCCGCGGCGCGCATGGTGGGGCCATCCATACTCGCCAGAACCTGCGCTGCGGCACGCTCGTCGGCCTCACGCGCGATGGCCCAACCCGTATCGATGAAAGCTTTCACCACTTCGGCGGAGCCAAGAAGTGCGGCCTCTGCCGCACGCTGCACTGATGGGCCGCCGGAGACCAAGGCATAAACTGCCGCCTCCCGATCTAGCGCCTCATCGGCTGTGTCGGCGACAGCCGGCGTCACCGGTGTCAGCAAGGTGCCGACAAGGGTAAGCACGATCAGGAGCCCACCTCGACGTGCCCGTGCAGATCTGACCCCACCGGCTCCGACGCCGGCGATCATTCTCGGCCAACTTTGCATGGCCATCCTCCCCGTGAGTTCGAACGACAGCATTGCGAGTGCACCTGACGGCCCGATCATCGGCTCAAGCAGCGGTGGACGCTGCTTGAGCCATCGGACTGTCGCCAAGGGGCGACGACTGCGTTGGTGGGTGGCGGTTCGCTGCGCGTAAGCGCAAGCCGCCACAGAAGCCCCGCAGTAACGCCGCCCCTACATTGGTGACTAGATGAGACTTGTCGAGTGCTTAGGCGATTCGGATCTCGACCAGAGTCGCCTCGGGCTGATCCGCGTCCGAGCCGGGACGGATCGGCACCGGCTTCCCCGCGGGGATGGTGAACTCCGCCGGGCCCTCGGGCAACTGCGCCGTCGCCTCGACCGTCCGTGCGCCGCCCCGGATGCCGAAGGTGCCGGAGATCTCCAGGGTCAAATAGCCTGTCGCACCAAGTGTTCTGAAGCAGTGGTAGTTGGCCTCGGGACCAAGGATCTGCTCTACCTGCACCTCGGTCGACAGGCATGGACTGCCGCTCTCCATCGGGCGGCTGCCCGTCCAGAGTACGTGCCCGTCACCCTTGTGGAGCTTGACGCCGTGCTCCGCGAGAATCGCGGCGGCGCCGGGATAGTTGAAATCTTCCTCAAGCGACGGAGGAGAGTCAGCAGCTCCCGAGCCGGCGGCGGGAACAAGAATGGCGACCCCAACGGCCAGGGCAGCGGCCCCAAGCCATGGCAGTACCTTCATATGTCTTCCTATCGAATAGTCACGCCAGGAACAGGACAGGTCAGAAGAGACGGATCGCGTCCCACTTCCACCGTGCGGTCGCCGGCACCGTCAGGCTCCCGTTGAAGGGACCGAATCCGCCGCTCGTGTTCGCCAACGCGGTGTGCATGGTGATGGAGCCGTCGCTCTGGTAGTACATGGCGGCGAGGTCCGAGCGTCCGTCACCGTTGTAGTCGCCGGTGATCGTCTTGAACGAGTCCCAACCCCATGACTTCACCGGGATCTTGTAACTGGCGGTGAATGCCCCGAACCCGCCAGCAGCGTTGCCCAACGAGGTGAGCAGGTCGATCGAGGTGTCGGTGTTGCGGTAGAGCATCGCGGCGTCAGCACGACCATCACCGTTGAAGTCACCACTGAACAGGCGAATCGAGTTCCAGTCCCGGCCCTCACTGGCCGGAATGGTCAGGCTCGTGACGAACCCACCGAACCGACCATTGGCGTCCGCCAGCGCCGTGCTCAACGAGATCGAGTTGTTGCTGTGGTAGTACATCGCGGCAAGGTCCGAGCGACCGTCACCGTTGAAATCGCCGGTGATCGTCTTGAACGAGTCCCACCACCACGAGTTCGCCGGGATCTTGTAACTGGCGGTGAATGCCCCGAACCCGCCAGCAGCGTTGCCCAACGAGGTGAGCAGGTCGATCGAGGTGTCGGTGTTGCGGTAGAGCATCGCGGCGTCAGCACGACCATCACCGTTGAAGTCACCACTGAACAGGCGAATCGAGTTCCAGTCCCGGCCCTCACTGGCCGGAATGGTCAGGCTCGTGACGAACCCACCGAACCGACCATTGGCGTCCGCCAGCGCCGTGCTCAACGAGATCGAGTTGTTGCTGTGGTAGTACATCGCGGCAAGGTCCGAGCGACCGTCACCGTTGAAATCGCCGGTGATCGTCTTGAACGAGTCCCACCACCACGAGTTCGCCGGGATCTTGTAACTACCGTTGAATGTCCCGAACCCGCCGGCAGCGTCAGTCAACGAGGTGAACAACTCGATCGCGCTGTCGTTGTACCGGTAGAGCATCGCCGCATCATCCCGGCCATCACCGTTGAAGTCGGTGCCGCCGTCGTCGGCTCCCACCGGAGCGTTGGCACTGATCCAGCTCCCCAGATCGCCCACTCGCGTCTCCACCGCATCGCGGCGGGTCTCGGTCTCAGCCAGGCAGCCCCCCTGCCACGACGTGCGGTGCAGGGCCACGAGCTGCGGCTGGCCGTTGACCAGTCGAACAGTCGGGCCACCCAGGTCGCCGCGGCAGATGGTTGCCTGATCGAGCCCGAGGATCCCCACGGCGGCACTCTCTACGGACTGCACCGCGAAGGTGCCCACGTGGAGTTGGTCCGGCACCCATTCAGTGGCGGTGCGCCCGAATCCAGCGACCTTCAGCTGCTCACCGACGGTCGGTGCGCCCCCGGCCAGCGGAACCGGAGCTACCGCCACGCCGTCGGAGAGCCGAACCAGAACAGCGTCCCGATCGGGGTGCGGGACCACCTGAACCGCTGAGCGAACCGCACCGGTCGCCTTCGTCAGGTCAGGCCGCCCAACGGTGACCGTGGCCGGCTTGGACGGTGGGCCGGCGGTGACCGGCTGATTGTCGAAACTGAAACAACTCTTCGCGGTGAGCACCCAATACGAGTTGACCAAGGCCCCGCTGCAACTCCGCAGTCCGGCGCCTATCTCAATCTTGGCTGCGAAATCGAAGGTCCCGTCAGTGACGGTGGTCCCGGAACTGATGGCCTGGGAGGGTGCGGCGTTGAGCAGCCCTGCGGCCACGACGGCAATGAGCAGGCCAGCGCCTCGCGCTGTGCGCCGAGGGTATGACGACGGCAATACGATCCCCTTCTCAAGAGGACGCGGGGGCTGAGCGGAGTGCATCGAAGTGACCCGGGCTACCGAGATGGGTCTAGACCCAGCACGACCAGTGGCACGACAGCGTCGATCCGGGTCGCTCATCCACGACCCAGGCTGACCAGCACGATCCGTCTACAAGGGCCCCCGTGGTCCTTGCTGGTTTCGAAATTCGAATCGGACCATGACCATAAGTGGCTCCGAGCGGAGCCGGTGTCCGCCAGGGCGTGACCTACCCCACAGCGCCATGTTCTCTCGTCAAGCCACGCCGCCGCTGCACCCGTCCCGGCTGGGAGCGGCATTCGTCGCCCGAGCGGCGCATGCGCGGAAAGGGGTTGTTCCATTTGTACCGACGGGTGACCATGGGCGGCATGGCGGGAGCCCGGCAGTGAGGTCACCTCTTCAGGGTGGGCTGCCGCCGAGTGGCACGGTGGTGGTCGGGGCCGTCGTGGAGATCGCCTGCGACGAGTCGGGGTTCTCGGGCACGAACCTGCTGCACTCGACCGCCCCGGTGATCACGCACGCGAGCGTCGACCTGGCCGTCGACGAGGCGGTCGCGCTCATCACCGCCCTGCGGTCCGGGTTCCGGTTCGCGCCGCACGAACTCAAGTCCGGCCGGTTTCTGCGCGATTCGGGTGCGCAGGAGGCACTGGATTGGTTCCTGGCGGCGCTGGCCGGCCGCGCGCACGTCCACCTCATCGACAAGGAGTTCTTCCTCGTCACCCGGATCGTGGACTTCCTGCTGAGCGAGCCGTCGTACGCGGCGGGCACCCGCCTCGCCCGCGAGCACCATCCGGCGGCTCTCGCCCTGTACGAGGCCGGACGCGCGACCGGGGGCGACTGGGGCAGCTTCCTGTCGGCGTTCGTCGATCTGGTCCGGATGAAGCGGCGACTTCCGGTCGACCAGACCGTGCGGCGGTTCTTCCAGGCCCGGGACGCGCTGCGGCGGCACGGCCTCGGCACGGTGGCCGACGCCGTCCTCGACGGGCTCGGCCCGAATCACGTGCGGGCCGTGGTGGCCCGGCTCGACGCCGACGACCGCACGGTCCCTCCCCCGCTGGAGCCGCTGCTGCCGGCGCTTGCCGAGACCGTCCTGTCCTGGAGCGGGGGCCGGCGGCAGGTGCTGGTGACCCACGACGAGCAGAGCGCCCTGACCGCCGACCGGCTGACCCGCCTCCAGTGGGTGTTGGCCGACGGCGACGCCCCGGCGGGCGGCGCTGATCGAGGCGGGGCGCTGCCCAGCGGGGTGTCACCCCTGGCGGGGCTGGTGATGGTCGACTCCCGCGACGATCCGCGCGTGCAGGTAGCCGATCTCCTCGCTGGAGTGGCCCGACGGATGCCCGGCATCATCGACGACGCGCTCCGTCAGCCGCCGCCGTCCCTGACAAACCCGACGGCTCGCCGCCCGCAAGGCACTCCGACACGGGTCAGCCGTCCGTAGTCTCATCGAATGCAGGACATCCAGACGCACACCCTGGCCATTCCCGGCGTCGACCTGGTCTATGACGTCCGCGGCCCGCTACCTCCCACCGGCGCCCATCGTGCGCTGCTCATGATCGGCCAGCCGATGGCGGCGGAGGGCTTCGTACAGCTCGCCCCGCACTTCACGGACCGAACGGTCCTCACCTACGACCCGCGTGGTCTGGGCCGCAGCGTCCGCACGGACGGTCGCTCCGAGCACACGCCGCAGCAGCAGGCCGCCGACCTGCACGCGCTCGTTGAGGCGCTCGGTGTCGGTCCGGTCGACGTGTTCGCCAGCAGCGGCGGCGCGGTGAGCGCACTCGAACTGGTCGCCACCCACCCCGAGGACGTCGCCACCCTGGTCGCGCACGAACCGCCGATCAACGCCGTGCTCCCCGACGTCACGGCCGCCGAGCGCGCCCGAGCCGACTTCTACGAGGCGTACCAGGCGAAGGGCTCGGGTGCGGGGATGGCCGCGTTCATCGCCATGACGTCCTGGCAGGGCGAGTTCACCGATGCCTACTTCGCCCAGCCCGCTCCCGACCCGGCGATGTTCGGCATTCCCGCCGACGACGACGGCAGCCGCGACGATCCGCTGCTGTCGCAGAACTCGTGGGCGGTCACCGACTACCGTCCCGACGCGACTGTGCTCACCTCCGCGCCCACCCGGATCGTGGTCGCTGTCGGCGAGGAGTCGGCCGGAACGTACACCGCTCGCACCGCTCTCGGCCTCGCGGCGCTGCTCGGCCAGGAGGCCGTGGTGTTCCCGAGCCACCACGGCGGGTTCCTCGGCGGCGAGTTCGGCTACGCGGGCAAGCCGGAGGAGTTCGCCGAGCGGCTGCGGGAGGTGCTGGACGCCGGGTGACCTCCGCTCAGCCGGTCACCTCGGCGTAGACCTCGACGTCGTAGAGAAGTTGCACATCGCGGCGGCCGTTGGTGACGCCGACGAAGACCGGATCGCCGCACGGGGTGCGGCCCTGACGCCAGACCTGCTCCCGGGCCGCCTCCCGCGACTCGTGATGGGCCCTGCCCTGCTGATGCAGGTGCAGCACCCGGCGTGCGGTGCCCCGGTCGGTGCCGAGGCGGATTCGCAGGATTGGCATGTCAGCACCGCCTTGCTCGACGCGGGATCTCGTGCGGCTGGCCGAGCAGCCGTATCGTGGGAGGCGGGCGGTGACGATCCGCCGTCTTCGATTAAACGCCACCCGCTGCGATCGAGGAGGGCATTTATGACTGGTCTGGCGGCCGTCGGCGCGCTCGTGGGTGTCCTGCTCGTCGGTCTCGTGGTCCTGGTCCGTAAGCCGGCCAATACCCGGTCGGTGCTCAGATGGTCGGCCCTGGCGATCACGGTGTTGGTGGCCGCCGTGCTGATTCCCTACACCGTGGACGACTCGGGCGCGGCGGCCGGCTATCTGCTCGGCGTTCCCGTTGTCGCGGCGTTGCTGCCCGTCCTCGCGCAGCAGGCCGGTCGGCTGGCCATCATCGCCGACCTGGTGGCCGCGCTCGTGCTCACCGGATGGGGCCTTCTCCTCGGGCTCGGCATCGGTGTGGCGTTCCTACCTGCGGTGATACTCCTGATCGCCAGCGCCGCGGGCACCTGGACGCCACGCCCGTCCACCACGTGACCCGGTGACCCGCGGTCAGCCGTCCGAGGTGAACAGCCCCTGAACGCCGACGACGATCGCGATGAGGCCGAAGATCGCGAGCAACAGCCGGACGCCGGTGGCACCGTCCGACGGCTCGTCGCGGGGCGTCGACCGCCCGGTCAACCGGCCCCACAGCAGGGCGAGCCCCACACCGATCCCCACCACCTCGAAGTGGAACACCCGAGGACCGGAGGTCAGGTGGACGATGAGGTAGTAGCCGCCGGTCACCAGCGCCACGAGGCCGACCACCCACGCGATCGGGGCGGCCCGACCGGCGAGGCGGCCCAGGTCGTCGCCGACCCGCGGCAGCAGCCGCAGCACCGCCACGGCAAGCAGGAAGCCACCGACGATATTGGCGAGGTCGAGTAGCAGAGCCATGAGCACGGGACATCTCCGTCGATCGGGTGATCAGCCGGTGGGAGCGTACCCACGGACCCGGTCGGTTGAAACGGTCCGGACGGAACACTCCCGGCGGGTCAGGTGGTCAGTGCGGTGGCGAGTCGACGCGCTTCGGTCACCAACCGACTCGTGCCACCGCGGGCCACCACGTCGGCCAACCCCGGCACCTCGATGCGCACGCCGGTGGCCCGGGCCGTCTCGGCGCCCAGAGCCAGCAGGTCAGGCGTGCCGCGAGGCGGGTTCGGCGCGGCCAGCATCGGTGGCAGCGCGGCGGCGAGCAACCGCCAGACGGTCAGCCGGGCACCGGCGGCGATCGCGTCGCGCAGGGGGGTGACGACCCGGGTCGGCGTCACCTGCCCGTCGGCCGCCAGCGCGCCCAGCTGGCCACCGACGCCCGGCGGATCGAGGTCACCCGCGGCCGCCAGCATCAACAGGGCGTCGAGGGCGGCCACCCGGTCCACCTCGTGCCGGGCGCACAGCCCGTACGCCAGCGCGAGGTCGAGCGCCGGGCCGCCGGGGCCGGCACACTCGGCGAGCACCGGCAGAATCGTGGCGGCGTCCTGGGCGTTCTCCTGCGCCGCGCTTGCGAACTCGGACAACAGGTGGGCGGCGACCAGGCCCCGGTGCCCCGGCAGCAGCGCGGGCCACAGGTTGCTCGAGTCACCCAGCACTCGCCCGATCGGGTGCGCCGGCACGGTGAGCAACCCGAGCGGGTCCGCCACACCGTCGGGAGGGGTACCGGTGACGAGGGTGCGCCGAGCAGGTAGCTCCTCGTAGGCGAAGTCGTACGTGTGCTTGCGCTCGCGCCGGCCGACGGTGACCACCTGCTGGACCGTCGCCGGTAGGGCGTCGCCGCGCAGCCATTGAGCCAGTTCGTCACCGGCCATGCTGCCCAGCGCGGCGGCGCGATCGGCAAGCGCCTCGTCCACGACGACGGGCAGGCGCAGCAGGGCCTGGGTCAGGTCCCAGCGCCACACCGGACGGTCGCCGAGCGCAGCCAGCCTCTCGTAGAGGGCGGTCGGGTCGAGGGCCCCGGTGGCGCAGGTCGGTGCGGCCAGCAGCCCGGGGTCGTCCCGGCCGTCGAGGCGCTGACCGATCTCCGCGAGCCGGCCGCAGTACACAAGTGTGAGCGCGGACTGGTGCGGCGGCTTGAGGGCCGACCGACCCCGGAACGGCCGCAACGTCCGGGTCAGTAGCTGGCTGAGGATGCTCGACCACTGGTCGCGGCGGCTGGCCGCCTCGGGCTGCGCGGCGGCGGCCAGCAGGACGCCGTTCAGTTGGACCGGCACGTTGAACTGCGACCACATGTGGTCCCAGGCACCGACCTCGCCCCGGCGCAGCACCGGCAGCAGGCCGGTGGCCAGCCGAGCCCGGTCGGTGGTGGCCAACCGGACCAGCCCGTCGAGGACCCGCTCCAGGGTCGCCGCGGGCCGGCGCGGAGTGAGGAGCCCGAAGATCTCCTCGACCAGCTCGTCCATCTCGGTGATCGGCGGCGCCGCGGGCGCGGGCGACACCGGCGGGGGCAGCTCGTCGCCCGCCACCGCCACAGTGACCGTGGCCACCGGCCGGTGACCGTGGCGCTGCGCCAACGCCGCCGCACGGTCCCGCAGGTCGGCGGCCGGGTGTGCGGTGCCCGACGCGAGGACCTCGGCGATGCCGACCCGGTGCTCGGGGCGGTCCCGGGCCAGTCGGTCCAACCAGGACAGCTGTGCCCGCACCAGCGCCTTCTCCGGCCGACCCAGCACGACCCGGGAGGTGTCCAGCAACGCCTCGAACTCCACCTGTCCGCCCGCGTCGCGCAGCGCCCGCTGCGCGACGCCGGCCACCGGCCCGGGCGCGTCGGCGAGCAGCCGCAGGTACCCACTGGCCCGCGCGGCCACCTCGTCCGGGCCGGGACGTAGCTCTTCGTGCAGGGCCAGGAACGGACGCAGCGCGCCCGGCCGGTCGCCGCGCAGCAGCCGGCCCAGCACCCCGTCCACGAGTACGGCCCGGTCGAGCCGTCCCTCCGTCGCCAGTGCGGCCAACGCCGTGGGCACCGGCTGCCCGGTGCCGCTGAACCCCAGGTCGATGCCGATCCCGTCGACCTCGAACAGGCGCGGCAACAGCACGCCCAGGAACGGGTCGGCGCGTAGCTCGTCGAGCAGCGGCGCGCGGCGGGGCCGGTCGGACGACCGCTGCCACCACAGTGATTGCGCCCAGCCGGCGACGAACGCGTCCCCGGTCGGCGGCGGCACCTTCTCCGCGAGCAGGAGCGCGGCGATGAAGTGCCAACCATCCCAGGGGCGGCGGCGGGACAGCCGCTCGGCCAGCCGGTACGCCACATCGGCGAGCCAGGGCACGCCCCGCTGCCGCGCCGCGGCGACCACCGGCTCGGGATCGGTGTCGGTCAACAGGATCGACCTCCGGCCGAGCAGGGCGGCGACCTTCGTCGCGGTGCTCAGTGTGCCCACGGCGGCCACCGCAAGCGCGGTCGCTCTGTGGCCGTAGCAGATGTCGTCCTGCTGCCGGACGTGGACGACCAGGTCGTCCGCGAGCGCTCGTCGTGCCGGCTCGTCGAGGGCGTGCAGTGCCGACCCGACGGTCGTCACCTCACCGCGTTCGAGTGCCTCGAAGAGATCCATCACGCCGTCGCCTGGGTGACGATGGACACCGCGAGGGCATGCCGGCACGGGCCGCGCTGGCCCCGGTATTTCCCCCACCATCGGCAGGTGCAGGTGAGGTTGCCGTCCGGGAGCCGGCGGACGCGGTACTCGTCGTCGCCGCTGCGTACCGTGGCATGGTCGCCGTCGCGGCGGACCGCGCCCTGCTCGACAAGCGTGCGCGCGCCGACCAACCGGGGGTTGTCCCGCTCGGCCCGGCCGGCGTCGTGCGGCATCACCCGGTGGAAGTAGCCGGCGTCGGCGACGTCGTAGCCGACCCGCCCGGCGGTGCCGAGCTGGGCCAGGGCTGCGCGGACCCGGTCGTCGGACAGGCCGGCGGCGTCGGCGAGTGCGGCGACGTCGATGGTCGGATCCCAGGAGAGCAGGGCACCGACCAGCTCCGCGTCGTCGATCACCTCGTCACCGGCGAGCGCCAGCAACGCCGCCCCTTCGCCGGAGAAGCCCCGGTACGGCTCGGGCGAGAGGGTCAGTGACAGCCGCAGCGAGCCGGTGTCCAGCTCCCAGGTGCTCGGCACGGGCGGTGAGCCGGCGCGCACCGCTGGCCCGTACACCCGCAGGGTGCGGGCGTGCCGAAGCAGCCCGCGCAGCGCCGCGAGCCGCCCCGCGCCGGCCAGACAGACCGCCCCCGGCGTCGGGCGGGAGGTCAGCCGGAGGGTACGCCCGGCCGGCACCGCCCAGAGCACCGAGCGGTCGCTGGCCCCGGGCAGCCGGCGCAGGAACGCCGTGGCCTCCGCGGCGGGGATCTCGGCGCGCGGCTCGAACCCGGCGGTGAGCACGTGCACCTCGGCGAAGCCGCGCATCCAGCGTCCCGGCAGCGGCACCTTCCGTTCCACGACCGCACCGTCCATGGTGGAGACGGTGAGGTCGTCCGGGCCGACGGCCAGGTGCAGCGGCTCGATCCCACCCACCCGGGCCAGGGCTTCGCGCAGCGGCGGGTTGACGTCGACGTTTGTGGTGCCGTGCCCGGCGATCTCCCCGTCGAAGCCGGCCGGGACCACGTCCATCCGGGCGTACACCCCGCAACAGCCGGAGAAGGACTCGAAACGCAGCCGTTCCCGGCTGCCGGTCACCACCGGATCGAGGCTCGCCGGGCTGACCGGCTGGTGGTACCGGGTGCGGGCCACCTCGGCCACGGCCAGCAGCCCGGCCGCCGCGGCCGCCGGGGTGGTGAGAAACCCGGAGAAGAAGCGCGGGTTGGCCGCCGGGCCGCCGCTGGTCTGGAGGTCGAGACCGGCGGCGCGCAGCGAGGACGGCTGAAGATAGCGGTACGTCTGGACGGCGTTCACGGGCACACCGTAGAGCCACCGACCGACATCGGTGCCGGTCTCAGCCGACGGCGCTGGTCATCCGGCGTACCGCCTCGATGATGAGTTCCGGTGCGGTGGCCAGGTTCAGTCGGACATGCCCCACACCGCCGGTGCCGAACGCCAGTCCGGAATTCAGCGCCACCCGGCCACGGTCGAGGAACACGGCGGCCGGGTCGTCGCCGAGGCCCAGGGCGCGGCAGTCCAGCCAGGCCAGATAGGTGGCCTGACCGGGCTGGTAGCGGACGGCCGGCACATGCTCGGCGAGCTGCGCGGCCAGGAGCCGGCGATTGTCGTCCAGGCCGGTCAACAGGGCGTCGAGCCACTCGACACCGTCGCGGAAGGCAGCGGTGTGGGCGATCACGCCGAGGTGGCTGGTGCTGACGCTGACCCCGAACGGGACGCGAGCGAGGTCAGCGGCTGCGGCCGGGCCGGCGACCAGGAGCCCGCCGCGCAGGCCGGAGAGGTTCCACCCCTTGGAGGCGGACACCAGCGACAGGCCGTTCTCCGCGCCCCGCACCGAGAGGTACGGCACGAACCGCGCTCCCCCGGCCACCACCGGAGCGTGGATCTCGTCGGCGACGACCCGCACCCCGTGGTTTTGGGCCAGTCCGGCGACGGCGGTCAACTCGGCCGCGCTGTGCACGACTCCGGTCGGGTTGTGCGGGCTGCAGAGCAGGTACGCGGCCGGCCGGCCGCCGGCGCGAGCCCGCTGGAACGCGTCCTCCAGGGCTCCGAGGTCGATCCGCAGGTCCTCGCCGAGCGGTGCCTCCACGATCCGGCGGCCGGCGTGCGCCACGGACTCGTAGAACGGCGGGTAGACCGGGCAGTTGACGATCACCGCGTCCCCGGGCTCGGTGACCAGTCGCAGCGCCTCGACGACGCCGTGCATGACGTCGGGCACCAGCGCGGTGCGCTCCACGGCCAGCCCGTCCCAACCCCACCGTCGCGCGGCGAACTCGGCCACTGCCTGCGGGTACGCCGTTCCGGCGGGGTAGCCGGTGTCGCCGCGGGCGACGGCGTCGGTGATCGCCCGTGCGACCGGCTCGGCCAGGGGCACGTCCATCTCGGCCACCCAGAGCGGCAGCACGTCGTCGGGGTGCTCCCGCCACTTGAGGCTCGTCCGCTGCCGAAGCTGCTCGATCGTGAGCTGGCGGAGGGGATTGACCGCGGTTCGGGCACCACTGAGCAGGCCACTCATGTCCCCTACTCTATTCCTTGCCCCCGACCGACGCTCGGGGTCGCCGTTGACGCGTCCACTGTGGTTGTTTCGGAAAGATTTCCGGAGGCCGTTTTTGCATTGACCAGCGTCTTTGTGTTTGCAATCCGCGTGCCGCTCGGAATCAACGCCGAAAGATTGCTGCGGGTCGTCAGTTCATCACCTAGGCTCCCGAATGCCCACATCGACGGCCCGCCCTCACGCCGTGCCAGCCACCGACCTCGCACGCCGGCCATCGCAACCCTCGACGCCGATTGGAGTGTCCGATGACCTGGCGTCCCACCATTGCCGCACTGGCCGGCCTGTGCCTGGCGGTCAGCGCCACCCCCCTGCCCGCCGGTGCGGCCGTCGCCGCCGCCCACGTCAGCGCTCACGCCGCGCTCGCCGGTCCGCCCGGCGCACCGCCCGGGGCCTGCCCGACGGGGGCCACCTACGGGCCGCCGCTGCCGGCCAGCACCGTGACGGCCCCGCGAATCCAGGGCGGGTTCACGTTCCTCGAAGGGCCGGTCTGGGTCGCCGACGGCGGCTACCTGCTGTTCTCCGACATGACCGCCGGCACCGGCCCGTACAACGTCCAGCCGTCGACGATCCGCCGGTTCACCGCGCCCGCCACCTTCGACACGTTCATCACCAACGCCGGCAGCAACGGCCTGGCGCTCAGCGCCGACGCCCAGCAGCTCGTCGCCGCCACCCACGACCAGCGGAGCGTGTCGGCGTACCGGCTGAGCGACCGGGCCCGCAGCACCGTCGCGCCCAACTACCAGGGCCGGGCGTTCAACTCGCCGAACGACGTCGCGGTCCGTTCCGACGGCGTCGTCTACTTCACCGATCCCAACTTCCAGCGCGGCAACCGCCCCGACCAGATGAGCGGGCGCACCGGTGTCTTCCGCGTCTCCAACGGTCAGGTGTCGCTGGTCGACGACCGGTTGCGCCAACCCAACGGCATCTCGCTCTCACCGGACGGGACGACGTTGTACGTGGGCGCCTACTCGGAGAACAAGATCTACAAGTACGCGGTCCAGCCCGACGGCAGCATCGGGGCCCGCAGCGTCTTCGTGAACTACATCGGCGGCCCGGACGGCGGCACGATCGACTGTGCCGGCAACGTGTACTGGACCTCGGGCGGGGACTCCCTGGTCCACGTCTACTCCCCCGCCGGCACCGAGCTCGGCACGATCCGGTCCGGCAACTCCGGCACGACCAATGTGGCGTTCGGTGGCCCCGACCGGCAGACCCTCTTCGTCACGTCGGGCCGCTGGGGTGACTCCGGGCTCTACAGCGTGCGGCTCAACGTCCCCGGATATCCGTACTGACCAACGGTCGAAGGCGCGCCGCCTCGTCGGAGCCGACGAGGCGGCGCGCTAGCCGGCGGTCGCGGCGATGAACACCACCGCCCCGGCCACCACCAGCGCGGCGGCCAGGAAGGTCTGCCGGCGGGCCCGGCGCAACGCCTCCCTGACCTGCCAGGCGTGCGCCGTGGCGAGCAGCCAGCGCAGGTACGGGTCGGTCCGGGCGATGTTGCGCCGGGCGGTGGCGAGACCCGCCCGGAGGGCGGCCCGCTCCTGCGGCGCAGCCGTCGGCAGGCGGCGGGTGATCTCCGCGGCGATCCGGCGATGACGCAGCAGAGCGTCGACGTCGTCCGCGTACCCGCCGAAGTGGTACCAGGGCTCGGCCTCCAACCGCTCGCGCAGGCCGCGCAGCTCCGGGCCGGTGAGCGTGGCCGGCGTGGTCATCGGCGGGACGAGCACCTCGCTGGTCCGCCAGATCGCCCAGGCCACGCCGAGCAGCGTCACCAGCAGGCCGCCGCCCGCCCACGCCGCGTGAGCCCAGTCGGTGACCCTGCCGGCGGCGATCAGCGGGCCGCCGCCGAGCAGCAGCGCACCCACCGCGCCGGCCGAGGAGATGATCCACCGCGCCGCCGCCCGACTGTCCGCGACCGAGTCCAACGGCGACGGCAGCACCTCCAACCCCGCGCCGCTGGTCGGCGACTCCCCGGTCATCGACTGTCGTCGCGGAAGACGACACCCAACGGGCCGTTCTCGTCGTCGGGCAGATCGGTGTACGGCACCCAGCGCTGCCCGTCGAAGAACTCCAACTCGCCGCTGTCGTTGATCCGCACCGCGTTGATTTGCGCGAGCTCCTCAGGATCGTCAGCCATGGATACAGTATCGGTCAGCCCGGCAATCCATCCCGGCATCGGGTCGTCCGCCGGGCGAGCGCAGGGGGGCCCTTCGTGATCCGGTTGACAGTCAGCGCGACCGACGTGGTCCTGGGCGTTCAGGGCGACCGAAGTCGGCACCCGGTGGGCCCCGGCGACCAACGCACGGCCGACCTGCTCTGGCGGCTGCGCGGCGGCCCCTCGGTGGAGCTGTCGTACGAGGTCGGCGTCGCGCTCGGCCGCCGCTTCCTGGACGCCGCCGGCCCGGCCCTGCGCGCTGAACTGGCCCGCCCCGGCCGGCACCGGCTCGGCATCGAGGTCGTCGACCCGGCCCTGGCCGACCTGCCCTGGGAGACCCTGGTGCTGCCCGGGGAGCAACTGCCGTTGGCGCTGCGACCCGACGTCGACGTGTGCCGGGCCGGCGCTGACACACCGGCACCCACGGTCCGGGTGGACGGCCCCCTGCGGATGCTCGCGGCGATCGCGAGCCCCGACGACTCGACCCAGCCGCTGCTGGACCACGAGCGGGAACTCGGGCGGATCCTCGGCGCGGTGGAACCCGGGCATCGCCACGGGGCGCGGGTCCGCGTGCTGGAGTGGGGCAGCGCCGCCGGGATCCGGGCCGCCCTCGCCGAGGAGCCGTTCCACGTCCTGCACGTCTCCAGTCACGCACGCCCCGGAGCGCTGCTGCTGGAGACTCCCACCGGCACTGAGGACCGCGTCGACGCCGCGCGGTTCCTGGCCGAGGTGCTGCCGCCCGGCCGGACCGTGCCGTTGATCGTGCTGGCCGGCTGCTCGACAGCCCGCCAGGATCAACGGGAACTGCCCGGGCTGGCCGGCGCGCTGCTGACCCACGGCGCACCGGCGGTGTTGGCGATGAACGGGACCGTCAGCGACGGGTACACCATCGACTTCTGCGCTCGGCTCTACGAGCGGTTGGCTGCCGGCAGCGAGCCGGAGCTGCTGGCGGAGGTCTCCGCCGTACGCCGCGAGCTGGCCCCGACCGCCCCCGAGTGGTGGATGCCGACGCTGTTCCTGGCCGACGCCGGGTTGCGGCTGACCGGCGGGCGGGACGGTGCCGCCATTGCCGCGCCGCCCGCCCCGTCGATCGTCGGGGACGGCGTGGTGCGGGCGCCCGCGGACTTCGTGGGCCGCCGGGAGATCCTGCGTCGGCTGTCCCGGGGAAAGCTTCGGGTGCTCGTCCACGGCATCGGTGGGATCGGCAAGACGAGTCTCGCCGCGGAACTCGCGCGGCGGTTCCGCGACGCGGGTGGCATCGTCGTGGCGACCCACGGCGACGCCACCGTCGACGCGATCCTCGACGAGCTGCGCCGCCAGGTGGAGAGCCGCTGCGCTGAGGCGACCCCGGACGACCCGCTGCGGCGATGGCTCGTCGCCCTCGCGCAGCCGGGCCAGGACTGGCGGCGACGGTTGGACGCGATCGGCACCGGCGGTCCGCCGCTGCTGCTCGTCCTCGACAACGCCGAGGACGCCCTGGACGCCGAGCACCGGTTGGCCGACGCGGACCTGGCCGCGTTCCTCGCCGCCTGGGCCTCCCACCACGAGCTGGTCGTGACCAGCCGGCACCCGTTCCCGGTCGCCGGTCTGGACGCCTGTCACCTCGGTCCGCTCTCCTGGCAGGAGACCCGCAAACTGCTCTGGCGGCTACCGGGCGTGGGCCAACTGGCGTCGGCGGAGCAGCAACGGATGTGGCACCGGCTGGGTGGCCACCCGCGCGCGCTGGAATACCTCGACGGCCTGCTGCGCGGCGGCAACGCCCGATCCGACGAGGTCGCCGGCCGACTGGCCGCGGCCGGCGGTGGCCGGGACGCCGTGCCGGCCGAGGTCGGCACGCCGCTGGCCGAGGCCGGCGCGCTGGCCGCCGAGGATGTGCTGCTGCCCCGGCTGCTGGCCCGCCTGGAGGCTGTTCCGGTGGCCCGTCGGTTGCTGCTGGGCGCGGCGGTGTACCGCACTCCGGCCGACCGGACCGGGCTCGCCTGGCAGCTCGCCGACCCGGCCGACGGCGACGACCCACCACCGGAACCGGCGGGGTTGGACGAGGCAATCGAGACGCTGTCGCAGCTGGGGCTGCTCGCCCCGGTCACCGGGGGCCACCTGGTGCACCGGTGGACGGCGGCGAGCCTGCAACGGATCGCCGGCCGCGACGCGGTGGTCGACGCGCACCGCCGGGCGGGCCGGTACTGGGGCTGGCGGGCCCGGTCCAGCAGCGACCAGCACGACTTCATCCGCCGGGCCGTCGAGGCGCGGTACCACCACCTGGCGGCGGGTGACACCGACGAGGTCGTCACCTACTCCGAGCTGGCCTGCCAGGAGTTGCACGCGGCCGGGCACTGGGCCTGGGAGGAGAAGATCTGGCGAGAACTACTGCCGCTGGCCCCCCGCGGTTCGGCGCGTTCGGCGAGCTTCCTCAAGGGACTCGGCGACGTGCACCTCAGCCGCGGTGAGTACTCGCAGGCGACGCGGCGTTACGAGGCGGCGCTCGCCGTCTACCGGGATCTCGGCGACGACAGCGGGGTCGGCAAGCTCCTGCACCAGTTGGGCCTGGTCGCCGACAACCGGGGCGACCGGGCGGGCGCGGATCGGCTGTTCCAGGAGGCGTTGACGATTTTGAATCGGCTCGACGACCGCTCGGCGGTCTCCCGGACCCTGCACCAGCTCGCCGGGATCGCCCGCGGCAACGGCGACGCCGAGCTGGCCATGTCGCGTTACCGGGAGGAGCTGGCGATCGCCCGTGACCTCGACGACCTGGAGGGGATCGCGGCGAGCCACCACCAGATCGGCGTACTCGCCTTCGAGGCGCGGGACTTCGTCAAGGCGGAGCGGTGCGTGCAGGTGGCGATCACCACCTACGGACGGTTGGGCGTCCGGGTCCAGCAGGGCAGCGGGCTGGTGATGCTCGGACGCATCGCCCTCGCCCAGTTCGCGTACGACACCGCCGAGGAGCGGGTCCGCGCCGCCCTGAAGATCTTCGAGGAGGTCGGCAGCAACGGTCACATCGCCGAGTGCGCGCTGTTGCTCGGTCACCTCTCCCGCGACCTCGACGACCTCGAGTTCGCCGAGAGCTGCTACGCCCGCGCCCGGACGATCGTCGCGGCCCTCGGCGAGGACCCGCTGCTGCGCCGCTGCGACGAGCTGCTCGGCGGCGTCCGCACCGTCCTCGGCCGGGCTGCCGAGGCGGTACCGCACACCCTGAACGCGATCGGCGGCGACGACCAGCCGCCGCTCCAGGCGGCCCTGGAATGGCTGGCCGTGCAGCGCCTGGAACTGGGCGCGCACGCCTTCTCCGCCCTGCTGTCCACGCACCTCGACCGGCGGCAGGCAGCGCAGCGGGCCGAATGGGTCGAGGCGTACCTGCGGTTGCGGTTCGACGCTTCTCACCCGACGCCGCTCGGCAGTGGCTACGTCCATCGCGCCATCGCCGCCGCCCAGGCCGGTGAGTTCGGTACCGCCCGGATGTGCCTGCTGCGGGCGTTGCCGATCTGCGCCGCCGCCGGCTACCAGGCGGGGGTCGCCAAGTGCCACGAGGACCTCGGCCGGGCAGCCCTGGAGACCCGCCGGCTGACCGAGGCGCGGTCCCGCTACGAGCAGGCGTCGCAGGTCTACCGCGTGCTGCGCCACGAGCCCAACCAGGCCATCGTCCTGCACCAGCTCGGCCGGGTCTGCGAGGAGCAGGAGGATCTCGCCGGCGCGGACGGGTTCTACCGTCGCTCCATCGCGATCAAGAAACGGCTCGGGAACATGTCAGGCGTCTCCAACAGCACCTTTCACCTCGGCCGGGTGGCCGGCCTGCGCGGCGACCGGGCCCTGGCCGAGCGGTGCTACCGGACCTGCCTGCGGATCGACCGCGAGCAGGGCAAGTGGGAGGCGGTGGCACTGGACCAGGTGGCGCTCGGTCAGCTGCGCGTCGAGCAGGGCCACCCGGCGGAAGGCGTCCCGCTGATCGTCGAGGCGCTGAGCATCGACCGGCAGATCGGGTCGGCGAACGCGGCGCTCGACCTCAACGCGCTGCGCGAACTGCGGGCCAGGCTCGGCGACGAGGTGTTCACGGCCATCCTCACCGACGCCTTCGGCGCGGCCGGCGCGGCCGAGGTGCTCGACCTGATCGCGGTGCTACCGACAGCGGACGAGCCGACCTGACCCACCCGGGCACCCGTACACTCGGCTGATGGCGTACCGCCCGCGGCAGCGAGGTCGATAGACCGATGGGGGCGTCGACCGTGGACACCGTGATCGTCGATTTCGATGGTGTGCTGCTGCGCGGGGACGCATTCGGGCTGTTCCTGCGACGCACTGCCTTCGCGGGTGCCCGGCTGCCGCTCGCCGTCGCCGCGCTCGTTCTCCTCGCGCCCGTCGCCACCGTTCCCGCCCTGCGTCCGTGGGCGGCGTGGCCAGGGCCCGGGGCACCCACCTCACACCGCTGGAGACGACCGCCGATGAGAGGCCGCTACGACAACCTGACCCGCATCCGTGCTCTCGACCCGGAGGGCGATCACCTGGCCATCTACCAGACCATGCTGCGCTACGAGTTTCCGTGGGACATGAAGCTCGGGCTCAACCTCGCCTTCAACCGGTCGTTCTCCATCCCCGCCATCGCCGCCGTGCACACCGCCACCGGAGAGCTGACCGAACGCACCCAGAAGCGGATCGACGACACCGGTCTGCTGATGTACGAGATGGTGCTCAACGGCTTCGACCAGCCCCGGGGCCGCGAGGCGTTGCGGCGCGTCAACCAGATCCACCGCCCGTACGACATCAGCAACGACGACTTCCGCTACGTCCTCGGCTGCCTGGTCGTGATCCCCACCCGGTGGTTGCAGGAGTACGGCTGGCGTCCACCCTGCTGCCACGAACGTCACTCCACGTACCTGTTCTACCGGGAACTCGGCCGACGGATGGGCATCACCGACGTCCCGGGGTCGTACGGCGAGTTCGAGACCTGGTTCGACGCGTACGACGCGGCTCACCTGCAACCGAACGACGACGCGGCGGCCATCGAGCGCGCCACCCGGATGCTGATGCTCACCCGGCTCCCCCGGATGCTCGCTCCACTGGGAAACGCGCTGGTCAGCGCCCTGTATGACGCGCCGCTGCGGAGCGCGACGCGGGTCGACACCCCGACCTGGCCGGTCCGGGCGGGGGTGCACCTGGCCCTGCGGACGCGCTCGCTGTCGCAGCGGTGGTTCGGGGCGCCACCGACGACCGCGTTGTTCGCCGACGGGATCAAGACCAGGAGTTACCCCGACGGGTACGAGATCAGCCGGCTCGGCCCCCACCAGGACCGCGTGCGCGAGTAGCACGTCGACGTGCCGCCGGGCCCGCCGCCACCGGTGCGGGGTCACCGCGAAGACCGGCGCGGGAGCGGGGTCGGCCCGCCGACTGTCCGTCGGGGACAGTCGGCGGACCGCCTCTCAGTGGATCTCTGTGGTGGTCCACCGTGGGGAGGCGTTGGTGACCGGAACGGTGTCGCCGACCAGCGTGGTCAGCGCCTCGGCGTCCCGCCGTGCACTGGTGCCGACCCACAGCTCGACGTCGCCAGGCTCCACCACCCGGGTGAACGTGCGGTCGGAGAAGGCCAGACGGGTGGTTGGGACCGTCAGCTCGACGGTGACGGACTGTCCCGGTTCGAGATGGACCCGCCGGTAGCCGAGCAGCTGCGCCACCGGCCGGGTCACCGAGGCGACCACATCGCGACCGTAGAGCTGGACCACGTCGTCGCCGGCGACCGCGCCGGTGTTCGTCACCCGCACGGTCACCGCTACCGCCCCGCCGGTGGGTGCCGTGCTGGGCACGGTGAGCTCGTCGTATCCGAAGGTCGTGTAGGACAGGCCGTGGCCGAACGGTGCCACCGGTGTCGCCGGCAGGTTGGTCACCTCGTTGCCCGTGCCCAGGGTGGGGTGCAGGTAGGAGTACGGCTGTGCGCCGGCCGACCGGGGCAGGCTGACCGGCAGCCGACCCGACGGGTTGACCCGCCCGGAGAGCACCCCCGCGATCGCCCCGGCGCCCTCCTCGCCCGGGAAGAACGCCTGCACCACCGCCGCGCAGCGTGTGAGCGCCCAGCCGACCGCGTACGGCCGGCCGGTGACCAGCACGAGGACGACCGGTGTGCCGGTCGCCAACACCGCCTCGACCAGTTGGCGCTGGACGCCGGGCAGCTCCAGGTCCTCCCGGTCGCAGCCCTCGCCGACCGTGCCGCGTCCGAAGAGGCCGGCGTGGTCGCCGACGACCAGGACGGCCACGTCCGCGCCGGAGGCCGTGGCGACGGCCTCGTCGAAGCCGGACCGGTCGTCGTCGTCCACGTCGCAGCCGCGTGCCCAGGTGACGAGATCGTCGCCGAACTCGGCCCGCACGGCGTCGAGCACGGTCGGCACGTCGATGCCGGTCTCCACACCGGGGTGCTGGACGAGGACGTGGTTGAGGAACGAGTAGCACCCGAAGAGCGCGCTCTGCCGGTCGGCGTTCGGGCCGATGAGGGCCACCCGGCGCCCCGCGGGCAGCGGCAGCGCGTCCCGGTTGGCGACCAGCACGATCGATTCCTCGGCGAGCCGGCGGGCGATCGACCGGTGCTCGGGCGAGTCGAGGTCGATCGTCTGGGGCGGCTCGTCGTCGAAGGTGGCGTCGAGCAGGCCCAGGTCCCGCTTCTGGCGCAGCACCCGCAGCACCGCGCGGTCGATCAGCGCCTCGTCGAGTTTGCCCGCCCGCACCGACTCCCCCAGGGTCAGGTAGGCGTCGCCGGTGGGCAGCTCGACGTCGAGACCGGCGGTCAACGCCTGCCCGGCCGCGTCCGCGTGATCGCTGGCCACGTGGTGCAGCAGGTTCAGGAACGCGACCCCGTAGTAGTCGGCCACCACGGTGCCGTCGAAGCCCCATTGGTCGCGCAGGATGCCGGTCAGCATCGTCGGGTCGGCGGCGACCGGCACCCCGTCGATCTCGGTGTACGAGTGCATGACGCTGCGCGCGTCGCCGTCGAGGATCGCCATCTCGAACGGGAGGAGCAGCACGTCGGCCAGTTCCCGGCGGCCGACGTGCACCGGGGCGAAGTTGCGCCCGGCCCGCGAGGCGGAGTACCCGGCGAAGTGCTTGAGGGTGGCGTGCACCCCCTGCGACTGCAGGCCGCGCACGTACGACGTGCCGATGGTGCCGACCAGGTACGGATCTTCGGCGACGCACTCGTCGACCCGACCCCAGCGGGGGTCACGGATCACGTCGAGCACCGGAGAGAGCCCCTGGTGCACGCCCAGGGCCCGCATCGACGCGCCGATCGCCGCGGCCATCTCGGTGACCAGTTCGGGGTTGAACGCGGCGCCCCAGGCCAGCGGGGTCGGGAACGTGGCCGCCTTCCACGCGGACAGCCCGGTGAGGCACTCCTCGTGCACGATCGCCGGGATGCCGAGCCTGGTGCCGGTGACCAGGTCGCGCTGAAACTTCCACAACCACGACGCGCGTTGCGCCGCGTCCAACGGGCGGGTCCCGTAGGCGCGGGTGAGGTGACCGAGCCCGTGCCGGGAGAAGTCCTCGAGCTTGAAGGCGTCGCCGAACTCCCCCTGCAACGGTGCGACCGCCTCGCCGTCCTCCTTCTCCCAGAAGCCGACGAGCTGGGCGATCTTCTCCTCGATCGTCATCCGGCCGAGCAGTTCGCGTACGCGGGCCTCGCCGTCGTGCCCGTCCGGTCGTCCGTGCTCCGGACCGGCCTGGGCCGGCAACGGCCCGCCCACCACCGCGTGGACCTCAGTCATGCTGTGCCTTCCTGTGGTTGTGCTCGTACCGCTGCCGGTCAGCCCTTGACCGCACCCTGCAGGCCACCGACGATCTGCTTCTCCGCGAGCGTGAAGAAGAGCAGCGCCGGCAGCATTGCCAGCGAGGTGAAGGCGAGTACGCCTGCCGTGTCGGTCGTGTACTGGCTGGAGAAGTTCTGCACGCCCAGCGGCAGGGTGTGCAGGTTGACGTCGCTGAGGACGAGCAGCGGCAGCAGGAACGAGTTCCAGCTCGCCACGAACGCCAGGACGCCAACGGTGACGAGCGCGGGCCGCGACAGCGGCATCGCGACGCGCCAGAGGAAGCCGAGCCGACTCGCGCCATCGATGGCGGCGGCGTCCTCCAACTCTCGCGGAATGGCGGAGAGGAAGGGACGCAGGATCACGATCGTCAGCGGCAGTGAGAAGGCGACCTGCGGCAGGATCACCGCGTAGTAGGAGTTGATCAGGTTCAGGTCACGCAGCATGAGGTAGAGCGGCAGGATCGCCGCCCCGGCCGGAAACAGCAGGCCGAGGGTGAAGAAGGTGTAGAGCCCTTCTCGGCCGCGGAACCGGTAGCGGGCCAGCACGAACGCGGCGGCCAGGCCGAGCACGACGACGGCGAGCGTGGTGCCGAGGGCGATGACCGCGCTGTTGAACGCCTGTTGCCAGAAGTTGCTCTGGGTCAGCACCCGGGAGTAGTTGTCCCAGACGAACGGGTCGGGCAGGCCGGCCGGGTCGGCGACGATCTGCGGGGTGGTGCGGAAACCGCCGATGACCACGTAGATGACCGGGGCGATCGACACCGCCGCGATCGCGAGGGCGAGCGCGTAGGTGAGCGGTGTGCCCCAGGAGACCTGGCGGCGTCCGGTGGACGGGGGGAGAACCGAGTTCACGGCCATCGTCACTTCGCCCTTCCGGTGATGGCGCCCTCGATGTCGCGGCGGAGCAGGAACCGCTGGAACAGCAGCGCCGCCACGAAGGAGATGACGAAGAGGATTACCGCCACGGCGTTGCCGTAGCCCCACAGCCGGGCGAAGAACCCGTTGTCCACCATGTACGTCGCCATGGTGGCCGACGCGCCGAGGGACCGGACCGCGGGCACCGAGGTCACCCAGATCATGTCGAAGATCTGCAGCGAGCCGATCATGGACAGGAACATCCAGATCCGGATCGTCGGGCCGAGCAGCGGAATCGTGACGTGCCGTTGGATCTGCCACCAGCTCGCGCCGTCGATGGCGGCAGCCTCGGTCAGCTCGTCGGGCACATTGGACAGCCCGGCCAGGAGCAGGATGATGGCGAAGCCGACGTATTTCCAGGTGAGAACGGCCAGCAGGGTCCAGATGACCACGTCCAGGTCGGCCAGCCAGGCCTGCACCAGGCCGCCCATTCCCAGCGACCGCAGCAGCGCGTCGACAGTGCCGTCGCCGGTGAGGAGCAACTTCCACATGATGCCGACCGTGACCTCGGCCAGCACGTACGGCACGAACACCAGGAGGCGGAACACGGACCGCCCGCGGAAGCGACGGTTGAGCAGCAGGGCGACGCCCAGGGCGATCGGCCCCTGGATCAGCAGCGACCCGAACACGATGATGGCGTTGTTGCGCAACGCGTCGAGGAAGATCGGATCCTGGAAGGCGAGGGTGTAGTTCCGCAGGCCGACGAACTCGGTGGGCGGCCCGACCCCGCGCCACCGGAACAGGCTGTAGTAGACCGCGAAGCCCATCGGCACCAGCACGAACATCACGTAGACGGCGACGGCCGGCGCGGTGAGCCCGATGATCTCGTACCACTTGCGGCGGTTGTCGGCTCGGCGGGCGGAATCGCGCTCGGCCCGGCGGGGGCCCGCCGGCGACGCGGAAGCGCCGCCGGCGGGCATACGGATCTGGTTGGCGGAGGTCACTTGCTTGCGGCCGCCTTCATTGCCGAGACGACCTTCTCAGGCGTCCCGTTGCCGGCGAAGATGGTGACGATCGCGTCGTTCATCGCGGTACCGATGGTGCTGCCGTAGGCCGTGTCCAGCCAGAGCTGGACGTAGCTCGCCCCGGAGGTGGCCTCCAGGATGGACTTCAGCGCCGGGTCCTTGACGGCGTCCGCCGCACCCTTGGCCACCGGCAGGCCGGTGCCGGTCTCGGCGTAGCCCTTCTGCACCTCGGGGCTCACGATGTACTTGAGGAACTCGACGCACTCGGACGGGGCGTTCTTGGAGCAGGAGAACCCGTCACCACCGCCGAGGGCCGCCTTCGGGTCACCCGGGGAACCGCTGATCGCCGGCACCGGGAACCAGCCGAGGAACGACGCGAGCTTCGTCTTGTCCGTGGCGACGGTGTCCAGCGTGCCGCGGTTCCAGTCACCCATCAGCTCCATCGCGGCCTTGCCGTTGGCGAGCATGCCGTTGGCGCTGGTCGGATCGTTCTGGCCCGGCGTGGCGATGAAGTTGGGCTGGAACGGCTTGGTGTCGATGAACGCCTTCAGGTCCTGGCCGGCCTTGACGAAGCACGGATCGTCGAAGGTCTTCTCCGTGGACGCCTTCTTGAGGGTGTCGACCGAGCAGGCGCGCAGCGCCATGTTGTACCACCAGTGCGCGGCCGGCCACTTGTCACCGGCACCCACGGCGATCGGGGTCACGTTGATCGCCTTGAGCTTGGTGACCGCGGCGTTGAGCTCCTCGAAGTTGGTCGGCGGAGCCGCGATGCCCGCTTGCGCGAACATCTCCTTGTTGTACCAGATGCCCTCGATGCCCATCCGGAACGGCAGGCCGTACTGCTTGCCCTTGACCTGCCAGATCTCCGCGGCACTGCCGATGTCGCCGACCTCGGTCTTGACCTGGTCGGTGATCTCCTTGAGGTAGTCGGCCTCCACCTGCTCGGCCATCTCGCCGCCGCCCCAGGCCTGGAAGATGTCCGGCGGGTCGCTGCTCAGCAGCGCGGCAGGGAGCCGGGTGCGCTGGAGCTGATTCGTCTCGATCGCCTCAATCTCGATCTTGACGGTGGGGTGAAGTGCGGAGAAGTCCTTGGCGACCTTCTCCCAGTAGGTCTTGCCGGGCCCGTCCTGTGAGGCGTTGTGCCACCAGGTCAGGGTCACCGGGTCCTTGTACAGCTCGTTCTGAGGGGCCGCCTCTTCGCCGCCGCCGCTGCATCCGGCGGTAACGAGAACACTTGTCATCAACAGTGCCAGGACGGCACTTGCACGCCGCTTCGTTGCCATCGACTCTCCTCGACTAGTCAGTCGCGGTACTCGGCCTGCGGCGAAGTTTCACAGTCACGTAACTTGATGTCAATCGGTATCGATAACGTTTTCGAGTCGGTGACGCCGCAGCGGCAACAGGGCCCTATCATCATCGACGTGGTGTTTCAGCAGCGCGTCAAGATGTCGGATGTGGCACGTACTGCCGGCGTCTCGGTCGCGACCGTGTCGAAGGTGGTCAACGGCCGCTACGGCGTGGCCCAGGCAACCGTGGAACGAGTCCAGCAGGTCATCCACGAGCTCGGCTACGAGGCGAGCCTGGGAGCGCAGAGCCTGCGCAGCCACCGCACCAACGTGCTCGGCATCCTGGTCGCCGAGTTCGAGCCGTTCTCGACCGAGCTGCTCAAGGGGGCCTCGCAGGAGGTCGCCGGCAGCGGGTACCAGCTACTGGCCTACTCCAGCGGCGACGGCGAAGGGGCCGCGGTGGGGTGGGAGCGGCGCTCCCTCGCCCGGCTGTCCGGCACACTCATCGACGGCGCCGTCATCGTCACGCCGACGGTGGTCGAGACCGAACACAGCTTCCACGTCGTGGCCGTCGACCCCCACACCGGGCCGTCCGACCTGCCCACCGTCGACTCGGACAACTTCGCCGGCGCCGTGCTGGCGACCAACTACCTGCTGTCCCTCGGCCACACGCGTATCGGGCACATCAGTGGACGCACCGACCTGAAGTCTGCCCAGCTGCGCGAGGCCGGCTTCCGCAGTGCGATGACCGAAGCCGGCGTGCCGGTGGACGAGCGGCTCGTCCGCGTCGGCGGGTTCCGGATCGAGAGCGCCGCCGGCACGGCCGCGGAACTGCTCGCCCTCAGCGACCGACCGAGCGCGATCTTCGCGGGTAACGACCTGTCCGCGATCTCCACGATGACCGTGGCCCGCGACATGGGCCTGTCGGTGCCCGACGACCTGTCGGTGATCGGCTTCGACAACGTCCCGGAGTCGGCGCTGGTCAACCCGCCGCTGACGACCATCATGCAGCCGCTGCAACGGATGGGCGCCGAAGCGTTGCGCCTGCTCGTCGACCTGATCGCCGGCGTCGACCGCGACACCCACATCCGGCTCCCCACCGAGCTGGTCATTCGCTCCTCCTGCCGCCCGCTGCGCGGACGGTGAGGCTGGCCGGGTCGGCGCAGGACCCGGCCCTCGCGGCGTTACCTGGGGAACGCGACAGGGTGGCGGAACGTGAATCTCACCTAAGCCGACAATTCCTCCCCTAAGTTCGGTGCGCAGGACGCCGCCGAACCGGGGAGAGACGTGGACAGCTATCCGGCGATCGAGGATCACGGACTCATCGGCGACCTGCAGACCGCCGCGCTGGTGACGTGCGACGGGACCGTCGACTGGTTCTGCGCGCCGCGGTTCGACTCACCGAGCATCTTCGCCGCCCTGCTCGACAAGGAGAAGGGCGGCTACTTCCAGATCGCGCCGCACGACGTGCGGTACGTGACCAAGCAGCTCTACCTCCCCGGCACACCCATCCTGATCACCCGTTTCATCAGCGCCGACGGGGTGGCCGAGGTGATGGACTTCATGCCGGTCACCGGCGAGCGGGCAACCGACGCGCACCGGCTCGTCCGGACCGTCACCATGGTCCGCGGCAGCATGCGCTTCCGGGTCGAGTGCCGCCCGCGGTTCGACTACGCGCGCGAAGCGCATCAGCTCGAGCGTCACCACAACGGCTACGTCTTCCGCAGCCGGTCGGCGACGCTGACGTTCAACCCGGTCGACCCGGTTCGGCGGTTGATCTCCGAACAGGGTGACGTCCACCTTGAGGGCGGCGACCTGGTCGCGTACGGCACGCTGAACGAGGGCGACACCGGCGGGGTGGTCCTGGAGACGGGTGGGGCCGAACCACGCATCTTCTCGCCGGAAGAGATCCAGGGCATGTTCGAGTGGACCCGGGACTACTGGCGACGCTGGCTCGAACGTTCCCGCTACACCGGCCGGTGGCGGGAGATGGTCGAGCGCTCGGCCATCACGCTCAAACTCATGACGTACGCGCCGACCGGCGCGATGATCGCCGCGCCCACCACCGCGCTGCCCGAACTGGTCGGCGGCACCCGCAACTGGGACTACCGCTACACCTGGGTCCGCGACACGTCGTTCTCGGTGCACGCACTGCTCGGCCTCGGCTTCACCGAGGAGGTCAGCCGGTACATGAACTGGCTGGACGAGCGGATCCGCGAAGCCGGCGACCATCAGGACCCGTTGAAGATCATGTACCGGGTGGACGGCTCCTCCGACCTGCACGAGGAGGTGCTGGAGCATCTGGAGGGCTACCGAGGTTCCCGGCCGGTACGGATCGGCAACGGCGCCGCCGACCAGCTCCAGCTCGACATCCACGGCGAGGCCCTCTACGCCATGCACCTCGCCGACGAGCAGGGCATCCGCGTCTCGCACCAGGTATGGAAGAGCACCGTGCGGCTGGTCGACTGGCTCTGCCACAACTGGGACCAACCCGACGCCGGCATCTGGGAGAGCCGCCACCACCCCCGCAACTACACCTTCGGTCGGGTGATGTCCTGGGTCGCGCTGGACCGGGCCATCCGGCTGGCCACCCGGACCGGTCGCCCCGGAGACATGACCTGCTGGACGGAGCAGCGCAACCGCATCTACAACCAGGTCATGGAGCGCGGATACGACCGGGCCCGCGGCACTTTCGTGCAGGCGTACGACGAGAACGTCCTGGACGCGGCACTGCTCGCCATGCCGGCGGTCGGTTTCGTCACGCCGAGCGACCCGCTGTGGCAGTCCACCCTGCTGGCGATCGAGCGTGAACTGGTCTCCGACAGCCTGGTCCACCGGTACGACCCGGTCCACTCCCCCGACGGCCTCCCGGGCCACGAGGGCACCTTCAACATGTGCACCTTCTGGTACGTCGAGGCGCTGGCCCGCTCCGGCCGCCTCGACGACGCCCGACTCACGTTCGAGAAGATGTTCACCTTCAGCAACCACCTCGGCCTCTATGCCGAGGAGATCGCCGCGACCGGGGAGCAGATCGGCAACTATCCCCAGGCGTTCAGCCATCTCTCACTGATCAACTCGGCGCTGACACTCAACGATCTGCTCGACACCGAGGCCGACGCCCGCCGCAGGCGGTAGCGCCAGCTTGTCCCGCCGCCCCGGTGGGGCCCGCCGCGGGAAGGACTTGACGCGCCCGAGTCCATCGCGCATCGTCGATACATATCGACAATCTCGAATGTATGGACGCGGGGAGAACCGATGAAGGCCTTCGTCACCACCATCTCGGTTGCGGCACTGCTGCTCCTGGCCACCGGCGGCGCATCCCACGGCCAGCCAGCTGCCGACCCGCCCTGCACCGGGCAGATCCACCCGAACCCGGGGTTCGAGCACGGGACCACCGGCTGGACGGCCGGGCCCCGCATCGTCGTGGTCGGCGACGCGACCCGACCGGCACACACCGGCCGCGCCTACGCCGCCTTCGCCGGGCTGGACGTGACGCGCACCGACCTGCTGCGCACCACTGTCACAGTGCCGGCCAACTGCAACCTGACGGTCAGCTTCTGGGTGCGGACCACCACCACGGAGACCAGCCGCGGCGACTACCTGAACGTCGGACTGGCGGTCACCGGGATACCCCCGAAGACGAGGTTCTCGCTGGCCTTCGACGGCGGAGCGCAGTGGCGGCAGTACGTCATGTCGAGCGGAACCGCCGCGACCGAACGCACCGCGACAGCGAGCTTCCTCGCCAGCGAGACGGCCGGCAACGGGGTCACCGCCTTCGACGTCGACGACGTGTCCTTCAGCTTGAGCTGACCTGCGCGGGACGACCCCCTACGCCACCATGCGACCTCGCGCGACGCCTGCCGTAGAGCGGGCCACGTCACCACTCGGAATGCATCCACAGAACAGATAAAGACTCGGCTGTCAATAAGAGAAATGGGATTGGTGAGGCCACGGACAACCCCGGAACTGCAAGGCATTGAGATTCCGATCTCTGCTGGCGGATTGCCTGGTCGGTGAGGGAAACGGACTCTATGCTTGCCGCCGAATGCGCTGCGGCTCGTCCGGGCCGAGGTTTACCCGATCCAAGGATTCGTGTATGCACCGGAAGTCTGCCCTGAGCATCGGCACCGCCGGCGTCGCCGAATCAGCACCTGACGGCCAACTGCCGGCCTCCACCGCGGAGGGCGCCGCGCGACGATCCGCTGTCGCCGAGGAACAGGCGTTCCTGGATGTGGCCACGGCCCGGCGGGACAGGCTGATCGATCACCTACAGGTCGAGCTTTCGGCGGAGGCCCTGGACGCGTTGGAGCTGGCCCGACAGCGCCTGCTCCGCCAGCAGTACGACGAGCTACGGCGAGCAGAGGAAGGGCTGGTCTTCGGCCGCCTCGACGGCCTTGACGGCACGGTGCGCCACGTGGGCCGTGTCGGTCTCCGTGACGACGGGGAGGGCAGTGAGCCAGTGCTGGTGGACTGGCGTGCTCCCGCGGCTCGGCCGTTCTACACCGCCACGGCTGTCGACCCACAGGGTCAGGCACGGCGCCGGCACATCCGTACGACGGGATCGTCCGTCGTCGGCGTGGACGACGAGCCCCTCGACGGAAGCACGACTGCGGAACTCGTCGGCGAAGGCGCCCTACTGGCCGCGCTCGACCAGCGGCGCACCGGCCGCATGTCGACGGCGATCTCCACCCTGCAACGCGAACAGGACGACATCATCCGGGCTGAGGCGACCGGCCCACTGATCGTCCAGGGCGGTCCCGGCACGGGCAAGACCGTGGTTGCCCTGCACCGCGTCGCGTACCTGCTGTTCACCCACCGGAAGATGGCCGACCAGGCGGTCCTGGTCCTGGGTCCCTCGCCGCGGTTCCTCGAGTACATCGCCCAGGTGCTACCCGCGCTCGGTGAGACCGCCGTCGTCTCGGCGACCTGCGACACGCTGCTGGCCGACGTCCACGTGGGCCGCGACGAGAGCCGGCGACTCGCCGAGATCAAGGGCCGCGCTCTCTGGCAGGCCGCCCTCGAAGGCTATGTCACGTCGCTACTCCCCCGTCCGCGCGAGCTGAAGCTGCGCTGGGAGGGCGAGTTCTACGTCATTCCGGCCGCGACCGTGGCGCAGGCGCTCGCCTCGGCGGTGCAGGGGCGTCCGTACCACCGCGCCCGCGCGGCGTTCGCCGATCAGTTGCACCACCGTCTGGCCGATGTCGTCGCCGAACAGCGCGAGACGCTGATGGCGGAGATGGAGGAAGGCTTCGAGGACATCCTCGCTCGCGTCGACAAGGGCATGGCGCAGGATCACTTCTCCACTGAAGCGTCCACCGGGAGCGACATCAACGGGTTGCTCTCCGAGGAGGAGATCGAAGAACTTCGTGGTCGCATCGCCGAGAACGCCACCATCGCCCGGTTCATCGAAGCGTGGTGGCCCACCCTCGATCCCGAAACCCTGCTGGGTGGCCTCCTGACCGACCGCACCCTGCTGGCCCGGTTCGCCCCGCAGTTGTCCCCCGAGGAGATCACGGCCGTCGCAACCGAGCCGACCCCCTGGGCGTCAAGCGACATCCCCCTGCTCGACGCCCTCGCCGACCTGCTCGGCGACGTCGACACCCCGCAACCACAGGGCGAATTCCTCGCCGAACGTGCTCGCCGCCAGCGCGCCTGGGTGTACGGCCATGTCGTCATCGACGAGGCGCAGGAACTGTCCGAGATGCAGTGGCAGATGGTTCTCCGCCGGTGTCCCAGCCGTTCCATCACCGCCGTCGGTGACATCGACCAGGCCGAGGCAGCCCACCGGCACACCAGTTGGGCGCAAGCGGTAAGAGCTGCCTTCGGAGACCGCTGGACCGCAGCGGAACTGACCATCTGCTACCGGACCCCGCGCGAGGTCATGGACCTCACCGAACCGGTCTTGAAGAGGGCGGGCAGCCACAACACTCCGCCACGAGCGGTGCGCTCCTCCGGCATCGCCCCCTGGGCGCGGACGATCACGCCGGCTGAGCTTGCCGACGCCGCCGTGGACGCAGTGCGGCAGTTGCAGCAACGGTGGCACGGCGGCACGGTCGGCGTCATCGCCCCCGTGGAGCGCATCGCCACACTCCACGCCGTACTGAGTGACGTGCCGGTGCTCAGCGCGACCCAGTCCAAGGGGCTGGAATGGGACGCGACACTCCTCATCGACCCTCAGGGCATCGCCGCCGAACCGCGCGGTTGGAACGGCCTCTACGTCGCGCTCACCCGATGCACCCAGGAACTCGGCCAGCTGACCCTCACGCAGCAGTCGCCACACCCTGACCAGGAGCGGCCGCCCACCTCCTGACGAGCGTTCGAAAGCGCTCCCGCCGGGCGGTCGGAGTCGCCGATCGGCGGCTCTGCCGGAAGGAGCGCACCATGGCCGTCTCGTTCGTCGATCCCGAAGGACTACCGGCGAACGACCTGTACCGTCACGTTGACGACGGCAGACCAGGACGCCAGCCGATCAAACTGTGGCTCTGACCGACTTCGGGACAGACCCTAGCGGGCCAGGCGGTCCAGCAACTCGCCGAGCAGCGCGTGCTCGCCCGGGGTGAGGTCACCCGGGTCGTCGCCGACCAGCGCACGTAGCGTCAGTGCGGCGCTCGCACGAGTCTCGGGGGCTTCGGCGGGGGGCATGCGCAGGACTCCGGCCAGCGCGGCCGAGATCCGCGAGTGGATCCAGGGGCACCTGATCTACCCCAAGGTCGTGCTCACGCCAACCTCGTTCGCGGTCGACCGGCTGGTGGCCTCCGGGGACGGCGAATTCCCCGGCGGGCCCCTGTCCTTCGCACTTGTGTTCGACATCAAGGACGACCAGGTCATCGACCTCGCGATCGAGCCCGTCTGATGCGTCACCGGCCGGGCTGCCCGAGGGCTGCTCCGGCCGGTGAACGCGACAGTGGAGCACGGCATCAATCGGCTCAACGCCACCGTGCAGTCGCGACCAGGCTCGACGAACTCGCCGTTCGCGACGAAGCGACCGCCGTCAACCGCGACGACTCTTGGACATCTGCATCGAGGGCGCGGTGGCACGGGCGGCGCTGTCGATGAAGTCGGCGACCGGGCCGGGTTGCGAGACCGCCACAGCGTGGGAGGCGGCGATCTCCATTGTCGTGGAGCCCGCCCGGTCGGCCATGAAGCGTTGCAGGTCTGGCGGGATGCCCTGGTCCTGGGCACTGATCAGGGTCCAGGAGGGGATCGTCTTCCAGGCGGCCTTGGTCACGCCCTCCTCCTGGGCGTTCGCGGAGGCGGGTCGCTGCGTTGCCGCCATGAGTTCGGCGGTGCCGGCATCGACGTCGGCGGCGAACACCTCGTGGAACTTTTCCTGCAAGATGTACTGATCCATGGTCATGCCGCCGTCGTCGGAGGGCACCGGGATCATCTTGATGCTTGAGGTGAGCTGACTTCCGGGATACTTGGAGACCAACTCGATCACACTTTCGCCCACGTCCGGGCTCACGCTGGCGACGTACACCAGGGCCTTGACGTTGGGGGCGTCGGCCGCCGCCTCGGTCATGACCAGTCCGCCGTAGGAATGAGCAGCCATCACCACCGGTCCGGGCAGGCTGTCCAAAAGGGCGCGAACGTATGCGGCGTCCTTTTGCACACCGCGCAGCGGGTTGGCGACGGCAATGACCGGATAGCCCCGATGTTTGAGGTTGGCAATCACTCCGTTCCAACTCGACGAGCCGGCGAATGCCCCGTGGACCAGCACGATCGTCGGCATCTCCTGGGCAGACATGTCAGAAGCAGCGCTCATCTGGAGGTCCTTTCGAGAGGCCTCGTCACCCAGTGCCCGCAGTTGCCGGCCGGACCGACGAGTACGGTCGACGGAGCATTTCCTCGGATACCGCGAATCAGCGCGCGCGATCCCTGCTCCGGTGGGGTTGCAGCATCCAGAATCCCGCACTGATCGGGCCACTGTCAGCGAGATCGGAGAACAGCGGACAAGGATAAGACCGAACGTTCTGTCGCTAAGATGGTTGGATGGCGAGCGACGAACCCACCAACCGGCCCTCCGAGGCGCGCCTCAAGCTTCTCCGAACGGCGACCAGGATCTTCTACGCGGAGGGCATTCACGCCGTCGGTGTCGACCGGATCATCGCCGAGGCGAAGGTGACCAGGGCTACCTTCTACCGCCACTTCCCCAGCAAGGATGATCTCATCCTGGCCTACCTGCGGGAGGTGCATCAGCTGGAGCGCGGCATGGTCGACGAGGCGCTCGCCGCCGATCGATCGCCGGTCGACCCGCTCCTGGCCATCGCCAATTCCATCGCTCGGAACATCCAGTCCCCCGGGTTCCGTGGGTGCGCGTTCCTGAACGCCGCGGCGGAATATCCCGACACGAACCATCCCGTGCACCAGGAACTCATGGCCCACCGGCAATGGTTCCTGGACACCATCACCGGGCTCATGGCGCAGGTCCACGAAGGAACGGCGGATCCCGCAGCCCGTCACTTCGTCATGCTCCGCGACGGTGCCATGGCGGCGGGATGCCTCGCCGACCCCACGACGGTGTCCGAGACCTTCCTGCGTGGTGTCGAAGGACTCCTCAGGATCAACTCGGAGCTTCGGTCGGCAGAGTCGGCCCGGTAGCCCCCGTACGACCGCGAGCTGGGCCACCCTCCGGTAGGAGGATGACACAGCTCCTGTGTGTCGCGGCCGGCCGTACGGCGCAGGTCAGCGGCCGTACGCCTCCAGCAGGCGCAGCCAGACCTCGCTGACGGTCGGGTACGCGGGCACGGCGTGCCACAGCCGCTCCAGTGGGACCTCACCGACGATGGCGATCGTCGCGGCGTGGATCAGTTCCGCGACATCCGGGCCGACGAGGGTGAGGCCGACGATCACCCGCCGGTCCTCGTCCACGACCATCCGGGCCTGCCCCTGGTAGCCGTCGGCGTGCAACGCGGCTCCGGCGACGGCGGCCAGGTCGTAGTCGACGACCCGGATCCGCAGTCCAGCGGCCTCGGCGGCGGCTGCGGTCAGCCCCACCGACGCGACCTCCGGGTCGGTGAAGACGACCTGCGGCACGGCGCGCTCGTCCGCGGTGGCGACGTGCCGACCCCACGGGCGGTCGTCCGTCGCGTCTCCGGTGGCCCGCGCCACGATCACGTCGCCCACCGCGCGCGCCTGGTACTTACCCTGATGGGTCAGGAGCACGCGCCGGTTGACGTCTCCGGCCGCGTACAGCCACCCGTCGCCGATCAACGCGCCGGCACCGTCGACCACCCGCAGGGTGTCGTCGACCGTGAGCCAGGCGCCCGGCTTCAGGCCGATCCGGTCGAGGCCCAGGTCGTGCGTGTTCGGCGTACGGCCGATCGCGACGAGGATCTCGTCGGCCTCGACCTGCTGGCCGTCGGTGAGCATGATGTGCACCGTGCCGTCGCCGTCACGGCTCACCGATCTGGCCTCGGCACCGAGTTGGACCGACACGCCGGCTTCCCGCAGAGACTGCGTGACCCGCTCGCCGACGAACGGCTCCGCCGCGGTGAGCACACCGTCGCGCGCGAGCACCGTCACGGTCGATCCGAGGCCGGCGTACGCGGTCGCCATCTCCGTGGCCACCACGCCACCACCGATGATGGCGAGGCGGCCGGGAACCTCGCTCGCGGCGGCCGCCTCACGGCTGGTCCACGGTGCCGACTCGCGCAGACCGGCGATCTCCGGCACCAGCGCGCGACTGCCGGTCGCGACGACGACGGCGTGTCGGGCGGTGAGCGAGGTGGTGGAGCCGTCCGCGCTGGTCACCTCGACGAGCCGGTCGTCGCCGATGCGTCCCTGGCCCCGGTACAGCGCGATCCCCGCCGAGCTCAGCCAGGACACCTGCCCGTCGTCCTTCCAGTGCGAGGTAAAGGTGTCCCGGCGACGCAGCACGGCCTGCGCGTCCAGCTCGCCGGTCACCGCCTCGCGCGCTCCGGGCAGCTGACGAGCCGCCCGGAGCGCGGTCTGGCTGCGCAGCAGCGCCTTGGTCGGCATGCAGGCCCAGTACGAGCATTCGCCGCCCACCAGCTCCCGCTCGACGATCGCGGCGGTCAGGCCGCCCCGCACGACGCGGTCGGCGACGTTCTCCCCCACCGGTCCCGCGCCGATGACAATCACGTCGTACGTGGCCTTCTGCACGTCAGTTTCCCTTCGCGGCGCGGCCGAGGCGGATGGCCGCGATGAGGAAGAAGATGGCGCCGGGGATGGCGTAGCCGATCGCGTTGGTCAGCGCCGGGTTGTCCGCGGAGGCCGCCGCGAAGAACGACGCGCCGGCGATGACGGAGATGCCACCGCTGATGATCATGGGCCATTGGCCACCCATCGTGCGGCGGGTGACGGCCACGATCAGCTGAACCAGTCCGGCCACCACCGCCCAGGCGCCCCAGACGCGCAGGACCGCCGGGATCCCGGACGCGCCGGCGATGCCCAGGCCCACCGCGGCCAGCAGGCTGATCGCGACGTTCACGTACAACAGGGTTGGCGATCCGGTGGCCCGCGATGCGCGGACGTCGACAATGGCGGCGGCCACGTCGAACAGCGGGTAGAGCACGAGCAGCGCGGTGGTGAGGGGGTTGAGGTGTTTGGCGAGGGGGAACGTCACGGCGGCCCAGACGATCGCGAAGGCGAAGCGACCGAAGTACAACCGCCGCAGAGCAGCGGCTGTCGTCGAGATGCCGGGGACGGCAACGGTGGTCATGGTCAACCTCTCGGTGATTGCGGAGCGAGGGGACATCCAGCGGGGTGAGGGCCGCCGCCGGGAGGGGAAGGGCGGTGCTACTCGATGTCTGAGAACAGCCCGGTGATCTCCACCTGAGCGCCCTGGAGCCCACCGAAGACAGCACCGGCAGCGGGCGTCGCGACTGCGGCAGAGGCGTCCTCGTAGCTGGCGAAGTACAGGTCGAGCGTCCGGTACGCGGGCGTGGGCGTGCCGTCCTCCTTCGGCCACACCTTGGCCGACTCGACCCGCTGGAGCTTCGGGAACGTCTCCGCGGCCCGGCGCACGTCGGCGTAAACCTTCTCGAACTCGTCGGGGTCGGCCGGATTACCGATGACAAGGGTGATCTTGGTGGGCACGGGGCTCTCCTTCGGGCGCAGCCATGAACGTCAGGTAGACCGAACGTTCTGTCTGCACGAACGGTACCCACCCGGCTGCCCGCCGTCAAGACCGATCGTTCTATCTGACGGGTGCTGTGGTGGGCACCACTGCCCGGGGTGAGGGAACACCGGTTCGACGTGAACACGAGGTGCGTGGCCAGCAGGGCGGTTACGGGACGAAACAGGTCATCGCGGCGACCGGGCGCCGCGTCACGCCTCGGAGTCGCGGTCTCCGGACGTCTCCCGTCCGATCGGCGAGGCGGAAACCTCCAACGGCTCGCCTCGCCTGCGCAGCGCTCCGAGTAGCGCGACCAGGGCCAGCACACAGGCCACCACGCTCAACCCGACCATCGGCGCCCAGTGCGCCAGCACCGGTGTGGCCAGCAACAGGGCGCCCAGACCGACCACCTGGGGTCGGGAGATCTGACCGAAGATCTCGTACTCCAGCCGCAGGCGGGCCACGAGGAAGAGCATCGGTCCGCCCACCACGAACAGCAGCCAACCGGGCCGCGGCTGTCCGAACGGATGATCGATCACCAACTCGTACCCGACCGAGGTGATGAGCACGCTGAGCACGATCAACAGGTGCGTCCGTTCCGACGTCGCGCCCAGCCGGGCGGGCATACCCGCCCGGCCGAACGCCTCCGACAACAGCAGACCGGCGCGGTAGAAGTAGATCCGCCAGAGCAACGCGCTGATGGCGAACGCGACCGCGAAGGCGGCTGCCCGATCCCCGGAGTAGTCCGCGCCGCTGAAGACCACGCCGATAACCAGAATCGACTCACCGAGCGCGATGAGGACCATCTGCTGATAACGGTCCGCGAGATGGGTCCCCGCGATCCGCCACCGACCTATTTTCGAAACCCCGAGCCACGGCAACGGCCAGCCCAGGAGCCAGGCGAGGTAGTCGACAGCGAGAGCGACAAGCCACAGCGGCAGGCGGAGGTGATCCGGACCCAACGCGCCGACCAGCCACAGCGGGGCGCTCGCCAGGGCCCACACGACAAGCCGGACGGGCACCAGCCGTCGCGGATGCCCGCGCAAAGCGACTGCGACCACCAGCGGCCGCAGCACCATCACCATCAGGTACGCGACCGCGAACGGCAGCGCGCGCTCCTCCATGGCGCGGGGCAGCGCCACCGCCATGATCAGGCCGGCGAACATGGTGCCGACCACGACGGCCTGAATGACCGGCTGCTCCGGTTCGTACCGGCTGGTGATCCAGGCGGTGTGCGACCAGATCAACCAGAGCGCCAGAAACAGCAGCAGGGTACGCCCGAAGCCCGTGACGAGCGCCCAGCCGGTGTCATCGGCGGCACCGGCGAAACGTTGCGAGACCCGGGTGAGGGCCACCACGAAGGCCAGATCGAAGAAGAGTTCCAGGAACGTCGCCCGACCCGAACTCATCGGCGGGCGCAGCAGCTCGCCACCCCGCCCCGCCGCCATCGTCCGCCTCCGTCCGCCCCCCGCTACCAACGAGCCGACCGCCAGTGGAGTTGCGTCGACATCACCTGGCGTTTGGCGCGCACCGTACGCCGCTGCCTCCAGGCGCACGGATCATGCGGTTGGATATTGATTGCAGTCACTGTACGGTGGGAACGCTCCCAGACCGCGTCCACCACCCACCTGATCGAGGAGCTGAACATGTCACGACGACGTCGTCGCCCGGCCGCCATGCTGGCCGGGTTGCTCGCTCTGGCCCTGGCTGCGACCCTGTCGCCACCGACGCCGATTGCCGGCACTGCCGCGGCCGGCCCATCCAAAACCCGCGCTGTGCCACTCGCCGAGTTGACCGTGGTATCCGAACGGGTGGCTTTCGGCCTGCAGCGCCCCATCGCGATCACCGGCCTCCCGGACGGCCGGATGCTGATCGCTGAGAAGAACGGCACTGTCCGCGCCTACCACCCCGACACCGGCCTGGCACCCGACCCGGTGATCGACCTGACCGCCCGGATCGACACGTCGGACAACGAGCGCGGCCTGCTCGGCATCACTCCGGCACCGAACTTCGCGCGGACCGGGATGCTCTACGTGGCCTACACGAGCCTGCCGGCCGGCGCGCTGACCCTGGCGCGAGTGCCCATCAACGCCCCCGACCGGGTGCAGGTGCTGCTCACCCAGGAGCACGCCGAGTACGGCAACCACAACGGCGGACAGGTGGCCTTCGGCCGCGACGGCTACCTGTACTGGTCCCTCGGCGACGGTGGTTACGCGAACGACCCCTACAAGAGCGGCCAGAACCTCGGCACCCTGCTCGGCAAGATCCTGCGGATCGACGTCAACCGCAGCTGCGGGGCGAAGCCGTACTGCGTGCCCTACGACAACCCGTTCGTCCGCACGTCGGGCGCCCGGCCGGAAATCTGGGTGTACGGGCTGCGCAACCCGTGGAAGTTCTCCATCGACCCGGCCGACAACTCACTGTGGATCGGCGACGTCGGCCAGGGCCTGATCGAGGAGATCAACCACATCCACCCGTCGCAGCGTGGGGCGAACCTCGGCTGGTCCTGTCGAGAGGGCACGCCCGTCTTCGACGAGACGCAGTGCCGGCCGGGCGTGCGGCTCACCGACCCGATCGTCGAGTACGACCACTACATGACGGAAAACTGTTCCATCATCGGCGGTCTAGTGTACCGGGGGTCCGTCACCCCGGAAGCGCGGGGCACCTACATCGCCAGCGACTACTGCTCGACCCGCGCTTTCGCCGTGCGGCCCAAGTCCACCGGTGGCTACGAGTCCGCTGAGATCGGCACCTTCCCCACCCAGCCGACGGCGTTCGGCGCCGACGTGAACGGCGAACTGTACGTGCTCAGCGACCTCCCGGGATGGCTGAGCAAGGTGCGGTTCGAGCGGGTCCAGCCGACCCCCACCGGCGGGGCGACGATCCGCTGAACCTCAGGACATGCCCGTGACACCGCGCTACCCCTGGGGACGGCCGCTCGGCGGCCGTCCCCAGGCTCGACGGGAAGGACGCCGTCGAGCCAGTCGAGTGCTGCCGCACGCCTCGGCGGCGTACCCGAATCCCCAAGCCCGTGGCAGGAACAGGTAACCGAGGTCGACCTTCGAGGCTGCCACACCTGGGTCCTCCGAACCCCACCCCGCCAGTCACCGTGTCCTCAAAGGACAGCCGAGCAATCATCGCCACGACCATCGTTTCCTCGCGTGCGCCTCACGTAATGGCATACACCTCATGCCGGCACTCGACCTTGCGGCGATGCTGACCATCCGTTCGGCCCATATCCGCCGCTGGCGCCCGAGTGGGGCGGCACCAGCGCTAACGCCCTCATAAGCTCCGCGGGTTCCACTGATCAATCCCACGGAGGAAGCGGTAATGCCCAAGCAATTCGCCCGGCGCTGGCTTGCCGGGGTCGGGATCGTAGGCGCGCTCCTCGCCGCCTCCGCCGTCCCCGCCTTCGCCTCCCCTGCCGTCGAGGACCTCGACTTCTTCGTCAAGGACGTGGTTGTCGCCCCCGGCGGCCCGGCAAAAGGATCGAGCCTCGCTGCCCGCACCCGCGTCAGCACCATGGAGTGGGGCGAATACACCGTCAAGGTGGACCGGAGCAAGGTCGTCGACTTCGCCGACGTGCGGAACGGCGGCGATGCCAACTCCTGCACCGAGTCTGGTCCGATCCTCACCTGCACGGTGGTGGAAGAAGAGAACGACTACTACACGTACATCACCATGGTCGACCTGGTCGTGCGGGCGAAGAAGAGCGCCACGCCCGACCAGCAGGGCGACATCACCTTCACCATCACCGATAGCGACGGCGGTTCGGCCACCTACCGCTCGACCGTCAGCATCGGTGAGGGCGTGGATCTCGCCGGCGTCGAGCAGAGGCTCGACCTGAACGCCGCCCTCGGCGACACGCTCGACCTCCCGCTCACAGTGGCGAACCGCGGCGAGAAGGCCGTCGAAAGCGTGGTGCTGTACTTCGAAGGCGGCTACGGTTTCGGCCCGTCGAAGCGGTACCGGAACTGCGAGTACAGCCCGGGCGACGCCTTCCGCCACGCCTTCGCCTGCCGGTTCCCCACCACCATCGAGCCGGGCGGCGCCGCACGGCTGGACTCCAGCTTCGGTTTCACCGTGCCAACCGACGGTTCGGCCCCGAACGGTCACACCGGCGTCGTGCACTGGTACACGCCGGCAGACTTCGAGGAGCGGCAGTCCTTCAACCAGACGCGACTCGGGCAGCAGGGCACCGAGGGAGAGCTCAGGCTTGAGCCGGTCGGCCCGCGAAGCACGTCGCGGCAGACAGACGTCAACTACCAGAACGGCAGCACGGTGATGAGACTCCATGTCAGCGGTGACCAGGGGGCTGAGGTGGCAGCGCTCGGTACGCCGGCGACCGCCACCGGAAAGGTCGGCGACACGGTGCCGTTGAAGGTCGGCTACGTCAACAACGGCCCGGCGGCTGTGAACGTTGACGGAGCCAAGGACCTACGGGCCCGTACCGTGCTCTCGCTGCCGGATGGCGTCACGGCCGTGCGCGTTCCGATGGCCTGCTTGAGCGCCGGCTTCTGGGTGCCCGGAAAGCCCGGCGCGAAGGAGTACCACTGCCGCGAGCACAGACGCCTGACGCAGGGCGAGAAGATGGAGTACGAGTTCGGGTTGCGCCTCGACGAGGCCGGCACCCGGGCCGCAGAGGTGCGGCTGACCTTCGACGCAGGCGTCGATCCCAACCCAGCCAACGACAGCGCGAAGATCACCATCATCGCGAGCGCTGACGGCGGGAGCGAAAGCCCCGGTGGGGATGACGGCGGGAGCGAGAGCCCCGGTGGGGATGACGGCCAGGGAGGCGGGGACACCGATGGATCGCTGCCGATCACCGGTGCCAAGGCCGGCCTGATTGCCGGCATTGGTGGCGTACTGCTGGCCGCCGGCGCTGCGGGCTTCGTGGTGGCCCGCCGCCGCAGGACCCGATTCGTCGCCTGATCCGTTCCCCGCGCCAACCGTGCCCCGTCGACCCCAGGTCGGCGGGGCACGGTTTCACCCGCGTGAACTGCGGTGAGTCCGGGCGCTCACCAGCATCTGGCCCCGACGTCGTACGGAGCGCCGCAGCGATCAGTGACCTCGGTCCGGGTCGAGGAAGCACGAGAGTAGTTGTCTGAACTCCCGCGGGTGCTCGATCGCCGGCACGTGCCCGCATCGACCGAACACGTGCAGACGGACGTCGGCCAGGTGTTGGAGCAGGGGCTGGGCTGCCGTCGCGAGCGGGGTGACCCGGTCCTCGACGCCGTGCACGAGCAGCACGGGCGCGCGCACCGCCGCCAGCGTCTGCGCCGAGAGGGTGAGATCGGTGGCCCATCGTGCCCGTGGTGGAGGGAACAACGACGCGAAGGCCCCCGCCCCCGCCCGCATCGCGGATGCGCGGGCGTCGACGGCCGCATCGGTCACGAGCGCCTGGTCGAGGACGAGGCGACTGAGCATGTCTCGTGCCCCGGCCGGGCTGGCGGGGGCGGCCCAGACCGCGTCGAGGTCGGCGGAGAGCGGCGCCCCGGGTGCGCCCATCGTCGAGACCGCCACGACACGGGTGACCTGCTGGGGGCGCGCGGCCGCCAACGCCAGCGCCACCGCACCGCCCATGGAGTGGCCCACCACGGCGTAGTGCTCGACACCGAGAGCATCCATCAGGCTCGCGGCCTGCTCCGTCCACAGCCGGAGCCCACCCCTGGAGCCTGCCGGGAGGGGTGTGCGGCCGAACCCCGCCTGGTCAGGAGCTATCACGTGCCAGGACGTGCCCAGCGCCTGCGCCGTCGCTGCCCAGGCGCCGGACCCGGTCGTGCCGGGTCCGGAGCCGTGCAGCATCAGCACCGCGGGCCCCGTGCCGCCGTCCAGGACGTGGACGGGGGAACCGTCCACTGTGACGGTCCGAACTGCGGTCACCAGGGCAGACCGGATGAGCTCATGCCGACGCGGAGTCGACGGACTTCGAGAAGAGCTCCATCATCGCCCGGCCGAACTGCGGCATGTCGGGCCACCCCCGGCAGGAGACGAGGTTGCCGTCCACGACGTCGGGAGCGTCGATGACCGTCGCGCCCGCGTTCTCCATGTCACCGGTGATGGGAGGAAAACACGCCGTCTTCCGGCCCTTCAGCAGCCCGTACACCGCCGGCACCTGCGCGCCGTGGCACACCAGCGCGATGGGGAGGTTGCGGGCGAAGAAGTGCTCGGTGATGCGCCTGACGTCGGCGTCGACCCGGATCCACTCGGGGGCGCGTCCCCCGGGGATGATGAGCGCGTCATAGCGCTCGACGTCGACGTCGGCCCAGGGCACGTCGACCGGCAGCTTGCGGCCGTTCTTCTCCACGTAGGCGTCGGAGTTCGGGTCGAACTCGTGGATGACCAGTTGCACGTCGCGCATCGTCCGTGACGTGACGTCGACGTCCCAACCCCCCTCCTGCACGCGGTAGTAGGGATACATGGTGTCGAGCTCCTCGGCGGCGTCGCCGGTCAGGAGCAGCGCTCTGGGCACCTGCTTCTCCTCGCATATGGGGACGGGTGAGGTGGATCCAATCCGATCCGATCAGGATTGAGCCAGCATTCCTGGGCCCAGCGCGCCCGTCAAGCCTCCACCGTCATTCCGTCCGCGTGCTCGATCTCGTTGAACAATCGTCGGAAACGCTCACCGGATCGAAGGATGTGCCGACGCATCGCGTAGGCGGCCGCGTCGGGGTCACGCGCGGCGATCGCGGCCACGACGTCCTCGTGCTCGGCCATGGCCAGGTGAGTGACCTGGGTGTCGTGGTGCAGCCGGAAGAGATGCACGTGGCTGTGCAGGCGAGCGAGCGTTTCACGGATGACCAGGTTCTCCGCGCTCAGGGCGACGAGATCGTGGAAGGCCGCGTCGCGTAGCCCGAAGGCGCCGTAGGCCAGGGGCCCGCTGCCCCCCTCCAGCTCCGCCATCTCCTCCAGCATTCGCCGCAGACCCGCCACCTGCTCAGAGGATGCGCGTTCGGCGGATCGGCGCGCCGCCGCCGGCTCGAGGAGCAGGCGGACCTCGAGCATGTCCTCGAACCGGTGACGGGTTATCTGGGGAGGAATGCGGTAGCCGGCATGGGGCACCCGCACGACCAGGCCCTCGGCCTCCATCCGGTTCAGAGCGTCCCGGATCGGCGTCTGCGAGACCCCCAACTCCCGGGCCAGGACGTCGATCGTGACGCGGGAGCCAGGCTCGATCCGTAGCGACATCAGCTGTCCGAGCAGCGTGTCGTACACCTCGTCGGCAAGCCGGCCGCCAGATCTCCCCGCCGGCGATCCGCCCCTCACGGCCCTGCGGCCCCGCGCGATCATCGCTTCGTCGTCCATCGTGAGGTGAGGTCCCTTCCTGCGCCTTCGCGAAACTATTGACATCAGTCACAACGCTCCGGCATGCTGACGCCCCCACGCGATCGTATAGGAAAAGCGGCGCACATCCGCCATCCCGCACATCGCGGCACCACCGCCACCGCTCCACTTCGATCACCTGAAACTCCCACGAGCATGCTCGACGTCCCGCTCGGGTCGTCACCGGGTCGCAGCTGAACCGAAGGACCTCTCGACGGCAGGCAGACCCGGCACATCGCGGCGTACTCGTGACGCCGGTCCGCGGGTCGGTCCCCGCGGCAGCCCGGCAACGCGCCTGAAGAACCCAGCAACTGCTCGGCGAAGCACATAGCGAGGCCTTGAGAGTCCCGACCCGGAAAGCAGGCATAAGATGCGGTACCTGAAGCGAATAGGACGATTGTCCGGTCCCGGCCAAAAGGCACAGCTGGCGACGATGGCCATGCTGCTGGTGGCAACGACCGCGACGGCGTGCGGCGGCGACGGCAAGGACGAGGGCGAGAAGGCGAGCGCGCCCAAGGCGCCGGCGACCATCCCGGAGCTCACCAAGGATCCGCTGACGCTTAGCTTCATCTGGTTCGACTGGCCGCCCGCGAAGGCACTGGAAGCCTTCGCGAATGCGGAGTACAAGAAGGAACGGCCGAACGCGACCATCAAGGTCAACACCGTGCCGAACGCGAACTGGCACGACGCCATGTTCACCCAGTTCGCAGCGCGGAAGACCGACTTCGACATCGCGATCCTGGACTCGCAGCACATCGGCGAGGCCGTGACGAACGGCAACATCCTCGACATCACCGACTTCGTCAAGAAGAACATCGACGTCACCGCCTACGACCCGTACCTCCTGGCGGCCTACGGCCAGTACCCCCAGGCGGAGACCGGCAAGCGCGACGAGAACGCCAGCCTGTACGGACTACCGCTGCTCGGCGACACCTGGACGATGATCTACCGCAAGGACCTGATCGGTGACAAGCCGCCGCAGACCTGGGACGAGATGATCGCCGCCGCCGCGAAGTGCCAGGCGGACAACCCTGGCGTCAGCGGGCTGGCTTTCCACCAGGCCAACGGCTCCGACGCCGCGGCCGTCACCTACAACACGGTGAACGGCGTCTACGGCGGCAACCTCTGGGACGCCAAGACGCGCAAGATCGAGGGCATCCTCAACGACGCCGCTGGCCAGGAGGCGATGGACGTCCTGGTCAACAAGATGAAGCCGCTGACCGCCAAGGGCTCCGGCAACTGGTTCATCGACGAGGTGAACGCGGCGGTCGCCCAGGGCAAGGCGTGCATCGCGTTCAACTGGATCGCCGCGAGCGGCGGCCTGCTCGACCCGAAGCAGTCGACGCTGGGCAGCAGCCGGGAGCAGATTCTCGACAAGCTGGGTTTTGCCACCCTGCCGAGCCAGAAGACGAACCTGGTCCCCCTCGGCGGCATGGGGATGCACGTGTCGGCCTACTCCGCCAAGGACAACCAGGCCGAGGCCCTGAACTTCATGGAGTGGTTCGAACGGGCTGACATCCAGAAGAAGTGGGCCGCGGCTGGTGGTGTGCCATCGCGTACGGACGCGATCCAGTCACCCGAGTTCCTCAACGCCGGGCCGTTCAACAAGGTGTACGCCGACTCGGTGCCGCGGATGCGGGACATGTGGAACGTGCCCGAGTACGCGCGCCTCGTCGACATCGAGAACACCAACGTGAACGCGGCCCTCAACGGCGCGAAGAAGCCCAAGGACGCGCTCGACGACATCGCCAAGGAGCAGCAGGGCGTGCTCGACTCCGGCAACCGCAAGGGTGGCGGCGGACTGTGAGTGACCCCGCCCCTCTGACGACCGACGATCCCGGGCAGGTGGCGTCCGCGAGGCCGCCTGCCCGGGGTCGGTCCCCTCGGCTGAGTGACCGCGGGCTCGCCGTTGCCTTCATCTCCCCCGCGATGCTGCTGTTGCTGGCCATGTCGGTGTTCCCGTTGCTGTGGGCGTTGTACCTGTCGTTCACCGACTACTCCGCCACCCGCGGGGGGCCCGCCGATTTCATCGGATTCGGCAACTACACCGCCATCCTGACGTCGGCGCAGGTCCACACGAGGGCCCTGACAACGTTGATCTACGTGGTCGGCGCGGTCGGCCTGCAGACCGTGCTCGGATTCGGTATCGCCTACCTGATCTCACGGCGCACGCATGGGCGCGGAGTGCTGACCACCCTGTTCCTGGTGCCGATGATGCTGTCGCCGGTCGTGGTCGGGTTGTTCTGGCGATTCATGCTCGACGCGCAGTTCGGCGTGGTCAACAGCATGCTCGGCTCGATCGGCCTGGGGCAGGTGGAGTGGCTCACCCGCCAGCGGACGGCACTGCTGTCCCTGATCGTGGTGGACACCTGGCAGTGGACGCCGTTCATCATGCTCATCGCACTCGCGGGCCTCACCGCGGTTCCCAAGTACCTCTACGAGGCCGCCTCGATCGACCGGGCGTCCGAATGGTTCCGGTTCCGCACCATCACGCTTCCGCTGGTGTGGCCGCTGCTCCTCATCGCCGTGATGTTCAGGGCCATCGAGGCGTTCCGGCTGTTCGACCTCGTCTACATCCTCACCAACGGAGGCCCCGGCGTCTCTACCGAGACGTTGTCGTTCCACATCTACAAGGTCGCGTTCCTGGGCTTCAACACCGGAACCGCTTCGGCGTACGGAATCCTCATGGTCCTCGTCGTCATCGTCCTCACGCAGTTCTACCTGCGCTATCTGAACAAGCTCAAGGAGGGCTGATGGCCGTCTCCGTCGACGATGCAGTGGCCACGGGTCCTGCCCGGGATCACACGCCCCCCGCGCGCCGCCTCGGCAGCCGAGGCCGCTCCGTGCTGGAGGTCGCGCTGCTGACCGCGCTCGCCGTCGTGATGCTCTTTCCGGTGCTGTGGATGATCGAGACGTCCATCAAGGAGAACCGGGACGTCTACGCCATCCCGGCCAAGTTCTTCGACTTCAAGATCACTCTGATCCATTACAAAGACGTGTTCGTCTCCCCTGGCGGCGGTCGCTCGGCCCTGTCCGTCGCGTTCCTCAACTCCGTCGTGGTGGCCGGCGCCTCCACGGTGCTGGCCACCGTGCTGGGAGTTCCGGCGGCCTGGGCCTACTCGCGCTTCGCCGTGAAGGCCAAGAAGGACCAACTCTTCTTCATCCTCTCCACGCGCTTCATGCCGCCCGTGGTGGTCGTGATCCCGATCTTCCTCATGTACCGCCAGGTCGGACTCATCGACAACAAGATCGGCCTGATCCTCATCTACACCGCGTTCAACGTCCCGTTCACGATCTGGATGATGAAGGGGTTCGTCGACGAGGTGCCCGCGGAGTACGAGGACGCCGCCATGCTCGACGGCTACACCCGTCTGCAGGCGTTCCGGCGCTTCACCCTTCCCCTGCTCGTGCCCGGCATCGCCGCGACGGCGGTCTTCGCCCTCATCTTCTCGTGGAACGAGTTCGTGTTCGCCACCTTCCTCACCTCCAGCGATGACGTCCGGACGGCCCCACCCGCCATCGCCGGCCTGATCGGCGGCACCACCACGGACTGGGGTCTCGTGGCCGCCGCCTCCGTGGTGTTCGCCCTACCGGTGCTCGTCTTCGCGTACCTGGTGCGCAAGCACCTCATCGCCGGCGTGACGCTCGGGGCGGTGCGACGCTGATGGCGGGCATCGAGGTGACCGCGCTGCACAAGCGCTACCCGGACGGGACGGTCGCAGTCGAACACGTGGACCTGTCCATCGGCCACGGCGAGCTGTTCGTGATGCTCGGCCCTTCGGGGTGCGGCAAGACGACCACGCTGCGGGCCATCGCCGGCCTGGAGCGACAGACGACGGGCGACATCCGCATCGGCGACACGCTGGTCAACGACCTGCCACCCGCCGAGCGCGACATCGCCATGGTGTTCCAGTTCTACGCCCTCTACCCGCACCTGAAGACCCGCGACAACCTGGCGTTCCCACTGCGGGCCGAGGGACTGCCCAAGCAGGAGGTGCACGAGCGGGTCAACGAGGCAGCCCGGCTGATGCAGCTCGGTCCGCTCCTGGACCGGCGACCCCGCCAGCTCTCCGGCGGCGAGCAGCAGCGCGTCGCGCTCGCCCGCGCCCTGGTGCGGCGACCGCGCGCCTTCCTCATGGACGAGCCTCTCACCAACCTGGACGCGGAGCTGCGGGCGGACATGCGCACGGAGATCAAGCACCTGCAGGGGGAACTGGGCGCCACCATGGTCTACGTCACCCACGACCAGGTCGAGGCGATGTCGCTCGGTCACCGGATCGCCATCCTCAACAAGGGTCGCGTCGAGCAGATCGGCACACCGTTGGAGGTCTACGACCGTCCGGCGAGTCTCTTCTGCGCCGCATTCATCGGCTCCCCGCCGATGAACCTCATCGAGGTGGAGGTGGCCGACGGGAAACTGCGCGGTCAGGGCGGACTGACCCTCACGCCACCGCCGGGTCTGCCGCGCGACCGTCGCCTGGTCGCGGGCGTCCGGCCGGAGGCGCTGGAAGTCACCGAACCAGGGGCGGAACGGTCGATCCCGGCCCGCGTGGTCTCGGCGGAGTGGCTGGGCGACGAAATCATCTACGTGGTCGACCACGGCGGCCAGCGCGACGTACGGGTGCGGATGCCACCGACGGTCCGTTTCGCCGCTGACGCCACCGTCGGGTTGCGGCACACCGGCGGGACCCCGGCGGTCTACGACGTGAGCACGGAAGAGCTGGTGGCCTGATGGGAACCGTGGCAGCGCACGGGCTGCGCAAGTCCTTCGGAAAAGTCCAGGCCCTCGACGGGGTGACGCTGGACGTGCCGGACGGCTCGTTCTTCGTCGTGCTCGGGCCCTCCGGCGCGGGCAAGACGACGACGCTGCGAGCGATCGCCGGCCTTGACAAGCTCGACGCCGGGTCGGTGCATCTGGACGGCAGGGACGCGACCGGTGACACCCCGGCCGCACGCGACCTGGCCATGGTCTTCCAGAGCTACGCCCTCTACCCGCGACACACGGTGTACGAGAACATCGCTTCGCCGCTGCGGGCCCGTCGCTGTTCGTCGAGCGAGATCGCCGCCGCCGTGGAGCAGATGTCGAACCTGCTACACATCGAGCGGTTGCTGCAACGTCGTCCGGCACAGTTGTCCGGTGGTGAGATGCAGCGCGTCGCTCTGGCCCGGGCGCTGGTCCGTCGTCCGCGCGCGTTCCTGATGGACGAGCCGCTGACGAATCTCGACCTCAAGCTCCGCGTCGAGATGCGCACCGAGCTCACCCGCATCCACCGCAGCCTCGGAGCGACCTTCGTCTACGTGACCAACGACCAGGTCGAGGCCCTGTCCATGGCCGACCAGGTCGCGGTCCTGAAGGAGGGGACTGTGCAACAGGTCGGAACACCGACCGAGGTGTACGAGCGCCCAGCCAACCAGTGGGTCGCGGGATTCGTCGGGAGTCCGCCGATCAGCCTGCTGGCCTGCCGCGCCGAGGGAGATCGGCTGGTCGGTGCCGAAGGCTGGACGCTGCCGCGCCCCCGCTGGACCACGGCCGAGGACGGTCGTGAGCTGATGCTGGGCCTGCGGTCGGAGGACCTGTCGGTCGAGCAGCGTGGCGACGCGTCGTTGTCGGGCGAGCTCTACGGGCTTGAGCCGCTCGGTGACCGGACGGTGGTCGACGTCCGGATCGGGACGGAGATCATCAAGGTCAAGGCCCGACCCACCGTCACGGGTACGCCGGGTGAGCGGGTGGTCGTCACCGTCGACCTGGACCGTGCGCACCTGTTCGATGCGGGCACCGGGGTGTCGCTGTCCGAGGCTGGGCGGTAACCCCACCGGGCGGCGACGGCGAGATGCGCCCGTACATGGCAGTCGTGGCCCGCCTCGCCTCGCAATGAGGCGGGTCACCCGTCCGTCTACGCGCACAGCGCGATCGCTGCGGCACGCCGGACATCACGAGGAAGATCACAGGAGGCGACGCGATGAGTGACCCGATGAACGTGCTGGCCCCCGAGCACCGGCGGCTCCGGATCGGCGACGCCTGGCGCGACGCCGCAAGCGGAGCCACCTTCGCCGTGGAGGACCCGGCCACCGGCAAGACCATCGCCGAGGTGGCGGACGCTGACGTCGGTGACGGGCTCGCCGCCCTGGACGCGGCGAGCGGGGCGATGGCGCAGTGGGCGGCTACCCCGCCACGGAAACGGTCAGAGTTGTTGACCGCGACGTACCGGGCCCTGACCGAGCGATCCGAGGAGATCGCCCGGCTGATCACGCTGGAGATGGGCAAGCCTCTCCCCGAGGCTCGGGGAGAGGTGGCCTACGGTGCCGAGTTCTTCCGCTGGTTCGCCGAGGAGGCGGTGCGCGTCGAGGGGCGCTACAGCATCGCTCCCGCAGGCGGATATCGCATCCTCACCGTGCCGAAGCCGGTCGGGCCGTGCGTCTTCGTGACGCCGTGGAACTTTCCGTTGGCCATGGGTGCCCGCAAGATCGCTCCTGCGCTGGCGGCCGGCTGCACGACGATCACCAAGCCAGCAGGTCAGACGCCGCTGACCATGCTGCTCCTGGCCCGCATCATGGAGGAGGTCGGCGTTCCTCCGGGCGTCGTCAACGTGGTGACCACCAAGCGTTCCGGCGAGGTGGTCTCCGCGCTGCTGGCCGACAGCCGGACCCGCAAGCTGTCCTTCACCGGGTCGACCCAGGTCGGGCGCGTTCTGCTGCGACAGGCCTCGGAGAATGTGCTGCGCACGTCGATGGAACTGGGCGGCAACGCCGCCCTGATCGTGTGTGCCGACGCTGACCTGGACGTGGCGGTCGACGGCGCCATGGTGGCCAAGATGCGCAACATCGGGGAGTCATGCATCGCGGCCAACCGGATCTACGTCGAGGAGCCGGTGCGCGAGGAGTTCACGGCGCGCTTCGCCGAGCGGATGGGCGCTCTCTCGGTGGGCCATGGTCTCGACGACGGCGTGAACGTCGGGGCGTTGATCGACGAGGCCTCGGTCACCACGATCGACGGGCTCGTCGCCGATGCGGTCGATCGCGGCGCCCGGGTCCTGGTGGGCGGCGAGCGTCCCGATGGGCCGGGCCACTTCTACCCGCCCACGGTCCTCGTCGACGTGCCCGAGGATGCCCGGATGCTCCAGGAGGAGATCTTCGGCCCGGTGGCGCCGATCATCTCGTTCACCTCCGACGACGAGGTGATGGCGAAGGCCAACGACACCGAGCACGGCCTGGCAGGTTACGTCTTCACCCGTGACCTCCAGCGGGCGCTCCGATTCGCCGAAGGGCTGGATACGGGGATGCTCGGCGTCAACCGTGGTCTGATCTCCGATCCGTCAGCTCCGTTCGGCGGGGTGAAGCAGTCCGGGATCGGCAAGGAGGGGTCGCACGAGGGCGTCCTCGAGTACCTCGACCTCACCTACGTGGCGATCGATCTCCCGTGACCGGCCTGCTGCCCCGGACGCCCGCCGCGCGTATCCGCGCCGCGCGGGCGGCCAACCTCGCCGACGCCGTCCCGGTCCCGCAGGTGACCTGGACGTCCACCCAGCACATCGCCGCCGACGTTCCGGAGAGGCACCGCCATGCTTGAGACCGTCCGCGGACCACGCCAGCTGATAGTGGGCGAAGGGGTCGCCCAGAACATCCCCCGGGTGGTGGCCGAGAGTGGCTCGCGAGTCCTCATCGTGACCGATCAGGTTCTCCTGGGGCAGCCGGGCGTGGCCGAGATCGTGGCCGCCGTGCGGGAGAAGGTCGAGGCCGTCGAGGTGTTCTCCGACGCGACCTCAGATGTGCCTCTCGCCGATGTCGCCCTGGCCGTCTCGGCCGCCGCCGAGGTGAACGCCGACGTGATCCTCGCCGTCGGGGGTGGCACGGTGATCGACCTCGCCAAAATCGTCGGCGTCATCCGCCGCCACGGTGGGACGCCGCGTGACTACTACGGCGAGTCGAGGGTGCCGGGGCCGACGATTCCTCTCGTCGCGGTCCCGACGACGTCCGGCACCGGTTCCGAGCTCACACCCGTCTCGGTGTTGACCGACCCGGACCGCGAGCTGAAGGTGGGGGTCAGCAGCGTCCACATCGTCCCCGACTTCGCCATCATCGACCCCGAACTCACCTACACCTGCCCGGCGACCGTCACCGCCCACTCCGGTATCGACGCGTTCTGTCACGCCGTGGAGAGCTACACCGCGCGGCCCCGGCCCCACGGACCGCGCGACCCGGTGGAGCAGGTGTTCCTCGGCCGCAACCCGATCACCGACCACTACGCGCTCCGCGCCGCCGAACGGATTGCCCGTAGCTTGCGCCGGGTGGTCAGGGACGGAAGCGACACGGCCGCGCGGGCGGACATGTCCTACGGATCCATGCTCGCCGGGATCGCTTTCTCCCACGCGGGCAACGCGGCCCCGCACGCTCTCCAGTACCCCATCGGCGCAGCCACGCACACGCCGCACGGCCTGGGCGTCGGACTACTACTGCCCTACGCGCTGGACGCGGCCAGGGATGCCATCGGTGACCGGTTGGCCATCCTCGCCCGGGTGTGCGGGCTCGACGTCGCCGACGCCTCCGACGCCGAGGCCGCGGACACGTTCCTCGCCTGGCTCGACGGGCTCCTTGCCGACATCGGCATCCCTGCCACTCTGGCGGACATCGGCGTGGCGCGCGCCGACCTCCCGCGCTTCGCGGAGATGGCCAGCGGTGTCACCCGCCTGATCCAGAACCACCCCGGCCCGAGCGACACCGCCAGCCTGACCGCGATCCTCGAAGCGGCCTGGACCGGAGACCGAACCCGGCAGACGCTGGCTGCGAGCAGAGAGTGACCGGCCCCTTCCGAGACGACGACTTCCCCGCTCTATCCGGGGTGTCGGAGTGCTCGGCGGCCATCGACCGGCGTGGGTGCTAACGTCCCCGGGTGACCGCCATCTGGGGCACCGACGCACAGGGCAGCTGGCAGCCGCTTGCGGCAAGTCGGTACCCGGCGGAGCAGGCCCTGCACGACCTGGTCGCTGAGGGCCCGCAGATGCTCCCACTGTCCGGGGCCCCGCGCCTGACAGTGCTCGGCACGGAAGTGCAGCTCGGTACCGGCCGCGCTGACGTCGTGGCCGTGGAGTCCTCAGGGCGGCTGGTCGTCATCGAGGTCAAGCTCGCCGGAAACCCCGAGGCGCGACGGGCAGTGGTCGCTCAGGTCTTCTCCTACGCGGCGTACCTGCAAGGACTCGACCCTGACTACCTTGAGTCGGCCACCCTCGTCACACACCTGGCACGACGCAGAGTCACGAGCATCGCGGAAGCCGTCCGCAACGACGACCAGGAGGGATCAGTCGACGCCGCGTCGTTCGCCGACGGGCTCGCCCGTAGCCTCGCGGACGGAGCATTCCGCCTGGTGATTGTGCTCGACAGTGTGCCTGACGAGCTGGTGCAGCTGGTGGGGTACCTGGAGCTGATCACAGACAGGGTCGTTATCGATCTTGTCACCGTCACGGCGTACGACGTCGGGCAGTCGCGAGTCCTGGTACCCCAGCGCATCGATCCCGGCCGCCGCGCGGCGGAGCTGTCCGAAGCCGAGGCCGCCGCCCGGCAGGCCAACGCGCCGCAACCAGGCTCGGCTGACTTCCGTAGCGCTGCGGCGAAAGCACCGACGGAGCACCAGCAGATGCTGGCGCGACTCGTCGACTGGGCGGAAGCCCTTGACGCGAAGCACCTGATCTCACTGTTCAGCTACAGCGGCAAGAACGAGATCACCACCTTGCTGCCGCGTCTGACTCGCGGCGGTTCAGGGCTTGTGACGATCTACTGCGCGCCGGGGGCCGCATACCTTCAACTGTGGCCGTCCGTGTTCAACCGCCTCGCACCCAACGCCATACCGCTGGTGGAGCAGGAGCTCGGCGGGCCGATCAGAAACGGGCAACGGATAACCGCCGTTTCCGACAGCCTCCTCGAGGCGCTCGCGTTCGCCTACTACGAGGCGAACGGCCAGCGTATGCCGACCTCTTCGTGACGTTGCCCGACATGCCGCCAGCGCGACGACGTCGGCCTGCCGCTGCGGCGCGACATCGCCGAGGATCTACATCACAGGCGGGTACGGCGCGCGCCCGTTGACCTCCGCGGCATACCTGGCGACGATCATTCGTACCACTCGTACGCCGGCAGAGCGCAACCAATCCGACACCGAGAGGCCTACCCGTCGGCCCGGCATGCGACGCTCAAGGTCCACGACCAACGGGCCACGCCGTTGTAGCCCCCGGACACCACCGCCGTCGCCGCACACGTCCTGGCAGGACAGTCCGCCCCCCACTCCCACACCCCTTGTGCCCGGAGGAACGCAGACATGGACCACGCTTCTCAGCTCATTCAGGAGCGGAGTGCCCCGCCGGCCACGCTGGTGATTTTCGGTGCCTCCGGTGACCTGACCCGGCGTAAGCTGCTGCCCGCGATCGAGAGCCTGGCTCGGCACGAGCGGCTCCCGGACCAGTTCGCGCTGGTCGGCGTCGCGCGTACGTCGATGACCGACGAGCAGTTCGCCGAGAGCGCCCTCGGCGCACGTACCCTCGCCAGCAAGCGCCAGCTCCAGAGCGGCGTGCGGTACGTGGCCGGCGGCTACGACGACCCGGAGACGTACAAGCGGCTCGTGGAGACCCTCGACGAGCTGGACGCACAGCGGGGTACGGCTGGCAACCGGCTCTTCTACCTGTCCACTCCGGCCGGGGCCTTCGAGCCGGTGATCAACGGACTGGCGGGTGTCGGGCTCAACCAGCCACGCGAAGGCTCCTTCTCCCGTCTGGTCATCGAGAAGCCGTACGGACGCGACCTGGCCACGGCCCGCGAGCTCGACGGTGTGGTGCACAGTGCGTTCGACGAGCACCAGGTCTTCCGTATCGATCACTATCTGGGCAAGGACACCGTCCAGAACGTGCTGGCGCTGCGCTTCGCGAACTCGATCTTCCAGCCGATCTGGGATCGCTCCTGGGTCGATCACGTGCAGATCACCGTCGCCGAGACCCTCGGCGTCGGCAGCCGCGGCGGCTTCTACGAGGATGCCGGCGCGATGCGGGACATCGTGCAGAACCACGTGCTCCAGGTCCTCGCGCTGGCGCTGATGGAGCCACCGGCGTCATTCGAGGCTGAGGGCCTGCGCAACGAGAAGGTGAAACTGCTGCAGGCGATCCGGCTCCCCACCGACCGGGACATCGCCGAGGCCGCGGTCCGGGGACAGTACACCCGGGGTGGCACCCGCGAGGAGCTGATGGCCGGCTACCGCGAGGAGACCGGCGTCGACCCTCTGTCGCGGACCGAGACCTACGCCGCCATGCGGCTCAACGTGGACAACTGGCGCTGGGCCGGGGTGCCGTTCTACGTACGCACCGGCAAGCGCCTGCCGGCCCGGCTCACCGAGGTGGCACTGCAGTTCCAGCGGCCGCCGCACCTACCGATCCCGACCGACCAGCTCACCGGCCTCGATGCTGACGCGCTGATCCTGCGGATCCAGCCCAACGAGGGCATCTCGCTGCGCTTCGGCGCCAAGGTGCCGGGCCACTCCTTCCGGGTCCGCACCGCCACGATGGAGTTCTCCTACGACCAGACGTTCGTCGAGGAGTCCCCGGAGGCGTACGAGCGTCTGCTCCTGGACGCGCTGATCGGCGACGCCTCGCTGTTCATCCGCAGCGACGAGGTGCAGCAGTGCTGGCGGATCGTCGACCCGATCATCGACCACTGGAAGAAGGACAACTCGCCGATCCCCACCTACGAGGCCGCCTCCTGGGGGCCGACCGACGCCGATCGGCTCATCGGTCGGAACGGCCGCAAGTGGCGCAACTCCGCGTGACCCTGCCACACCGAGTGTGACCGCGCTGCCGGGCCCGATCGCTGGGTCTGACCATCGACGCGCGGCGCGGTCCTCTCGGTGCCCGGCGGGCATCGTGCTTCTCCAGGGCTGGAGGATCTGACCGCCGAATCGCCGGTAACCCTGGCCGACCTACCGCACCGACACACCCTCGCCGAGGTGGAGGTGACGCGAGGTACCGGCCGCCGCCGCCCGTGCCGCCTCCGGGCTGGACGCGGCAAGGGCTGCCTCGGCGATCTGGCGGCACTCGGCCAGGGTGTGCGCGGCCAGGGACTCGCGCACCGCCGGGATGCTGCGGGGCGCCATGGACAGGCTGGTGATGCCCAGACCGGCCAGCACCAGGGCGAACTGCGGATCCGCTGCGGACTCTCCACACACGCCGACTGGCTTGCCCGCCTCGACGCCCGCTGCCGCGCAGGCGGCGAGGAGCGCGATCAACGCGGGCTGCCACGGGTCGAGCAGGTCAGCGAGGTCGCCGCACATGCGGTCCGCGGCGAACGTGTACTGGCTGAGGTCGTTGGTGCCGACGCTGAGGAAGTCCGCGTGGCGCAGCACCTGGTTGGCGCGCAGGGCCGCGGCCGGCACCTCGATCATCACGCCGGCGGTCGGCAGGCCGTGTTCGCGGCAGGTTTCGGTGAACGCTGCCGCCTCCGTCGCCGTGGCGACCATCGGCGCCATCACCCAGACGTCGGCGTCGGTCGCGGCAGCCGCCGCCGCGATAGCGGCCAACTGCGCGGTGAGTACGGACGGTGCCTGCCGCGCGACCCGCAGACCACGGATGCCCAGTGCGGGGTTGGGTTCCTCGGTCAGCCGCAGGAACGGCAGCGGCTTGTCGGCGCCGGCGTCCAGGGTGCGTACAACGATCTTGCGGCCAGGCAGCGCCGCGAAGACGTCGCGGTACGCGTCGACCTGTTCCTCGTACGACGGCGGGTCGCTGCGGTCGAGGTAGAGCAGCTCGGTGCGGAACAGGCCGACTCCTTCCACCTCGCCGGTGAGGTCGCGGACGGAGCCGATGTTGGCCAGTAGCGCGACGGGATGACCGTCCGCGGTCCGCCCGGGGCCCTGAGATCGGGCGCGGCGTTCGATCTCGGCGAGCCGCTCCGCGTTGACGGCGGTCACCGTGTCCGCGGAGACGCCGGCCACCACGACACCGCTCGTGCCGTCGAGACTGGCCAACGCGCCGTCGGTCACGTCCAGGATTCCCGCGCAGCGGACCACGGCCGGGATACCGAGTGTCCGGGCCAGGATCGCGGTGTGGCTGGTCGGCCCGCCCTCGGCAGTGATCAGGCCCAGCACCAGGCCGGGTTCGAGGCCGGCGGTGTCGGCGGGTGCCAGGTCGCGGGCGATGAGCAGGTACGGATGGCCAGGGTCCGGAACGCCCGGCATGGGCTGCCCCAGGCACGCCGCGACGAGGCGGTCCCGCAGGTCGTCGAGATCGCTGATCCGCTCGGCGAGGTACCCGCCCGCGGCTTCGAAGGCGGCCCGGTGCCCGGCGAGCACGTCGGTGAGCGCGTGCGGGGCGTCCGCGCCGCCGTCGATGGCGATGTCGGCCGCGTCGATGAGCGTCTCGTCCTGCGCCATCATGACCTGCGCGCGCAGGACCTCGGCGGCGGTCGCGTCCAGGGCGGTGTCGGCGCGCCGGGTCAGGTCGGCGGCGACGGCGACGACCGCGGCCCGGACGGCGACCTTCTCGGCTTCGGGATCAACGGTTTCCGCCAACGGCGGCAGGGCCGGAGGCGGGGCCAGCCGGTGGACCGGCCCCGCCGCACCACCCGGGCTGGCCCCGATCCCTCGGAGTTCACGCATCGAGATCGCGTTCGAGGAGGTCGGCCAGGGTGTCGACGGCGGCCTGGGCGTCGTCGCCGTCGGCCTCCAGGGTGACCTCGGTGCCCTTCTTGGCACCGAGCGACAGCACGCCGAGCATGCTGCGGGCCGGCACGGGTTTCTTGTCGCCGGTGCGGATGGTGACCAGCACCGGCTGCTTCGCCGCCTCGGCGACGAACAGCGCCGCCGGGCGGGCGTGCAGCCCGCTGGCGGAGCCGACGAGGACTGTTCTGCTGGGCAACGGATCCCCCTAGGGTTCGATCGTCACCTTGATCGCTTCGCCGCGCGCCACGATGCCGAAGGCGTCGAGGGTGCGGTCGAGCGGCAGGCGGTGGGTGATGAGGTCGGCGACCGGCACGGAGCCGCTGGCGATGAGTCGGAGCGCTTCCTTGTTGTGCTCCGGGCTGGACCCGTTGGCGCCGACGATGGTCAGCTCGCGGTAGTGCACGAGGTTGGAGTCCAGGGAGATGACGGGCTTGTCCTTCGGCAGGCCGCCGAAAAAGCTGATCCGGCCCTGGCGTGCGGACATCTGCACCGCCTGCTCCTGGGCGACGCCGGCGGCCGTGGCGGTGATGACGACGTCGGCACCCCGACCTTCGGTGAGCTTGAGCACCGCGTCGACGACGTCGGTCTCGGCGCCGCAGATCGCCGCGTCCGGCTGGACCAGGTTGGCGGCCAGGTCGAGGCGTTCGCGGTTGAGGTCGACGAGGAACACCCGGGCCGCGCCGCGGGAGCGGGCCAGGCGCACATGCAGGCAGCCGATCGGCCCGGAGCCGACGACGACCACGTCGTCGCCCTCCCCCACACCCGCGAGGTTCTGGCCGTTGAGAACGCAGGCGAGGGGCTCGGCGACCGACGCCTCGGCGAAGCTGAGCCCCTCGGGGATGCGGTTGAGCCCGTCGACGGCGAGGACGTTGTGCGGCACGACCAGGTATTCGGCGAACCCGCCGTCGAAGTGGTATCCCATCGACACCTGGTTGGGGCACACGGTCATCCGGCCGCGCCGGCACTCGGCGCACGTACCGCACGGGATGGCGGCGATGACCTGAACCCGGTCCCCCGGCCGCCAGCCCGTGACGTCGTCACCGACGTCGCTGATCTCACCGGCGATCTCGTGGCCCATGACGCGCGGCGGGGCGATGTGGTGGTGGCCGAAGCGGGAGATCTTCACGTCGGTGCCGCAGGTGGAGCAGGCGCGGACGCGGATCTTCACCTCGGCGGGGCCCGGCGTGGGCTCGGGCGCGTCCTCGATGCGGACGTCACCGGGCGCGTGGAATCGAACGACCTTCACGAGGGCTTCCCTTCGAGGATGGTGATGACGTCGTCGACGCTCGTCGACTCGCGTAGCCGCTGCGCCTGGGCGGGGTCCATCAGCACCGAGGCGAGCTGGGCGAGGATGTCCACGTGCCCGTCGCCGGCAGCGGCGATGGCGACGCAGACCCGTACGTCGAAGCCGTCCCAGTCGACGCCGTCGGGGAAGCGCAGCACCGCGAGGGCGTCGCGCTGGACGGACTCCTTGCTGTTCAGCGTGCCGTGCGGGATGGCGACGCCCTCTCCGATGTACGTGGAGACGCTCTGCTCGCGGGCGAGCATCGCGTCGACGTACGCCGGGGCGACCGCGCCGATCTCGACGAGTACCGCGCCGCAGCGGCTGATCGCCTCGTCCCGCGATCCGGCCCGCTCGTCGAGCCGGATCGCGTCACGGGCCAGCAGCTCAGCCACTCAGCTCACCACCGCGCTGTACCGCGTTCACGACCCTGCTGACGGCCGGGTCGCCGATGAACACCTGGATCGGCACGATCACGGTGTCGGGTGCGCTGACCCGGGCCCGCGCGGCGAGCCCCTGGTGGCAGACGACCACGTCCGCGTCCGCCGGGATCGAGTTGACCGGCGTGTGCTCGACGGTCACCGCGTTCTTCGCCAGTTGCCGCCGAAGTTGGCTGGCCAGCATCACGCTGCTGCCCATGCCGGCGTCGCAGGCGACGACGACCTTCTTGATCTCGGTGCCGTTGATGGTGGGCATGGATTCAGACCTCCTGCTTTGCCGACTTGTGGGGGGTCTCATCGGGGTCGACAGCCCCTTCCTCGTCTGGGCGGACAGCCGTCTCCTCGTCCGGGCCGACGGCGTCCGCGGCGGGCTCGCCGCGGCCGAAGCCGAGCAGAGCCGAGGCGACCGCGAAGGTGACGGCGGCGGCGATCACGACACCGAGGATGACCCCGAAGTGGCCGCCCTTGGGGGTGACGGCGAGGTAGGCGAAGATGCTGCCCGGCGAGGGGGTGGCGACCAGGCCGGCACCGGTGATCACGAAGGTGCCGACGCCGGCCGCACCGCCGGCGATCATGGCGAGGATCAGCTTCGGCTTCATCAACACGTACGGGAAGTAGATCTCGTGGATGCCGCCGAGGAACTGCACGATGATCGCGGCCGGGGCGCTGGGGCGCAGCGCGCGGGGGCCGAAGACCATGAAGGCGAGCAGCAGACCGAGGCCGGGGCCGGGGTTCGACTCGATCATGAACAGGATCGACTTGCCCTTGTCGGCCGCCTCGGCGATGCCCAGCGGGCCGAAGACGCCGTGGTTGATGGCGTTGTTGAGGAAGAGCACCTTGGCGGGTTCGACGAGTACCGAGGTCAGCGGCAGCAGGTCCCTGCCGACGAGCCAGTCGACGCCCGAGCCGGCTTGCTTGGTGAGCCATTCGACCACCGGGCCGATGCCGTAGACGCCGCCGATGGCCATCCCGGCACCGATGATGCCGGCGCTGAAGTTGTCGACCAGCATCTCGAAGCCGGGGCGGATCCTGTCTTCGATCAGACCGTCGAAGAGCCTGAGGACATACGCCGTGAGCGGCCCGATGATCATCGCGCCGAGGATCATCGGCACATCCGCGCCGACGACGAGCCCCATGGTCGCCACCGCGCCGACGACGGCACCGCGTTGGCCGTGGACCAGCCGGCCGCCGGTGTAGCCGATGAGCACCGGTAGCAGGATGCTGATCATCGGGCCGACCAGTTCGGCCAGGGTCTTGTTGGGGATCCAGCCGGTCGGGATGAACAGTGCGGTGATCAGGCCCCAGGCGATGAACGCGCCGATGTTGGGCATGACCATCGCGGCCAGGTAGCCGCCGAGGCGTTGCACAGTGGCTTTGATGCCCTGGCCCTTCACCTCTGGTGTGTAGGAAGAGGAGGTCACGGGGGTATCTCCTTCATCGAGGGGCGGTCCGGACGGCTGCGGGGGAAGAAGCTCGTCCGGCTAGGGGTGGATGGTGACGTGGTGGCGGAGCAGGTCCGCTGGACCGGGCATCCGGCTGCCGGGCAGGCTCACCGCGGCGGCGCCCCAGGCAAGGCCTTCGGCGAGGGCGGGGGCACCCTGTGCGCCTGCGGCGAGGAACCCGGCGAGCAGCGCGTCGCCGGCGCCGACGGTGCTACGGGGCCGGGCGACCGGGCAGGTGCCGCTGCGGACCCCTTCGGCGTCGACCAGGACAGCGCCGTCGGCGCCGAGGCTGGCAACGACGGTGCCGGCGCCCCATGCCCGCAGGCGCTGAGCGGCATCGACCACATCGCCGAGGTCCTTCAGCGGGGCGCCGACCACGTCGGCCAGTTCGTCGCGGTTGGGCTTGAGCAGGGTCGCCCCGGCAAGGGCGGCCTCGCGCAGGGCGGGACCGCTGGTGTCGACGGCGACCCGGACGTCGGCGGCGCGCAGCTTCCGGCACACCTGCGCGTAGGCGTCGGCGGGCAGACCGGGCGGGACGCTGCCGCACAGCACGACCCAGTCGGCGCCGCTGGCACGGGCGAGCACACTGTCGATCACCTCGTCGAACTCGGCGCGGCACAGGGTCGGGCCAGGCTCGTTGATCTTGGTGACCGTGCCGTCGGGCTCGGCCAGGGTGATGTTGGAACGGGTTTTTCCGGCGATCGAGACCGCGAGAACCTCCACGCCCTCCGCCTTGAGAAGGCGGATGAGCTGGTTTCCCTCGTCACCGCCGGACGGCAGCACCGCCACCGACGGCACGCCGTTGGCCAGCAGGGCACGGGACACGTTGACCCCCTTGCCGCCGGGGTCGAGGTGAGCGGTGGCAGCCCGGATGACCTCGCCCCGGGTGAGTGAGTCGACCTCCACGGCCCGGTCGAGGCTGGGGTTGAGGGTGACGGTGACGATCATGCCCGGCCCGCTCTCATGCGCGGGCCACCCGAACGCCTATGGACTCCAGGTCACCGACCAGGTCGAGGTCGGCACGGTTGTCGGTGATGAGCAGGTCGACGTCGGCCAGCTCAGCGAACCGGGCCAGATAGTCGTTGCCGAGCTTGGTGTGGTCGGCGACCACCACCGTGCGGCGGGCCGCACGGACCATCGCCCGCTTCACCGCCGCTTCGGACGGGTCCGGGGTGGTCAGCCCGCGCTCGACCGAGATGCCGTTGGTGCCGATGAACGCGACATCGACGTAGAGGTCCGCCAACGGTGACAGCGCCCAGTCGTCGACGGTCGCCAGGGTCTTCCCGCGGACCCGTCCACCCAATAGCAGGACGTTGAGGTTGGCATAGGTACCGAGGGTCGTGGCGATGACCGGCGAGTTGACCACGACGGTCAGCTCTCGGTCGACCGGCAGCAGTTGGGCCAGCCGGGCGGTCGTGGTGCCGGCGTCGAGGATGATCGCGCCCTCCTCCGGCACCTCGTTCAGGGCGAGTTTGGCGATGCGCTCCTTCTCCTCGATGAGCACCGCGTCACGCGCCGCCAGCGCGGGCTCGAAGCCGAGCCGTTCGACCGGGATCGCTCCACCGTGGACTCTGCGCAGCACCCCGGCTCGCTCCAGAATGGTGAGATCGCGGCGGATGGTCTCCGCGGTCACGTTGAGCCCATCAGCCAGGCCGGTCACCTCGACCCGGCCCACGTCCCGGGCGATGCGAAGGATCTCCTGCTGTCGTTCCTCGGCGTACATGTTGTTTCACCGCCGTTTCGTTTTGCTTGTGCTTTGTTTACGCCCGACTGTGAGGGAAGTCAAGAGAGCGACCACAGAAACACACACCCGACGCGACGGTGATGAGGTGTGTGTCCCTACGACTTCGGCGTCCGGTTACGGCGGGCGTCGGCGGCAGGCGCCACGACGTACGCCGGAAAGGACCGTGGGAACGTCGAGCAGTCGGAGAACCAGGCCGCCCGGACGTTGCTGGTCGAGGCCGGGTCGGCTTTCGGGGGGTACGTCGTCCTGCTGATCGTCTTCGTGGTGGCGGGCACCATGGGGCTGTCCGTCCGGCACCGTCGACGTGACCTGGCGTTGCCGCGCGGTGGCGGCCACGCCAGGGCAGGTCCGCCGCATGCTGATCGCCGAGGCCATGCTGCTCGCCCTGGTCGGCTCCGCGATCGGCGGCCCGGCCGGCCTGTTGGCCGCCCACTGGGTGCACGGTGAGATGGGTCGGGCGGGGGTTCGTTCCGGCCGGCTTCCCGACGGCCGGTGGTCTGTTCGCGGCGCCGGCTGCGGTCGGTACGGCGGTCCTGGTGGCGGTGCTCGCCGCGTTGGTCGCCGCGCGCCGGGTCACCGGGATCGAGGCGCTCGGTGAGATCGCTGTCGAGCCTCGGCGTAGTGGCCGGGTGCGGCTGATCGCCGGCGTGCTGACGCTGGCGGCGGCCGGCACATTCGGGGCGTTCACGCTCGGTGCCGGCGCGTCGGCCGGGGCACTGGCCGGCGCGGTCGGCATGCTGTTTCTGTTCGTCATCGCGGTGGCGCTGCTCGCACCGAGGATCAACGCGTACGCGGCACGCCTGCTCACACCGGTGTTGCCGCGGGTGTGGCGGGTCAGCGGCTACATGGCTGCGGCCAATCTGCGGGCCAACGCGCAGGGCATGGCGACGGTCCTGACCGCACTCGTGCTGTCCGTGGGGTTCGGTGGCTCGGTCTGGTTCCTGCAGAGCAACCTGGAACGGCAGACCACCACGCAGAGCAGTGCGGGAACCCTCGCCGAGCGGGTGCTTGTCGCTCCGGCAGGACTGCCCGCGGACGCTGCACGGGAGATCCGCGAGTTGGCCGGGGTGCAGGCGGCCACCGGTGTGCGCCGTACGCAGGTGCTGGTACGGACGCTCGACGGAATCGCGGTCAGCGCGCAGTCGGTCGACCCGGCGGGCATCACGTCGACGATGGACCTCGCCGTGCGCGAGGGCAACCTGGCCGACCTGCGGGCGGGCACGGTCGCCCTGTCGGCGATGCAGGCGTCCTCATCCGGCTGGGACGTCCCGCCGCTCGGTTGGGTGGCCCTGCTCGGCGGCGTGACGTTGCTGGCGCTGGCGACCACAGTGTGGCCGGCTCGACGGCTGCTCAGCGCCCCTCCGATCGACAACATCGGTGTGAAGGAGTAGACGCCCGGACGAGCCGTGCATCGGCTGCGTCCGTCATGGGCGCACGCAGCCGATCCGCTAGTGACGCCGTGTCATCAGCGCAGGTGACGCGGTGTCACTGGTCGCGGCTGACCGCCGCCGGACACTGGGGTGGTGACGGTGGGATCACCGCGCTCCACCGCGACGACGGCTGTGCCCGACAGCGAAGACAGAGGGAGGACCCATGGCAGTAAGAGTGAGCGACGTTCCCGAGGCCAGGCGATATGAGGCTCGCGTCGACGGGGAGTCGACGGTCGCGGGCGTCGCGCAGTACATCCGTACCCCGGAACTCGTCGCGTTCGTCCACACCGAGGTCTCGCCGGCGTACGAGGGCAAGGGAGTCGGGGCAGCACTGGCCCGCGCCGCCCTCGACGAGGCCCGCGCCGCGAACCTGCTGGTCCTGGCCACCTGCCCGTTCATCGCGGGGTGGATCGCCCGGCACCCCGAATACCAGGACCTGGTGTACCAGGCCCAGAGCAGGGTCAGTGACTGAACGGCCGAGCACGGCGACGACGGAGGCCGCGATGAGCAGCTCAACCGCGAAGAAGACGTACGAGGGCAAGAAGATCACCGTCACCTTCGAGGCGGGGCGGTGCCTGCATGCCGCCGAGTGCGTCGGCGGCCTGCCGGAGGTGTTCGACACGGGCCAGCGCCCGTGGATCCGGCCCGACGGCGCCGAGGCCGAGCGCGTGGCCGACGTGGTGCGGCGCTGCCCCTCGGGGGCGCTGCGGTACGAACTCGTGGACAGGGCTGCCCAGACCGGCCCACGCGGATCACACGCAACGTCGTAGGACAGCTCCCCCGCTCGGCCTCGGACCGCAGGAGCTGATCCTCCGGCAACGGCGCACGGGGGTCACCATTCCCGGTCTATCCTCGTCCCGAGGTCAGGCCAGCGACGGAAGACAACCCACCCGTGTCCCGTTGACCGACATCGAGGTGTGAGATGCCGTATCTGAGTCCGGTCTCAGCGCAACGCGTCGAGGGCCTCGCCGTCGCGGCTCTCGCGGTCGTCGTGACCGTCACCGCCGGGTACCCATGGTGGTCGCTGCTTGCCCTCTTCCTCGTCTTCGATGTGTCCATGCTCGGCTACCTGCGGGGGCCACGCCTCGGGGCCTTCTGCTACAACCTGGCGCACTCCTACACGGTGCCGGTTGTGCTGGGCGCGGTAGCCGTGGCCGCGGCCGGGTTCGGTGGCGAGATCGGCTGGCTCGGAATTCTTGCCCTTACCTGGGTGTTCCACATTGCCGTCGATCGCGGCCTCGGCTACGGCCTCAAGACGGCCGAAGGATTCGAGCACACCCACCTCGGCTTGATCGGCAAGGCCAGGAGTCGTGGCCCGCTGTGACGGACGTTCAGACCTCGACGCTTCCAGGACCTTCCTCGGCTGTGTAGGGAATAGCGCGAGGCTGCGTGAGTGGGGTGCCGCCGGCCCTTCTGATCTTCACCATCGCCTGCGCGCGCACGGCCGTTGCAGGGAAAGGGCGACGGCCCGCTCGAATTCGATCCCCTGCCGCGGCGGATCCTGCGGTCCGAAGGACTGATAGATCACCTGCGCCGAATGCTGCGCCACCGTCGCGTTACCTCCGTCACTCCACTTGGCATCCGGAACGTTGTTCCGTATGTTGATTACCGGAACGCCGCTCCGGTTGCTGCCCATACTGAACCGGGCGGGCTGCCACCAGACCGTGGACGTTGAACGTCCGGAGGAGGAACAGTCATGCAGTACCGCACCTTGGGTCGCACCGGCGTGCAGGTCAGCACCCTCGTACTCGGCGCAATGAACTTCGGCAGGATCGGCAACACCACCCAGCAGGACGTCGCCGCCATCGTCGACGGCGCGCTCGACGCGGGGATCAACCTCATCGACACCGCCGACGCCTACAGCGGTGGCCAGTCCGAGGAGATGGTCGGCAAGGCCATCGCCGACCGCCGCGACGACGTCGTCCTGGCCACCAAGGCGACGCTGCCGATGGGCGACCAGCGCAACCAGCGGGGTGGCTCGCGCCGCTGGTTGGTCACCGCGCTGGAGAACAGCCTGCGCCGCCTCGGCGTCGACCACGTCGACCTCTACCAGATGCACCGGTGGGACCCGACGACCAGCGACGACGAGACGCTGTCGGCGCTGACTGACCTGCAGCGCGCGGGCAAGATCCGCTACTTCGGCTCCTCGACCTTCCCTGCCTACCGCATCGTGCAGGCGCAGTGGGCCGCCCGCGAGGGGCGTCTGAGCCGTTACGTGACCGAGCAGCCGAACTACTCGATCCTGCAGCGTGGCATCGAGACCCACGTGCTGCCCGCGACGCAGGAGTACGGCATGGGCGTGCTGGCCTGGAGTCCGCTGGCGTCGGGCTGGCTGTCCGGGGCGATCCGCGCCGACCGGGAGATCAGCACGAACCGCTCGGCCTTCATGCAGCAACGCTTCGACGTCAGCATCCCCGCCAACCGCGCCAAGCTCGACGCCGTCGAGCAGCTCGCCACGGTTGCCGACGATGCCGGCCTCAGCATGATCCAGCTCGCGCTCGGCTTCGTCACCGCGCACCCGGGCGTCACCAGCGCGATCATCGGTCCCCGCACGATGGACCACCTCAGCACGCAGCTCGCCGCCGCGGACACGGTGCTCCCGGCCGACGTGCTGGACGCGATCGACGCGATCGTGGCCCCCGGCGTCGACCTCGCCGCCCACGAGAAGAACGACACCCCGCCCGCTCTGCTCGAGCCGGCGCTGCGCCGCCGCTGACCACTCGACACGCCAGCGACCAGACGGCAGGCGGACGTACGCCTACGCGTCCGCCTGCCGCTGACGCCGCCGCACCGCCAGACCTTCCTGGCTCGCGCCCGAAGGAGGAACCCACCCATGCCGAGCAAGCCCGCGCCCAGCTTCGGGCTCATGACCGCCCCGATGCACGTCGACTACCCCGATGTCCTGCGGGTGTGGCGGGAAGCGGACGCCATCGCCGAGATCGAGCACCCGTGGCTGTTCGACCACCTCATGCCCATCGATGGCGATCCGGGCGGACCGGCGTACGAGGGCTGGACCTTGCTCTCCGCCCTCGCCGCGCAGACCGAGCGGCTACGCCTGGGCGTGATGGTGAGCAGCAACCGCTTCCGGCCTCCCGCGATGCTCGCCAAGATCGCCACGGTCGTCGACATCGTCTCCGGCGGGCGCCTCGACTTCGGCATCGGCGTCGGGTCGCGGCCCGATCATCCCCTTGCCCGGCGGGAGTACGCCGCGCACGGCCTGCCCTTCGCCGACACCGCCGACGCCGTGGGCAGCCTCGCCGAGGCGCTCACGGTCATTCGCCGGCTCTGGACCGGCAACGAGCCGTTCGACTTCCACGTACTCGCCCTCGGTGTTCTCCCGGACGACGACGAAGTCGATGTCGCCGGGGAGCCGGCCGGCCAGGGGGCTGCGGACGCCGGGCATGAGCCGACAGGGGCGCAGGTTCACGTACTGGTCGAAGACCCGACGGAACTGCAGGAGGCTGCCCCAGAGCGAGACATGGTCGGGTACGACCTGCGGCCAGCCCACCGCGCCGAGGTAGATGGCGTCGTAGCCACGCAGCGTCTGTTCCCGATCCGGCGGCGGCATGTCGCCGTGCCGCTGCCAGCAGTCCGTGCCGGCCGTGATCCACCTCGCAGTACTTGCCTCTCACGTTAGCGTGAGGTTTTAGCGTGTCGGTATGCAGATCAACGGCTCGACAGCTCTCGTGACCGGCGCCAACCGCGGGCTCGGCAAGGCCTTCGCCGAGGCACTCCTGGCCCGCGGCGCCACCGTCTACGCGACCGCCCGTCGCGTGGAAAGCATCGACATCCCCGGTGCCGTCGCCCTCCAGATGGACATCACGGATCCAGCGTCCATCGAGGCCGCGGCAGGCAAGGTGGGCGACCTCAACATTCTCATCAACAACGCCGGCACCTCCACCGAAGCCCCGCTGCTCGGTCCCTCCCTGGACAACATCCGCCGCGACTTCGACACCAACTTCTGGGGCACCCTCAACGTCACCCGCACCTTCGCACCGAAGCTGGCCGGCGGCGCCATTCTCAACGTCATCTCGGCGCTGAGCTGGTACGCCTTCGCCCCCGGCAGCAACGGCTACGCCGCCTCCAAGGCCGCGGAGTGGTCCCTGACGAACGGCATCCGACTCGAGTTGGCCGGCCAGAAGACTCTGGTCACCGCCCTGGCGCTGGCGATCGCCGACACGGACATGATGGCCGGCATCGACATCCCCAAGCTCCCGCCCCACGAGGTGGTCAGCCAGGCTCTCGACGGGCTGGAGGCCGGCAAGATCGAAGTCATCGCCGACAAGCCCACCGCCAACGTCAAGGCCTCCCTCTCCGGCGACCCCGCCCTCTTCTACGCCGACATCACCGGCAACCTCTTCGGGTGATCTCGCCAGCATGACGCTCAGGCGTGATCGGCCTGGTCAAGAGAGCGCACGCCCCCGCGGCGGCCGGCTGTCGGTGCAGCCGGCCACCGGCCGGTCGGCGACCGCCCTCGAGGTGGTTCGTGCTGCCCAACCGGGTGCCCTCAGTTCGCCGGGATGCCGGCCCGGTGCGCCAGCAGGCCCGCCTGGGTGCGGTTGTCACAGCCGAGCTTGTCCAACAGTCGGGAGACGTACCCCTTGACCGTCGCCTCGGAGAGGCGCAGTCGTCGGGCGATCTGCTGGTTGGAGCGGCCGGCGCCCAGACAACCGAGGACCTCCACCTCCCGGGCGGTGAGCGTGGCGACCAGTTCCCGGACCCGCTCTCCGCCGTGTCGGCTCAACACCAGCCGCTGAGTCGCGGTCGGGGACAGCACCGTGTGCCCGGCGGCGGCGACCCGTACCAGATTGAGGAGATCCTCCGGCGCCGTCGACTTGAGCAGGAAGCCGACGGCACCCGCCCGCATGGCCCGCAGCACGTACTCGTCGAGGTCGAACGTGGTCAGCGCGACGATCCTCGGTGGCGCGGAGGACCGGGTGAGGTGCTCGATGGCGGTGAGCCCGTCGACGCCCGGCATCCGCAGGTCCATCAGGACCAGGTCCGGCCGGAACCGGGTCACCGCCTCCACGGCCTCCGCGCCGTCGTACGCCTCGCCGACGACCTCGACGTCGGGGGCCGCTGCGAGAATCGTCCGTAGGTAGGCGCAGACCATCCGTTCGTCGTCGACGAGCAGGATCCGGATCATCGCGGCACGTACCCGGGAAGGGTCGCCCGCACCACGAAGCCGCCCTCCGGGGTCGCCGCCGCGGCCAGGGTGCCGCCCAGCACGTCGACCCGACTCCGCAGGCCGGCCAGGCCGCAGCCCCCGCCGGCGGCGGCGAGGTCCGGGTCGGGAGCACGCTCGGGCCGGTCGTTGGTCACTGTCGCGCGGACCAGATCCGGCTGATAGCGGATCGACACGGTCACCCGCGAGCCCGGCGCGTGCTTGTGCACGTTCGTCAGCGATTCCTGCACCACCCGGAAGAGGGTGCGCCGCATGGCCGGTGCCAGCGCCGACGGGTCACCCTCCTCGTCGAGACGGACCGGCAGACCGACCGCGCGCGAGTCGGTCACGAGATCGTTCAGGTCGCCCTCCGCGGCCGGGTCCTCCGTCGCGACGCGGGTCGTCGGTGGGTCGCCGTGCCGCAGCACGCCGACCAGGTCGCGCAGCTCGGCCAGCGCCTGGCAGCCCGTCGTTCGCAGCTCCTCGGCGGCGCTGCGAACGGCGGGATCCGTGGTGCTGGTGCCCAGCGCCCCGGCGTGCAGCACCATCAGGTTGATCCGATGGGTCACCACGTCGTGCATCTCGCCGGCGATCCGGAGCCGCTCGTCGCTACGGGCCTGCTCGGCAAGGAGCAGCCGCTCCTGCTCGGCGCGTTCGGCGCGGTCGAGCAACTCCGCGACGAGCCGGCGGCGGGCACTCACGTAGAGGCCGAGCAGGGCCGAGATGGCCAGCAGTCCGGGCCCGCTGAACGGGTCGTCGACCGTCCAGAGCCGCGCGCCGAGCAGCCAGCACACCCCGAGCACCACGATCACCGCCCAGGACCGCCGGCGGTCGCGACCGTAAACGATCACCGCGTACGGCACGAGGAAGACCGCCGACGCCGGCACCAGCAGGCTGACGCCGGCGATGACCAGGGCCATCGGGTACGGCCGGCGCCGGCGCAGCAGCAGGGTGGCCGCCGCGGCGACCTGCATCACCGCGTAGACCCAGACGGGGGCCGGGAGATGCCTCGACCCGGCGCTCGGGAAGGCGACCTCACGGGCCACGCCGGCCGCCGCCGCTACGACGACCAGCAGCACGTCGACGGCGAGCGGCGGCACCCTTCGGCGGTCCACCGCGCTCATGCGTTGCAGGTTAGCCGGGCCGGCCAGGATCGGCGCGGCGAGCACCAGCGGGGCCGACGAAGGGACCGGGGGACGCGACGAAGGTAGGTCGCGCGGGCGACCTCCGGGCCTGTCCCGACCGGGTACGACTGCTGTGGCATTGACGGATGGCACCCTCGACTGATTCCGTGGCGCAACCAGCCGGGCCCCACCGCATCGACGAACTTGACGCGCTGCGTGGGCTCGCGCTCCTCGGCATCGTCATGTTCAACATCGTCCAGATGACGCACCTGACCCGGGTTTCCGGGCCGGCGGATGAGCACGTCGGCGCGTACCTCTGGGAGCTGCTCTTCGTGCAGCGGCCGTTTCCGATCTTCTCGCTGCTCTTCGGGATCAGCTTCTCGCTCTTCCTGCGGACGGCGGCTCGGCGCACCGACCGGCCCCGACTGGTGCTGCTGCGCCGGCTGCTCTGGCTGGGTCTCTTCGGCGCGCTGCACACCCTGATCCAGCCCGGTGAGGTGCTGAAGTTCTACGCCGTGTTCGGGCTGGTCGTGCTCCTGCCGGCGTCGTACCTGTCCCGGCGCTGGGCGCTCGGGCTGGGCATCGTGTTGACCCTCGCCGCCGCGTTGACCTTCAACGGTGTCTTCATCATTCCGGGGCTCTTCCTGCTCGGTCTGGCGATCGCGGAGTACGGCATCCCGGACACCCTGCCGTCGCGGGGCCGGCAACTCGCCCTCGCCCTCGCCGTCGCGGTGCCGGTCGCCGCGGTCATGGGCTGGTTGCAGTTCCGGGCTGGAGTCGGCCCGACCGCCAACTACCGCATCCTGCCGGCCGGTCTCGCCTTCGCCTTCCTCTTCACCGTCGGGTTCCTGCTGCTGATGCGAACCGCCCTGCGACGGCCGCTCGGCGCGCTGCTGTCACCGCTCGGCCGGGTGGCGCTCACCAACTACGTCGGCGCGTCGTTCCTGATCGTGGGCGGTGATGCGCTGCTCGACATAGGCTCCCGGTCCTCCTACTCGGCCGTCGTCGGACTGGGCCTGGCGATCGGAGTCGTACAGGCGATCTTCAGCGTGCTGTGGCTGCGCTGGTTCCGGTACGGCCCGCTCGAATGGCTCTGGCGGTGCCTCACCTGGTGGCAGCGGGTGCCGATCCGCCGCGCCTGACGCGGCGACGGCCGGTAGAACCTGGGTACCACTGGCGGGTCGGAAGAGCCGACCGCGGTACCACGATGAGGGCTGCGCCCAGACCTAGCGTGGTGAGCATGATTCAGATACGTGAGGTAACCAAGCGGTACGGGGCGAAGACGGTCGTCGACCAGCTGTCGTTCACCGCGAAGCCCGGACAGGTCACCGGCTTCCTCGGACCCAACGGCGCCGGCAAGTCAACGACCATGCGGATGATCGTCGGTCTCGATGCGCCGACCTCTGGCGACGTCCTGGTCAACGGCAAGCCCTACACATCGTCGAAGGCACCGCTGCACGAGATCGGCGTTCTGCTCGAGGCCAAGGCCGTGCACCCGGGGCGTACGGCGGTCAGCCATCTGCTCTCCATGGCCCGGACGAACGGCATTGCGCGTTCGCGCGTCGATGAGGTGCTCGACCTGGTCGGCCTCTCGGCCGTCGCCCACAAGCGGGTCGGCGCATCCTCCCTCGGCATGGGTCAGCGGCTCGGCATCGCCGCCGCGCTGCTCGGCGACCCGGCCGTGGTGATGCTCGACGAGCCGGTCAACGGCCTCGACCCCGAGGGTGTCCTGTGGGTGCGCAACCTGCTCACCGGCCTGGCCGCCGAAGGTCGCACCGTGATGCTGTCCTCGCACCTGATGAGCGAGGTCTCGCGGATCGCGGACCACCTGGTCATCATCGGCCGGGGCAAACTGCTGGCCGACACCACCGTGGCCGACTTCGTGACCGCCGAGGGGGTCCGGGTCGTCACTCCCGCCCCGGACGCGCTGCGCACGACGATTGCCGGCCCGGGCGTCACGGTCACCTCGACAGGTGCCGAGGAACTGCTCGTCGCCGGCGCCTCCGCCCGCGTGATCGGGCTGGCCGCGGCCGCCCGCGGCATCCCGCTGTTCGAGCTCACCCCGCAGAACGCCTCGCTGGAAGAGGCGTTCATGGACCTGACCCGCGACGCTGTTGAATACGAGGCCGCCCGATGAAGATCACCCCTGGTGGCGTTGTCGCCGCCGAATGGACCAAGTTCTCCTCTCTGCGCTCCACCTGGATCACGACCGGCATCTCCGTCTTCCTCCTGATCGTCTTCGGCATGATCGCCTCCGCGTCCTTCTCGGGCGACAACATGAGTTCGGTGGGCCTGATCCTGTCCGGCAGCGCCCTGGCCGCCCTGTCCGTTGGCGTGCTCGGCGTGCTGCTGGGCGCGAGCGAATACACCACCGGCATGATCCGGGCGACCCTCGCCGCGGTGCCGCGCCGGTTGCCGGTGCTGTGGTCGAAGAGCCTCGTGGCTGGCTTGGCCGCCTTCGTCACGATGACCGTCGGCGCTTTCGCCGCCTTCGCCGCAGGATCGGCCGTCCTCAACGACAATGTCGACGCCTCGGGCCTGGGTGACGACGGCGTGCTGCGGGCCCTGCTCGGCGCTGGCGGCTATCTCGGCCTGGTCGCGGTGCTCGGCGTCGCGCTCGGCATGCTCGTCCGCTCCAGCGCCGGCGCCATCACGATCCTTGCCGGCCTGCTGCTGATCGTGCCCGGCCTGGCCCCGCTGCTGCCGGACTCGATCGCCGATGCCGTCACCCCGTACCTTCCCAGCAACGCCGGCGGCGCGGTGATGGAACTGACTCCCACGGACGGCACGCTGGGTCCGTGGGCCGGTCTCGCGGTCTTCGCCGGGTACGTGGTCGTGACGCTCGCCGCCGCCGCTTATCGGCTCAAGAAGACCGACGCGTAAGGGAGACTCGGGCGATGAGCACGCAGGGATGGCTCGTGGACCGGCAGGCACGGCTGCGGGCGTTCGACCGGCGCCACCCGTGGATGACGGACACCCTGGTGGCCGTTCCGATCGTGCTCTTCAGCATCCCGAACATCATCGAGAAACCCCTGTCGGCGATCATCGCGACCCTGGTGCTGCTGCCACCGCTGTACTGGCGGCGGCGGTACCCGTTCCCGGCGTTCCTGGCCACCGTAGCCACCGACCTGCTCCTGAGCAGGATGGGCATCAGCGTCGGCGCCGGGGTGATCCTGCTGGTGATGCTCTTCGGGGTGGCCTCCCGAGGTACCTGGCGGTCGCTGGCCTGGGCGTCCGGGATCACGGTGGCCCAGATGCTCGCCGAGATCTACCTGTTCGGGTCGGTCACGCAGGACCGCACCCTCACGTCGTTGCTGGCTCTCGGGGCGATAGTGGCGGCGGTCGCGTCCGGCGTCGCGGTGCGCACCCGCCGGGCGTACCTCATCGCCCTGGAGGACCGGGCCGCCCGCCTCGAGATCGAGCGGGATCAGCAGGCCCGCCTGGCCGTCGCTGAGGAGCGGGCCCGGGTGGCCCGGGAGATGCACGACATCGTCGGCCACCACGTGTCCGTGATCGTCGGCCTCGCCGACGGCAGCGCCGCCCTCGCCACATCGCGGCGGGAGCAGACCGCCGAACCGCTCCGGCTGATCGGCGAGACCGGCCGCCAGGCGCTCGCGGAGCTGCGCCGGGTGCTGGGCGTGCTACGCGGGGAGGACACCGACCCGCAACTGAGGCCGCAGCCCGACATCGACGACCTCGACCGGCTGCTGCCGAGCGTGCGGGCAGCAGGGCTGCCAGTCACCTACTCCACCTCGGGCGAGCTGCACACCCTCAGCAAGGGGCTGCAGCTCGCGGTCTACCGCATCGTCCAGGAAGCGCTCACCAACGTCCTCAAACACGCCGGGCGGGGCGCGACCGCCGACCTGAGTCTCAGCGTCTCCGACGGGGAGGTACGGGTCCGCGTACGCGACAACGGCCGGGGCGCCCCCGCCGCCCCGAGCCACGGTCTGCTCGGCATGCGTGAACGCGGAGCCATGTACGGCGGGGTGGTGACCGCCGGCCCGGCCGAGCACGGCTGGGTGGTCGACGTCGTCCTCAAGGAGCCCGCATGACAACCGTGCTGATCGCCGACGACCAGCCGCTGCAGCGTATGGGTTTCAAGATGCTGCTCGATGGAACTCCCGGAATGACCGTCGTCGGCGAGGCATCGGGCGGCGCCGAGGCGGTCCGGATGATCGACCAGAGCCGCCCCGACGTGGTGCTGATGGACGTACGCATGCCCGGCATGGACGGCATCGAGGCGACCCGGCGCATCACGGCGGCCGGCTCGCGCACCCGCGTCCTGATCCTGACCACCTTCGAACTGGATGAGTACGTCTATGCCGGGTTGCGGGCCGGGGCCAGCGGTTTCCTGCTCAAGGACGCCCGGCCCGAAGAGCTCATCGCGGCCATCCGCGCCGTGGCTGCCGGCGACTCGGTGGTGGCTCCCAGCCTGACCCGCAAGCTGATGGACGCCTACCTGCAGGAACCGGCACCGGCCACGTCCGAGGATCCCCGCCTGGGCACGCTGAGCGAGCGGGAGCGCGAGGTGCTCGAGGCGATCGGTCAAGGCGCCACCAACACCGAGATCGCCGAACGCTTCACGCTGACCGAGTCGACAGTGAAGAAGCACGTCGGACGGGTCCTGTTCAAGATCGGCGCCCGCGACCGGATCCAGGCGGTGATCTTCGCGTACGACAACGGCCTGGTCCACCCCCGCTGACCGGCGCAAGGGTGGTGACTCGAGGGAGAGCGACGTCCGGGTGGTCGATGGGCTGCCCGAGCCGCGCCACACAACCGGTCGGCGCCCGAGAGCCTGGAGCGCCCGAGCGCACGGCGGGTGCTATCCGGGGGTGTCGTCCTGCCGGGCCGGCCCGAAGAGAGTCATGACGAGCGCCACGATGCTGAAGAAGCCGGATCCCAGGGCCAGCAGAAGCGAGGGTACGAAGGCAGATGGCGGTGGCACCCAGCCACCAAGCACCCAGGGCAGCGTGACAAGGACGACGACAGCGGCCGTGGTGGCGACTTCGTTGATGACGAAGGCGGTCGATATGGCCGAGGCGCCGCGAGCGAGTGTGCGGTAGGTCGTATTGGCAGTCAGGGCAACCAGCACGACCGAGAGCGCGATGAAGGTGAGAGCACCCCAGAACGGCTCCAGGCCGGCGAGTGTGAGGGACACGAGGAGCGGAACGGCCGACACCAAGAAGATCCACCGCACTCCCGAGCGCATGTAGCGGTCGGCCGCGGCTGCGCCCTGGCGGTTCTTGTGCAGGTCGGAGTCGAGGTAGAAGAAGACTCCGACGAGAAGTGTGCCGACAAGAGCGGCGGACACTTCTGCCATCGTCAAGAAGAACTCGTCACTGATTTCCCGCATCGCGACCGACTCCCCTTCGGCATGGAGACGTCTCGACGCCAGCCTCCCGGTAACCATAGGGTCGACCGAGGAGGGTTTGTGCCTGTTTGCGGCCTCGGGCTGTGCCGGTGACAAGCCCATGCGTTCAGACGCGAGTTGTCCGACGAACGCACATCACAGTCGGGTGTGGTGACCCATCGACCCGGCGGGTCACACGCCGGTACGCGCGGCCACTCTCCCTTTCCGGCGCGACAGAGCCTCAGCTCCTGGGGCGGCTGGCGGCGGTGTGACAGATTCTCAGTATGCCGCCGACCACGAGCCACCCTGGTCCTCCGGCCCGAGCCCATCGGATGTCGCCGCTGCGCACCGTCGCTGCCGACCTCCGCAGGGGCCGCAACGCCGATCTGTACATCGCGGTTCTGGTGGCGGCTGTCGTGGCTGTGCTGGGTGTGTTGAGCGTGGTGGACGCTGGGGTCATTGCCGCGGCGACACTTGCCGTTCTTGCCGTCATCGCCACGTCGGTACTCGCGGGACGGCACCAGACCGAGGCGATCGGCCGAGCGCTGGACCATCTGGCCATTGAGGCGGACGGCCCTCTGCCCGCCAGCCGGTTCCTGCTCGCGCGGATGCCTGGGCTGGACGCCGAGGCCGCAACCGCCAGCGACATCGGCCTCGTGGGGGTGACGTTGACCCGTACGGTCCGCGACCTCCTGCCGGTCCTCGAACGGCGGTTGGCGGCTGGCGGACGGGTGCGGGTGCTGCTGATCGACACGGAGAGCAGCGCGGGTGTGGAGGCCGTGGCACGCAGCCGCAAGGCCGACGCCGCGGACTTCTACCGCCATCGAGTGGCCGCTACCGAAGATCTGCTGCGGGTGGTCGCGTCCACATCACCCGACGGCAGTCGCCTCGAGCTGAGGCTGCTGCCGTTCGTGCCGACGTTCGGCATGTGCCTGCTCGACCCCAAGGAGCCGCATGGGCGGATCCACGTGGAGATCTATCAACATCGGACGCTGGCCTCGGACCCGTGCTTCACCCTGCAGGCCGGGCGCGACGGACACTGGTACGCGCTGTTCCAGGGACAGTTTGAAACGCTCTGGGAGTGTGGGCGACCGATCGTGCTGACCACCTAGCGACGGTCAGTCGCCTGCCGCCTCGGGATGCAGCGACTGCCGCAGCATCGGCGGATGCAGGTTGTCCGCCGATCCACGCTGGTAGAGCATCGCCGGTCGACCCAGCCGGGAGGAGGTTCGCCGACCGGTGGCGACGATGAAACCGTTGGTGTTGAGTACCTTACGACTGAAGTTGCGGTGGTCCAGGCCGATTCCCCACAGCGCCTCGTAGACCCCCCGCAGATCGGCGATGGTGAAGGTGTCGTCGCAAAATGCCGTAGCCAGGGTCGTGTACTCCAGCTTGGTGCGAGCCCGCTCCAAGGCGGCAGCCAGGATCGCCGTATGGTCGAATGCGAGGTCCCCGTGCGGGCCGAGCATCCGGTCGACCGGTTCCCAGGCGGCTGCCATGGCGTCAGACCCGGCTCGGGGTGCCGGCAGGTCCGGTGCGACCGCCAGGTAGGCGACTGTGACCACCCGGCCGCGCGGATCACGCTTCGGATCGCTGAACACGCGGAGTTGTTCCAGGTGTAGTCCGGCCAGGCCCGTCTCCTCCGCAAGCTCTCGGACGGCCGTCTCGTCAACCGTCTCACGAGGGCGGACGAAGCCGCCGGGAAGCGCGGGCCGGCCGCGGAAGGGCTCGTTGCCCCGATTGACGGTCAGCACCTCCAAGCGGCCGCCACGGACGGTGAGGATCGCCAGGTCGGCAGTAAGCCGCAGTTGCTCATGTGGACGTCCGGTCACCGCCTCAGGATATTTCATGTCCTGTTGACAGCAATCGGCGGACTATTTATTGTCTCCATGACAGTAAATAGTCGTCTCGCCGCACTATCGGGCGGTGGCCTGTCCGCCGTGCGACAGGGTGGCGGCCAAATTGGACGATCACCTCCGGTCCGATTGACGGGACCGGCCGACACGATTCGCCTCGTCGACGCCGCTGGACCGCTGTGTCAAACGCCACGAAAGGCTGTCGCTCCGAGCGATCTCACACCGTTACGGTTCGATCCACCCTCAGTGACAATCCCGCCGAGGCACCCTGCTCGTCCTCCGCCGCATTCCTCCGCTGCACCACGATTGAGGTGACAGACGTGTACCCCCGACCCCCCCGCCTCAGCCTGTTGATCGTCGCCGGGCTCAGCGTCGCCTTGTCGACGACGGCGTGCGCCGACGATGCTGCCCAGCCCACCGCTACCCGCGCCGCACCGGCTACCACCTCTGCTCCGCCGGTCGCCTCCCCGTTGCCCGAGCCGTCCGCCACTGGCGTCGCCTCTACCGGTACCGCCCCGACGCCGGCGCTACCCGACGTCACCGGCAAGCGGCTCAGCGAGGGCGAGGACGTCCTGCGCGCAATGGGCTTCTTCTCCGTGCAGGCAGTCGACGCCAGCGGCGACGGCCGAACCATCCTGGAGAAGAACAACTGGCTGATCGTCCGACAGGACCCGGCCGCCGGTTCCCCTCTCCCGCAGGGGCTGACCGTCACCCTCGGCGTTCTCCGACCGACCGACCGGCAGCCCGCCCCGGCGGTCCGGGAAGGCGTCGTCCCCAAGGTCGTCTGCCGCGACCTGCAGGACGCCCAGGACGCGCTGCGCGAGGCGGGCTTCTACTTGCTCGTACCCCACGACGGCCTGGGGCAGGGCCGCCTTCCATTGCTAGACCGCAACTGGATCGTGATCGGACAGTCGCACACGGCCGGTAGCCGCCCGGAACGTACCGAGAAGATCGAGTTGACCGTGGTCAAATTCGGTGAGCCCACCGGGAACTCGCGATGCCCGAGCTGAGCCCGCTGCCGACCTGGGCGGAGTGCCGCGCCGCCGCGCGTTCCGTCTGGACCGCGGAGTACGCCCGCGAGGCAGTCGCCAGCGTGCGCCCCCGTGGAGTGTTCGGCGTCTTCCGTCGTCGCGGGCCGCTGCCCCTGCTGCTCTATGTCAGCGCCCGGGAGGGACGGCTGGTGTGGCGCAACCCGGACTCGCTGGCGTTGCTTCAACCGCCCGGCGACGTCACCCAGCCCGCGGCGGGAGGCCTGCGGCTGAGCCTGCTGCGCCTGCTGGTGCGCGGCTGGGAGGGCCTCCTGTTCGCCGTGCCACCCGCACTCATGCTCGCCGGGTCCGGTCTCGCCGCGCTGGCGCTGCTCCGCACTGGCGCCCCCGGCACGGGCACGGTCGGCCTGCTACTCGCCCTAGGCGCGATGCTCCACGTCAGCATCCTGGCCACCTGTCTGGTTGTCATCGCGTTGGGCCGGCTCCTGCGGGAATCCGTTCGGCGAGCACCGGAGGACGACCGGATCGCCGCCGAACTGCTGCCCGGTCACCGCTGGACGCTGGCCTTCTGCCACCACGTCGACGATGGGCGCCCCGCGTTGCTGCTGGAACTCGCCCATCAGCAGCTCGCCGACCTGCTTCACGCCGACGTCGTGGAGCTCGGCCGGGACCGGGGCGTGGAACTGGGGCAGATTCACCTGACGGAGACGCTGATCTGCCTCCCGCAGGCAGTGACCACTCAGGCGATGCGCGACGTGCTGGACATCTGGACGGAACAGGACCGCACCTTCGGCGCAGGCGCCGCGGTCTCGGTGAAGATCGCCGCACACAGGTCGGCGCGTCCGCCGGACCGCCTCTATGACCGGGGTGGCTTCATCGTCTGGTACCTAGCGGGGGAGGCAATCGCGCTCGCCGTCACCGCGCGGTTCGTCGCCGACGGCGAGCGGGCGGCCTGCGTGGCCGCCTGCGACGGGCACCCGGCCGACTACGGCCTCGCCCTGCGTTGGCTGAGTTCCCGGCTGTTGTTCAGCGATCCCTACGGGCTGACGCCCGTCACCCATCAGGCGTGGGTGCTCGGCCTGCTCACCAGCCTCATGTCGCTGATGGGGATCTTCATCGCCGTGACCGCGACCCAGCAGTACCTCCGCGGCCGCCGCGCCGCGCTCATCGCCGCCCAGAGAAGGATCGACATGCCGAACCAACGCACCAGGACCCTGATCATCGTTGCCACGGACGAGGAGCACCAGGCCGTCCGCGATGCGGTACGGGAGAGCAACAAGGCGACCCCACAGGACGAGTTCCTCCATCACCAGAGCGTCGCGCACCTCGGCGAGATCAGCCGTACGAAGATCATGCTGGTGCAGGTGGAGCCCGGCTCCGTCCAACCAGGTGCCGCCGCGATCTCCGCCGCGGCCCTGGTCTCCCAGCTTGATCCGGACTTCCTCATCCTCACCGGGATCTGCTACGGACTCCGGCCAGACCTCCACGAATTCGGTGACATCCTGGTCTGTACCCAGCTACGGGCGATCGACCATCGCAAGGAGGCCGAGCCAGCCGGCCAGCCGGTGCCGGCGCCGTTCCGCAGCGCCGCCGAGGCAGCCGCAGCGCTGAAGGGCACTCCGGCGCCGCCAGGTCCGAGAACCGTGCGGGTACGAGGCGACCACGTGACCCCGTCGATCACCCTGCTCAGCCGGCTCCGGACCGTCGCGCGGCATTGGGCCGACGGCGGCCGAGTCCACTTCGGCCCGCTGCTGTCGGCCAGCACGCTTGTGAGTTCCCGCTCGCTGCGGGACGAGCTGCATCGCCAGCAGCCGGAGGCGATCGGTGGCGAGATGGAGGGCGCCGGTGTGTACGCCGCGGCGGCCCACGCCAAGGTCGACTGGATCGTCGTCAAGGCCATCTGCGACTGGGGCTTCGGCAAAGGTGACGAGTTCCACGAGGAAGCCGCCCGCAACGCCGCCCGTTTCATCGTCCAAGCCGCCGAACGGCGCGCGTACGACAAGGCGCCGCCCCGCGGATCGATCTAGCACCCCCGTCCCCGCCCGGTCCTTCGAGAGGCGACACATCGATGAGCAACCACGCGGAGCCCCGTGACGGCGAACCACCCCGGGAGCACGGCTACCCGGTTCTGGACTCGGCGGAACTCAGCCCCGTGACCCGGCGATGGTTCCGCCGTGCCCGCCGCGAACTGCACGAGATCCCCCGGCAGCCGCCAGGGACCGTGTTGGTCTTCCAGCACGGCGACGCGTACGAGACGCTTGCCGAACCGGACCTGCGGCTTGACGCGCCGCTGGTCGTCGACGCGGTCGCGGTGGCGGTGGTCTCCACCCGGCACACCCTGCGCGAAGCGGTCGCCTACCTACCCAGCGCCGACACGCGTACGTGCGTGTCGCTGCGGGCACGGTTCCACTGCTGGGTGACCGACCCGCAGCTGGTGCTAGACGCCGGCTGCTGGGACCTCGACTCCTTCCTCGTCGACCACTTGGTCGCCGATCGGCGACTGCGCTTCATCGCGCAGTCCACCGACCCGCACACCGGGTGGCCGCTCTTCCATCGCAACGCCACCGCCCGGATCTTCGCGTACCACGATCTGCACCCGCTCATCGTGCCCGGGTTGCGGACCAGGCTGGTGGACGTCGCGGTGGAACCGCAGCGCCTCGCCACCCCGCCGCGGCCGCGGGACGATTCGCGGCCCATGGAGGTGCCGCCGGTGGTCGAGAACCACGGCCCCGACGCCTCCGACGAACGCGACGGCCACCCGACCGGTGACGCAGGGCCGACTGCGGACGGCAACCCCGCCTTCATGCCCGACAACTACACCTGGGGAGGCAACCCGTGACCGAGCAGGTACCCCAACGCGGCGTCGGACGCGCGCTGCGCGCCCTCGTCGGGGTCGACGAGACAATCCTCGACACGGTGCCGACGGAACGGCCCCGCTACACGGCCATGGGCGGAGTGGTGGTCGGCACAGCGCTCATGGCGATGTTCTCGATGACCGTGGCCCTGTACTGCGTCTTTGACGGCTTCCAGCCGAGCATCCTGGCCTTCGTACCGGTGTGGGGGGCGTTCATCCTCTTCCTCGACCGGTGGCTGATGTCCAGCGTGGCGGCCCCGCGGGTCGGCGCGCGGTTCCGCAAGCTGCTGCCCCGGCTGCTGCTCGCGATCGTCTTCGGCGTGATTATCGCCGAGCCGCTGTTGCTCGGCGTCTTCCATACCGCGATCGAGACCAGGGTCAATGACGACCGGAACGAGGACGCACTGGAGTACGAGAGCACGCTGAAGCGGTGCAATCCGGTTCCCGGCACCAAGGAGTACGACGGACCGGAGGCAAAGCGGCCCGACTGCGATCAGTACCGGTTCGGTCTGACCTCCGCTTCCGAGGCTCAGCAGCGGCAGGTGAGCGACCTCCAGACCCAGATAGAGAGCCTGCGGACGGATACCGACGCGGACGACAAGGAGTACGCCCGGCTGGAGTCGCTCGCCCGGCAGGAGTGCAACGGCACCGACGGTCCGGAGACCACCGGAATCATCGGCCAGGGACCGAACTGTCGGCGGCTGCGCGCGCAGGCGGATCAGTACCGCCGTGACCAGCGGATGGACGCGAACCACAAGAAACTCACCGACTTGACCAACGAGGTCACCGTGCTCACCGGCAACGTCGCCGCGGCACGAGCGGACACGGCTGACAAGATCAACGCGAGGATCGAACAGGCTACGGCGAAGTTCCGGGCCGACCAGAAGCAGATCGGCCTGTTGGAACGCCTCGGCGCCCTCCGGAAGCTGGTCCACGACAACCCCGACGTACGCGCATCGGAGTGGGGGCTGCGGCTGTTCTTCATCGCGGTGGACGCCCTCCCGGTGCTGCTCAAGTTCCTCAACGGCTTCAGCTCCTATGACCGGATCGTCGCCGACTGGCTGGCCGGCCAGCGCCGCGCCCAGCGGGTCGTCAGCGAGACAGAACGCCGGCGTCTGGTCATCCAGGAGGAACTGGCCCGGCACCAGATGAACGCCGAGCACGCCTCTGCCGTGGGCAAGGTTGAGTTCGACGCGCGAATACGCAATGTCGACGTGGACCTTCTGCGTGAGCAGGCCACCGATTCGCGAGCGGCCTATCTGCTCCATGACGCGCCGACGATGCCGCTGCCCGCGCCGTCCCGCGCTGAGCCCGAGGACGTCGATCCCGACGGCGGGAGGTACCGGTGAGCGTCGCCGTCGCCGAGCGCAAGAAGTACCCGATCTACATCCTGCTCGACGTGTCCGAGTCGATGCGCCGCGCCGCACCGGGCCGGCCGGCACCCCTGACGGAGTTCCGGCAGATGATCCCCGACCTGATGATGGCGCTGGCCGACTCCAGTGCCCTGACGGGGACGGCGTGGATCAGAGTCATCGCCTTCGGTGACCGACCCGTGCCGCTGTGCCCGATGACCTCCCTCGCCGAGAAGGTCACGGTGAAGAGCCCGCCCGACTCCGTCGAGACGGACTACACGGCCGCGCTGCGTTACCTCCATGAGCAGGTCGGCCCGGACCTACGGCGTATCGAGGCACACGGCGTGCGGCGGGACTACCGGACGAAGGTCGCCAGACCACTGGTCTTCTTCGTCACCGACGGGGCGCCCTACGCCGGTCGCCGGTACCAGTCCCCGGCCGAGTGGCTGCCGTACCGGGACCGTCTCGTCGAGCCGCCGGTGGAGGCCCGCATCGCCGCGATCGGCCTTGTGGGCGCGCACCCGCCCACGCTCTGGGCGATGGCGACCGGCCAGGCCGGCGGGAAGCGCAACGCGTTCGTCGCCGACCACGATGCCTCCGGGGACGGCCTGGCCCGCAGCGTCATCGATGTCATTCAACGCAGCATCACGCTCTCCGTCCGAGCGGGGGACATGGTCATCGACACGCCACGCGGAATGCACCGTGTCGATGGGTGACCTCGTCCTGGCCGTCGCGGCGGTACTCGTCGCCGCCACCGCCGCGTATCTGGTGGTCGACCTGACCCGGTCGAGGACGCACGCGCCCCGTCCCGTCAGGCCCCGCCGACCGCTATGGCACCTCCTCCGAGCCCGCGCCGACGGCAAGCCCGGGGACATCACCGGGCCCGCCGCATCGCGCGGTCTCGCCCCGGCGGTCCGTCCGCCTGAGCCCACGCCGCAGCAGCCACAGGAAGATGCGGCGTCCGGCGCGGTCGCCACACCCGCACAGACTGCCGATCCAGGAGTACGTCGCCTCGTGCTCGAACCGCCGCCCAACGGGTGGGAACACGAGCCACGGCTGCCGGACCACGTGACGGTCAGCAGCGGATGGCACGGTTCCTTCTTCCACGGCTGGTGCGGGACCGCCACCGGAACCCGCCCGGTGGCGCGGCTGGGCGTACGCGGGGCGACCCTGCGCGGTGCCACGCACGCCGGGCTCGGCACCGAGGGGCAGGATGCCGTCGGAGCTGCCTGGGACGGGAACCGGACGGCCCTGTACCTGGCCGTCGCCGACGGGCTTGGATCGCTGCCCCGGTCCGGGCGGGTGGCGGTCGAGGCGATCAACGCGGCCCTGCACCTGTGCCTGCGCCGCCCGCCCGGGATCTCCTTCGTCGACAACGGCACGCGCCTGTTCGAGCGCATCGCCGCCGGCATGCGTCGGTCCCTCGGTGCCGAGGATGCTCCGCTCGACGGGGCCTGCACCCTGGTGATCGCCGAGGTGCTGCCGCGCTTCGACGGCGCCGACGTGACCGTACACGGCATCGGCGACTCCGAGGCGTGGGCGCTCTACAACGGCACCTGGACTCCCCTGCACCACGAGCGCGGCGGAGCGGACAACGCCACCCGGGACCTGCCCGCACACGTTCAACCACGGAGCGGCAGTTACCAGCTGCCACCGGGGTCCGTCCTGCTCCTCGGCACCGACGGCTTCGCCGGCGCCCTGGACACCAGCACCTCTCCCCTGGCTCGTTGTCTTGCCAAATCTTGGCGGGTCCGGCCGTCCTGGGTGGAGTTCGTCAACCACGTCGGCTTCGTTGACGAGTACTACGCCGACGACCGGTCGGCGGTCGCCGTGTGGATCGGTGAGGGGGAGTCACTTGACTGACGGGGATCGAGCGGATCCGTTGCACGTGCCTCACGGCCGGCTCCGCGCGCAGGTGGCCCGGCACGTTCTGATCGAGGACGGCGGCAACGCGGTCATCGACTGGTGCCGGTACGGCGAGGACGTCTACCTGTTCAAGCGGTTCCGCGAGGAACACCGCAACGTCGTGGACGAGGCCGCCCTCGTCCGGCTGGTCCTCTGGCGCCGCAGCCTCCCCCCGGACCGCCGCAGCCGACTCGACACGTTCACGGCGTGGCCCCGCTACGTCGTGCGAGACGGTGACGGGCGGGTCGCCGGCGTTCTCATCCCGGCCGCAGGCCATCGGTTCTTCCGCGCCACCTGGGACGGTCGGCTGACCCCGCGCGGCCTGTACGTGCTGCTAGGCGTCGGGGGACGCCCCGGCGTGCCGGTCCCGGAGCGGATCCGCGTACTGGCTCGGTTGATCGGCGCCGTGCGATGGCTGCACCGGTGCGGAGTCGTGGTCAACGACCTGCAACCCGAGAATCTGCTCTACTCGGTCGACGGGCGCGACACGGCGGTGTACATCGTCGACTGCGACTCGATGGTGTCGGTGCGGCACTGGGGGCGGGTGGCGCCGCCCGCCGCCCCGGACCTGATGACCGAGGTGCTGCCCGCCGGCACCGAACCAACCGTCGAGGCCGACCTGACGAAGCTCTTCTGGCTCGTCACCCGGGTGGTGCTCGACGATCCGTCGGTGACCGGCCTCGGCGCCCGGGACGAGGCGGAACTCTTCGCCGCTGTACCGGGCCACAGCCGTGGCCACCTGTCGGCGCTGGTTCGAGACCCCACTGACGCGGCGGCCTGGGACGCCCTGGTCGAGGCGTGGCACGCGGCGCCTCCGTCCCCGCCGCCCCAGCCGCCCGAACCGCTTGCGCAGCGACAGGATCCGGGCCGTGGGTGGCTCCCACCCGGCTGGTCCTACCGCCCGGCACCCGGCCCACCCGTGCTCCCGGCTCGGCTGCGGGGCGGGCCCGTCCTGCCTGGCGGGCGCGCCCTCGCGATGACCGCTCTGGTGGGTTGCCTCGCAGGGCTGGCGTCGCTGCTATCCGTCCTGGCCATGGCGCTGCTGTCGGGAGGTCGTTGACATGGGGACGCTGCGAGTCAGCCTTCACGGACGCGAGGTCGAGCTGGCCGAGGAGGAGGTGCACTACCTGGTGCGCGAAGGCGAGCGACTGGCGGTCAGCCGGACACCCATAGACGGTGGGTCGACCCGGCAGCTCGGCTTCTTCGTACCGGTCTTGGGCCGGTGGTTCTTCCACGCCGACAACGTGCCCGCCGCTCGTGTGCTGCGGATCGACGGTGCCCCGGTCATCAATGCCCGGCAGGAACTACCCACCGACCGTCCCACCGCGCTCGGGTTGGCGAGCGAGACGCCGACCGGGCCAGTGAACCCGCGCCGGCTCGTCGACGAGAAGACGCTGCCGCCGCCCTCGCCGCACGACACCGCCGCCGGCGAGCCCCCATCACGCGGGCTCGTCCGCTACGTCATCGGGCGCGCCGGCACCAACGCCGACATCCCGATCGACGATCCGCTGGTCCGCGCGCGGCACGCCACCGTTCGCGTCGACGCCAAGGGCCGCTGGTGGATCTCCGGTGAGCTGTACGTCGACGGCGTCCAGCAGATGTCGGCCACCCTGGCCGATGGGGAGGTCTTCGTCATCGGCCAGACCGCCGTGACGGTGAGTCCCGACCTTCTACCCGGTGGCCAGCGGCCCGAGCTGCGCCAGGCCGGCGTGCGGAAGGTTGGTCCTGCGACGCTGCGGCGGCCCACCACCGAGACCGGGCTCGCGGTGCGGCTTGAGCACCTCACCGCGATCGGCGACCGGGGCAAGATACTGCTCGACGACGTCAGCCTCGACATCACACCCGGGCAGGTCGTCGCCGTGGTCGGTCCATCCGGCGCGGGCAAGTCCTCGCTCATCAGGGTGCTGATGGGAGAGGTGACCGAGAGCGCTGGCATTGTCCACCTCGGTCCGGGCACCGGCGGCCGCACCGATCCGCAACTGCGCCGCCGGCAGGTCCGGTACGTGCCGCAAGGTGACGAGGATCTGTTCGCCACCCTCTCCGCGCGGGAGACGCTGACCTACGCCGCCCGGTTACGGGCGGCACCGGACACCACCGCCCGGGAGGTCCAAGGCCGGGTCGACGACGTCCTGCGACGGCTCGGCCTCGATCAGCCCGCCGCGCTCGCCGAACGGCGGATCGACAAGCTCTCCGGCGGGCAGCGCCGCCGGGTGTCCATCGGCATGGAACTCGTCGGCGATCCGCAGCTGCTGCTCCTGGACGAGCCGACCAGTGGACTAGATCCGGGCAAGGATCGGGCGATCATGGCCGATCTCCGGGCGGTCAGCGCCACCTACCACTGCACCGTGGTCATCGTCACCCACGCCACCGAGCACCTGGGGATGGTCGACAAGGTACTGGTCGTGGCGAAGGGCGGACGGATCCGCGACGCCGGCCCGCCCGAGACGGTGCTGGAAACGCTCGGTCACGACAGCTGGGCCGACCTGATGACCGAGCTCGACCGTGAGCCGGCAGCATCGGAGAGCCGCGGGCATCCACCCACGACCGCCGCGTTCACACGCAACCCGTCGCCCGCCCGGTGGGCGCTGGCCGGGTTCGGCACCCTGCTGCACCGCCAGTTCACGCTCACCCGTCGGCGTGGGCGGGCATCCCTGGCCGTGCTGTTCGCCGTACCGCTCATCTGCACCGTCATCGCTGTCGTGGCCTCCCCTGACGGCTTGCGGCCCGGCCCGGAGACGGGTGCCGTGCTGGCCATCCTGGTCACCCTCGCGGCACTAACCGGGGCGGCCCTGACCTATCCGGACATCGTCGCCGACGAGCGGACCTTGCACCGTGACTTCCGGGTCGGCGTGGAGGCGCTGCCGATCGTCCTGTCGAAGGCGGTCGTCTACGCCGGCGTCTGCGTGATGCTGGCGGGTGTGGTCACCGTAGCCTTCGCGACGGCACGCGACCTTCCGCCGATGGAGTACGGCGTACCGCCGCTGGTCATGCTCTACGGCGTCGTGCTGTTGACCATGCTCGCGTCGATGGGGATAGGTCTGCTCATCTCGGCCGGCGCGCCGACCCTCGAGCGGGCCGTCACCTGGAGCACCCTGCTGGCCGTGACGCAGGTGGCGCTCAGCGGCACGCTGTTCCGTCTCGACCGGTGGTACGGATTGCCGGCCGACGTCCTGCCCGCGCGCCTCGGGCTGGCGGCGATCGCGTCCTACATGGACCTCAACCGCCACCGCCGACCGGCGCTCTACGAAGACTGGCTGTGGAACCCCGGGGCGGCCCGGTTCTGGGTCCTGAATGCGTTGGCCGTGGTGCTGTTTCTACTCGCCGTGGTCGGCTCGGTCCGGCGCCTACACCGCCGGTGGACGCGCTGACCGCTCTCATCGTTGCACTGGTTGCCCGCCGCGGGCGGCCGTGCCGGGCATGCAACGGTCACGCTGCGGGCGGTCATTAGCCTGGCGACATGCAGCATGATCCGCACGCGCTGGTCGGCTTCTTCGTCACTGAGGTTGGCGTCCGTCAGGCTTGGCCCTTCGTGACCTTCACCAGTAACAGCGGAGCCATGACGGCGACCGAGTTGCGGCTGTACATCGACACCGCGTGCGAGGTAATCCCGCCCCCGCCGTTCGTCGTCGGCCTGGCGGCGGAGGAGCCGGCATCTGCGTTGTCGTCGCTACTGGAAGTGCTGAACCTGACCGTCAATGCCGTCACCGTGGCGGACAACGGCGACCTGGTCCTTCGCTTTGTTGGCGGCATCACTCTGCGGGTGTCGGGCACTTCGAGCGCCTGGACGACCCATGACGCGTGGTGGCTTGGCGACCGGCGCTCATAGCGCGGCGCTCCGCGCGTCCCTTCCCTGGTTCCACACCGTCAGTTCACGAGGGCGTTTTGAGGTGGGTTGTGATGCTCGAAACGCCTGCGGCCGGAGGTTCGCCGGGCTGCGTTTCGTGCCCCGTCGTAGCCGCTGGGGGCCACGGTTTGCTGGCCTGCGGATGGCCCGTGCTGACCTTCAGACTCGGTCGCCGTGACCGGCGGCAGGGCGGAGATGCTCCCACTGTGGGTCGTAGCAGACGAGCCCGTGCTCGGCGGCCATCTGTGCCGCTCCGGCCGCTACCTCGTCGGACCGGTTGAACGGGATCGTGAGGTAGACCATCGGGCCTGACGCCTCGTCCATGAGCCCTTCCGACAGGGGATAGAGCTGGGCGTCGTGGCCATAGAGGTCAGGCCACCGGGCTGCCACAGCATCGACGTAGGCGCGGATGCGCGGCGTCGGCGGCAGTTCCTCTTCGCTCTCGCAGTACTGCTCGTAGAGGGCTTCGTATGCCTCCCCGGCCGCTTCGTCGTCGGCGGGCACGTCGCCCTCCCACACCGCCATGTCGTAACTCATGCCCGGAGTGTGCCACTGCTGGCAGATCTCTGAGGAGGGCCGAGGTTCGGGGCGGAGTCTCAAGGTCTTCTGATCCTGCGACTCGCAAGCGTGGCCGGGCTGGCCGGCGCGGGCCGGGCCGGCACGGTCCGCCACCGTCCGAGCGATGCCCACTGGCGTCCACATCGATCGTCAGTCGGGTAGTCACCCAGGGTCGCCTGCCTCGTCCACCCACGTAACATCCTCACGGGTCGCCCGCCATAAATAGGGAGCAGCGCCTTGCGGAGCTACCAGCGCTCGTTGAATAGCAGTTGCCCGCCGCCGACCAGCATCGCGACGCCCGCGACAATCATCAACACCCCGAAGAGCCTGTCGAACACAATGAAGAAGGCGCGGCGTCGGGCCAGTCGGTCATCCGTCCGCCGGAAGGGACTGAGCGGACGCACAACCTGCATGGATAGCTCTATGTGCTTTGTCGCGAAGCCGCGATAGTCACTCGCGAGGGCCGCTCCAATCACGATGAAGAGCACTCCCAACAACAGCCCGAGCAAAACCCGCCACATCACGATGCCTCCGCCGAACGGCTCCCGGGCAGCCCCGCTGACATGGCGAGACTAGACGAAGTCCTCAGGCCATCCCGTGTCGTCGACCCGCCCTTCTGGAGAGCGGGCCGCCGACTGGCCCTCCACGTCCAGCGGACCTTGACGCACGTACGGACGCTGGTGGGTCGAGCGGTGGTCTGCTCGGGTCGTCGGCTGGCGGGATGACCCAGCGCAACCACTCACGGCTGCAACCGGCCGACGGGCCCCCGACCATCTCGGAGCTACTCGCCACGTTCCGCGCACCGCGACAACGGCCCCTCCGGTTCAAGGCGCGCAAGCCGGAGCCGCCACGCAGACACGAGAGGCAGACTCCGCCGGGTGGCAGACTCCGCCCATGATCCGGTACGGCATCCAGGTCAGTTCGTTGTGGCCGGACAGCCCGGGCCGGCGAGCTGACCGGGTTGCCGCGGTCCGATCGCCTATTCGTTCGACCCCGTTGTCGAGGAGTTGTGCATGCCCTCGTCCGCGAGCGTCTGCGCGACCGTGAGGCTGTCCTCGTACACGTGGTAGCGGATGATCAGACCGTCCTCGGCCGTGACGTGCAGTGCGACCGGGAAGCTGTACGCCCTGCCGGTGACCTTCACCGTCTGTGAAACTTCTGCCAGGACCACCGCGTCCTCGCCGTCGACGAGGATCCGGGTCACCGACGCGCCCCGCTTGTCGGGGATGTGGAAGGCATCGAGCGTGCGGAAGTGGTCGGCGACGTCGGCGCGGGTCGAGCGGGGGCGGCCTGTCGCCGCCCTGGGCGCGAACAGCTACGTGACGCGGTAGGCGGTGTAGCGCACCCGGTCGGCCTCGCGGATCGCCGACGCCACGAAGATGGACTGCTCCAGGACGGCCAGCGCGGGCATCGACGTCTCCAGTCGTACGCCCAGGCGGAAGTAGTATTCGGACACCTCGACGGCGTCGCCGCGCAGCAACGCCTCGAGGACCTCCGGGCGGCCGCTGCGGACGCCGAACGTCCGCAGGTAGACGTGACCGCCGTCGGCGGTACGCGCCGAGTAGCGCGTGTCGATCTCGATCGCGCCGTCGGGGCGGACAACCTGCCAGTCGGCGCCGCCGGGCAGGATGTCGGCCTCGAAGAGACCGGTGACCCGGCCGCCGACAACAGGCACCACGCGACGGTGACCGGCACGGGTCATCCCGTGGTCCTCCAGCGCGCCCAGCCGCGCCTCCACCTCGAACGCGGCCTCCAGCCCGGGAACCGGCGGGGCGGTCACGGCGTCCCGACCGGCGGCTCGGCGCGTACTCATGGAGTCTCCTTGGTGTGCGCGAGGGCGTCGCGGAGGCGTTCCAGCGCGGGCACCGCGGCGGCGAGGGCCGCGCGGTCCGCCGCCGGCAGGGTCGCCGCGGCGCGGGCGACCAGGTCTCCGCTCGCGAGGTCGAAGCGGTCGAACAGGTCGAGGGCCTTCGCGGTGGCGAGGACGTCGACGTGGCGGTGGTTGCCGGGGCGGGGGCGACGCTCGACGAGGCCGTTGCCCTCCATCGCGGTGAGCAGGTTGCTGACCGTGGATCGGCTCAGGCGCAGCCGCTCGGCCAGCTCACCGGGGCCGGCCACGGTGCCCCGGGGCAGGGCCCGCACGATCTCGATCTGCGCGTCCGGGATCTCCGGCAGGTGCTCGGTGGCCCGGGCTGCGGCCAGCAGCGTGCGGCGCAGCGGTGAGATCACCGACGCCAGTCGCGCCGCGTCCAGTTCGGTCGGCTCCGGGCCGGTCACGGCAGGACACCCGGGGAGGGCGTCGGCGTCAGGGAGGCCCGTTCGTTGAGGTCGGCGGGTAGGAAACCGGCCGCCTTCTTGTAGCCGGTGGCGATAGCGGTGAGTTCCTCCGGCGGGATGACGTCGTGGATGTGCGTGAACCCGTCCGGCGCGCGCTCGTGGGCGAGCACCATCACCTGTTCCGGGCCCTGCCGCCGGTTGCTCAGCACGAGCGCGGTGGTCGCGGGCCGCCGGTCCGCCTCGTAGGCGTCGAGCGCCGCCCGGACCGTCGGCGCGGTGGCGAGGTGGAAGGCGAGGGTACGTGCGTCCAGGATCGCCTGCGACGCCCCGTTGGAACCGTTCGGATACATCGGGTGGGCGGCGTCGCCGAGCAGCGTGCTGTTGCCGTGCGTCCACGTGTCGATCGGATCGCGGTCCACCATGGGGTATTCGAGGATCTCGTCGGCGGCGGCCAGCAGTTCCGGCACGTTGAGCCACGCGAAACGCCAGTCGGCGAAGAGCGAGACGACCGGCGCGGGGTCGACCGTCCGGTTCCAGTCCGCGTTGGGCCCCGCGAAACCCGGCCCGCGTCGCTCGGCCACGACGTTGATCAGGCCGGCGCCGATCGGGTACGCCACGAACTTCTGTTCCGCGTCCCCGGCCATGATCATGGTTCGCCCGTCCAGGAATCCGGGTGCCCGTGCCGTCCCCCGCCACAGTGTCAGCCCGTTCCACAGTGGCGCCCCCTCGCCGGGCCGATGGTGACGGCGCAGCGCGGAGTGGATGCCGTCCGCTCCGACGATCAGGTCGCCGGCGACGCTCACCTCCCCCGCCGCCGTCTCGAAGTGCGCGACGCCGTCGCGGACGCCGACGAGCCGGTGCCCGGTGCGCACCGCGTCGGCACCCAGCCGTTCCCGCACCACGGCGAGCAGTTCCATCTGGAACCGGCCGCGGTGCACGGAAAGCTGCGGCCAGCGATATCCGGCGTCCAGCCCGCGCGGCTCGCTCCAGATCTGCTGACCGTAGCGGTTGTAGTAGGCAAGCGTGCGGGGTGCGGCACCCAGCCTTTCGATGCGTTCCCCGAGACCCAATTCGGTCAGCTCACGGACGGCGTGCGGGAGCAGATTGATCCCGACGCCGAGTGGGCGCAGCGCGGCGGCGCGCTCGTAGACGGTGATCTCACGGAAACCGGCCCGGTGCAGGCTGAGCGCGGTGGCGAGGCCACCGATACCAGCGCCCACGATCACGATTGCCACGTCGTCGCCCTCTCCGCCCCGCGCCACCAACCGCACAGTTTGGTCACCAAATCGTCGTCCGTCAAGACGTTTCTCACCGTCATCGGACAACTCCCACCGCTATGCGATTCGCCGTTTGGAATTCTTGACAATCAATCGCTTCTGCATGACGCTGATCGACGCGATCGGATGCTCTCGGCACTCCGTCGACCCCACTCCTCAGGCTGCACAAGCGCCGCGCACGGAAGGGCCCGTCCATGAAGAAGGTCACTGCCCTCGCTGTTCTCGCCGGCGTCGTGATCACCCTGACCGGCTGCACGGATTCCGATGCCACCGACCCGTCCCCCGGGGCGAGCGGCGACCTGCGCAAGGTCCGCGTGGCGGCGCTGCCGATCAGCGAGACCGCCGCGCTGTGGGGCGGCATCAAGGCGGGCATCTTCCGGGAGCAGGGGCTCGACGTGGAGGTGGTGCCCGCGCAGGGCGGCGCCCAGGCCATCCCGGCCATGATCAACGGCGACATCGACTTCGCCATCGGCCAACCGTTCGGCCCGTTCCGCGCCGATCTGCAGAACCTCGGCGTGGTGATCATCGGGAACTACGCGTCGTCCTACGCCGACGGCGACGACATCAACGCCGTGCTGGCGTCCACGAAGTCCGGTATCACCCGGCCGGCCCAACTCGCCGGACGCAAGGTGTCGGTGAACAGCCTGGGCGCCGCCGGCGATGTCACGATCATGGCAGCGGTCGAGAAGGACGGCGGCGATCCCACCAAGGTCAAGTTCGTCGAGGTGGCCTTCCCGGACGCACCGGCCCAGCTCGCCGCCGGCAACATCGACGCCGCCTGGGTGACCGAGCCGTTCATCACCCAGATGCGTCAGCGCGGCGACGTTCTCGTGGTGGCTCCATACCAGGCCACCGTTCCCGGACTCACCACCCTGACCACGATCACGTCGAGCAAATTGAAGGATTCCGACGCCACGCTGGTGGCGGACTTCTCGTCGGCGATGCAGAAGACGCTCACCTGGGCCAACGACCCGGCCAACCAGGCCGGCCTGCGGCAGGCCATCAAGGACAACCTCGAACTGCCGGATGCGGTAGCGGACTCCGTCCGCCTCCCGGCGTTCGGGTGGACGATCGACCGGGCCGGCCTGGAGCAACTGGCGACGCTCGCTCAGAAGTACCGCGTACTCGACCGGCAGCCCGACTTCGACCGTCTCGTCCAGCAGCAGTAGCCGACCGATGCGCAAGATCCTGCTGGGCGCCGTCGGCCTGCTGGGGTTCCTCGCCGTCTGGCAACTGCTCCCGGCTCTGGGGCTGGTCCACCCGCGCGACCTGCCGTACGCCACCGACGTGCTCGGATGGCTGTTCCACGAGGTCCGCGACCTGGCGTTCTGGCGGCGGCTCCGGCTCACCATGACGTCGTGGGCGATCGGCCTCACCCTGGCGACGCTCGCGGCGGTCACGCTGGGGACCGTGGTCGGGATGGTGCCGTTCCTGCGTCGCGCCACGCACACGACAGTCGAGTTCCTACGACCGGTGCCGTCGGTCGCGCTGATCCCCCTCGCCGTGCTGATGTTCGGCCTGCAGATGCGCGCCGCACTCGTCATCATCGTCTACGCGGCGTTCTGGCAAGTGTTCGTGCAGGTGATCTACGGCGTCGCCGACGTCGACACGGTCGCCCGCGACACCGCGCGGAGCTTCGGCCTCACCCGCTACGAGCGGCTGCGGTATCTCATCCTTCCGACCGCTCTGCCGTACCTGATGACCGGCCTACGCCTCGCCGCGGCGGTCGCGCTCATCCTGGCCGTCACCGCGGAGATGGTGATCGGCAACCCCGGCCTCGGACGCATGATCGAGCTGTCGCGCTCCGCCGGGGACGCCGTCGGCCTGTACGGCCTCGTCGTGGTCACCGGGCTCCTCGGCCTCGTGGTGAACGTCGTGTTCCGCTTCGCCGAACGCCGCTCGTTGGCCTGGCACCAGTCGGTGCTCGCGGACGAGGCAACCCGATGACCGCCCTCGGTGCGGGCAGGACCGCCCCTCGCGGGCTCGGCGCCCGGGTCGCCGAGAACGTCGTGTACGCGGTCGGATTTCCCGTCCTGGCCGTGGGACTGTGGGCCGTCTGGTCCACCCGGTCGGCCAACCGGTTCCTCGTCGGCCCCCGCCCGCTCCTCGACGCGTTCCGGCAGACCTGGATCGGCCCGGCGTTCGTCGACGACGTGCTGCCGAGCGTGTACCGGCTGCTGGCCGGCCTGTTCGCGTCGATCCTCCTCGGCGTCGCCGCCGGCGTCCTCATCGGCCGGTTCCGCCCGCTACGCGAGATCCTCGAACCACTGCTGGAGTTCTTCCGCGCGATTCCGCCACCGGTGCTGATTCCGGTCGCGACGCTACTGCTCGGTATCACCGACACCATGAAGGTCGTCGTCATCTCCTCCGGCGCGATCTGGCCGATCCTGCTGAACACGATCGAGGGCGTCCGGGCGACCGACAGCGTGATGCTGGAGACCGCCGACTCGTACCGGATCTCCCGGTGGCAACGGGTGTGGCTGCTGATCCTCCCGGCGGCGAGTCCGCGCATCATGACCGGCGTACGGCAGGCACTCTCGGTGGCCCTGATCCTCATGGTCATCTCGGAGATGTTCGCGTCCTCGGCCGGCCTCGGCTACCGGATCGCCTACTTCCAGCGGAACTATCTCATCGCCGAGATGTGGAGCGGCATCCTCCTGCTCGGCCTCATCGGCGTCCTCCTCGCCGTGGCCTTCGGCGTCGTCGAACGCCGCGTCCTGCGCTGGTACCACGGAATGAGGGAGGTCTCCCGTGCCTGAGGCACGTCCGCTGCTGCGGGTCGAGCACCTACGGAAGATCTACGCCTCCGGCCGGGGCGAGGTCGAGGCGATCGGGGATCTCAGTTTCACCATGATGCCCGGCGAACTGCTGTGCGTCGTCGGCCCGTCGGGCTGCGGAAAGACCACCCTCCTGAAATGCCTCGCCGGACTGCTCCGGCCCACCAGCGGCCTCGTCGAGATGGAGGGATCTCCGGTGACGGGTCCGAGCCCGGCGATGGCAGTGGTGTTCCAGGAGTACGGCCGCAGCCTCTATCCCTGGCTGACGGTCCGGGGCAATGTGGAGCTTCCCCTGCGACACCAGAAGCTCTCCCGCGCCGAACGCGACCGGAGGGTCGCCGACGCCCTCGACGCGGTCGGACTGCCGCAGTCGGCACTCAGCCATCCGTGGCAGCTCTCCGGCGGGATGCAGCAACGGGTGGCCATCGCGCGCGCCATCGCGTACCGGCCTGAAGTCCTGATCATGGATGAGCCGTTCGCGGCGGTGGACGCGCAGACCCGTGCGGACCTGGAGGACCTCGTACGCGACCTGCACCTGAACCGCGGCATCTCCACTGTCTTCGTGACGCACGACATCGACGAGTCCGTGTATCTGGGCCAGCGCGTGCTCGTCCTGTCCCATTCGCCGACCCGGGTGCAGGAAGACCTCGTGATCGACCTCCCCCGGGAACGCGACCAGCTCACCACCCGGGCGCTGCCCCGGTTCACCGAGCTGCGGACCCACGTCTACGCGCAGATCCAACGGGCCAAGCGTGCGCCGGCCTCTGCACCGTGACGCGCCTACGCCGACGTGTCCAGGCCAAAGCGTCCAGGGGTCCTGCAGCAGCAACCCTGGCGTGTCCCGTTTCGACAGGGGCAAGATGCGCTGCTGCACCGATCGCGACTCCTGCACGACAAGACGCCCTCGATAAACAAAGCAAGTCCCGGCTACCTGCGCGGCATTGATCGCGGTCTTGACTCTATGCGCCGCCCTGCTCATGATTTACTGCGGCGGTTCAACAGTGAGGGTCAATGTGATGACGCAGATAGAACCACCGGCAGGAGGCCCCACACCAGCCGCCGCTCTCAGCGAGCCCGGACAAAATGGCCGACTCGCGCGTGTCAGTTCAGGCACGAGGGATTGGCTGTCCCGTGGGCATCGGCGGGAACTGAGCATCGCGAGCCTCGGTTCAGTGCTCCTCGCTGTCGCGATGATCTGGCTGATTCCGCCGTACGCGATTCGCGTGATGAGTGCCGGTGCCAGGACCGCGCCGATCGCCGACCCGGCCCACACCATCGTCGGTGACGTGGGTGACCCGACGGCCCAAGCATGGCTGGTGGGATGGGGTGGCCACGCTCTCACCCACGGTCTCGGTGGCCTGTGGGACACCAACGCCTTTTATCCCGACAAGTACGGCCTGGCCCTGAACGACACCCTGCTCGGCTACGCCCCGGCAGGGCTGATAGGCAGCGGTGTGGTCGGCGCCGTGCTGCGCTACAACATCCTGTTCGTGCTGGCTTTCGCGCTCGCCTTCCTCGGCGGCTACGCGCTCCTGCGCCAACTTGGCGCGAACAAGGTCGCCGCCGCGGTAGCCGGGGCCGCCCTCGCCTACGCACCCTGGCGCTACGGCCACGACGGCCATTTGAATATTCTCTCCACCGGTGGCATCACTCTGGCCCTGGCGATGCTGGCGCGCGGCCACGGACTCTCGCTCACCCGCGGCTACCTCGCCGAACGGGTCCGGCCGGGCTGGGCGTTCGCTGGCTGGCTGGTCGCGTCCTGGCAGGTCAGCCTAGGCTTCGGCGTGGGGCTGGGATTCGTGTACGTCCTCGCCGTCCTCTGCCTGATCACACTGACAGCCTGGCTGATCCACCGCCCACGCCTTAGCCGCCGGCTGATCGCCAGTGATCTGATCGGCGGGCTGGTCTTCACCGCGGTGACCGGATACCTCGCATACGCGTACCAACACGTGCGGGAGCTCAACCCACAAGTCACCCGGGACTGGGACTACGTCGCGTTTTTCTCCCCGACACTGCGCGGACTTCTCGTGGCGCCGCAGTCCTCGCTGCCCTGGGGCACCCTCCACAACGAAGCCCGCACCGCTCTCGGTGGCGCACCGACTGAGAAAGTGCTGCTATGCGGGTACGCACTGTATCTACTGGCCTTCGCCGGCCTGTTCCTATCCCGCTGGTCACCGGTGCAACGGCTTCTGCTGCTGTTCGGGGCAGTCGTCGGAGTGTTGTTCGCGCTGGGCACGAACGGCCCGATCTACCGCCTGCTCTATCTCTACGTGCCCGGGTTCGACGGATCCCGTACACCAGGTCGGTTGATCTTGTGGCCCACCCTCTGCCTGGCCATCCTCGCGGCCGGCCTGGTTACCCAACTGGCCGAGGTGGCTCGCAGGGGCGCCGAGCCGAAATGGTCGGTGGGAGAGGCACGGCTACTGACCGTTCCGTTGCTGGTCCTCGTGCTAGCTGAGGGCCTGCCTGACCTGCAGCACCCCCAAACCCCAGCCAAACCGGCCGCGATGACGCTAGCCACCGCGCACGCTCCGATCATGGTATTGCCGTCCGACGACGGCGCCGACCTCAACGTCCTACTGTGGTCGACCGACGGTTTTCCCGCCATGGTCAACGGTGCGGCCAGCTACACCACACCCAACCGTCAAGCGATCCGCGACGTCATGACGACCTTCCCCAGCGAGCCGGCCATGGATCGGTTGCACCAGCTCGGCATCCGCAGCGTCGTCCTGCTGCGCAACCGGGTCCAAGGCACCCCATACGAACCACTGCTCAACATCCCCGACGTACCCGGCATGACCCGCCACGAGGTCGGGCCAGACGTGGTCTACATCATCGACGCCAACACGAAGTGATGGTCGGCGTGTCCTCGGGATTCGAGGATCGTCCTGTCTGGATGGAAGAGGGTGAGCAGCCGCTGTGGGTCGTCTCGGACGAACTCTGGGCCGAGGTCACACAGCTGCTGCCACCCCGACCGACCGCCTGTACACCCGGCACGACCACGCTGGCCCGAGTTGCGCGCGCGGCCGGTGCTCCTGGGCGGTGCAGTCGCCATCGACCGGATCTTCGACGCTGAGACGTAGTCACTCAGGTACGACGGGCCGTCTCGATCTTCCGAGGTGGCCCCTCATTTGCGTCGGAACGGCCGGATTCAAACCGACGACCCCTTGCCCCCAGTCAACCAACACGGGTCGCTGACCTGCCGTTCCACCGTTTTGATCTGCTGGTACCTTCCATGAAGGTCCCCTGCTCGTCCGCTGACGTCACCCAGTTGGTCACCCATCTCGGGTGTCGGACCTTGAAGCGGTACTTGGACCGGCTCCAAGGTGACCTGCGGAGGCCTGGCCAGCACGCTGGCCGAGCCCTGGTTTGGGTTGCTGTCACTGCCGGCTGGTTGCCGACGGTGTCTTATGCCCGTGCGTGTCCCAGACCTCGTAGGCAGCCACCGACCGACCCGTATGCTCCTCGCGTGAACTGGCGGCAATTCATCGCGGCGCTGCTGCAGACCGTCGCCTGGCCCCTAACGGTTCTCATCGTAGTTCTTCTCTTCAGGAAGAAGATCAACGGACTACTTGGAGACAGACTACGGCGGCTGACCGCTGGCCCGGTGGAAGCGGAGTGGGCAGAGAGCATCGGGTTGGCGCAGGAGGCCGTCGAGTCGGACCGTCCGAGGCAGGGAGATCAACTCCCCAACCCCACGACGCCCGAGCCCGAGCCCGAAGTTGATGCTGAAGCTGTGCAACCCACTCAGAGCGAGCCCTCACCATCTTCAACCGAGCGCCCATCTGAACACGAAGAACCCAGGCCGCAGCCTGAGCCAAACGAGGGAAGCCCGCACCAGTGGCCAACCACCAACCCGATACCTGTGCCAGATCCACGTCCGAGTTCTGACCCAACCGGAACCGTCAACGACTCAGCGCTCCAAGTGAATTTGCCTGCTTGGGTAAAAGTAGAGCCGTACGGGCCCCCGGGCTACGAGCCTCCCCGGTCTGTTCAGCTCGCTCTGGTCCAAGCGGAAGCCGCCCGCCGAGTAGCCAAGACTGATCCAACCTCCGCCACAATGATGGGCTTCAAGGCTCTCGACGCTGCCCTCTCATACGTCGCCGAATCCTCCGGCCTTCCGCAGAATATCCGGGATTCTACTCCAAGGCAGGTAGCGAAGCATCTCGCAGACAAGGGACTGATTGGAAATGGAACCTACCGCGCAATAGCCGAGTTAAGCAAGCTGAGAAACGCGGTCGCTCACACCAGCAAGAAAATCACCCCCGGTGACGCGCTGCTCTACCTCAACACGCTCGGAGATGTACTGCGTACGCTTCTCTATCCGTCGGAACTCTACGAGTCGCAAGTAGCTGCCGCACTGGTCGGGATGGGCTTCGAGGTAAATCGAACAGGTGGTGGAACAAATTTCCTTGTCGTCACCGCCCAGGCTGCAATAGCAGTCGAAGTCAAGTATCTCCCGGGCCGCACTTTGAGTTGGAACGTTATCGACAAGCTTGTGGGCAAGGCTGCTGTCGACAGGACCTCCCTCCTCTTTGTCACAAACGCACTGTTGGATAAATCTATCCAGGAACGCGACCCATCAGTCCGGACCCGACTCGGATGCCGGATCGAAGTGGTTTCCTGGCTGGGCCCCGAGGACGACGGGCATCTCTGGCAAGCAGTTCTGCGGGCTGGATCTTCCTGAGCAGCGCAAGGTCAAGCAGACCTTGACACTGGACGAGGCATCGCGCCCTCGGTTGTGTGATGAGGCCGTGGTGGGGATGCGGCGCGAGTCTCACGGGCAGGCCGCAGCCTGCCGGCAACGCCGGCTTGAGAGGCCGCAGAGGCTCGGGGGTCAAGGGCGGCCAATGGCCGGTCGCGCAGCGGCGCGAAGCGCCCTTGAGGTCGGAGGGGCGACCCCGCATCCGCCGCGCCGCATCACCACCACGGGCAGCGGTAACTCGCGCTACGGCGCGGCGGTACGACGGCCCGTCGGTCAATACGGCGACCCGTGCGACGCTGTCGAGTGGTACCTCTCCGGTGATCGCGTGCCGGGCTGCGAACGGGTCGGCCGCTGCCGACCCAGTACCCGCCGGGCTGGTTACAAACGGCCAACTCGGCGTGCTTCATCCGCAGTAACGCCGCCTGCTTCTCGGCCGATCCGAACGGGTGCCGGTCCGCCTCGTCGCGTTCTGCACGGGCGGTCTTGCCCACCCAGGCATCAGTGATGACCTGGATCCCGTCGACAGTGTCGATCAACACCGTGACATCACCGAGAACCCATATTCCAACATGGTGTCCTCGAGCCGCCGTACTGCCGTGGCTCCAACGCCTCACGGCGTAGCCGAGACAGCTCGTTGACGGCCGACCTGCGCGGCCACTCCGGTACGACGGTCACCGAGAGCGTCTACCGGCACCAACTACGGCCGGTGCTCCTGGGCGGCGCAGTCGCCATCGACCAGATCTTCGACGCTGAGGCGTAGTCACTCAGTTAGTCACCCAGGTACGACAAAGGGGCCGTCTCGACCTTCCGAGATGGCCCCTCACCTGCGTCGGGACGGCCGGATTCGAACCGACGACCCCTTGACCCCCAGTCAAGTGCGCTACCAAGCTGCGCCACGTCCCGCCCCCGCGTGGTTTCCCCGCGGCAGCCGGTACAGCTTAGCGCAGCAGCCCCGGGCCGTCCGCACAGGCCCCACCGGCGTTCGCGACTTAGCTGAACCACCGCACAGCGAACCACCGCACCATCCCTGAAGCGTCCTAGGAGGGTGGGGTTGGATAGACGAATGCCGGATGGGCAGGAGCGCCCATCCGGCATTCGCGGAGCAGAACGACGGAACGGCAGAACGTGTCAGCCGTGCGCCTTGCCTCGACCGCCGGGGCCGAGCTTCTTGCGCGGGCGGACCGAGATCTCGATCGGGCTGCCCTCGTACCCGAATTCCTCGCGGAGCTTGCGCTCGACGAAGCGCTGGTAGCCGGCGTCGAGCGGGCCGGTGGTGAAGAGCACGAACCGTGGCGGCGCCACACCGGCCTGCGTTGCGAACAGGATCCGCGGCGCCCGCCCACCTCGCACCGGGTGGGGGGTGGCCTGCACCAGCGCGGTGAGCCACTGGTTGAGGTGGGCGGTGGGAACGCGGGTTTCCCAGCTCGCGAGGGCCTTGTTGAGGGCGGGGGCCAGCTTGTCCACGGCACGGCCGGTCATCGCCGACAGGTTCAGCCGGATCGCCCAGGGGATGCGGCGCAACTCCCGGTCGATCTCCTTGTCCAGGTAGTACCGACGGTCGGCGTCGACCAGGTCCCACTTGTTGAACGCGATGACCAGCGCCCGACCCGACTCGGTCACCATCGACAGGATCCGCTGGTCCTGCTCGCTGATCGGTTCGCTGGAGTCCAGCAGCACCACGGCCACCTCGGCGGCCTCGATCGCGCCGGCGGTCCGCAGGCTGGCGTAGTACTCGGTGCCGCTGGCCTTGCCGACCCGCTTGCGCAGCCCGGCCGTGTCGACCAGTTGCCAGGTCTGACCGCCGATCTCGACCAGGCTGTCCACCGGGTCCACTGTGGTGCCGGCCACCGAGTCGACGACCGCCCGCTCCTCACCGGAGAACCGATTGAGCAGGCTGGACTTGCCGACGTTCGGCCGCCCGACCAGCGCCACCCGGCGCGGCCCACGCGGACGGTTCTCCACGATCGCCGGTGCCTCCGGCAGCGCGGCGAGGATGGCGTCCAGCAGGTCGCCGGAGCCGCGCCCGTGCAGCGCGGACACCGGGAACGGCTCACCGAGGCCGAGTGACCACAGCGAGGTGGCCTCCATCTCGATGGAGTTGTTGTCCGCCTTGTTCGCCACCAGGATCACCGGCTTGGCGCTGCGCCGCAGCATCTTCACCGCGGCCTCGTCCACGTCGGTGGAGCCCACCATCGCGTCGACCACGAAGAGCACCACGTCGGCGGTGACGACCGCCGTCTCGGCCTGCGCCGCGATGGCCGCGGCGCGGTCCTTCGCGTCCGGTTCCCAACCGCCGGTGTCCACCACGGTGAACGCCCGGCCGTTCCACTGCGCGTCGTACGGGACCCGGTCGCGGGTCACGCCGGGGACGTCCTCGACGACCGCCTGCCGGCGGCCGATGATCCGGTTGACCAGCGTCGACTTACCGACGTTGGGGCGACCGACCACGGCCACCACCGGCTGCGGGCCGCTCGGTTCCTCGACGGCGACGTCGGGCTCCCGCAACTCCACCCAGCCAGCACCCTCGCTCATGCCGCTCCTCCGCTTCGCTCCGGACCGCCACGAGACACAACCGCGCCGCTCATGCCACGCCCCGCTCGGTGAGCAGGTCGCGCATCCGCGCCACGACCTCGTCGATGCCCAGCTCGGTGGTGTCCAGCACCACCGCGTCGGGCGCCTGGGCCAGCGGGTTGACCTTGCGGGTCGAGTCGAGACGGTCCCGCCGGGCCAGATCGGCGGCCGTGGCCGCCACGTCGGCGGCGTCCTCGGCGCTGCGCCGGGCCGCACGGGCCGCCTCGGAGGCGGTCAGGAAGACCTTCAGGTCGGCGTCCGGCGCCACGACCGAGCCGATGTCGCGACCCTCGACCACCATCCGACCCGCGTTGGCGATCATCTCGCGCTGCCGGCCGACGAGCAGCTCACGGACAGCCGGCACGGCGGCGACGGCGGAAACGGCGCCGGTCACCTCGGCGCCCCGGATGTCGGCGTCCACGCCCACACCGTCGACGGTCACGCCGTACCCCTGCGGGTCGGTGCCGATGCGCAGGTCGACCTCGCCGGCGACCTTCCCCACCGACGCGGCGTCGGTGAGATCGACGCCGGAGCGCAGCACGGCCCACGTGATCGCCCGGTACATCGCCCCGGTGTCCAGGTAGCGCGCACCGATGCTCGCGGCGAGGCGCCGCGACACGGTGGACTTACCCGACCCGGACGGCCCGTCCACAGCGACCACACATCGCCCGAACCGTACGTTTTCCTCCACCGTGTCCTCCTCAGCCCGTACCTCACGGATCGCCCGGTGAGCTGGCGCCGCAAGCGGTTGTCAATCGTCATCAATCATGCCCGGGTGCGCTGTCGAACCCGCGCGCGCCGCCGCCGGAGGCGACCCACGCCACCCGGGCGGCCGCGTCCCGGCCATCGGTGGAGCCTACCGGCTGCCGTACCCCGAACTCGGGGGTCAGTCACCCACCGCGGCGAACAGGGCGGCGACCTCGGCGTTCGTCAACCGCCGGATCCGTCCGGTCCGCAGTTCACCCAGCCGGATAGGACCGATCGAGGTACGCACCAGCCGGGTGACCGGGTGCCCGACCTCCTCCATCAGCCGTCGGACGATGTGCTTGCGGCCCTCGTGCAGGCTCAGCTCCACCTGGGCGGTTTTACCCAGAGTGTCCACCACCTTGAACGAGTCGACCTTGACCGGCCCGTCCTCCAGCTCGACGCCGGCCAGCAGCCGCTTGCTCAGGTTGCGCGGGATCGGCCCGACGACCTCGGCCAGGTAGGTCTTCAGCACCTCGTACGAGGGGTGCATGAGCTTGTGCGCGAGGTTGCCGTCGTTGGTGAGCAGCAGCAGGCCCTCACTGTCCGCGTCGAGCCGCCCGACGTGGTAGACCCGCTGCTCCACCCGGTTGCCGATGAACTCGGCCAGCTCGTTGCGCCCCTTGTCGTCCGCCATGGAGGTGACCACCCCGCGCGGCTTGTTCATCGCCACGTAGACCAGGCGAATGTCGACCTGGAGGCGCTCCCCGTCGACGTGGATCACGGAGGTGGCCGGGTCGACCTTGTCGCCGAGCTTGGCGACCCGCCCGTCCACGGTGACCCGGCGGCGGAAGATCAGGTCCTCACAGGCGCGCCGGGAACCCACGCCGGCGGCGGCGAGCACCTTCTGCAGGCGCTCAGCCCCCTCGTAGACGGGCGCGTCGGGTTTCGGGGAACGGTTATCGGGTCGCATCAGCAAGCTCTTCTACGTCGTCGGGCAGGAAGGGTGCGAGGGGCGGCAGCTCGTCGACGGTGTTCAGCCCGAGCTTCTCCAGGAACAACGTGGTGGTCCGGTAGAGGAACGCCCCACTGTCCGTTTCGGTGCCGCACTCCTCGATGAGGCCACGGGTGACCAGCGTACGGATGACCCCGTCGCAGTTCACACCCCGGATGGCTGAGATTCGCGAACGGGTCACCGGTTGCTTGTACGCAACCACGGCGAGCGTCTCCAGCGCCGCCTGGGTCAGCCGCACGGACTGCCCGTCCAACACGAACCGCTCAACGTACGTAGCGTATTCCGGCCGGGTGTACAGCCGCCACCCGCCGGCCGCCCGGCGCAGCTCGAACCCGTGCCCGGCCGCCGTGTAACCAGCGGCGATCTCGTCGAGCATCGGCCCGACCCGCTCGGCGGGCTGCTCCAGCATCTGGGCCAACACCAGCTCGCTGACCGGTTCGTCGACGACCAGCAGGATCGCCTCCAACGCGCCGCGCAGCTCACTGTCGGACAGCTCGGGCGCGGGCTCCGGCACGACCGTCGCCCGCCGCCGTCCCGCCAGCTGCCGCCGGGGTACGCCCACAGCGTCACCCGACTCCCCCACCGTGCCGTCCGTCACCGCGCCGAGGTCCGGGCGCGCCGAGCCAACGTCGTCCGCAGCCGCCTCAACGCGATCGGGCTCACCCGGGCCCACCTCGTCGGAGGCCGCCTCAAGGCGATCGGGCCCACCCACGGCCACCTCGACAGGACCTGGCCCACCCGGGCCCGCGTCGTTTGGACCCCGCCCATCCGGGTCACCCTGCGCAGAGTCCGGCACGACCACGTCCGGCTCGGCGGCTTCTGGCTCCGGTCCGGGCGCTGCCGCTGCCGACTCGTCGGTCTCCGCTGGGGCGGCTGACCCGTCCGGCTCCGTGGCGGTGCCGGCGGCGGGCGGGCGGGGACGGTCCCACGGGGGCACCCAGGCGGCGGCCTGGTCGGCCAGCGAGTCCCGACGTTGCTCGTCACTCATCCCGCGCACCCTCCGTCGTTCCCGTCCCGTCCGACCCGCCGGCCTCCCCCGTCGGCGCAAGGTCAGCCCCCGCCGGCTCAGGACCCGCCCCCGCCAGTTCAGGCTCAGGCTCCGACTCCGGGTCGGCCGGGCTGCCGGCGTACTCGTCGACGTGCAGCTCGGTGTCGCCGTCGGCCGGGCCGGTCCACCGCACCGTCAGCTCCTCCAGGGCCTGCTCCTGCACGAACGACACCAGGCCCTCCCGGTACAGCTCCAGCAGCGCGAGGAACCGGGCCACCACCTCCAGGGTGGCCTCGCAGTCCGCGCAGAGCAGTGAGAACGTGGCGGTGCCGGCCCGGCGCAGCCGGGCGGCGAGGATCGCCGCGTGTTCCCGGACACTGACCCGGACCATGTGCACGTGGGCGATGGAGACCTCCGGTACCGGCTTCGGGGTCATCGCCTTCACCGCCAGCTTCAGCAGCCGCTGGGGGCCGATGCCGAGGACCAGGTCGGGCAGCGCCTCGGCGTAGCGGGCCTCCAGGCTGACCGCGCGCGGGTAGCGTCGGCCGCCGACGGCCTCCAGTTCGGCGATGTGCGCCGCCGCCTCCTTGTACGCCTTGTACTGCAACAGCCGGGCGAAGAGCAGGTCCCGTGCCTCCAGCAGGGCGAGGTCGGCCTCGTCCTCCACCTCGGCGGCGGGCAGCAGCCGGGCCGCCTTCAGGTCGAGCAGGGTCGCGGCGATGAGCAGGAATTCGCTGGCCTCGTCCAGGTCCCAGTTGTCGCCCATCGCCCTGATGTAGGCGATGAACTCGTCGGTGACCGTGTGCAGGGCCACCTCGGTGACGTCGAGTTTGTGCTTGCCGATCAGTTGCAGCAGCAGGTCGAACGGGCCGGTGAAGTTGGCCAGCCGCACCGTGAAGCCGGCGGCGGCGGGATCGGCGGTCGGCACACCGTCGACCACGGCCGCGTCGGCGGTCTCGGGTGGGTCGAGGGGTGGCGCGGTCACCGGACGACCGTAGTCCACGACTCGGGCACGGGACGGTCCGGCTACCGCTCCGACTGGGCGGCGATCACCTCGCGGGCCAGCTGACGGTAGTTACGTGCCCCGGAGGAGGCCGGGTCCATCGTCGTGATGGGGGCACCGGCCACTGTCGACTCGGGGAACTTCACCGTCTTGGTGATGACCGTCTGGTAGACCTTGTCGCCGAACGCCTCCACCACCCGCTGCAGGACCTGGCGGCAGTGCGTGGTGCGGCTGTCGTACATGGTGGCGAGGATGCCTTCGAGCTCCAGGTCGAAGTTGAGTCGCTCGCGCACCTTGTCGATGGTGTCCAGCAGCAGTGCCACACCCCGCAGGCTGAAGAACTCGCATTCGAGGGGGATGAGCACGCCGTGCGCGACGGTCAACGCGTTGATCGCCAGCAGGCCGAGGGACGGCTGGCAGTCGATCAGGATGTAGTCGTACTCCTTGCGGACCGTGCGCAGGACCCGGGCCAGGGCCATCTCCCGCGCGACCTCGTTGACCAGCTGGATCTCGGCGGCGGAGAGGTCGATGTTGGCCGGCAGCAGGTGCAGGCCCGCCACGTCGGTCTTGATCAGGACGTCCTCGGCGATCACGTCGTCCTGCATGAGCAGGTTGTAGACGGACAGGTCGAGGTTGTGCGGGTTGACGCCCAGGCCCACCGAGAGGGCGCCCTGCGGGTCGAAGTCGACGAGCAGCACCTTGCGGCCGTATTCGGCGAGAGCGGCGCCCAGGTTGATGGTGGTGGTCGTCTTGCCGACGCCACCCTTCTGGTTGGCCATCGCGATGATGCGCGCGGGGCCGTGCCGGTCGGTGGGCATCGGCTCGGGAATGGGCTTACGCATCGTGTAGGCAGCCGGGTCCGCAGGACCCAGGTCCGCGCCGAGCGTGGCCTGCTGCTCGCGGAGCTCCGACGTCCAGGTCTCGGCACGGTCACCGTTGCCAGCCATGTGCTCGTTGCCCCCTCCCGACGACCCACCCGGCGTCGGAGCCGTCCGACGTCCTTCGCGGCGCCGCTGCGCACCCCGGTCGTGTCGCTCCAGGAGGTCCGCGCCGATGCCGACTGTACGCCACCGACCAGCAGGGGGTTCGGCACCGGCCCGGCGTGTCGGCGTCGACCGCTACCGGTTCAGCCCTGGGCCCGGGGATGGGCGGTGGCGTACACCTCGCGCAGCCGCTCCACGGTGACCAACGTGTAGACCTGGGTGGTGGTCACCGACGCGTGGCCGAGCAGCTCCTGGACCACCCGGACGTCGGCGCCACCGTCGAGCAGGTGGGTGGCGTAGGAGTGGCGCAGGGTGTGCGGGGAGACCGCGGCCGGCCCGTCGACGGGCAGCCCGGCCCGATCGGCGGCGCGGCGCAGGATGCCCCACGCGCCCTGACGGGACAGCGCGCCACCGCGGGCGTTGAGGAACACCGCCGGGGTGCCCCGGCCGGCGGCGGCCAGCCCGGGACGAGCCCGGACCAGATAGGCGCGGACCGCGTCGACGGCGTACCCGCCGATGGGCACCAGCCGCACCCGGCCGCCCTTGCCGCGCAGCAGCACCGTGCCGTCGTCGGCGTCGAGGTCGTCCACGGCGGCCCCGACCGCTTCGGAGATGCGCGCGCCGGTGCCGTACAGGAACTCCAGCAGCGCCCGGTCGCGCAGCGCGAGGGGCGCGTCGTCGCCGGTCGCGGTGATCGGGCCGGCGGTCTCCAGCAGCCGCACCACGTCGTCGACCGGTAGCGCCCGGGGCAGCCGCCGGGGCGGGGTGGGCGGGCGGACGTCGCGGCTCGGATCGGCGCCGGTCAGGCCCTCGCGCACCGCGAAGCGGTGCAGGCCGCGTACCGCGCTGGCCGCGCGGGCGGCGGAGGAGACAGCGAGGGGCGGGTGCGCGTCGTCGCCGGCGCGCAGCCGCGCCAGGTGCGACTCGACGAGGCCGGCGCCGACCGACGCGAGGTCGGTGACGCCGGCGTCGGTCAGGGTGGCGAGATAGCGGTCCAGATCCCGGCGGTACGAGGCGAGCGTGTTCGCGGAGAGGCCACGTTCGACGGTCAGGTGGTCGAGGTACCCGCGAACGGCACGGCGCAGCGCCGGCGTGGGTGGTGTGCCCACGCCGGCGCAGTCCGTGCCGCCGGTCAGCCCGCCACCGTTCAGGCCAGCACCTCGGCCAGCGGGAGCACGTCCATGCCGTGCGCCTCGGCGACCGGGCCGTAGGTGACCTGACCGGCGTGGGTGTTGAGGCCCAGCGCGAGCGCCGGGTCGTTGCGCAGCGCCGCACGCCAGCCCTGGTTGGCCAGCTCCAGGGCGTACGGCAGGGTGACGTTGGTCAGGGCGTAGGTGCTGGTGTTCGGCACCGCGCCGGGCATGTTCGCCACGCAGTAGAAGATCGACTCGTGGACCTTGTAGACCGGGTCGGCGTGCGTGGTGGGGCGCGAGTCCTCGAAGCAGCCGCCCTGGTCGATGGCGATGTCGACGAGCACGCTGCCCGGCTTCATCCGGGAGACCAGCTCGTTGGAGATCAGCGTCGGGGCCTTCGCGCCGGGCACCAGCACCGCGCCGATGACCAGGTCGGCGTCGAGCACGGCGCGTTCGACCTCGTACGCGTTGGACGCGACGGTCTGCAGGTGACCCCGGTAGATCGCGTCGGCCTGCCGCAGCCGGGCCACGTTCTTGTCCAGCAGCAGCACCTCGGACTGCAGACCCAGCGCGATCGCGGCGGCGTTCATGCCGGAGACACCGGCGCCGATGACCACGGTCTTGGCCGCGTACACACCGGAGACACCGCCGGGCAGCACCCCGCGCCCACCACCGGTACGCATCATGTAGAAGGCGCCCACCTGCGGGGCGAGCCGGCCGGCGACCTCGGACATCGGGGCCAGCAGCGGCAGCGACCGGTCGGGCAGCTCGACGGTCTCGTACGCGATGCCGGTGACCCGGCGGTCGATCAGCGCGTCGGTGCACTCCTTGGAGGCGGCCAGGTGCAGGTAGGTGAAGAGCACCTGCCCCGCACGCATCCGGTGGTACTCCTCGGCGATCGGCTCCTTGACCTTGAGCACCAGCTCGGCGGTCTCCCACACCTCGTCGGCGGTGGCGAGGATCGTCGCGCCGGCGGCGGAGAACTCCTCGTCGGTGATGCTGGAGCCAACCCCGGCGCCGGACTCGACGAAGACCTGGTGGCCGCTGCGGGTGAACTCGTTGACACCCGCTGGCGTGATCGCCACGCGGTACTCGTGGTTCTTGACCTCGCGGGGGATTCCGACCTTCACGATGCAGACACCTCTCTTCGGGGCTGCTCTCCCCCGACTGCGCGGTGCCACGACGGCCCCTTTGCCACCGCGGTACACCGGTCCTGCGGCGGCAGTCTAGGCGCGCCCGGTGCGGCCGCGGGCCAGCACAGTGCCACCCGGTGCCCGGGTGTCCTGACGATGTGTCAGGGCACCGCCGAGATTCGGCGGTCGAGCGTCACCTCAGCCAACAGGACAATGTTTCACCATTATCGTCCCATCTGCCGGGCGGCGGTGCGGACAGCCGGCGAGTGGATCACTAATGTGTCCGCCCATGACCACTCCTCCTTACCAGCCCGGTTACCCCGAGCCGGGGTACCCCCAGGGCGTCTCCGACAAGAGCAAGATCGTCGCGGGTATCCTCGGCATCCTGCTCGGCACCTTCGGTGCCGGTCGGTTCTACACCGGACACACCAAGATCGCCGTCCTCCAGCTCGTCGTGAGCCTGGTGACCTGCGGCGTCGGCGCTCTCTGGGGCGTCATCGACGGCATCCTCATCCTGGTCAACGGCGGCACGGACGCGCAGGGCCGCCCGCTGCGCGACTCCTAGATCAGCCAGCGAAAAAGGGGCCCCGCGGCTGACCGCGGGGCCCCTTTGGCGCGTACTCCCCCGACCGGCTGGACCGGCGGCGACGCTCAGCGCGGCAGCGGCGCGTCCGCCCGACGCAGAGACGCGAAACCGGTGTCCCGGGCGCGGGCCGCGGCCAGCAGCCCGGCCACCGCGGACGCGTTGGTGATCTCACCGGCCACGACCATGGCGACCGCCTCGTCCAGGTCGATCCGCACGACCTGAAGGTCGGCCTCCTCGTCGTGGCGCTCGTGCCGCTCGTCGGCCGGCACGTCGGCGAGGTCACGGGCCAGGAACACCCGGACGATCTCGTTGGTGAACCCCGGCGAGCTGTGCAGGTCCACCAGCACGTCGACCCGCCCGGCGGTGAGGTCGGCCTCCTCGGCCAGCTCCCGCAGCGCGGCCACCGGCAACTCCTCGCCGGAGACGTCCATCAGACCGGCCGGCAGCTCCCACAGGTGCCGCCCGACCGGGTGCCGGTACTGCCGGATCAGCACCACCTGGCCGGCGTCGTCGAGCGCCACCACGGCCACCGCCCCGACGTGCCGGACGAGGTCACGCAGCCCGGTCCCACCGCCCGGCATGGTCACCTCCTCGGTGACCACGTCGAAGATCCGCCCCCGGTACCGCTCCTGCCGGGAACGCACCTCGTAGCGGTGCTCCAGGTTGCTCACGCCGTCGCCCCGCTGCGCCCGACGACGGCGTGCGGCACCCCACTGAGCCTGCTGGTTCGCTCGCTGCGCTCGCTCACGAGGACGACGACGCCTTCGTCGCAGCACCGTTGCGGGCGGCCTTGCGCGTCGTCGGGGCCTCCGCCGTCGCGTCCAGGTCGACCGGCAACTGGTCGGCCTGCGAGTACGTCACCGCGGCCTTGACGAACGAGGCGAACAGCGGGTGCGGGCGGGTCGGGCGGCTCTTCAACTCGGGGTGCGCCTGGGTCGCCACGAAGAACGGGTGCAGGCTCCGGTCCAGTTCGATGAACTCGACCAGCCGGCCGTCCGGCGACGTGCCGGAGAAGTGCAGACCCGCCTTGGTCAGCGCGTCCCGGTAGGCGTTGTTCACCTCGTAGCGGTGCCGGTGCCGCTCGCTGATCTCGGTGCTGCCGTACGCCTCGGCGACGAGCGACCCCTCGGTCAACGTCGCCGGGTACGCGCCCAGCCGCATCGTGCCGCCCAGATCACCCCGACCGGCGACGATGTCCTCCTGATCGGCCATCGTCGCGATGACCGGGTGGGCCGCCTGCTCGTCGAACTCCAACGAGTTCGCGCCGTCCAGGTCGGCCAGGTGCCGGGCCACCTCGATCGTCATGCACTGCAGGCCGAGGCAGAGGCCGAGCAGCGGGATGCCGGCCTCCCGGGCGTACCGGGCGGTGCCGATCTTGCCCTCGATGCCGCGCACGCCGAAGCCACCCGGGATGAGGATGCCGTCCACGCCGGCCAACGCCGCGGCGGCCCCGGCCGGGGTGACGCACTCGTCGCTGGGCACCCACGTGAGCTGCACCCGGGCCCGGTGGCCGAAGCCCGCCGCCCGGATCGCCTCACTCACCGACAGGTACGCGTCGGGCAGGTCGACGTACTTGCCGACCACGGCGACGGTGACGGTGTGCCGGGGCCGGTGCACCCGCTCCAGCAGGTCGTCCCAGCTGGCCCAGTCCACGTCCCGGAAGGACAGGCCGAGCCGGCGCACCACGTACGCGTCGAGCCCCTCCCGGTGCAGCACCTTCGGAATGTCGTAGATGCTCGGGGCGTCCGGGGCGGCGACGACCGCCTCGGCGTCCACGTCGCAGTAGAGCGACAGCTTCTCCTTGAGCTTCACCGGGATCTCCCGGTCGCAGCGGAGCACGATCGCGTCCGGCTGGATACCGATGTTGCGCAGCTGCGCCACCGAGTGCTGCGTCGGCTTGGTCTTCAGCTCACCCGACGGCGCGAGGTACGGCACCAGCGAGACGTGCAGGTAGAAGCAGTTGTCGCGGCCCAGGTCATGGCGGACCTGACGGATCGCCTCCAGAAACGGCAGCGACTCGATGTCGCCGACCGTGCCGCCGACCTCGGTGATCACCACGTCGGGCAGTTGGCCGTCCTCGTCCGGGTCGGCCATCGCCAGGATCCGCGACTTGATCTCGTTGGTGATGTGCGGGATGACCTGGACGGTGTCGCCCAGGTACTCGCCGCGCCGCTCCTTGGCGATCACGTCGGAGTAGATCTGACCGGTGGTGACGTTCGCCTTACCCGACAACGCCCGGTCGAGGAACCGCTCGTAGTGCCCGACGTCGAGGTCGGTCTCGGCGCCGTCCTCGGTGACGAACACCTCACCGTGCTGGAACGGGTTCATCGTCCCCGGGTCGACGTTCAGGTAGGGGTCGAGCTTCTGCATCACCACGCGCAACCCGCGCGCGGTCAGCAGGTTGCCGAGGCTGGAGGCGGTGAGGCCCTTACCCAGCGAGGAGGCGACGCCCCCGGTGACGAAAATGTGCCTGGTCGTCCGTGCTGATGGGGCCAAGGCCTGCTCCCGTGTCGTCTGTCGCGGTCATGCAGACCGCCGTGCTTGATCAGCAAAGTGATCACGCGATCCACGGGATTCGACGGTAACACCTCCCGGGCGGGTACCCGCAGGCCGCACCCCGGCCACGACACCTCCGGGCCATCCGGACGAGGCCCGCCGCTCAGGACGCGGCAACCTCCGTCGATGACCGGGAGACCTGCCGGGGCGGCACGGGCGCCGCCGCCGCATCCGGCGTCGACCCGCCCACCGTCGGCTCGGCCGGCTCGTCGGCGTCCCCCCGGCGCTCGCCCGCAGGGTCCGACACCGGTTGGGCGACGCTCGCCGGTGCGCCCGGCGCCGGGCCGGCGACCGGACCGGGATGCACCGCACCCACCGGCCCCCCGCCGCCGCCGGTCGGACCGTCACCGCCACCGGTCGGGCCGACCCCGCCGGACCCCGAGTCGTCGTCGGCGCCGTTTGCCCGGGAGCGGGCCGCCACCGGGCGGGTCCGGTCCGCGGCGTGCCCGAGCACCCGCAGCGACGCCAGGGCCGCCATCGGCACCACCAGGGCGGCGGCAGCACCCATCACGTCCAGGGCCGCACCGTCGAGCACACCACCGAGCACCGCCGCGACCACGGTGCCGGCCAGCGCCGCCCGGACCGCCGGGTAGATACCGAACAGCCGCATCAGCCCACCCCACGGCTGCAACAGGGCGAACCACACCAGCAACCCGGCGGTCAGCGCCAGCACCGTCAGCGGGCTGTTGACCAACGTCTCGAAATTCTCGGTGCTGGAGCGGTGCACGGCGAACCCGCCGGTGCCGTCACCGAGCGCGGACAGGAACCGGCCCAGGCTGCCCCGCTCCGCGGCCGGACGCCGCAGGTCCACCACCGCGAACCCGATACCGACCGCCAGCGCGGCCATGGTGGCCCAGGCCAGCCGGCTGATCGTCAACCAGCCACCGGCGCTGATCACGGCGGCGACGCTCACCCCGGCGGTGAGCGCGATCGCGCCGACCGGGTCGGCGCCCAGATACGGGCTGCCGACCACCACCACGGCGAGGCCACCCACCGCCACCATCACCGCCGGCCGCCAGCTCCGGTGCACCCGCTGGGCGAACCAGCCGCCGGTGACCAGCGCACCGGCGAGGAACACCCCCAGCCCCACGATGCTCAGCCCGGCGTACCGGCCGCCCTGCAACGCGGAATAGCCGACCACACCGTTGAGCTGCAGGCGGGCCCCGGTCAGCACGTCCAACCCGACCACGAGCGTGGTGAGGCCGGCCACCGCTCCCAGCGGCCCGAGGGTTTTCGCGTACCCGGGGGCGAACCGCACCGCCGCGGTGCCGGCGGCCACCAGCAACGCGGTCACCCCGGCGAAGATCCACCCCGGGTGCTCACCGCGCCACCACGGCACCGCGTCGGCCAGCAGCGCCGCCGGCACCGTCAACGCCACGGCGACCAGCAGCAGCTCCATCACCGCCACGATCCGCCCGGAGACCGGCGTCGGACCGGCCGGACCGGCGTGCGGGCGGGCCCGGCGCAGCAGCGGCAGGATCGCGATGGCCAGCAGCACCTGCACCCCGGCCAGCAACGCGAAGAACGCCCCGGAGACGGAACGCTGCGCGGCCGCCTCCCGGTCCGCGTTCGCCGGCGCGTTGATCGCCTCGGTCAGATCGGCGGGACGCCCGCCGGTGCTCAGCGCCGGACGACCGAGGAACAGCCGCTCCGGCATGGGCCGGCCCAACGCGGCAAGAGCCGTCGGCGCGAGGTCGACAAGTTGCAGGTACCCGTCCCGGCCGGTGCTGGCCGAGGTGAGCCACCCCCGCTCCCAGCCCGGCCCGTCGGCGACCGCCACGTGCAGCCGCGCCGGCTGGGCCGTGTCGGAGATCCCCGCCACCAGCACCAACGACCGCGGGGGTCGCGCCGCCAGCACCCGGGCCAGCTCGGCGTCCGCCGCGCGGGCCTCCTCGGCGCGGGTCGCCGGGTCGGCCCCCTTCACCGTGCCGAGGTCGACGATGCTCAGCACACACGAGCCGAGCAGCGGCCGCGGGTCGGCCGGCAACCCCGAGGCGTACCGGTCGACGCGGCCGAACGGTCGGGCCGCGGCCACGGCCGCGCCCGGACCCACGGCCACGGAACACCGCACCGACTCCGACAACGAGCCGGGCAGGGCACCCCACGGCAACCGCTGCTGGTTGTACTGGACCACGCTCTCCTGGTCGGGCAGGTTCGCGCCGATGCCGTCGGGCTGCTCCACCGTCACCGCCGCCGACGGGCAACCGTCGACCGACCGGCTGCCGTTCCACGCGGCGAAGCTACCCGCGCCCAGGGTCAGCCAGCCGTCCACCGGGCAGGTGGGCCGGTGCGCGGACCGCACCGACAGTGACCCGATCGAGCCGTCCTGGGCCATCCGCCACAGCGTCGGGGTGCGCTGCGGATCCACGTCGTCCCAGCGCAGCCCGGCGATCCCGGCGAGCACCACGAAATCGGCGGTGCGTTGCGGGGCGCCCTGCGGCGGGCGGGCGGCGAGCGCGGTGACACCCAGCGCCACCACGAGCACTGTCAACAGGGCGGGGGCGATTCGGCGCACCATCACCGGTGTCCCGTTCTCGGGGCGTCGGAGCCCGGGGCGGTCGCCGGACCGCCCGGGTTCCCGGCCACCTCGGCGTAGAGGGCGGCCAGCGTGGCGACAGTGTCCACCTCGGTCGGCCACGTCGCCGCCCGTTCGGCGCCGCGCCGGCCCAACTCCGCCCGCGCCGCCGGGTCGTCCAGCAACGCGCGTACCGCCGCGTCGAGGGCGTCCACGTCACCGGCGGGAACGAGCGTGGCCGCGTCGCCGACCAGATCCGGGAGCCCGCCGACAGCGGTGGCCACCAGCGGCACCCCGGCGCGCAACGCCTCCTGGGCGAACAGTTGCCGCGCCTCCCAGTCGCTGCTCACCACCGCCAGGTCCGCGCCGGCCAGCAGGTCCGCCACGTCGGTGCGGTGCCCCAGCAGGGTCACCGGGGCACGGGCGGCGGAGGTCCGCGCCGCGAGCGGCAGATACGCCGGCCCGCTGCCCGCGATCACCACGACCGGCGGCGGGGTACGCGTACGCCAGCGGGCCGCCGCGTCGATCAGCACGTCGTAGCGCTTCTGCGGGTGCAACCGACCGACCGAGACGATCAACGGCTGGTCCGGGCGGACGCCGAACTCGGCGCGTACCGCCGCCGGGCGGCGACGCGGCGCGGGCAACGTCGGCGCGGCGACCGGGGCGAGCCGGGCGTCGGCGGCACCCACCTCGGCGGCCCGCCGCACCAGGTCCTCGGACGCACCGAGCGCCACCCGCACACCCCGGGCGACCACCCGCTCGACGAGCCGGGACACCCCGCCCCGCAGACCCCCCGCGAGCACCGCGTTGTGCCAGGTGACGATCAACGGGACGGCCGGACGGGCCAGCACGGCGACCAACCCGGCCCGCAGGCCGTGCGCGTGCACCACATCGACGGTCGCCGCGGCGAGCACCCGACGCAGCGCGAGCACCGCCCGCCCGTCGGCCGGAGTCGGACTGGCCGGGATCTCCACCGCCGCGAACCGGGCACCGACACCGGTGAAGTCGAACTGCTCCTCGGTCGCGGCAGGCCCGCAGACCAGCACGGTGGCGCCACCCGCGACGAGGCCACGGGCCACCGAACGGACGTGCTGGCCGACCCCGCCGGTGCTGGACGCGAGCACCAACACGACGGTGCCCGACCAACCGGCAGGCAGAGCTGGCTCAGTCATCGCGTCGCCGTCTCCTTCCCGTCGCCCCGCTGCGCGGAGCCCGCGCCCGGAGTCGGCGCACCGCCGGACGGCCCCCGCCGGCCCAGACGCCGCAGCACCCCGGCGAGCAGCGGCTGCACGTCCCGCCGGTCGACGAACCAGACCACGGCGAGGAACACAACCCCAACCAGAACCCCGGACAGCATGCCCTGACCGAACGCCACCGCCGTCGTCGGGGTGCCGCCGTCCAACTGTTCGAGCCAACGGCTGAGGCCCAACCCGGCGAACCCGGCGAGCACACCGGCCAGACCACCGCCCGCCGCGGCCCGTGCCGCTCCCGCGAGCGCGGCACGGCCGGCGCTGCGCCGCACCGCCACGAGCAGCAGCGCACCCAGCACCAGCATCCCCACCGAGTTCGCGGACGTCACCGCGAGCACCCGGTCCCGCAGCGGCAGCACCGCGCCGAGCAACAGCACCACGGCCGGCACCACCAGGAAACCGACCGCCGTGGCGAGCGTCGCCGCCCGGGTCTCACCCCGCGCGTAGAGCGCCCGGGTGAGCACCGCGAAGAGGCCGTACCCGACCAGGCCGGGGGCGTACCCGATGATCGCGGCGGCAGCCGTCGACGCGGTCTCCGCCGGGAAGAAGAAGTGCCCGACCGGCCCGGCGGTCCCGACCAACGCGGCCGTGCCGAGGCAGGAGAACAGGAGCACACCACGCACGGCCGGCGCCAGGGTCGCGCGGTAGGTGCGCTCGTCCCCGGCGGCCCGCGCCGCCGCCAGCGTCGGGTAGGCGGCGATGGCCAACGGCACCGCCAGCACCGCCCACGGCAACAGGTAGACCGTCTGCGCCAGGTTGTAGACACCCGGGTTGCTCCGCGCCCCCGCGGTGACCTGGTTCAGGCTGACGATCAGCGCGATCTGCTGGGCGGTGACGGTGACCGCGCCGGCCACCGCCAACCCACCGACCCTCGCCCGCGCGTCGGCCGGAAACCCGAAGCCGAACCGCAGCCCGAGACGCAACCGGCGGACCGGGATCAGCAACGACAACGACAGCACCACCACGCCGAGGGTGGTACCGCCGGACAGCAGCAGCTCACCGCCGGCGCTCACCCCACCGACCGTGGCGTACCGGCCCTGCGTGAGGGTGAAGCCCAGGTACACCAGGATGACGGTGAGGCTGGACAGCAACGGGGCGAGCACCGGCCAGGCGAAACGGCGGTGCGCCTGGAGCACCCCGGTGAGCACGATGCCGACCCCGTACAGCGGCAGCTGCGGCGCGAAGACCCGCAGCATCCGCACACCGCTGTCCTGCTGGGCGGTGGTCAGGTGATGACCCAACGACTCGACCACCGGGCCCGCCAGCAGCACCACCAGCAGCGCGAGCGGGACCAGCAGGGCCAACGTCCAGGTCAGCAACGCGCCGGTCGTCCGGGCCACGGCCGTCCGGTCGCCCGCCGCGACCGCACCGGCCAGCAGCGGCACGACGAGGCTGGCCAACGCTCCCCCGGCGACGATCTCGAAGATGAAGTTCGGCACCGCGTTGGCCACCACGTAGGTGCCACCGAGGTCGGTGGGCGCCAGGCTCCAGGTGAACACGGCGGTACGACCGAAGCCGGCGAGACGGCTGGCCACGGTGAGGACGGCGATGAGCGCGGCTGCCCCGGCCAGCCGGCCGGCGCCGGCGAGGGGTGCCGGTCTGCTCACGTCAGTCGGCGCGTCGGCCCAGTGCGTCGAGCTCACGCAGCCCCGGGGTCCGCTGGATCACCGCGGTGAAGCTGACCTTCTCGCTGGCCGCGGTCAACCCGGCCAGGACGGCGAGCAGACCGGCCCGGCCGAGCGGGCCGGTCCGGGCGGCGAGCGCGACGCCGAGCACCGCCCCGAGCGCGTTCGCGCCACTGTCGCCCAGCATCACGTCCTCGGCCAGGTCGTCACGGAGCAGACCGGCGGCGGCACCGGCCGCACCCGCCGCGATACCGCCCTGCGGGCCGCCGGTCAGCGGCGCGGCCAGCAACAGACCGGACTTGATCGCCCGGCCCGGCCGCAGGTCGAGCAGGTTGAGCAGGTTGGCTGTGCCGGCGATCACACCCGCGCCGAGCAGCACGTCGACGCCCCGGCCGACCGCACCGTGGCGCTGCCGGCGCGGATGCGCGGCCACCCGGGAGTCGGCGGCCAGCAGCGCGGCGGCACCCAGCCCGGCCGCGCCCACCCCGACGACCTTGACCAGACCGGCGGTGACCCGCCCCTCGCGCAGCGCGGCGAGGTGCCCGGCGAAACCCTTGGCCGCCTTCTGCTCCGGCCGCGCGCCGACCACGTCGTCGTACAGGCCGACACCGCCCGCGCCGAGACCGGCGACCAGGGCGGCCCCACCGGCCGCGCCGCCGGTGGCACCGAACGCGCCGGCGGCCGCAGCGCCGGCGGCGAGCGCCGGCCCGGCGGCCAGGCTCACCGTGCGGCCCCGGAAGTTGGTGCGGTCCAACGCGGGCCCGGCCGGCGAGGTGCGCGCCTCACGCAGCGCGTAGCGCGCCGCCGCGGCACCCGCGCCGGCGATCAACAGCCGACCCAGGGCGCTCACACCGCCACCTCACCGGCGCGGTCACGCGTCACCTGGTCGGATCCGGACACGGGGGTACGTCGTTCGCTCACTGGGGCAGTTTAGGCAACAGGCCGGACGCGGCATTGTCGCCGACGCCGTACTGCCCGGCTTTCTTCTCGACGAGTTGCTGCACCAGGGCGAGGCTGGTGACCACCTGGCCCTGCACGGTGTTGGCGTTGTCGACCGTGGAGATGGTCTGGGCGAGCACCGGGTCGCCGCGCACCACGCCGACCAGGTTGCCGCCGACGGAACCGTTGCCGGCCACCACGATCGACCCGGTGCGGTCGAACTGCTCCGCGACGTTGACCACCGACTCGTCCCGCTTGTCGGAGTCCTTGTCGACGTACGGCTGGCCGCTGATCACGACGACGGCCTCCGCCGAGGCGGTGACCTTGTTGCTGTCGGTGGTCAGGTAACCGGCGTTGTTGTAGGCGGCGAGCACGGCCCGCCGGTCGGCGTCGCTGACCGGTGTGACGCCCTGCGGCCGGTCCAGCAGGACGCTGGCGAGCAACGCGCTGGAGGTCTCCACGCCGTGCCCGTTGCCCGGCAGGCCGGTGGTCTGCGCGGTCGGGCGGGCGGCGGTGACGGCCAACTCCAACAGGTTGGAGTTGTTGTCCGGGTTGATGAACTTGTCCTGCAGGTCGACCTGGCCGGTGATGGTGGCCCCGCCGAGCTGGAGCTTCTTGAGCACGCCCTCGGTGTGGTCGCGCCCGTTGGGCAGGCTGAGCACCACGACGCGACGCCCGGTGAGGGTGCCGGGCAGGAGGAGCTGCGCGGATTCCTCGGCGAACTCCTCTTCCAGCGCGAGTTGCTTCTCCATGTTGCTGACCGTCTGACGCCAGTGCTGGTTGTCCTTGCGGAGCCCGGTGACCTGCCCCTCGAGCGAGTCGGCGACCGGGCCGTTGAGGGCGGCTGTGCCGACCACCAGACCGATCGCCAGAGCCAGGAAGACCGCGGTGAGGGACACCACGTGGTAGCGGAAGTTGATCACGCTTGCAGCCTCTTGATCGGTCGGGAACTAGAAGAGCCGGTACAGCTGGAACACGAAATTGTCCCACCACTCGGCGACCACGCCCAGGTACGCCTTCCCGACTGTCGACACGGCCACCGCGGACGCCATCGCCGCGATCGCCGACAGCACCAGCAGCAGCAGCGACGAGCCGGAGATGCTCTGCCGGTAGAGCCGGCTCACGCCCTTGGCGTCGACCAGCTTGCCGCCCACCTTCAGCCGGGTCAGGAACGTCGAGGCCATCCCGCCGCGACCCTTGTCGAGGAACTCGACGAGGGTGGCGTGGGTGCCGACCGCCACCAGCAGCGACGCGCCCTTCTCGTCGGCCAGCAGCATCGCCAGGTCCTCGCTGGTCGCCGCGGCCGGAAAAGTGATGGCCGGCACACCGAGACCGTTGACCCGGGGCAGGCCCGGCGCGCGCCCGTCCGGGTAGGCGTGCACGATCACCTCGGCGCCGCAGCGCAGCACGTCGTCGGTGACCGAATCCATGTCCCCGATGATCATGTCGGGGGTGTAGCCGGCCTCGACCAGCGCGTCCGCGCCACCGTCGACGCCGATCAGCACCGGCTTGAACTCCCGGATGTACGGGCGCAGCACGTCCAGGTCGGCCTTGTAGTCGTAGCCGCGCACCACGATCAGACAGTGCCGACCCTGCATCTGGGTCTCGATGTCCGGCACCCCGACACCGTCGAGCAGCAGGTCGCGTTCCTGACGCAGGTAGTCCATCGTGTTGGCGGCGAACGCCTCCAACTGCACCGACAGACCCTCCCGGGCGTCCGCCATCGCCTTACCGACCGACTCGGCGTCCTGAAGGCTGCCGTGGGCCACCGGCTCCTCACCGGCGAAGACCGTGTTGCCCTCGATGCGCACCTGATCGCCCTCGCGGATACGCTCGAAAACACCCTCCCCCAGGTCGTCCAGGAGCGGAATGCCGGCGGCGATCAGCACCTCCGGGCCGAGGTTCGGATAACGGCCGGAGACCGACGGCTTGGCGTTGAGCACCGCCGCGACCCCGACGGCGACGAGCGAGTCCGCCGCCACCCGGTCCAGGTCGACATGGTCGATGACCGCGATGTCACCGGGGCGCAGCCGACCGACCAGGCGTTTCGTCCGGCGATCGAGGCGCGCGGTGCCGAGGACTCTGCCGGGTTCGGCGTTCCGGTTCCGGCGCAACGTGGGTAGACGCATCGTGACCATCCTGGCATGTGAGGCAGGCTTTTCTGTCGCGACATGCCTGAGCAGGGCCGCCTACCCAGGGAAGCACACACCGGCACAAGCCGGTGTGCTTGCGCTCACAATACGCGGCGTCACAACCGCCTTTCCTTGGCGGCCACTGCCAGAAGCTCCTCGGCATGAGCGATACCCAGATCCGAATCGGGCAAACCCGCCAGCATGCGCGCCAACTCCCGCGCCCGCTCGGTGTCCTCCACCACACGCACCCCGCTGGTCGTCACCGCACCGCCGGTGTCCTTCGCCACCACCAGGTGCCGGTCGGCGAACGCGGCCACCTGCGGCAGGTGCGTGACCACCAGCACCTGGTGACTGCGGGCCAACCGCGCCAACCGACGGCCGATCTCCACCGCCGCCTGCCCACCGACGCCCGCGTCGACCTCGTCGAAAACCAACGTGGGCGGACCACCGGAGCCGGCGAACACCACCTCGATGGCCAGCATCACCCGGGACAACTCACCACCGGACGCACCGCGCTGCAACGGCAACGACGGCGCACCGGGGTGCGCCAGCAACCGCAGCTCGACCTCGTCACCGCCGTCCGGCGCGACACCCACCTCGACACCGTTGACCGCGAGCGTCGGCTCGGCACGCCCGGCCGGACGGGGCAGCACCGCCACCTCGATCCGCGCGTGCGGCATGGCCAACCCGGCCAACTCGACAGTGACCTGGTCGGCGAAGCGGACCGCCGCCTCCTGCCGGGAGGTCGACACCCGCCCGGCCAGGTCGGCCACCTCCACGGCGAGCCGCTGCCCCTCCCGCTCCAACTCGTCGAGCACATCGTCGGACATGTCCAGATCGGACAGTCGGCCGCGCGCCCGATCAGCCCAGGCGATCACCCCGTCGACGTCGTCGGCGTACTTGCGGGTCAACGCGCGCAGCGCCGCCCGCCGCTCGTAGACGTGCTGCAACCGGGCCGGGTCCGCGTCCAACGTCGCCAGGTACGCCGACAGCTCCGCGGACACGTCGGTGACCAGGGTGGCCGCCTCCTCCAAGCGGGCCGCCAGCTCACCGAGCGCCGGATCGGTGCCGGACTGCGCCTCCAGGGTCCGCCGGGCGGTGCCGAGCAACGCCGCCGCGTCCGGGGCCTCCTCGGCGGCCTCCACGCCACCGGCCACACACTGCTGGGCGATCTGCGCGGCCGTCCGCAGGCCCTCGGCGTGCTCCAGCCGCTGCGCCTCGGTCTTCAGCTCGTCGTCCTCACCGGGCTGCGGATCGACCCGGGTGATCTCGTCGAGGCCCAACCGCAGCAGGTCGGCCTCCTGGTTGCGCTCGCGGGCGTTGCGCCGACGGTCGGCCAGGTCGTCGACGACCCGACGCCACCCCGTGTACGCCTCGCGCAGCGCGTCGAGCAGCTTCTCGTGCGCCGGGCCGGCGAACCGGTCGAGTGCGGCCCGCTGCTCCGCCGGGCGCAGCAACCGCAACTGGTCGGACTGGCCGTGCACGGCCACCGCCTGCTCGCCGACCTCACCGAGCATCGACACCGGCATGCTCCGGCCACCGACGTGGGCCCGCGAGCGCCCCTCCACCGTCACCGTGCGGCTCAACAGCACCGAGCCGTCCTCGTCCGGCTCCCCGCCGGCCTCGACGATCCGCGCGTGCACGGCGTCGCCGACCCGCCCGTGCAGCCGCAGCCGCCCCTCCACCACCGCACGCCCGGGTTGGGCGCGGACCCGGCCGGCGTCGGCCCGGCCGCCGAACAGCAGGCCGAGGCCGGTGACCACCATCGTCTTACCCGCACCGGTCTCGCCGGTGATGACGTTCATGCCGCCGGTCAACGGCAGCGTGGTGTCCTCGATGACGCCCAGCCCGGTGATGCGCAGCTCTTCCAGCACAGCCACCGACAGTAGACGCGAGGCCCGACACTTGACCAGCCGACGGGCCCGGGTCGGTCCCTCACCCGGCCGACGTACAGTTCTGCCCCGTGTTGGACGTGATCGGCCTGACCTCGGCTGAGGAGGAGCTCTACCGCTGCCTGCTCCAGCTCACCACGGCCCGCATCGACGAGTTGGCCCGTCGCCTGCACCGACCCCGGGAACAGGTCGCCGCCCAGGTCGAGGCGCTGCGCGCCAAGGGCCTCGTGCAGCGCAGCGACACCGACCCGGACGCCCCGCTGCGACCCACCGCCCCGGACGTCGCCCTCGGCGCGACGCTGCTGCGGCGCCAGGAGGACCTGGAGTCGGCCCGGCGACTGGTCACCCAACTGGCCGAGGAGTACCGCTCCGGGCTGCGCCGCCACCACGTCGACCACCTGGTCGAGGTGATCACCGGCGCCCGGGTCCTTCGGGACCGTCTGCGCGACCTGCAGAACTCCGCGCGTACCGAGGTGCTCTGGTTCTGCCGCGCCAATCCCCTCGCCATGGCCGGCCCGGAAAACGTCGAGGAGTTCGACGCGCTGGCCCGTGGGGTGAGCTACCGGGCCATCTACGAACGTGACCTGCTGCTGGAACCGGGCGCGTTGGCCGACCTGGCCAAGGGGGTCGCCGCCGGGGAACAGGCCCGCGTCCTGGACCGGCTGCCGGTCCGACTGGCCATCGTGGACGCCCGCACCGCCATCTGCCCGTTGGTGCCCGACCGCGACGGCGGCGAACCGAGCGCCGCCGTGATCGGCCGCAGTCAGCTGCTCGACGCGCTGCTCGCCCTCTTCGAGAGCCACTGGCGGGTCGCCACCCGGCTGCGCCTCGACGATCCCCTCGCCGTCGCGGCCCCCGAGCCGCGTCGACCGGAGCCCGCGGACCAGCCGGGCGACGGTTACCAACCCGACGCGGACGAGGCTCGGCTGCTGTCGCTGTTCGTGGCGGGCGTACCGGACAAGTCCATCGCCTCCCAGCTCGGGGTGAGCCGGCGGACCGTGCAACGGCGCATCGCCGACCTGATGGCCGCCGCCGGCGTGGACACCCGACCGGGGCTGGCATTCCAGGTCGCGCGACGGGGCTGGCTCTGACGCGTTGAGGGCCCGCCGTCGACCGACGGCGGACCCCGACCAGCGGGGGCGGGACGGCCGGGCCGCCCCGCCCCGCCCGGTCACCGCAGCCCGTACGCCTGCAGCACCGTCTGGTCGACGGTGTTCCCGGCCCGGTCGGCGGCACGCACCCGCAGCGACACCGTTCCGCGCCCCGCCGGCACGGTAGCGGTGTACCGGGTGCCCGACCCCGTGGTCGGCGCGTTGCGCCAGGTGACGCCCCCGTCGAAGGAGACCTGCACCCGGACGCTGGCACCGGTCGGCGCCGGCGCCCCGGCCGGCTGCCGCAGGGTCAGCCCGAGCTGGTGCGGCCGGTTGCCGCGGACCGTGCCGCGCAGGTCCGCCGGCACCCGGTAGTCCACCTGGAGCAGCGACAACGGCGTGGCGGCATCACCCGCCGGCCGGGCCGAGGTGAACTCCCAGGCCGTGTCGGTCCGCGTGCCGTAACGCCACTCGACCGAGGACCGCCGGGTGCTCACCTCCAGGCGGTACCGGGCGGCCCCGGCGGTCGTGGGCACCGACGCCCACCCCTCGGAGAGGTCCGCGATCTGCTGCCCGTTGCGGCTGACCCGCGCCGTGACGGTGTCCGACTCCTCACTCTCGCCGGCCACGCTGTAGTGCCCCTCGGCGTCGACGAACTCGGGCACCCGCACGTCCAGGTTGTCACCGGTGCGGGTGGGCACCGGCGCACCGCTGGCCGGCACGGCCGGACGGAGCACCGGCGCGTGCCAGGTCTCGGTCACCCGGTCGTCGGCGGCGTAACGCCGCGGCTGCTGGGTCAGACCACCGGTCAGCTGCCCGCCCTGCATGAACATGAGCTTGTGCAGCACCCGTTGCTGCCACCAGTTGTCGCCGGAGCTGACGAACTCCCGTCGGGTGGTGCCGGTACGGACCAGCCGCTGGTTGTCGTTCCAGGAGGTGTCCTGCCACGGACGCCACCCGAACCGCTGCTCGCTGGCCCAGTCCCCGCCGACGTTGCCGAAGTGGCTGGTCACCTCGGCGGTGTTGCGGTCGGTGACCGTGTGCAGAATCCGCTCCGGGACCCGGTTCTTCGAGACCTGCCACACGTCGTACAGGTACGGACTCTCCACCGTCAACGTCAGGTCCAGCGTCGTGTGACGCTTCCGGACCGCCGCGATGACCTTCTGCCCGTCGTCGTACGCCACCGCCATCGACGGGATCGGCAGCCGGTCACCCAACGGGGTCCACGACGTCCACGCGCTCTGGTCGGCCGGTCGGACGATCAGCGCCACCTTCGCGCCGGCGGCAGCCGCCGCCGCGATTTGCTCCTCCTCCGAGGCGTCCGGAGAGCTGGTGAGCAGCGCCGCCGCGCCGCGTACCCGGGTCAACTCGGCGGGAGTGCCGGTGCCCGCCCAGACCAGCGGCAGCTTGCGCCGCTCGGCCGTCGCCGGCGAGTAGCCCATCAGGTTGATGTCCAACGGACCGGACACCCCGCTGATCGTCGCGTCCACCATCGGCGCGACCAACTGCCACCGCGACGCGAACTCGAACTCGCCCTCGCGCACCGCACGGGTCGGGGTGACGTTGACCTGCTGGATGGTGCTGAACGTCATCACACCGTGGTCGACCTGCCGGCCGTTGCCGAAGACCCGGTGCTCGTAGAAACTGATCGTCGAGCGCTGCTCGGAGGGCTTCGGCGTCTCGATCCGCACCGGGGTGCCCTTGCGCGGGTCGAGCACCACCGTGACGTCCCGATCGACGAGCAGCTCCGGGTCGGTGACCAGGGTCATCTGCTCGTCCAGCGGAGCACCGTGCTCGATCAACGCCTGAACCAGGTAGGGGCCCTCCTCGACCTGCAGTCGCACCTCGCCGCCGACCCACCCGAGCCAGTCGGATTCGGGCTGCTCACCGAAGAGGGTGAGCACCGACGCGAGACCCGGCTGACCCTGCATGTCCAGCGCCCGCACGGTCACGGTGTGCAGCGGTCCGCTGAGGGTGAGCGCCACAGCGGTGCGCACCGCGACACCGTCCGCGCCGGTCGCCACCAGCCACCCGCTGTGCACACCCCGGTCCAGCTTCGCCGGGTCCGCCCGCAGCGGCACGGCGACGCTGCCGCCGGCCGGCACCGTCACCTCGACGCCACCGACCGTGACCCCGTCGGTCTCGGCCGCACGGGAGTCCAGGTTGCGCAGCTCCAGCGCCAACCGCAGGGTCTGCGGGGCCGTGCCACCGTTGGTGTACGTCACCGCCCGCTCCACCGCCACGCCACCGGTGCTCAGCCGGCCGAAGTCCGCGGTGCCGGAGGAGTACACCCGCTGGCCGAGCGCGCGGGCCACGTCGACCCGACCGGCGCCCTGCTCGAAGACCGTCAACGCCGGGTTCGCCTTCGTGGTGCTGACCAGCGCGTCCTTGAGCGTCGCAGCCGACCAGTCGGGGTGTTCCTGGGCGAGGATCGCCGCCGCCCCGGCCACGTGCGGAGTGGCCATCGAGGTGCCGGACGCGGTCGTGTACGCGTCGTCCACCGGCGTACCCATGGCGGTGCCGGCGGCCCGGGCGGCGACGATGCCCACGCCCGGCGCGGTGATCTCGGGCTTCAGGCCGTTGTCACCGAGGCGCGGACCCCGGCTGGAGAACTCCGCCAGCTCGTCGGCACCGTCCACCGCGCCGACGGTCAGCGCCGCCGCCGCCGCGCCGGGCGCACCGACGGTCCGCGCGGCACCCGAGTTGCCGGCGGCGACCACGAACAGCGCGCCGGTCTCGGCGGTCAGGTCGTTCACCGCCTGGCTCATCGGGTCGGTGCCGTCGGTCGGGTCCCCACCGAGGCTCATGCTGACCACCTTCGCGCCGGAGTGGGCGGCCCACTCCATGCCCGCGATGATCGACGAGCTGTAGCCGGACCCACCGTCGTCGAGCACCTTGCCGACCAGCAACCGCGCACCCGGGGCCACGCCCTTGCGCAACCCGGCGGACGCCGCCCCGCTGCCGGCGATGGTGGCGGCCACGTGGGTGCCGTGGCCGTGCCCGTCGCGGGCGCTGCCGCTGCCGGAGAAGTCCTGCGCCTCGGCGACCCGACCCGCCAGGTCCGGGTGGGTGGCGTCGACGCCGGTGTCGAGCACCGCCACCTTCACACCGGCACCGTCGCGGCCAGCGGCCCAGGCGATCGGAGCGCCGATCTGCGGCACACTGTGCTCCAGCGTCGGGCGGACCTTCCCGTCCAGCCAGATCCGCGCGACACCGGCCCCGAGCCGGGCCGGCGAACCGGCCGTCACCCGCTGCCCGGGCGCCCCGCGCAGCGACGTCCACAGGCCACCCAGGTCACCCTTGCCGACCCGCAACGCGGCACCGTTGATGCTCTCCAGCGCACGCGCGTCGGTCGCGCCGGCCAGCGGCCGGACCCGCCCGGCGGCCGGCTCCTGATAGCGGACGATCAGCGGCAACGCGCCCTGCGCGGCATCGCCGTACCCGTCGGCCGCCAACTCCTGCACGTCGAACAGGTCGGGGTCGAGCACCCCCGCGGCGAGGTACGGCATGACGTCGCTGGGCAGCACCCGCAACCCGCCGTCGACCTCGACAGTCTGGAAGGCGATCCGGTCGCGCCCCGGGCCGGGGTGGACGGTGGCGGCGACCCGACCGGGTGCCGCCTGCACCAGGTCGACCTGGTCGCCGGTGATCAGAGTGATGCGGACGGGTGCGTGCTGGGCGGGCGTGCCCGACGTCGGGCCGGTGGGCCGGGCGGGCGGGTCGGCGGACGCCGGTGCGGCGACGCCGACCACCAACGCGCCGACCGCGCCGACGGCGAGCCAGCGTGGGGACCAGTGCATGCGATGGGCTCCTCTACTCCTCCAGGCCCGCCATCCGTAGATGAGGGCCGATCGGAGTCTGCGTCGGAGCGTGTCACCAGGTCACTAGTCGCCCGCCGCCGCAGCGGCGACATGTCGTCAGGTGGACACCGGACATCCACCGACCGTGTGCGCCACCGTCACCGGCGGCTGCCACGCCACCCGTGCACGGGCAGACCGAACTTCGCCACCAGCCGGTCGGTGAACGGGCGGGGGCGCAACCGCACGATGCGTACCGGCAGGGCACCCCGACGCACCGTCACCCGCGCGCCGGGCGGCAGGTCGTAGACGCGCCGCCCGTCGCAGGAGAGCACGGCGAGGGTCGTGAACGGGTCGACCGTGATCACGAACGTCGACGTCGGGGCCGTCACCAACGGGCGACTGAACAACGCGTGCGCGCTGATCGGCACCAGCAGCAACGCCTCCACCTCCGGCCAGACCACCGGACCGCCACCGGAGAACGCGTACGCCGTGGAACCGGTGGGGGTGGCGCAGACGACACCGTCGCAGCCGTAGCGCGACAGCGGCCGGCCGTCCACGTCGACGAGCAACTCCAGCATCTGGGCCCGCTCGCCCTTCTCGATGCTGATCTCGTTGAGCGCCCAGGACTCGATGGTCGGCCCACCGTCGAACTCGGCCGTGACGTCCAGGGTCAGCCGCTCGTCGACCGTGTAGTTGCGCCCGACGACGTCCCGCACCGCGGTGTCCAGGTCGTCGATCTCCGCCTCCGCCAGGAAGCCCACCTTGCCGAGGTTGATGCCGAGCAGCGGCGCCTTCGCGGGTCGGGCCAACTCGGCCGCGCGCAGGAAGGTGCCATCCCCACCGAGCGCGAAGACGATCTCGGCGCCCTCGGCGGCCTGCGGGCCGCCGACCGGCACCACCCCGGGCAGGTCGAGGTCCTCGGCCTCGTCGGCGACCACCCGTACCTCGAAACCGGCGTCGATCAGATCGGCGGCGACCGACCGGGCGTGCTCCGTGCTACGCCGACGGCCGGTGTGCGTCACCAGCAGCGCGGTCCGGCTCATCGGGCCGCCCGCCCACGCCGAACCGGGCCGCGTCGCACCGGCGCCGACACCTCGGCACGGCCGCGGGTCACCGCCCGGCCCGTTGCGGCGCCCTCACTGCGCGCGTTCACCCTGCGACCTCCTCCGCCGCCACGTCCGGCACCTCGCCGGTCGTCGTCGAGCCGTCCGGCCCGGCCGCCACCACGGCCCGCACCCGCTCCGGGTCGGCCGCCGCTGCGCCCCGGCGCAACCATACGAAGAACTCCACATTGCCGCTGGGCCCCGGCAGCGGGCTGGCCGCCACGTCGGCCAGCCCGAGGCCGAGCCGCGCCGCCGCCGCCGCCACGTCCAGCACCGCCTCGGCGCGCAGCGCCGGATCACGGACCACACCGCCGGCGCCGACCCGCTCCTTGCCCACCTCGAACTGCGGCTTGACCATCAGCGCCAGGTCACCGTCGTCGCGGGTGCAACCGGCCAACGCCGGCAACACCAGTCGCAACGAGATGAACGACAGGTCCGCCACCGTCAGATCGACCTGGCCGCCGATCGCGTCAGCATCGAGGGTACGGACATTCGTGCGCTCCAGGACGCGGACCCGCTCGTTCGTCCGCAGCGGCCAGGCGAGCTGCCCGTAGCCCACGTCCACGGCCACCACCTCGGCCGCGTCGGCGCGCAGCAGCACGTCGGTGAACCCACCGGTCGACGCTCCCGCGTCCAGGCAACGCCGCCCGGCCACGTGCAGCCCACCGGGGGCGAACGCGGCCAGCGCGCCGGCGAGCTTGTGCCCGCCTCGGGAGACGTACTCCTCGGCCGGGTCCGCACCGGTGACCAGGAGCGGGTCGGCGGGGTCGACCATCGCGGCCGCCTTGCGGGCGACCACCCCCCGCAGTTGGACCCGGCCGGCCTCCACCAACGCGGCGGCCTGCTCACGGGAGCGGGCGAGACCGCGGCGGACGAGTTCGGCGTCCAGCCGGTTACGACGTGCCATGGGTGGTTCTCCGGTCTGCTCAGGCCTGGTCGTCCCGCTCAGGTCTGGTCGATGGTGGCGAGGGTTTCCCGCAGCGTCTCGTAGGCCGCCTCGTACTGGGCGATCTGGTCGGCGGGAGCGAGCGTCGCCGCGTTGGCGATGGCCCGCACGGCGGCGTCCACCGCCGGATGCCGGGCCTCGTCGTCCCCGAGATCCGGCGGCGGGCCGGGGCGGGCACCCACCGGCGGGCCCGGACGGGCCGGGAACCCCCCGCCGGCCGGCGGGCCGGGCCGGGCCGGGAACGACCCGCCGGCGGGCGGTCCGGGCCGGGTCATTCGGCGTCGTCCGGCCGCTGCCTGCGAATCGCCGCCTTCTTGGCGGGCATCACCGCCGGCGTCGGAACGTCCTCGTCGGCCGTCCGGCTGATCGTCGCCGGCGGCTTCTTGGCGATGGCCTTCTTGGCGACCGCCTTCTTCGCGACGGCCTTCTTCGCCACCGGCGCGGAGACCGGGGCACCGGCCGGGGCGTCGGACGGCACGAGACCCGTGCCGGGCTTCGCGGCGACGGTCGGGTCAGGTTGTGGCGCGGGGCCGGCCGTCGGCGCTTCGGCCGGCTCGGTGGACCTCGCCTCCCGCAGCTGCCGCTCCAGGTCGTGCACCCGCCGGGTCAACTCGGCCACCTCGTCGGCGGTGGCCAGACCGACCGCGCCGAGGGCCCGGTCGACCTCGAAGCGGACCAGCTTGGTCAGCGCCTCCCGGTTGGCGGCGCCGGTGGTGACCAGTTCCTCGCCGAGGGCCTGGAGTTGGGCGGCCGTCGCGCCGCCGGAGCCGACGAGGCGACGTGCCACGTCCTGGGCCTTCTTCCGGGGCGCCTCCGTAAGGCCCATGGCCAGCTCGAGGTAGGCGCGCCACGCGTCCTGCATGCCTGAGTCCTTCCACGGGGCGGGGTGTGCAGGTGTCACGCTACCGGGCACCTCCGACCGACCCGTGCGGTACGGTGCCGAGGACGGCGTGGCGATCACCGAGGGGGAGATGTGGCCAGCGTGGACGAGTGCCGGCAGGCGTTGCAGGAGCTGGCCGCCCGGTTGGATCGCAACGCCGAGACCGTGCGCGAACGGATCGACCTGGACCGGACGCTGGCCTGCCGGATCACCGACCTGGACACCGCGTTCCACGGCCGGATCACCGGCGGCCGACTGGTCGAGCTGACCGACGGCGACGACCCCAAAGCCAAGATCGCGCTGAGCACGTCCAGCGACGACCTGCTCGCCCTGGTCCGGGGCGACCTGGACGTCACCAACGCGGTGACCTCCCGCCGGGTGTCGATCAAGGCCAATCCGTTCGACCTGCTCAAGCTGCGCAAGCTGCTCTGACGACCGCCCGGCTCACGCCGCCGCGGTCAGACCGAAACTCTCCACCGCGTGGGCCGCGTCCGGGCCCACCGGGCGGACCTTCGGCAGCGCCGGCACCGACGCCGACCAGGCCACCGCGCACAGCGCCGCGAGGGCGTCCAACGGCCGACCGGCCCCGGCCAGCTCCAACGTGCCGTCCCGGTCGGTCACCGACCAGCCGCCGGCGTCCGCCGGGCCCGGAACCCGCACGGCGGCAGCCGGGTCGAAGAGCCCCGCCAGGTCGTTCGCGACGTACGTGGGACGTCGCCGCGGCTCGGCGGCCAGCAACTCCGGTACGCCGTGCACGCCGGTGAGCACGAGCAGGCTGTCCAGCCCGGCCCGACGGGCACCCTCGATGTCGGTGTCCAGCCGGTCACCCACCACCAGGCTCCGCCCACCGCCACTGCGCCGGGCAGCGGTCTCGAACAGCGCCGGCTCCGGCTTGCCGACCACCACGTCGGGGTCCCGCTCCAGTGCGGTACGCAGCACGGCGACCAGCGACCCGTTGCCCGGCAAGGGTCCCCGCCCACTGGGCAGGGTCCGATCGGTGTTGGTGGCGATCCAGATCGCACCCGCCCGTACCGCCAGCGACGCTTCGGCCAGCTCGGCCCAACCGACCTGCGGGCCGTACCCCTGCACCACCGCCGCCGGCTTCTCATCGGCCTGGGTGACCGGGTTCAGGCCGACCGCGCGCAGCTCCGCGCGCAGCGCCTCCGCGCCGACCACCAGCACCGACGCGCCGGCGGGCAGCCGGTCACGCAGCAACTCGGCCGAGGCGGCAGCGGAGGTGAGGACCTCCTCCGGTCGGGCCGGCACGCCCATCCCGGTCAGCAGGTCCGCGACCTCGCTGGACCGGCGCGACGCGTTGTTGGTGGCGTACGCCACCGCCCGTCCCTCGGCGTGCAGCCGGGCCACCGCGTCGACGGCGCCGGGGATCGGCCGGTCGATCAGGTAGATCACGCCGTCCAGATCGAAGACGACCAGGGTGTACCCGTCGACCAGCCGCTCCCCCACGCCCGCGCTCACCGCTGCGTCGACCCCGACTCGTCGTTGCGGGCCGGCACGGTCCCGTCGCCGTTCGCCGCGTCGCCGTTCGCCGCGTCCCGGTCCGTCACGCCGCTGTCGCCAGTGGTGGCCACGTCGGCGTTGCCGCTCTCGGTGGGGTGACGGTCCTCGTCCTCGTCGTCGAAGCCTTCGTCGTCAGCGGGGCGGCCGACAGCGTCGTCCTCCTCGTCGTCGTCGACATCTTCATCGTCGTCGTCGCCGTCGTCGTCGTCGTCTTCGTCGGTGTCGCCGGCCAGGTCGGCGTCGGGGCGGGCCGGCACCGCGCCGGGAGCACCCGGACCTGCGGCGATCTCCTCGGCGGCCTCGTCCTCTTCGTCACCCTCGATGACCACGCCGTCGAGTTCGAGCAGCCGCTCGGCGGCGTCGGTCTCGCCCTCGGTGTCCACGTCGGCAGCGCGGGAGAACCACTCGCGGGCCTCCTCGCGCCGACCCACCGCGAGCAGCGCGTCGGCGTACGCGTACCGCAGTCGGGCCGTCCACGGCACGGTGGCCTCGTTGGTGAGGTCCGGAACCTGGAGCATCGCGACCGCGGCGTCCTTCTGCCCGAGGTCTCCACGCGCGCCCGCGGCGACGATCAGCAGTTCGATCGCCACGGCCTGGTCCAGCTTCTCCCGGTCCGCGCCACGGAACAGGTCAATGGCCCGCTCCGGCCGGCCGAGAGCCCGCTCGCAGTCCGCGAGCACGGCCAGGTGGCTCTGCAGTCCGCTCATCCGGTGGTACGTGCGCAGCTCGGCGATCGCCGACTGCCACTCTCCCGCCCGGTACGCGGCCAGACCGACCGCCTCACGGACAGCGGAGATGCGCGACGCGAGCCGCCGGGCGGCCAGCGCGTGCGCCAACGCCTCGGCCGGGTTCTCGTCGATCAGCTGCCCAGTGGCGACCAGGTGCCGGGCCACCGTCTCGGCGACCGGCTTGTTCAGCGAGAGCAGCTCAGCGCGGACGTCCTTGTCGAGGTCGGTCGCGAGAATGTCGTCCGGCAGCGCCGGGGCCGAGCTACGCCCGCCCTCGGCCGACTCGGAGCCAGTCGCGCGGTCATCGCGACGGAACTCCCCCTCGCGACGCGGCCGCTCGTCGGACCGGAAACCCCCGGTACGCTCTCCGCCCCGGTAGCCGCCCTCGCGGTCGCCGCCGCGGAAGCCACCCTCACGCGGCGGGCCGGAACGGGTGCGGTCACCACCCTGGAAACCACCCTCACGGCGGTCACCACCACGGAAACCACCCTCACGGCGGTCGCCACCGCGGAAGCCTCCGTCGCGGTCGCCGCTGCGGAAGCCACCCTCACGCGGCGGGCCGGAACGGGTGCGGTCACCACCCTGGAAACCACCCTCGCGACGGTCACCACCGCGGAAGCCGCCGTCACGGTCACCACCGCGGAAACCACCTTCGCGCGGAGCGCCCGAACGCGAACCATCGCGGTCACCGCCACGGAAACCACCCTCACGGCGGTCGCCACCGCGGTAGCCACCGTCGCGGTCACCACCGCGGAAGCCACCCTCGCGGTCACCACCGCGGAAGCCACCCTCATGCGGCGGGCCGGAACGGGTGCGGTCACCACCCTGGAAACCACCCTCGCGGCGGTCACCACCACGGAAACCACCCTCACGGCGGTCACCACCGCGGAAGCCACCGTCGCGGTCACCACCGCGGAAGCCACCCTCGCGGTCACCACTCCGGAAGCCACCCTCACGCGGCGGACCGGAACGGGTGCGGTCACCACCCTGGAAACCACCCTCGCGGCGGTCACCACCACGGAAACCACCCTCACGGCGGTCACCACCGCGGTAGCCGCCGTCGCGGTCACCACTGCGGAAGCCGCCCTCGCGGCGGTCACCACCGCGGAAGCCACCCTCACGCGGAGCGCCCGAACGCGAACCATCGCGGTCACCGCCACGGAAACCACCCTCACGACGGTCACCACCACGGAAACCGCCGTCGCGGTCACCACCACGGAAACCACCGTCGCGGTCACCGCCCCGGAAACCACCCTCACGCGGAGCACTGGACCGCGAGCCCTCGCGGTCACCACCGCGGAAGCCACCCTCACGGCGGTCACCACCGCGGAAACCACCTTCGCGCGGGGCGCTGGACCGCGAACCGTCGCGGTCACCGCCGCGGAAACCACCCTCACGGCGGTCGCCACCACGGAAACCACCGTCGCGGTCACCACCGCGGAAGCCACCCTCACGCGGAGCGCCCGAACGCGAACCGTCCCGGTCACCGCCACGGAAACCACCCTCGCGCGGCGGACCGGAGCGGGTGCGGTCACCACCCTGGTAACCGCCCTCACGGCGGTCACCGCCACGGAAGCCACCCTCGCGGGGAGCGCCCGAACGCGAACCGTCGCGGTCACCGCCGCGGAAACCACCGTCGCGGTCACCGCCACGGAAACCACCCTCGCGGCGGTCGCCCGAACGCGAACCGTCCCGGTCACCACCACGGAAACCACCGTCGCGGTCACCGCCCCGGAAGCCACCGTCGCGGCGGTCGCCGCCGCGGTAACCGCCCTCACGGGGGGCGCTGGAGCGCGAGCTGTCCCGGTCACCACCACGGGAGCCGGAGTCGCGGCCGCCGGCGTATCCGCCGCGGGCGCCTCCGCTGTCGCGGTCTCCCCGGTACGGGGGCCGGCCCTGGTCGTCGCGGCGTGGGCCGCGGTCGCGTCCGCCCGCACCGTCAGTACGGTCTTCGTAACGACGGGGACGATCTCCGCCCTGCGGTCCTGAACTCACAGGTACATCCTTCCTGATTGCGCCACCAATGGCGCTACGCAGTCGAGGGCCGACCCGGATGGGGCGGCCCTCGACTGGAAGATTGTCCGGCGGCGTCCTACTCTCCCACACCCTCACGAGTGCAGTACCA
>NZ_JBEYSY010000010.1:0-330606 GCF_040704315.1 Micromonospora sp. NPDC047644
GCCCACCGCTGGGCGGTGGGCGGGACGGCCTGCTCACTGTCTGGCACTATTCCGGATCCGCGACCGCGACCAGCGCGGGGCGCAGCAGCCGCTCACCGAGCTGGTAGCCGCGTCGCATGACCTGGACGCAGGTCGGCTCGCTGACGTCGGCCGAGGTCTGGTGCGCGACCGCCTCGTGCCGGGTCGGATCGAACGAGTCGCCCTGCTCGCCGAAGGCGTTCAGGCCGAACTTGCCCAGCGCGGTGGTGAGCTGTTCCGCCACCGTGCCGAACGGCCCGACCAGGTCGCCGTGTTCCCGGGCCCGGTCCAGGTCGTCCAGGATCGGCAGCAGCGCGGCCAGCACCGAGCCGGTCGCCTGCTCCTGCACGAGGCTGCGGTCCCGGTCGACCCGCTTGCGGTAGTTGGCGTACTCCGCCGACACCCGCTGGAGATCCCTGGTCCGCTCGTCCAGCTCGGCCCGGAGCGCCTCCAACTCGGCGCCGAGCGAGGTGCCCGCGCGGCCACCGTCCACCGGCTGCGCCGGGGCGTCCACCACCGCCGGACCGGACGGCTCCGGCCCGTCGGTGGAGTTGACCTCGACCTCGATCTCGTCGACCACGACCTCGGCGTCCTCGACCAGACCCTCGGCCGGCACGCCGGCCTCCGCGTCGGCGGCGGTTCCCTCCGGCTCGGCGGTGTCGACGAGCTTACGGTTGTTGCGGATGACGACCCGCTCCCCGTCGCCGGTCGGCTCCGTGGTCGCGGAGCCACCCGGCGTCGACCCGGTGTCGTCCGGGTCGGCGGCTCGTGGCTTCTGCGTCATGCGGCTACCTCATCCCCTTCGCGGTGGAAACGTGCCGGAGGCCGACGGTCACTTCTTGCCGTCCTCGTCCACGATTTCCGCGTCGACCACGTCGTCGGGGCCGCCGGCCTTCGGGCCGGTCGCACCGGTCGCGCCGGTCGCACCGGGGCCCGGCTCGCCACCCGGCTGCTGACCCTGCTCGGCCTGCTGCGAGTAGAGCAGCGAGCCAGCCTGCTGAGAGACCTGAGCCAGCTTCTCGTGCGCCGACTTGATCTTCTCGATGTCCTGACCGCCGAGGGCGCCGCGCAGCTCGCCGAGCGCCTCGTTGAGCTGCTCGCGGTTCTCGGTGGGCAGCTTGTCGCCGCTCTCGGCGAGGAACTTCTCGGTCTGCCACTGGAGCGCCTCGGCCACGTTGCGGGTCTCGGCGTCGTCGCGGCGGCGCTTGTCCTCCTCCGCGTGCTCCTCGGCGTCCCGGCGCATCCGCTCGATGTCGTCCTTCGGCAGCGAGGAGCCGCCGGTGATCGTCATCTTCTGTTCCTTGCCGGTGCCCAGGTCCTTGGCGTGCACGTTGACGATGCCGTTGGCGTCGATGTCGAACGCGACCTCGATCTGCGGCACGCCGCGCGGCGCCGGCGGGAGGCCGGTCAGCTCGAAGGTGCCGAGCTTCTTGTTGTACGCCGCGATCTCCCGCTCACCCTGGAACACCTGGATCAGCACCGACGGCTGGTTGTCGTCGGCCGTGGTGAAGACCTCGGAACGCTTGGTCGGGATGGTGGTGTTGCGCTCGATCAGCTTCGTGAAGATGCCGCCCTTGGTCTCGATGCCCAGGCTCAGCGGGGTCACGTCGAGCAGCAGGACGTCCTTGACCTCACCCTTGAGCACGCCGGCCTGGAGAGCGGCGCCGACGGCGACCACCTCGTCCGGGTTGACGCCCTTGTTGGGGTCACGACCGGTGAGCTGCTTGACCAGGTCGGTCACGGCGGGCATCCGGGTCGAACCACCGACCAGGATGACGTGCTCGACGTCGGAGATCTTGATCCCGGCGTCCTTCACGGCCTGCTCGAACGGGCCCTTGCAGCGGTCCAGCAGGTCCTGCGTCATCCGCTGGAACTCGGCGCGGCTCAGCGTCACGTCGAGGTGCAGCGGGCCGGCCGCGCCGGCGGTGATGTACGGCAGGTTGATGTTGGTGGTGGTGGCGGCGGACAGCTCGATCTTGGCCTTCTCGGCCGCCTCGCGGAGCCGCTGGAGGGCCATCTTGTCCTGTGAGAGGTCGATGCCGTGCTCACCACGGAACGTCTTGACCAGGTGGTCGATGATCCGCTGGTCCCAGTCGTCGCCACCGAGCTGGTTGTCACCGCTCGTCGACTTGACCTCGACGACGCCCTCGGCCAGCTCCAGCAGCGACACGTCGAAGGTGCCGCCACCGAGGTCGAAGACCAGGACGGTCTGCTCCTTGGAGCCCTTGTCCAGCCCGTACGCCAGGGCGGCCGCGGTCGGCTCGTTGACGATCCGCAGCACGTTGAAGCCGGCGATCTCACCGGCCTCCTTCGTCGCCTGGCGCTGGCTGTCGTTGAAGTAGGCCGGAACGGTGATCACCGCGTCGGTGATCTGCTCGCCCAGGTACGCCTCGGCGTCCCGCTTGAGCTTCATCAGCGTCCGGGCCGAGATCTCCTGCGGGGTGTACTTCTTGCCGTCGATGTCGACGGACCAGTTCGTGCCGACCTCGCGCTTGACCGACCGGATCGTCCGGTCCGGGTTGGTCACCGCTTGGCGCTTGGCGACCTCACCGACGAGCACCTCGCCGTTGCGGGCGAACGCGACGATCGAAGGAGTCGTCCGCGAACCCTCGGCGTTGGCGATGACGGTGGGCTCACCGCCCTCGAGAACGCTGACGCAGGAGTTCGTCGTGCCGAGGTCGATACCGACCGCACGTGCCATCTTCGCTTCCTCGCTTCGTAAGGTTGTGCAGGTGACGGGCATCGCCCGTGGGCTGCTGGCGAGCACCGCCCGCAGCGGGCCCCACCACAAGTTGAGTGAACTTGACTCAATAGTGCCACGCGTTGGCCAATCGTCAAGGTGACTTGAGTCAACCCGACGCAACCCAGCCGTTATTACCGTCCGGTTGTCTTCCCTTGCATCGGTCGGGCACGCTTTAGCGGTGACGACGCACGGCGATCCCGCCACCCGTTCCGGTGCGCCCGCCGTCGCAGCCCGCACCGACCCGCCGGCCGCCGCGGAGGAGCCCCCCGCCACCACCGGGGACGACAGCCTCCCCGGCGCACTGTCGGGCCTCCGGGAGGCGATCGGCGCGACCCGCTATCCCCTCGCGCTGCCCTCCGCCGGCTCCGCCCGGCACACCGCCACCGCACTCACCGACCAACTCGACGACTACCTGCTGCCCCGGCTCGCCCGGCTGGACGCCCCCCTGCTCGTGGTGGTCGGCGGCTCCACCGGCGCGGGTAAGTCGACCCTGGTCAACAGCCTGGTCAAGGCCCGGGTCAGCGCCGCCGGCGTGCTCCGGCCGACCACCCGCTCCCCGGTGCTGGTCTGCAACCCGTCCGACGCGGCCTGGTTTCGGCAGGGTGACCTCCTGCCCGGTCTGACCCGCACCACCGAGCCGAGCGACGACCCGCGGGCCCTGCACCTCGTCACCGCCCCGGCCCTGCCCGCCGGGCTGGCGTTCCTCGACGCGCCCGACATCGACTCGGTCGTCGACGCCAACCGGGCGCTCGCCACCCAACTGCTGGCCGCCGCCGACCTGTGGCTCTTCGTCACCACCGCCGCCCGGTACGCGGACGCGGTGCCCTGGGAGCTGCTGCGCAGCGCCCGGGCGCGCGGTGCCGTGATCGCCATGGTGCTGGACCGGGTGCCCGCGGAGGCCACCGACGAGATCGCCGCGCACCTGACCGAGATGCTCGCCGAGCAGGATCTCGGCCGGGCACCGCTGTTCGTGCTGCCCGAGACCTGGACCGACGGTCAGGGGCTGCTGCCAGAGGGAGTCACCGCCCCCCTCGCCGACTGGTTCGCCCGGTTGGCCGCCGACGCGGACGCGCGGGCCGCGGTGGTCCGCCAGACCCTCGACGGGGCGCTGGCCGCGCTCCACCCCACCGTGGAGGCTCTGGCCGACGCCGCCGATGAGCAGCTCGCCGCCGCCGACGGGCTGGACGAACGGGTCCGGGCCGCCTACCGGGGTGCCGAGCGCACCGTCGAGCAGGGGCTCCAGGACGGCCGGCTGCTCCGGGGTGAGGTGCTCGCCCGCTGGCAGGAGTTCGTCGGCACCGGCGAGCTGTTCCGCACGCTGGAGGCACGGATCGGCCGCCTGCGGGACCGGGTCGTGGCCGCCGTCACCGGTCGGCCGGCGCCCGCCGTCGAGCTGCGCAACGCCATCGAGTCCCAACTGGTGACGCTGCTGCGCGGGGTGGCCTCGGAGGCCGCCGAGTCCGCGTACACCGGGTGGAAGGCACACCCGGCCGGTGCCGGGCTGCTCGACCCGGCGCTCGCCCACCCGAGCGACGACCTACCCGAACGCGCCGAGCGCATGGTCCGGGACTGGCAGCGCGGAGTGCTGGAACTCGTCCGGGTCGAGGGCGGTGACAAGCGGTTCGTGGCCCGCACCGCCGCGTACGCGGTGAACGCCACCGGGCTGGCCGTGATGATCGCCGTCTTCGCCTCCACCGCGTTCATCCCGACCGGGCTGGAGCTGGCCACCGGTGCCGGCACCACTGTCGCCGCCCAGGCCGTCCTCCAGGCGATCTTCGGGGACCAGGCGGTGCGCACCCTCGCCGCAAAGGCCCGTACCGACCTGCTGGCCCGGGTGCGGACGCTGCTCGACGCGGAGGCCGACCGTTTCCTCAGCCGCACCGCCGACGCCCGCCCCGCCGCGGACGCCGGCGACGACCTGCGCCGGGCCGCCGGTCGGGTCGAGCTGGCCCGGCACCGCAGCGGCCTGTCCGCCGCCGACGAGGAGGGTTCCCGGTGAGCAACATCGCCGGCCGGGTACGCGAGGTGTTCCGCGGGGACCAGCGGGTCGATGCCGACGCGCTGATCGCCCGCCTGGACGCGGTACGCCGGTTCCTGAGCGCCGTGGACGGTCTGCTGCCGGACGCCGACCTGGTGCCCGCACACACCCTGGTCGAACGGGCCGGCACCCGGCTCGCGCTGTCCCGGGACCACACCGTGGTCGCCCTGGCCGGTGCCACGGGCAGCGGCAAGTCCAGCCTCTTCAACGCGTTGGCCCAACTGGAACTCTCGCCGGTCGGGGTGCGCCGGCCGACCACCGGCGTCACCCACGCCTGCGTGTGGGGGCCACTGGAGGGCGCCAACCACCTGCTCGACTGGATCGGCGTACTGCCCCGGCACCGCTTCGTCCGGGAGAGCGCCCTGGACGCGGACGACGAGACGGCCCTGCACGGGCTGATCCTGCTCGACCTGCCCGACTTCGACTCGGTGCAGCGATCGCACCGGCTCGAGGTGGACCGACTCCTCGGCCTGGTCGACCAGGTGGTCTGGGTGGTCGACCCGCAGAAGTACGCCGACCGGGTCATCCACGACAGCTACCTGCGCGAGTTCCACCGGCACCGCGAGGTCACCCTGGTCGTGCTCAACCAGGCCGACCGGCTGCCCCCGGCCGAGGTGCCCCGCGTCCTGGACGACCTGCGTCGGCTGCTCGACACGGACGGGCTGACCGGGGTGCCCCTGCTGGCCACCACCGCCATCGATCCGGCCGGAATGGTCGGACTGCGCAACGCGCTGGAGCGCACGGTCGCCGAGCGGCAGGCCGCGTTGCGGCGACTCGCGGGTGACGTCGACACGGTCGTCGCCGGCCTGGACGAGCTGGTCGGTTCGGCGCGGCCGGCGGGCGGGCCGGACGACGCCGCCGTCAACGGGCTGAACCGGGCGCTGGCCGGGGCGGCCGGGGTGCCGGCGGTGACCGAGGCCGTGGAACGGGCGTACCGGCATCGGGCCGGCGCGGCAACGGGCTGGCCCGTGGTTCGGGGCTGGCGGCGGTTGCGACCCGACCCGCTGCGTCGGCTGCACCTGCCCGGCCCGACCGGTGACCAGGCCGACCCGGCGGAGAGCCTGGTGGCGGCCACCTCGGTACCGGACCCGACGGCCGCCCAGCGTTCGGCGCTCGGCCTCGCCATCCGCGCGGTGGCCGACCGGGCCGCCGGCGACCTGCCCGCGGCCTGGCCCGGCGCGGTGACCTCCGCCGCCCGGTCCCGCCTCGGCGACCTGCCGGACGCCCTGGATCGCACGATCGCCGGCACCGACCTCGGCCTGGACCGTCGCCCGGTGTGGTGGCGGCTCGTCGGTGGTGTGCAGTGGTTGGTCACCCTCGCCGCCGTCGTCGGGCTGGGCTGGCTGGTGCTCGGCTACGCGCTGCGGGCGCTCGGCCTGCCCGCGCTGGACAACCCGATGGTCGGCCAGGTTCCGCTGCCCACCGTCCTGCTGCTCGGCGGCCTGCTGGCCGGGCTGCTGGTGGCGGCGCTGACCCGACCGGTGGTGCGCTGGGCCGCCCGGCGCGCCCGGGCCCGCGCCGACCAGCGGCTGACGGCACGGGTCGCCCAGGTGGGCGACGAGTACGTGCTGACACCGGTACGAACCGTGCTCGGCTCGTACGCCGAGGCCCGCGACGCGCTGCGGGATGCCGCACGCCGCTGACGCTCCGCAGGGCTCGCTACCGCTCTGCGTACGCCCCGGGCGGCGTAGGGTCGGAGCATGGCCACGCCTCAGACCCCCTACGACGCGGTGCTGCACGCCGCACGCGACGTGACCAAGCTGGAGTCCGCCCTCGACGCCGAGATGCTCGGCAGCGCTTTGCTGGGCAGTGTCTACGCGATCGCGGAGACCGACCGCGACGCCGCCGTACGGGAGTTCGTCACCGGCTTCCTCGCCGCCACCGCCCGCCGCAGGGTCGCGGCGGCGACCACCATCCGGCAGGTCTTCGCCACCCTCGTTCCGACCGCCGAGGGCGCCGATCGGGTGCGCCCGGGCAGCCAGGCACCCACCTGGACGTCCCAGCTCGGCCGGGTGCACCTCACCGGCACCTGGGCGTACGGCGACGTGTACGGCGACCAGACCTCGTACCTCGCGACCTTCGCCTACGACGACGAGGCCGGCGGCTCGGAGCACGCGCTGGTGGCCCTGGTGGACCACAACATCGGGATCACCAAGGACATCTTCGTGGGCGGGCCGGGCGAACGGATCCTGGACCAGGTCCGGCAGATGTGCGCCGACGACGAGCTGACCTGGTTCCGTACCGAAGATCCGGCCCGGTTCCGGGGCGAGGTGGCTCGCCATCTGGCGGTCACCGACGACCTGGGCGAGCTGCCCGGCGAGGGGTCGCTCGCCACCGACCGGGCGTTGGTCGGTGCCCGGCTGGCGATGCTGCCCACCGCGGCCGACCCGACCGGCCCGGCGGAGGTCGAGCCGCTCTCCGCGGCCGAGCGCACCGACCTGGTCCGGCGGTTCCTCGCCGCGCCGGAGGCCGCCCGCTTCGGACTGGACACCGTCGACGGCCCGGAGCTGGCCTCCCTGCACTTCTGCCTGAGCCTGCTGCTGGACCACTCGGCGAGCTTCCCGGACGCCGATCCGATGCGCTGGAGTCCCGCCGTGTCGGGGCTCTTCCTGCTGGACTGGGTGCACCGCCGGGCCGTGCTGGACATGGACGACGCGGCGATGCTCCCCCGGGTGCTGCGGGCCTGGGCGCGGTACGCGTCGCGCCAGCGCGGGCTGCCCGAGGCGGCGACGACGCGCACCGACGAGGCGATCGAGGAGATGGTGCCGGAGTTCGCCCGCCTCTACTCGACCGGTGAGCGGCGCAGCGCGGCCACCGCCGCCGTGGCGCAGCTGATGGCCGACGGGGTGGATCCGGACGACCCGGCCGCGCTGGACGCGTGGATCGAGGCGAACCGCCACCGCCTCGCCGACGACGGAGCCTGACGGCGTCAGAGGGTGAGCGCCTAGCGCAGCGAGCCGAAGATCACCGCGGCGATCAGGGCGCCGAGCGCACCGCCGGTCAGCACCTGTGCCAGCGTGTGGTCTCTCAGCCGTACCCGGGACCAGCCGACCACCGCCAGCAGCGGTGCGGCGACGACCAGCCGGGTCCCGAAGGTCAGCATCAGGATGACCAGCGTGCCGGCGGCCACCGCCGAGTGGATCGACATCTTCCACCAGTGGCTGACCGACACGGCGACGACGAGGCCGACGAGGCCGGACACCGCCAGTGCCAGCAACGGGCGGGGCGCGCCGAGCACGGCCAGCAGGGCGAGCCCCGCCGTGACCGAACCGAGGCCGACCAGCAGCGGGGCCCGGCGCTGCTCCCGGCGGCCGACGTGGTGGTCGGTGAGCCGGCCTCGGCGTACCCCGCCGAGGATGTAGGCGAACGGAATGCCGGTGACGAAGAGAGTGGCGAGCAGACCCCAGACGAGGCCCTGACCGGGGCGGCTGGCGCTGCGCCAGCTCACCGTGATGATCAGCAGCGACACGAGGACCGCCGGGGCGGTCACCTCGGTGACCAGCCGGGCGATCCGCAGCCCCGGGCCGGGCCGGGTGGTGACCGGGCGGGGTTCCGCACCGCCGCCCACGTCACCCCCTCCGGTACGCGCCTACCGCCGAGCGCCTCCGTCGTCGGACGGGCCGCGCCTGATCGTCACCGTACCGTCGGCGGGACCGCGGGGTACGTCGGTCCGGCCGGTGGCGCCGGGCTCACGCTGGGCGTCGGTGCGACGGCCGACGGGATCACCGGGCCGGGCCGGTGGGACGGAACCGCGGGCGGCGTGGGTGTGGGGGCGGGGACGGACCGGGTGCTGGTCGGCACGGCGGTGGCTGTCGCGTCGTCGGTCGGCGTGGGCGTCGGGTCCACCGTCAGGGTCGGGGTCGGGTCGGGATCGGCCGAGCTGGAAGGGCCCGGCGAGTCGGTCGGGTCCGGGTCCGCCGAGTCGGTCGGGTCCGGGTCGGTCGGGTCCGGGCCTGGCGAATCGGGCGGGTCGGTCGGGTCGGGTGGAACGGTGGGGTCGGGTGGAACGGTCGGGTCCGGCGGAACGGTCGGGTCCGGCGGAACGGTCGGGTCCGGCGGAACGGTCGGGTCCGGGTCGGTCGGGGGTGGCGGAGCGACGGGCGGGGGTACCGGCGGCGAAGTGCTCCGCGTGGGTCTTGGTGCCACCGGCGGGGCGGTCGTCCACCGGTCGGGCCCGGGATCGGCGGCGGCGGGCCCTCCCCGCGTGTGCGACGGCGCGGCCGGCAGCCAGCCGCTGGTCGGGCCGACGCTGGGTGTGCCGAGCGGGGGAAGCGCCGGTTGACTGGTCATCGGCATGGGGATCACCACCGGCCCGACGGACGGGGTCGGCAGGAACGGCGTGCTGCTGTCCGGTAGGGCGGTGCTGCCCGGGGTGGCCGAGCCCGCGCTGATCGCGGCGAGGATGGGCATCGACGCCGTGCCGGCCAGCAGCGCGACGGTGAGCAGGTAACCGCGGGAGGGGCCACCCGAGCCGGGGGCCCGGTGGACACCGACCACCCGGCGATAGCCGCCGGCCGACCGGTGCCGCCCAAGCGCTGGTGTGCCGGGTCCGTCGCCTGGCTCGTACACCGCACACCCCTAGTCGTCGGCCGTCGGAAGACATGAACGGACGCCGCCGTAGGGTAAAACCTGACAAATAACCCGTTAGGCGCGATCCTGCGGGAATCAGCCTGGCGCAGTCACCCTGAGTCAGCCAACCTCCACCGCGTGTCGACACGCGGTGCTACCCGAACGGTGACGAATCGTGCCGCAACGCATGGGAAACGCCGGCCGGCATGATGGCGACAAACAGCGTCAAAGCATGGGCAGTCGGATTGCGGAGGCGGGCGTACTGTGGGCGCGCTCACCTGCTCTGCGAATATGGAGCACGACGGCAACGCAGCCGTGACCTCCGCGCACCCTCGCGGCAGGCGCGGTTGAGCGCCGGCGCTCCCGATCCGGGTTCGGCCAGACCCCGGATCACGCCGTGCGGCAACCCCCACCGGGGCTAGGCGCGGCCGCCAGGAACCGGTCCGGCAGCAGCCGGGCAGGCGCACGAGTTGCGCGGCCGGGTGACCCCCCGGTGCCGACGCAGACACGACAGGGAGACACCGATGGCAAAGGGCGACCCCGGGGGCACCACCCGCAGCAGGCGGGCTGCACCCCGCTCCAGGAAGGGCGCGGCCGGCGACCCCGCGCTGGTCCAGCTACTCACTCCCGAAGGCGAGCGGATCGACAGCGCCATCGGGCCCGACGGCACCGAGTACCGCGTCGACTTCACCGACGAGGAATACCGCGGCCTCTACCGCGACCTGGTGCTGGTCCGGAAGCTGGACGCCGAGGCGACCGCTCTCCAGCGTCAGGGCGAGCTGGGCCTGTGGGCCAGCCTGCTCGGCCAGGAAGCCGCCCAGGTCGGCTCCGGGCGGGCGCTGCGTACCCAGGACATGGCCTTCCCGACCTACCGGGAGCACGGCGTCCTCTACTGCCGGGGCATCGACCCGATCATGCCGCTCGGCCTGTTCCGTGGCGTCGACCAGGGCGGCTGGGACCCGAACGAGTTCAAGTTCAACATGTACACGATCGTCATCGGGGCGCAGACCCTGCACGCGACCGGCTACGCGATGGGGATCACCATCGACGGCAAGACCGGCACCGACGACGGCGAGGCGGCGATCGCCTACTTCGGCGACGGCGCCACCAGCCAGGGCGACGTGAACGAGGCGTTCGTCTGGGCCAGCGTGTTCAACGCGCCACTGGTCTTCTTCTGCCAGAACAACCAGTACGCGATCTCCGAGCCGCTGGAGCGGCAGACCCGGGTCCCCCTCTACCAGCGGGCCGCCGGCTTCGGCTTCCCCGGTGTACGGGTCGACGGCAACGACGTGCTCGCCACGTACGCGGTCACCCGCACCGCGCTGGACAACGCCCGCCTCGGGCAGGGCCCAAGCCTGATCGAGGCGTACACCTACCGGATGGGCGCGCACACCACCTCCGACGACCCGACCCGCTACCGCATCGCCAGCGAGGTCGAGGCGTGGCAGGCCAAGGACCCGATCGCCCGGGTCAAGGCCTTCCTGGAGAAGCAGCAGATCGCCGACGCGGGCTTCTTCGCCGAGGTCGACGAGCAGGCTCGCCGCGAGTCGGTGCACCTGCGCGAGCGGGTGCTCGAAATGCCGAACCCGGAGCCGGTGACGATGTTCGACCACGTCTACCCCAACGGGTCTCCGCTGCTCGACGAGCAGCGCGCGAAGTTCAGCCGCTACATGGAGTCGTTCGAGGGGAGCGCCCACTGATGGCCACGGAGACGCTCACCATCGGAAAGGCCCTCAACACCGGTCTGCGCCGCGCCCTGGAGAACGACCCCAAGGTCGTCATCATGGGCGAGGACGTCGGCAAGCTCGGCGGCGTCTTCCGGATCACCGACGGCCTCCAGAAGGACTTCGGCGACCAGCGGGTGATCGACACCCCGTTGGCCGAGTCCGGCATCATCGGCACCGCTGTCGGTCTGGCCATCCGCGGCTACCGGCCGGTCTGCGAGATCCAGTTCGACGGCTTCGTCTACCCCGCGTACGACCAGATCGTGTCGCAGGTGGCGAAGATGCACTACCGCTCGGGCGGCAAGCTCAGCATCCCCATGGTGATCCGGATCCCGTTCGGCGGCGGCATCGGCGCGGTCGAGCACCACTCCGAGTCGCCGGAGGCGTACTTCGCGCACACCGCCGGCCTGAAGGTGGTGACCTGCTCCAACCCGCAGGACGCGTACGTGATGATCCAGCAGGCCATCGCCTCGGACGACCCGATCGTCTTCCTGGAGCCCAAGCGGCGCTACTGGGAGAAGGGCCAGGTCGACCTGGACGCGCCGCTGTCCGACGCGTACCCCCTGCACTCGGCCCGGGTCGTGCGGCCCGGCACCGACGTCACCGTGCTGGCCTACGGCCCGATGGTGCGGACGTGCCTGGAGGCGGCGACCGCCGCCGCCGAGGACGGCCGGGAGTTGGAGGTCATCGACCTGCGCTCGCTCTCACCGCTGGACCTGACTGCGGCGTACGAGTCGGTGAAGCGCACCGGCCGGGTGGTCGTGGTGCACGAGGCGCCGTCCAACATCGGCCTCGGCGCCGAGTTGGCCGCCCGGATCACCGAGGAGTGCTTCTACTCCCTGGAGTCGCCCGTGCTGCGGGTGACCGGCTTCGACACCCCCTACCCGGCCGCCCGGGTGGAGGAGGAGTACCTGCCCGACCTCGATCGGGTGCTCGACGCCGTCGACCGCACCTTCGGTTGGTGAGCGACATGTCCCGGATCAAGACGTTCAACCTGCCCGACCTGGGCGAGGGGCTGACCGAGGGCGAGATCCTGGCCTGGCTGGTCAAGGTCGGCGACACCATCGAGCTGAACCAGCCGATCGTCGAGGTGGAGACGGCGAAGGCGGCCGTGGAGATCCCGGCGAAGTGGGCCGGGCAGGTCCAGGCGATCCACCACCCGGAGGGCACCACGGTCGAGGTCGGTACGCCGATCATCGCGATCGACACCGACCCGGGTGCCGGGCCGCTGGAGGCGCCGTCGACCACCGCCACGCCCAGCGGTGACCTGCCGACCCCGTCGGCGGCCTCGCTGGCGGCGGTGGAGGTGGCACCGGCCGAGGGCATGATCGAACCCGGTCTGATCGGCGGTGCGGCCCCGGGCGGGCGGACCGCGGTGCTGGTCGGCTACGGCCCCCGCACGACATCCGCGAAGCGCCGCCCCCGCAAGAACACCGTCCCCGCTGGGGCCGCGGCCTCCGCTGGGGTCGATCATGGAGTTGTGGTGGGTGACAAACCGGCCCCGACTCCCACGATTCCGGCACCACAAGTCCATGATCGACGCCGCGGAGCGAGCGGCGGGGCGAGCGGCGGGGTCGTGCTGGCCAAGCCGCCGGTGCGCAAGCTCGCCAAGGATCTCGGGGTCGACCTCGCCACGGTGACCGGGTCGGGGCTGCTCGGCTCGATCACCCGGGAGGACGTGCAGGCGGCGGCGAGCGGTGCGAGCGTCGTGGTCGCCGAGCCGATCGCGGCGACGGCGGCGCCCAGCTTCGGCGCGGACCGGGAGCAGCGCATCCCGGTCAAGGGCGTCCGCAAGCTGACCGCCGAGAACATGTCCCGCTCGGCGTTCACCGCCCCCCACGTGACGGAGTTCCTGACCGTCGACGTGACCCGGGCGATGAAGGCCCTGGACCGGCTGCGCGGCCGGCGGGAGTGGCGCGACGTACGGGTCTCGCCGCTGCTGCTGGTGGCGAAGGCGGTGCTGCTGGCGGTGCAACGGCACCCGATGGTCAACTCGACCTGGGCGGGCGACGAGATCGTGGTCAAGGAGTACGTCAACCTCGGCATCGCGGCGGCCACCGAGCGCGGTCTGATCGTGCCCAACGTCAAGGACGCCGGCCGCCTCTCGCTGCGGGAGTTGGCGGATGCGCTGACCGACCTGGTGCAGACGGCGAAGTCCGGGCGCACCTCGCCCGCGGCCATGTCCGGCGGCACCCTGACCATCACCAACGTTGGTGTGTTCGGGGTGGACACCGGCACCCCGATCCTGCCGCCGGGTGAGTCCGCGATCCTGGCCTTCGGCGCGGTGCGGGAGATGCCCTGGGTGCACAAGGGCAAGGTCAAGGTTCGCCAGGTCACCACGCTGGGGCTGAGCTTCGACCACCGGATCGTCGACGGTGAGTTGGGCTCGAAGTTCCTGCGGGACGTCGGTGACTTCCTCACGGATCCGGAGGCGGCGCTGCTCGCCTGGACCTGATCGTTTCAGAACGCCAGCCACGGCCGGTGTGCCACGGGTTAACGCCCGGCACACCGGCCGTGTCCGTTGGGCGAAGGAACCATCGGCCAAGCAGCCTGTTGACCTTTGATTGTTAGGCAGGTGTCCCAGCTCACCTAATAATCGATGGAATTTCGCTGCCTTCTGCTGTTGAATAGATGCATCAGGGGCTGACAACCGAATAGCTAGGGGAACCCACCAATGAGCAGCATGATCGAGCGAATCCGCAACCACCGCGACGCGACCCGCCGCGCCCGTGCCATCGAGCACGCGCTGCGCTCGGCGAACTCGCCGGCGGTTCGCGAGGAAATCCTCGTCATCGCCCAGCGTCACATGAGCTGACGCTCCACTACATTCCTCACCTCCTCCAGATCGATGGCCCACCCGGCCCACCGGGTGGGCCATCGGCGTTTCCCAACCACCACCACCGGGATTCCGCCCTGCCGCAGCGCCCGGTACGGTGGGCTTCGGTCGTCGCCCGCCGACCCGGCAGAGGCCGAGCCGACAAGAACTGCTCGACATCAACCGGCCACGGTGAGTGACGACCAGTGCTCCTTGGACGGTTCGTGCCACCACCCGATACCGTGCGGGGAGCCGGCACAGCGGTACGCCGGTGACGCCGGCAGCCACGCCGAGGAGACCGATCGGCACCGGCGAGCCGACATGTGATGGAGGAGGCGCACCCATGACGTCCGAGGGCCCGCACCGACCCGGCCAGGAGCCGGACGAGGTGTCACCGGGCGCCGGCGGACCGGCGCCGTACGGCGACCGCCCGGCGCAGCCGGACAACGGCAACAACGCCGCCGGCCCCGACCTGGGCTGGGCACCCCCGCCCCCGGCGCGACCGAACCCGTCGGCACCGGCATGGGCGACCCAGCCCGAGCAGCCGCCGGCCCCCGCCTGGGGTGCCGCCGCGCAGCCCAACGACCCGGCGCAGCCCGCCTGGGCCGCCGGTGGTGGCGCGAGCGAGCCGCCGCAGCAGCAGCCCGGCGCATGGTCCGGCAACGACGGCGCGCCGACTCCGGCACAGCCCGAACCCTGGGCCGCGCAGCAGCAGGGCTGGACGCCCGCCGAGCAGAGCGCACCCGCACCGGCCTGGACGCCCAACGCCCCCGCTGAGCAGCCGGACTGGGTGCAGGCCCAGCCGGCCGCACGGGGCGCCGCGCAGGTTCCCCCGGCCACCGCCGCCTGGCCCGCCCAGGAGGACCCGGCCAGCGGCTGGGGCGGCGGGGCGCAGGCCAACCCGCCCGCAGCCGACTGGCGGGCTACCGAATCTCCGCAGTCCGACGCACCGCAGGCCGCCGCCTGGTCCGGCGGTGCCCAGCAGGACCAGGCCACCGGCAACGGCGGCTGGCCCGCCGCTGGCGCCGCCCGCGACGACCAGCCGGTGTGGACGCCGGCGGAGCAGTCGCCGCCGGCCTGGGGCCAGCCCGCCGAAGCGACCGAGCAGCCCGCCCCCGGCTGGGGTCAGGCCGCCCAGCCGAGCCCGGCCCGTGGCGCCGCCCAGGTCCCGGCCCCGACGACGAACTGGCCCGCGCAGGACGATCCGGCCAACTCCGGCGGGTGGGCCGCGCAGCAGCAGCAACAGCAGCAGGCACAGCCCGCATCGTGGAACGACGGCAACGACGCGCGGCAGGACCAGCCCGCGCAGCCGGCCGCCTGGGCTGAGGCCGAGGGCCGTCCACAGCAGCCCGACTGGGTGCTCGCCCAGCCAGACCAACCGACCGAGCGGCCGGAGCAGGCCGGGTGGCCCCAGGCCGAGCCGAGCAACCTCCCCGCCCGTGCCAGCGCCAGCGTGCCCACCAGCGGCGGCGCGCCCAACTGGGCCGCCGGCCCGGACAATGCCGCGAAGGGCAACTCCGGCGGCGTGCCGGAGGCCGAGCCGTGGGCCCCCGGTGAGGTGTGGGGTCGCGCGGAGGCCGAGGCTTCCGCCCAGTCCCGTGGAGGCTGGGAGGCGGACCGCGGCGACGAGGCACCGGCCTACCAGCCCGGGCCCGCGCCGGGCATCTCGCCGGCGAACGCGGTGCCGCTGCCCCCGCAGGAGCAGCGCGTCCCGGGCGCCAGCCTGGCCGCCGTCCCGCCGTCCGACTACGCGCCCCAGGCCCAGTTCGCTCCGATCCCCGAGCAGCCCGCCTACGCCGAGCGGGAGACCCCGGACGCCGCCGGGCAGTACGGTGGCCGCCCCGAGGACGTCTCCGGGAGCGGCGCGGTGGTGCCCGCCCCGCGCACCTCGCCCGAGTCCGGAGCGGGCCGCGCGGTCGTACCGGTATCCGACGCCGAGTCGGCGGCCCGCGCCACGGCGAGCGCCTCGGTGCCGCTCGCCAGCCGGGTGATGCCCCCGACCGACCAGGCCATCCGACCGACCGGCACGGCCAACCCGCAACCCCGGGTGTACGGCCGTCCGGCCCGACCGGAGCCCGAGGCCGAGCCGGAGCCGGAGGCGTTCCAGGGCGACCCGGGAACGGACCGTCAGGGTGCTCCGGAGTGGCAGAACGACGCGCCACGACAGGCCACGCCCGACTGGCAGCACGAGGAGCAGCGGCAGGCTGGGTCCGGCTGGGGCGGCGAGCCCCCGGCCGATCCGCGCTTCGACGACCGGCAGGCCGCGCCGAACGCGTTCAACGAGGCACCGCCGGCGTTCCCGCCCGGCGTGCCGTCCTTCGTCGACGCCCCCGGCAACAACAGGCCGGTGAACGGCACCCGCCCGCACTCGGGTAACGAGCCGCCGGCGGACCAGTTCGGCGGCCCCGGGGCACCTGCCGCCGGCACCGCGAACGCAACGGCGACCTTCGGTGCGCCGAACTTCGGTGGCCCGGGCTCCGGCACGCCGGGCTTCGGCGGGCCGGCGAACGAACCGGTGCCGGGCGGCGGTTTCCCGCCGTCGTTCCCGCCGCCGCCCGCGTCGTCGTGGGGCCAGGAGGCCGGCCAGGCGGACCAGGGTCGGTTCGACGCGTTCAAGCCGGACGCGGTCGACGAGCCGAAGGTGGAACCACCGACGCCGAAGGTACGCAACGGCCGGGTGCTGGCCGCGGTGCTGATCGCCGCGATGCTCATCCTGGCGGTGCCACTCGGCCTGCTGCTGCTGCTCGGCAAGGTCGGCGGGGACGACGCGCCGGCCTTCGACCCGGCGGTCGGCACCTGCGTGAAGCAGTCCGGGCAGGCCGGCGCCTCGGCGGCGGACTGCGGCGAGGCGGGCGCGTTCACGATCGTCTCGAAGGTGGACGCCAAGGAGAAGTGCACCGACACGACGCAGCCCCACGTGGTGTTGCCGGGTGAGGGCGCCAACCGGGTGCTCTGCCTGAAGCCGGCCACGAAGTAGCCGCACCGACGGCGGGGTCACGGGCAACCGTGACCCCGCCGTCGTCGTACCCGCAGGTGGTCCGAATCTCGCCCCCTCCGGCCGGGCACGGGCCGGTGGTCAGGCACGATGGGTGCATGAGCGCACGAGTACGGGCCCCCGAACTGCGCGGTCGGGGCTGGCTGAACACCGGTGGACGCGACCTCAAGCTCGCCGACCTTCGCGGCAAGATCGTGATCGCGGATTTTTGGACGTTCTGCTGCATCAACTGCCTGCACGTGCTCGATGAGCTGCGCCCGCTGGAGGAGAAGTACGGCGACGTGCTCGTCGTCATCGGCGTGCACTCGCCGAAGTTCGAGCACGAGAAGGACGCCGACGCGCTCGCCGCTGCAGTGGAGCGCTACGGGGTGCACCATCCCGTCCTCGACGATCCCGAGATGGACATGTGGCAGCAGTACGCGGCCCGGGCCTGGCCGACCCTGTCGGTGATCGACCCCGAGGGTTACGTGGTGGCCACCATGGCCGGCGAGGGGCACGCCGAGGGGCTGGCCCGACTGATCGACGAGTTGGTCACCACCCACGAGGCCAAGGGCACCCTGCACCGGGGGGACGGCCCGTACGTCCCGCCGCCGGCACCGGAGACGGCGCTGCGCTTCCCGGGTAAGGCGGTGCTGCTGCCCAACGGCAACCTGCTGGTCTCGGACTCGGCCCGGCACTCCCTGGTCGAGGTCGACCCGGACGGCGAGACGCCGGTGCGTCGCGTCGGCTCGGGCGAGCGCGGCCGGGCGGACGGCCCGGCCGAGGCGGCGACGTTCTCCGAGCCGCAGGGCGTGTGCGTGCTGCCCACGCACGTCGCCGAGGTGGCCGGCTACGACCTGGTGGTGGCCGACACCGTCAACCACCTGCTGCGCGGCGTACGGCTGGAGTCCGGCGAGGTGGTCACCGTGGCCGGCAGTGGGCGGCAGTGGCGCGCCGAGGTCGACGACCACGCCCACGACGCGTTCGCCGTCGACCTGTCGTCGCCGTGGGATCTGGCCTGGTACGACGACAAGCTGATCATCGCGATGGCCGGCATCCACCAGCTCTGGTGGTTCGACCCGATCAAGCGGACCGCCGGCATGTACGCCGGCACCACAGTGGAGGCGTTGCGCGACGGCCCGCTGGCCGAGGCGTGGATGGCCCAGCCGTCGGGGCTCTCCACCTCCGCCGACGGCACCCGGCTCTGGGTGGCCGACAGCGAGACCAGTTCGATCCGGTACGTCGAGAACGGTGTGCTGGGCACCGCGGTCGGGCAGGGCCTGTTCGACTTCGGGCACGTGGACGGTCCGGCGGAGTCGGCGCTGCTCCAGCACCCGCTGGGCGTGTGCGCGCTGCCGGACGGCTCGGTGCTGATCGCGGACACGTACAACGGTGCGGTGCGCCGCTTCGACCCGGCCAGCAACCAGGTCTCCACCGTCGCGGACGGGTTGGCGGAGCCCAGCGACCTGGTGCTCACGCCGTCCGGTGAGGTGCTCGTGGTGGAGTCCGCCGCACACCGGTTGACCCGACTCGCTCCCGGTGCCCTGTCGGCGGCGGGTGCCAGCACGGTGGACGGGCCACGGCACCGCACCGAGCGCAAGCCGACCGACGTCGCCGCCGGCGAGGTCACCCTGGACATCGTCTTCACCCCGGCGCCGGGGCAGAAGCTGGACGAGACGTACGGCCCGTCGACCCGGCTGGTGGTCTCCGCGTCCCCGCCGGAGTTGCTGGTGGACGGGGCCGGCACGGGCACCGAGCTGTCCCGCCGGCTGGTGCTCAACGGCGAGGTCACCGCGGGGGTGCTCCAGGTGACCGCGCAGGCGGCGACCTGTGACGCGGACGTCGAGCACGCGGCGTGCCACCTGACCCGGCAGGACTGGGGCGTACCGGTCCGGGTGGTCGACGGCGCCGTGACCCGGCTGCCGCTGGTGCTACGCGGCCTGGACGCCTGAGGCGATTCGGAGGGGCCCGTCCGGGCCCCTCCGGTCAGGCGAACGGGGCCAGCGTGATGTCGGCGTCGATCAGGGTGGCGCGGACGAGTTCAGCGGCGGAGACCGCTCCCGGGGTGTCGCCGTGCACGCAGATCGAGTCGACCGAGCAGGGGATGACCGTGCCGTCGACCGCCACCACGCTGCGTTCGGTGGCCATCCGCGCCGCCCGTTCGGCGATCTGCTCGGGGTCGGTGATCACCGCGCCGGGGGTGCCGCGCGGCACCAACGCCCCGTTGGGCAGGTACGCGCGGTCGGCGAACGCCTCGGCAACCACCGGCAGGCCGGCACCCACGGCGAGCTGGGCGAGCGTCGAGCCGGGCAGGCAGAGGACGGGCAGCTCCGGGTCGTACCCGCTGACGGCGGCGACCACCGCCGCCGCCTGGGACTCGTCGGTGCTGGCCGCGTGGTAGAGCGCGCCGTGCGGCTTCAGGTAGCGGACCCGGGTGCGGAACAGCCGGCAGAACGCGTCCAGTGCCCCCAACTGGTAGGTCACCTCGTCGCGTAGCTCGGTGAAGTCGTACGCGATGTGCCGCCGGCCGAAGCCGGCCAGGTCCCGATAGCCGACCTGCGCCCCCACCGCGACCCCGCGTCGCGCGGCGCCCTCGCAGACCCGCCGCATGGTGGACGGGTCGCCGCCGTGGAAGCCGCAGGCGACGTTGGCGGAGGTGACGAGACTCAGCAGCGCCTCGTCGTCACCGAGTCGCCAGATGCCGAATCCCTCGCCCAGGTCAGCGTTGAGGTCCATGGAATCTGACGGTAGTACCTGGCCGGGCCTGCGCGAGCGGGGTCACGTCGGTGACCACTCCGATGACGGGGTATCCACCGGTGGTCGGATGGTCGGCGAGGAAGATCAGGGGTTGTCCGTCCGCCGGCACCTGCACCGCGCCGAGCACGATGCCCTCGCTGGGGAGTTCGCCGGCCACCGCGCGGGGCAGCGCCGCGCCGGCGAGCCGCGCACCGACCCGGTTGCTCACCGGGCTGACGGTGTACGCGCTGCCGAAGAGCCGGTCGAACGCGGTCGGCGTGAACCACTCCTCGCGAGGACCGGGAGCCAACGTCAGGTGCAGTTCCTCAGGCGGCGGCTGGCACACGGTCGAATCCACCGGTGCCGGGTCGCCGACCGGATCACCGAGCGGCAGCAGGTCACCGTCGGTCAGCCGGGGCGGGCCGAGCCCGGAGAGGGTGTCGGTGGCCCGGCTACCGAGCACCGGTGACACGTCGATGCCGCCCGCCACCGCCAACCAACTCCGTACGCCCCGCCGGGCGGGACCGATCCGCAGCACCGTCCCGGCCGGCACACTGAGCGGGCGTCCTGTGTCACCGGGCCGGGTGCCCGCCTGGACGGGAACCTCGGTGCCGGTGACCGCCACGGTGGCGGCCCGGGTCAACCGCAGGGTGCAGCCGGTCAGGGTGATCTCCAGGCCAGCCGCGTGCTCCGGATTGCCGACCAGCCGGTTGGCCAACCGCAGAGCACCCGGGTCGAGGGCGCCGGACCGGGGTACGCCCAGGTGCGCCCAGCCGGGCCGGCCCAGATCCTGCACCGTGGTGAGCGCACCGGCGCGGATCACCTCGATGGCGGCCGAGCGGGTCACGCCGCCACCATCCGTACCGTGGTGCCCGGACCGAGTCGGGCCGGCGGGTCGGCGGTCACGTCGAACAGCACCAGGTCGGTCCGACCGACCAGCAACCAGCCGCCCGGGGAAGCGCTCGGGTAGATACCGGCGTACGGGCCCGCCAACGCGACCGAGCCGGCCGGCACCCGGGGACGGGGGGTGGCCAGCCGGGGCAGCGCCATCTCGGCGGGCAGCCCGGTCAGGTAGGGAAATCCGGGGGCGAATCCGCAGAAGGCGACCCGGAACCGGGTGCTGGTCAACCGGTGCCGCACTGCCGGGACGTCCACGCCCCAGTGTTCCGCCACCGCCGCCAGGTCCGGCCCGTCGAAGGTGACCGGCACGAACACGTCCGCCGCGTCGTCGGCCCCGTCTTCGGTTGTGGTGTCGCGGAGTTCCGCTGCGTGTTGAGCGTCGTTGTCCGCTTCGGCGCCGGGTTCGATGTCGGCGTGCGCATCGTCGCCGTGGGCGTGGGCGGCGTGGGCGGCGTGGGCGTGGGCGGCGTGGGCGTGGGCGGCGTGGGCGGCGTGGGCGTGGGCGGCGTGGGCGTGGGCGGCGACTTTGGGATTGGCCCTGGGATCGGCTCGGTGTGGGCGGGTGATCGCGGCGGTGACGGCGGGTGCCCAACGGGTCAGCTGCTCGGTCGTGGTGGTCGGGTCGGGCAGGCCGTCGAGGAGCACGCTCCGGGCGGCCGGCACGATCTCCACGGCGATGAGGTCGCCCCGCTCCCGACGCCGCCACAGCTCGGCCCGCCACGCTTCGACAAGGGTGGCCTCCGGGATGTCGGCCACGGCTTCGGGGGTGTCGGCGGGGAGGGTGCAGTCGAGTAGCAGGGCGTGCGCCCCGACGGGTCGGATCCGCATCCGCTCATCCTCGCCGATGTCGTGCCGATCCGGTGTTCACGTTGACGGTGCCGGGTGTCACCAACGCCACTACTTACAAGTAACCTACGGTGCCGTAACCTGACTGGGTGACCACCTCCGCCCCGCTTCGCCTGAAGCCGGTCGACATCGGTAAGCCCCGGATGCGCGGCTGGCTGCACACGTACGCCTTCTTCGTCGCCCTGGTCTGCGGCATCGTGCTCTGCTCGATCGCCGCCACCCGGACGGGGTGGGCACCCCTGGTGAGCTGCCTCATCTACAGCCTGACGGTCTGCGGGCTCTTCGGCACGAGCGCGCTGTACCACCGTCGAGTGTGGTCGGAGCGCGGCTACCAGGTGATGCGCCGGATGGACCACTCGATGATCTTCGTGTTCATCGCCGGCACGTACACGCCGCTCTGCGCGATGCTGCTCGCGCCCCGACCAGCCACCGTGATGCTGGCCCTGGTCTGGGGTGGCGCGCTGGCCGGCGTTGCGGTCAAGGTGGTCTGGCCGCACGCGCCACGCTGGGTGTCCGCGCCGCTCTACCTGGCGCTGGGCTGGGTGGCGGTGGCCATGCTCCCGGAGATCCTGCACGGGGGCGGCGTCGCGGCACTGGTGCTGCTGATCGTCGGCGGGGCGATCTACAGCGTCGGCGCGGTCTTCTACGCGTTGCGCCGACCCAATCCATGGCCGACCGTCTTCGGCCACCACGAGTTCTTCCACGCCTGCACCCTGCTGGCGGCGCTGTGTCACCACATCGCGATCTACTTCGCGCTGTTCGCCTGACCGAACCGCCAAGACTCAGGGCACGGCCCGCCCGACCCGAGAACCGGCCGACCCGAACACCGGCCGACCCGAACACCGGCCCGGGGGCCTCCGGGCCCCGCGACGCCGCTCGGCGGCACCATAGGGCGGCGACAGCCCCATGATCGTGCTCGATCCAGGATGTAGTGGCCTCGCTCGCATCCGAAAGCACTACTTCCTGGATCGAGCGCGATCTTTCGCCCGATCACCGCCTCCGGGATCAGGCCCGCGCCTCAAGATCCGCACATCTTCGGGGAAACTGCTGCCTCGACACGCCTTCAGACAGCAACTTCCCCGAAGGTGTGCGGATCTTGGCAGGGATGAGGGGGCGCTGGCGGTCACCGGGCGCACACACAAGAGCCGGAGCACACACGAGCCAAGGCGCGTATACGCGAGCCGGGGCCCCGCGACGCTGCGGGACCCCGGAGTGTGTGGGCGAGGATCAGACGGGTCGGCCCGGCCGACGCACCTCGCGGTACTCCTGCACGACCTGGTTGTCCTGGACCGGCACGACCCGGTCGGCCACCACGCGCTCCTCGCGGACCGGCGCGGCCACTACCGGGCGGCGGCGGCTGTTCCAGAAGTAGAGGGTGGCGAGCAGGCCGGCGACGCCGGCCAGCATCAGCACCCAGCCGACCACGGCCAGGTCCAGCCAACCCAGGTCGGCCTCCACTGCGAACGCGAAGATCGCGCCTAACGCGATCAAGAAGATGCTGCCACCAATGCCCATGTCTCGCTCCTCGGCTCTAACCTGGCGTACGTCGCGCCGCGGCCGTCGGTAGGGGTGCGGCATCCATCGACTTACCCAGGCACGGAGATCGCCAATCGGGCAAGCTGGGGGCATGACGGACGCCGACCGCGACACACGGACACTCGTGTTGCTGCGACATGCGAAGGCCGAGCAGGGCAACGACGCGGCGGACGACGCGGAGCGGCCACTGAGCGCACGCGGGAACGCCGACGCGGCTGCGGCTGGGGCCTGGTTGGCGCGCCAGGGGCTGCTGCCCGACGTGGTGATCTGCTCGACGGCCCGACGCACCCGCCAGACCTGGCACGGGGTGGCGATGGGCATGACCGGTTCACCGCCGGAGGGTGGTCCGACCGGTCCTCGCCCGACCGTCCGTTATGAGCCGGGTGCGTACGACGCGCACCCCGAGGAGTTGTTGTCGCTGGTCCGCACTGTGGACCCGGCCGCCCGCACGGCGTTGCTCATTGCCCACAACCCGGGCATCTCGCTGCTCTCCGCGTTCCTCGATCCCGAGGGGGCGAACGACGAGGGCCTGCGCACCGCCGAGTTGGCGGTGCACCGCTGCCCGCTCGGCTGGGCGGAGTTGGGCAGGGCGGGAGCGCCGCTGACGGCTCGGCACACCGCACGCGACTGAGCCACCCGCCGATCTGACGGGTGGCTCAGTGGTACGCGCCCACAGGTCGCCGTGCGTCAGGCACGCCGGGCGCTTCGAAAGCAGGTCGGGCGTTGCGCCGGGATCAGGACGGCGGCGCGGTTGGTGGTGGCGGGTCCGGCGGTGGCGGCATCATCGCCGTCGGATGAGACAGCCGGTTTTCCTCCACGATGAGGGTTCGAGCCCGCTTGCGCCGGTCCTGCCAGAACCAGACAGTGGTCAGCAGTACGGCCAGACCGGCCAGGATGAACACCCAGCCGACCGCGCGTACGTCGATCCACCAGACGTTGGCTCTCAGCGCGAAGGTCAGGATCGCGCCGATCGCGATGAGAAAAATGCCGCTTCCTACACCCATGTGCGCTGCACTCCCCCGTGCGGTGGCTCTGGGCGTTCCCTTTCGAGGTCACGCGACGGTTACCCGCCACGGCGGCGGCATACCCGACCGGGCGCGGTCAATACGTGCCCACCGTCAGGACGGAACGGCGACGGCCGACGGGGCGACATGCCCCGCCGGCCGTCGGTGCCGGGTGGTGCGACCCGGCACAGGACCCAGGTCCTGCTTCATGAGACAGGCCTCAGAAGGCCTCCTCCGGGAGGTCCATGATGTCGAGGTCAGTGCCCTCGATGATCCGCCGGTCGGCGCCGATGCGGGGCAGCACCTCACGGGCGAAGAAGCGGGCAGCGGCCACCTTGCCGGTGTAGAACGCCTTGTCGCTGGCGGAGACCTCGCCGGCGAGCGCCTTCAGCGCCACGTCGGCCTGCCGCTGGAGCAGCCAGCCGACCACCAGGTCGCCGATGGCGAGCAGGAAACGCCGGCTGCTCAGCCCGACCTTGTAGAGCGCGCGCGTGTCGCCGCCCTGCGCCTCGCCCAGCCAGCCGGTCAGCACACCGAGGATGTTCTGGATCTCGCCGAGGGCCTTGCCGAGCGCCTGCCGCTCCTCCTTGAGCTGGCCGTTGCCCGCCTCGGAGGAGATGAACTCCTGGATCTCGCCGGAGACCGCGAGCAGCGCCTTGCCGTTGTCCCGAACGATCTTGCGGAAGATCAGGTCGAGGCTCTGGATGGCGGTGGTGCCCTCGTACAGGGTGTCGATCTTGGCGTCGCGGACGTACTGCTCCAGCGGGTAGTCCTGGAGGAACCCGGAGCCGCCGAAGGTCTGCAGGGACTCGTGCCCGAGCATCTCGTACGCCCGCTCCGAACCGACGCCCTTGACCAGCGGCAGCAGCAGGTCGTTGACCCGCTTGGCCAGCTTGGTGGCTTTCTCGTCGCCGGCAGCCTCGGCCAGCGCGACCTTGTCCTGCCAGGTGGCGGTGTAGAGGACCAGAGCACGAAGACCTTCGGCGTACGACTTCTGCAGCAGCAGCGAGCGGCGCACGTCCGGGTGGTGGGTGATGGTGACCCGGGGGGCGGTCTTGTCCGCCTGCTGGATCAGGTCGGCACCCTGCACCCGGTTCTTCGCGTACTCGAGGGCGTTGAGGTAACCGGTGGAGAGGGTGGCGATGGCCTTGGTGCCGACCATCATCCGGGCGTACTCGATGATCATGAACATCTGCCGGATGCCGTCGTGCTTGTCGCCCAGCAGCCAACCCTTCGCCGGTACGCCGTGCTCGCCGAAGGTCACCTCGCAGGTGTTGGAGACCTTCAGGCCCATCTTGTGCTCGACGTTCGTGGCGTAGACGCCGTTGCGCTCGCCCAGCTCGCCGGTGGTCTCGTCGAAGTGGAACTTCGGCACCACGAAGAGCGACAGGCCCTTGGTGCCGGGACCACCGACCCCCTCCACGCCGACCGGACGCGCCAGCACGTAGTGCACGATGTTGTCGCTCAGGTCGTGCTCACCCGAGGTGATGAAGCGCTTCACACCCTCGATGTGCCACGTGCCGTCGGGCTGCTCGATCGCCCGGGTGCGCCCCGCGCCCACGTCCGAGCCGGCATCCGGCTCGGTGAGCACCATCGTGGAGCCCCACTGCTTGTCGATGAAGAGCTTGGCCCACTTCTTCTGCCGCTCGTTGCCCTCGACGTGCAGCACGTGCGCGAAGGACGGGCCGGAGGCGTACATCCAGACCGGCGCGTTCGAGCCGAGCACCAGCTCGGCTAGCGCCCACCAGAGGGCCCGCGGCGCGTTGGTGCCGCCCAGCGCGGGCGGCAGGTCCAGGCGCCAGAACTCGGATTCCATGAATGCCTGGTAGGACTTCTTGAACGACTCCGGCAGCGGCGCGATGTGCGCCGCCGGGTCGAAGACCGGCGGATTGCGGTCACTGTCCGTGTAGCTGGCGGCCAGATCCTCGCGGGCGAGGCGGTCCACCTCAGCGAGGAAGCTGCGGGCGGTGTCGGTGTCGAGATCCGAGTACGGCTCCTGGCCGAACGCCCGGTCCGCCCCGAAGACCTCGAACAGGTTGAACTCGAGATCCCGGAGGTTGCTCTTGTAGTGGGTCATGCTCACTGGCCCCGCTTCCGGACAGGTGTTACCGATCAGTAACCCCGACTGTATTACTCGCGGGTAGGCAGCGACAAGCGGATCACCCAAGTGACGGCGATTACACACCTGTGGCCGCAGCCGGCCGGCTCAGCTCTCGGCGGCGCCGACCTCCCAGCTCGGGACGGCGACGGTCGCGCCGGCACGGGCACCCACGTACTCCATCAGAACCAGCGCGATGTCGTCGTCGAGCCGACCGTGCACCCACTCGACCAGGGCCGTCTCCAGCGAGGCCAGCCCGTCGGCGACAGTGCCATGGCCGAGCAGTCGCCAGGCGCGGTCGGCGGTGGGGAAGAACTCGCCGTCCCGCCGCGCCTCGCCGAGACCGTCGGTGAACAGCAGCAGCCGGTCCCCGGGCTCCAGGCGTTCGACCCGGGGACGGACCACCGGCATGAACCCGAGCGGAGGCGCCGGGGCCGGCGGTTCCAGCGGGATCACCGCACCTCGGCGTAGCAGCAGCGGTGGCGGATGCCCGCAGTTGACGATCGTGAGGGTGCCACCACGCTCCTCGACCAGCGCCGCCGTGACGAAGTCCTCGTCGCCGACGTTGCGGGCCACCGCGCGGTCCAGGTCGGCGACGACGGCCCGCAGGTCGGCCCGCTCGTACGCCACGTGCCGGTAGGAGCCGAGGACGATGCTGGCCAGCCGGACCGCGTCCAGACCCTTGCCCCGCACGTCGCCGATGATCATGCGGACGCCGTAGGGCGTGTCGATCGCCTCGTACAGGTCGCCGCCGATCTCGGCCGTCGCGGTGGAGGAGATGTAGCGTCCCGCGACCGAGAGCGTGCCGACCTGCGGCCCGAGCGGGCGCAACACCGCCTGCTGGGCCACCGCCGCGAGCCTGGTCAGCTCGACGATCCGCTCGGCCTGCCGTTGGCGAACCCAGGCCACCGCCACGGCCATTCCGGTGACGAGAGCGACCGCGACAACGTTGACCGAAGTGGCCAACGAAACCTTCGGCGCGACCAGCGCGAAGCCGGCGCCGATCAGTGTCGCCGCGACGCCCACTCCCAGGACGACCAGCCAGGACGCCAGGGCGGCGGCGAGAACCGGCGCGGCCGCCAGGAGCGCGACGTAGTGCACCTTACGGCCGTCCGCCGCCTCCACCGCCGAGACGATCGCGAGCAGAATGAGGGCCGCGCCGAGGCCGGCGCGGGATCCGGGGCTCAGCGGGCGATGGCCCGACTGGAGGAGTCGCGTGGGTACGAGGGACAGTTTGCCTGATCCACGTGAAACGGTGAATGAACCTGACCCGTCGTCTGAGGAGGTTCTGTCCGGCCGGCCCAGTCGGCCGGCCGAATCGGCGTCGCCGCTCCCGCTCAGCCGAGGACCTCGTAGCGGACGGTGAGCGCGCCCACGTCGACCGAGGCGATGCTGGCGAAGGCGGCCCGGGAGAGGTCCAGGCAGCGGCCGTCGATGAACGGGCCACGGTCGTTGATCCGTACCGTCACCGACTTGCCGTTGGCCGGGTTGGTCACCCGGACCTTGGTGTTGAACGGCAGCGTCTTGTGCGCGGCGGTCAGCGCGTCGGGGTTGAACGACTCGCCGTTGGCGGTGAGCTGCCCGTCGGAGTAGAACGAGGCACCACACGAACCGCTCTCCAGCACCTTCGCCGCGGCCGTGGTCTTCTTGACGGTCGGCTTCGGCTTCGGCTTCGGCGACGTGGTGCGTTCCCTGCCCCGGGAGGCGGCCTGCTGCGACCGGGTCGCGGACGGGCTGGCGGTCACGCTGGGCGAGGCGCTGACGCTCGGGGTGGCGGCCGGGGAGCTGGGGGTGAGGCTGCTCGCGGCGGTGGTCGGGGTGAGGTCGAGAGCCACCTGCCCGGACTGGTCGGGGCCGGAGACCAGCTGCACGGCACCTACCGTGCCGCCCACGGCGAGGGCGACGCCGACCGCCGCGGTGGCCACAATGCCCGCCGGGGAGGAGAAGATGCGGGTACGGGAGTGCTTGCCTGCCACCGGCCCGGTCCTTTCGTCGTCTGAACAAACCGGATCGGACCGTAACGAGAGAAGCACTTCCGAAGTCAACGTGATCATGGTGGTATGCCCGTATTTGCACAGGTACGTGTAGCCGATCATCCGACCCGGGGTGGGCCGGCTGGCCCGGGTGCCGCCACGCTCGCCGCCCGTGCCGCAGGATGAGCGGATGCCCGCCGATCTGACCGAACGCCTGGCCGCCCTTTTCCAGTGGATCGACCCCGGCCCGGGCACCAGTCACCTGGTCAGCGACATCTCCGGTTGGTGGCGGGACCCAGCGGTGCTGGCCGAGCTGGGACCGGCCCTGGTGGCGCCGTACCGGGCCGCTCGGCCAACGGTGGTGCTCGCGCCGGCCGTCACCGGGCTGCTGCTCGGGCCGTTGGCCGCCACCGCCCTCGGGGTCGGCTTCGTGGCCGCCCACAAGCCCGGTGACGGACGACTGCCGGCCGGGCCGGTCACCTGGGCACAGAGCCCACCGGACTACCGGGGCCGACGGGTGGACCTCGCCGTGCGGGACCGGCACCTCGGCCCCGACGACCGGGTGCTGGTGGTGGACGACTGGGTGCGTACCGGCGCGCAGCTTCGCGCCCTCTACGACATCTGCGCGGCCCGGGGCGCCGAGGTGCTGGGCACCGCCGTGGTGGCCGTGGACTGCCCGCCCGAGGTCGCGGCCGAGCTGCGGATCACCGGCCTGATCGACGCCGCGGATCTGCCGGGTTGACCTCAAGCAAGGTTGAAGAACGACGATCGGTCGATGAGCGAGGGAACACTGGACGAGGCGTACGAACGACTGCACCGCACCGGCCCGGAGTTCGAGGGCTGGCTGTCCAACCACGGACCGATGGCCGTCGAGGCGCTGGTCCGGCACGGGCACCAGCAACAGGTGCACCGCTGGCTCGACGCTTACCTCGGCCGACTCGATGAGCTGCCCCGGGGGCTGCACCCGATCGACGACTGGCGGGACGCGCTCGGCGACCCGAAGCGGGCCGGCGACTGGCTGGCGTACTTCGACCGGCAACTGCGCGAACACCCGTGGCGCGACGTGCTCGGCACCTGGTGGCCCCGGCTGCTGCCGGGCATCGCGGCCGGCGCCACGCACGGGGTGATCCGGGTCGGGCAGCCGTACGCGCGCTCGAAACGGACGAGGAGAGCCCACGGCGGCTCACCGAGCTGGGCCAGGCCCTCGGCTACTGGGCGGCCCGCTGGCAGTCGATCCCCGGCACCGACCAGCTCTTCGCCGAGAACCCGGGTCGGCCGGACACCGACCGGGTCGACGTGGAAGCCGCGCTGGCCGCAGTGCCCCGGATCGAGGACCAGACCGGAGGAGTCCGGGACCGGCTGGGACGGCTGCCGGCCGTACCCCGGTGGAAACCGGCGCTCGCGGCGCTGCGCCCCGCGCGGAGCCCGGCCGAAGCGCAGCGAGGGCTCACCGACCTGGTGCACCGGGCCGGCCTGGACTACCTGCGTTTCGGGCACACCGAGCCGGTCATGCTGGTGCACGCGGTCACCGCGCCGACCGCCGTGCTGCGTACCCTGCCGGCGCTTGACCCGGCTCTGTGGGCGCCGAGCTTCGCCGCGGCCTGGGCCGCGACCGCGGCCATGACCTCCGTGTACGCCCCGGCCGTCGGCATCGCGCCACCGACCGTCACCCCCGCGACGCCGGCGGAGGTCTTCGCCCGCGCGGCCCGCCACGGCGACGAGCACGTGGTCAAGCTCGCCGACGCGATCCTCGACGCGTACGCGACCAGTGCCGACGAACGGGTCCTCACCGCACCCGGCTACGCCGGCCAACTGATCTGAGCGGACCCACGGGTATTGCGGCGGAGACCGGGGTCGCCCTGGCCTAGCCTCGGCAGGATGTGGCCTCGGATCGGTGAACTACGCGCCCTCGCCCTCGGCACCCCCGGCGAGTTGCGGGAAACCCTCAACACCCTGGTGCTGGCCGGCGTGAAGACCGCGACGGCCGGCCGGCTCGCCGAGTACGCGGAGGAAGGCGAGGAGTTGGAGCACGTCGGCGAACGCCTGGCCCTGGTCGACGACGACAACGCCCTGGCCGGCGTCGTGGAGATCACCGGAGTCGAGGTGGTCCGCTTCGCCGACGTGCCCTGGGACTTCGCCCACGCCGAGGGCGAGGGTGACCGCTCGATCGAGGAGTGGCGGGCCGGGCACTCGACCTACTGGGCGCGGCTCGGCACGCCGGTCGACGCCGACACCCCGATCGTCTGCCTGCGCTTCCGCCTGGTCTCCGGCGGCGAGGGCGGTGTGGTTAGCGGCGACCTCGGCACCTGACCGGGCGGCTCCCAGCCAGATCGGTGCGTCGGCTACCCAGCGGGCTGACGTACCGACCCGGCGGGCTCAGTCGCGTAGTTGTGGCAGCAGCCGCGTCGCCACGTCCACCAGGACGGCCTCGTCACCGGCGTACCAACTGCTGTCGCGTGGCCAGTGCGTCACCACGTCGGTGAAGCCCAGCTCGGCGGCGCGGCCGACCTGATCGGCGAAGAACTGTGCGCTGCTGAGCGAGAAGACCGGCGCGGCGTCCAGTGAGAGGTAGCGGTCCAGGCTGGCCGGGTCACGGCCGGCCTCGTCCAGGGTCCGGTCCATCCGCGCGGACAGCGCCGACACACTGGCCCACCAACCTGCCAGGTCGTTGTCGTCACCGGTGCCGGTGGTCACCCAACCCTGCCCGAAGCGGGCCACCAACCGCATCGACCGTGGCCCGTTGGCGGCCACCACGAACGGCACCCGCGGCTGCTGCACGCAGCCGGGGTTGTTGCGAGCATCCACAGCGGCGAACCAGTCCCCCCGCCAGGTGGTGCCGTCCTCGGTCAGGATCAGGTCCAACAACTCGGTGAACTCGGCGAACCGGTCGACCCGCTGACGAGGCGGCAGCGTCTCACCACCCAGCACCGCCGAGTCGAAGCCGATGCCACCCGCTCCCAGACCGAGCAGCAGGCGGCCGGCGGAGACGTCGTCCACAGTGGTGACCTGCCGGGCGAACGCGGCCGGGTGCCGGAAGTTCGGCGACGCCACGAGAGTGCCCAGTCGAATCCGCGAGGTCACCGTGGCAGCGGCGGTCAGCGTGGCCATCGAGTCGAACCACGGGCCGTCGACCAGGTCCCGCCAACCCAGGTGGTCGTACGTCCAGGCGTGGTCGAAGCCCCACTCGTCGACCTGCCGCCAGCGACGCTGCGACTCCGCCCACCGCTGGTCCGGAAGGATCACGATGCCAATCCGCATGATCGCCACCCTAGTCGGGCCGGCCACGCGCGCCCTAGCATCACGCTCATGGGGGAGATCGGGGCAGCCGTACGAACGGCGAGCCTTGCTGACGTGCCGGCACTGGTCGAGTTACGTATGGCGAACGCCGAAGCGCACCTGGCGCTCGACCCCGACACCTACCGCCTGCCGCGGCGCGAGGCGGTCATCGAGCACTTCGCCGCCATCCTCAGCGACGCGACCGCCCGGAACACGGTTCTTGTCGCGGAGCGGGGAGGGCAGGTGGTCGGGATGGTCGAGGTGCTGCGCCTGCCCGAACCGCCCGCACACCAGATCCTTCGCCCGGAGCCTTCAGCGCAGGTCCACACTGTGGTGCTCGACGAGGCCCGGGGCCGTGGGGTCGGCTCCGCGCTGCTCGACGCGGCGGGCCGGTGGGCGGTCGAGCACGGGCTCTCCTTCCTGTCGGCGGGTATCCACCACCGCAACGCGAGCGCGGTGCGCTTCTACCGCCGCCACGGCTACGAACCGTCCGGCACGTCGTGGGCCAGGCGGGCAGTCGGTTAGGCCGGCGTCCGGGGCACCATCGTCGCCCGACTTTGGCTACCGTTCCGTCGTGGACATGCGGGCACGACGGACCGACACGGTACGGGCGTTCGGCACCCTGTCACTGGTGGCGGGTTTTTTGATCTCGCTGCTCAGCATGCCGTCCGGGGGTGCCGGGCTCAAACCGCAGATCCTGGCTGCGTTCCTCATCCTTACCGGTATCGGTCTGCGGATCGAAGCGGCGATCGCCGACCGGCAGTTCTAGGTCCACCGTCGCGGCCGGCCCGTACCCTCCGGGGATGCCCGCCGAAGCAACCGCCTCCCGCGTAACCCCGGATCGCCGGCTCCGCATGATCCGTACGGTGGCGTTGGTGGTCGGGGTGGTCGTTCCATCCCTCATCCTTCGCGAGTTGGTCGAGGCCCGGTTCGGCCGCGGGCCGCTGGCCGACCTCAGCGCGGTCGCGGTGCCGGTGGCGGCGACCGCGTGGCTCGCGCCGTACGCCTCCTATCGGCGGCGCGACGCCCTGCTCTGGCTGGTCGGCCCGGGCATCTACGTCTTCGCTGTGATCGCCTGGCGGGTGGCCCTCGCGCCCTACCGGGACTGGAGCCCTCGCCCGGAGGAAAGGGCCCGGATGCGCTGGTCACGCGACTCGGAACACGCCGGGATGTGGCACCTGACCGAGCCCGCGAGTGGCTCAGGTCACACTTCTTCGCGGTAGGGACACCGCGTTCGGCTCCGACCCGTCGGGGAGCGGTACCCAGGCGGGGTGTCGCCCGAGGAGAGGACCGGAACGCGATGACGAAGGTGACCGCGCAGGTGTCGGTGTCGGTGGACGGCTTCTACGCCGGGCCGCAGTTCGACGGGAACGGCAACTGGATGGACTCGGCGGAGAGCGCCAAATTTTTCCGGGTCACCCGGTGGGCGACCGAGGCGGCGGCCTGGCGCGAGCGGCAGGGCTTCGCCGGCGGGGAGCAGGACACCAACTCCGAGGTGATCGCCGAGTCGTTCGGCGCGGCCGGCGCGTACGTGATGGGACGCCGGATGGCCGACGGGGGTGAGATCCCGTGGGGTGAGGAGCCGCCGTTCCGGGCCCCGGTGTTCGTCGTGACCCACCGTCCTCGCCAGCGGCTGCTGCGGGAAGGCGGCACCACCTTCACCTACGTCACCGATGGGGTGGCCAGCGCCGTCGAGCAGGCGCGCGCCGTGGCCGGTGGCAAGGATGTCGCGGTTGCCGGGGGCGGCAGCCTGGTGCGGCAGGTGCTCAAGGCCGGCCTGCTCGACGAGTTGGAGCTGCACGTCGTACCCGTCGTGCTCGGCACCGGTCTGCGCCTCTTCGATGCGGACCTCGACCTGGGCGACCGGGAGGGGGTCGAGCTGACGCCGACCCGCGTCCTGGCCACCCCACAGGTGACCCACATCCGGTACGCGGTGCGGGGTCGCGCCCGGCTCGTGCTCGACGACCGGGGCAGCGGAGGCGGCCCGACGGTGATCGCGAACTGAACCACGGCCCCTCGAAGGAAAAAGGAGAGATCATGCCGCAACTGTTGCGGGTGCAGTGCTTCAACGTCTCGCGCGACGGGTTCGGGACCGGAGAGGGGCAGAGCCTCGAACGGCCCTTCGGTCACGCGGACCCCACCCCACTGTTCTCCTGGCGTTCCGCCACCGCCAGCTTCGTGTATCGCACCGAGCCGGGTGGCAGCCGTGGGCTGGACGACTACCTGACCCGCGACGCCGAGTGCAACATCGGCGCGGAGATCATGGGTCGCAACAAGTTCGGCCCCCAGCGTGGCCCCTGGGAGAACCATGACTGGCAGGGCTGGTGGGGGGACAACCCGCCGTTCCACACGCCGGTCTTCGTGCTCACCCACCACGTGCGTCCGTCGTTCAGCCTGTCCGACACCACGTTCCACTTCCGCGATGTCAGCCCGGCCGAGGCACTGGCCGAGGCGAAGCAGGCGGCCGACGGCCGGGACGTACGCCTCGGTGGTGGGGTCGCCACCATCCGCGAGTTCCTCGAGGCCGATCTGGTCGACACGATGCACATCGCCGTCGCGCCCGTCGACCTCGACCGGGGCGAGCGGTTGTGGGAGAGCCCGGACGAACTGCTCGACCGCTTTCACCTCGAGTCGGTGCCCAGCCCCAGCGGAGTAACCCATCTCCTGTTCTGGAGGCGATGACCGCGCCCGTCCCGGCAGCGTCGTCTACAGCCGCGCCAGCACCAGCAGGCGGTTGCCGTCGGGGTCGGTGACCCGCGCGGACCGCTCACCTCAGGGCTGGTCGACCGGCTCCTCGGTGACCGTCGCCCCACCCGTGCGCAGCGCGCCCACTGCCGCGTCGCAGTCATCGGCGTAGACGCACAGCTCCCAGCGGTGTGAGTCGGCCGGCCCGCCAGCCTCCGGGTTGGCGGCCAGGCCGAGCTCACTGCTGCCCAGTCGGAGGGCGACGAACTCCGGAGCGCCCTCGTCGGGGAACCGGTAGGTCAGCTCGAAGCCGACCACGTCCCGGTAGAACGCGATCAGTCGTGGCAGGTCAGGTGTCGTCACGATCGGAAACGCTTCGGTGAACACGGACCACCTCCCAGCCGGACCCTAGCCGGTGCCGGGTCCAGCAGGAACTACCACTGTCGATCCCGGTAGAAGTCATCAGCTCACTGAAGCTCTTGCGCAGAATGATTTGCAATGCAAACCTATTGGCAGTGCAGCATCCGCAGAGCACCAGGGGGCCACCGTGTCGGACCGATCGAGCACCGCGCCGAACAGCGGCGACACACCGAGAGAGCTGCTGGCGTCGGTGGCCGCCCTCCAGCGACGCACCCGGGCCACCCGCAACGCCTACTGGCTGCCGCTGCTGCTGTTCGGTCTCCTGACGGCGGTCGCCGCACCCCTCTACGTCGAGTCTGCCGAACCGCCCGCCCTGCGTGTCGGGGAGGACAACCCCGCACTGAGCGGCCTCGGTGGGGACTTCCTCGAACGCTCGGCAGCCCTCGGCTGGTACTGGCTGGCGGCGCTCATCGGCGGCTACCTGCTCAGCCTCTGGTGGTATCGGTGGCATGGTGTGCGGGTGGGCGTCCAGACACCGGCTCGGCCGTACGTCATCGCCGGCATCGTGGGCACCATGGTCGGGCTCGTGCTGCCGATCGTGCTGCGGTACCTGCTGCTCAACATGACGACGGTGATCTCGAACGGGACCAGCTGGCTGACCATACCGCTGCTCGGCATCTCCAACCGAGGCATGATCCCGCACCTGGTCATCGCGGTGGGACTACTGATCCTGGCGCGACTGGAACGCAGCCGTGGCCTGACGGTCGTGGCGACGGCCTACACGGCGGCGGTCGCCCTCGTGAACATCTACTTCCAGACCGCCAACTTCCAACCGGGGGATCTGAACCGCTACAGCTTCCTGCTGGCCGCCCTGCTGCCGGCACCGATCCTGCTCGTCGGCGGCGGCATCGCCCTCCTCAACACGATCAGGAAGTCGGCGTGACCAGCAGCAACGCAGAGGCCGCCGGCACCGGCGGGCATCCGACGAACGGGCTCAGCGACACCGTCCACCAACGCAACCGGCTCGGCATCCTCACCATCGCGGCGGAGGCCGAGCGGGTGGAGGTCGCCTACCTGCGCGACGCCCTCGAACTCACCGCCGGCAACCTCTCCCGCCACCTCGCCGTGCTGGAGGAGGCCGACCTGATCCAGATCGAACGGGGCTACCACGGACGCCGGCCCAAGACCTGGATCAGGATCACCGAGCAGGGGCAGGCCGCGCTGGCGGCCGAGATCAGCGCGCTGCGGGAACTCCTGCGACGCCATCAGGAGTTCCGGGCCTCCAACTGAGCGCAGTGGTGGGACTGCCCCAGGGGCCAGGTCTGCTCACGGCGTCGCGCGGCGGAGGCCGGCGAGAACGAGGGTGATGACGCCGTCCGCGTCGGTTCGGTAGGTCGGGTGGTCGTAGGCCGCGCAGATGCCGTGGAGGGTCATCATGACGGCGCCGGCTCCCACGTCGTCGCGGATGGCGCCGGTCCTGACGGCGGCGGCCAAGAGGTCGTTGATCACCTGGCCCAGGGCTTGGGCACCCTCTGCCAGCGCGCCCGATTGGGTGGCCATGAGCGTGGCGAGTGTGCGGGCGAGGCCCTCGTGGCGGTGCAGGTGATCCACGAAGCCGCGCAGGAATGATTCCAGCGCCTCGTCGGCGGGGAGGGTGGCCTGCAGCTCGCGGGCGCGGTCGCACATCGCGGTGAGTTCTTCGCGGTAGACCGCCTCGGCCAGGGCTTCCCGGGTGGGGAAGTGACGGTAGAGCGTGCCGGTGCCCACGCCAGCGAGTTTGGCGAAGTCGTCGAAGCGCAGGTTGAAGCAGCCGCTGGCGAAGAGTTCGCGGGCCTTGGCGATCAGGGCGTCCCGGTTTCGGCGCGCGTCGGCGCGCAGTGGCTTGGCATCGGTCACGTGGGGCTCCAGGTTGACAAGTGGAGACTGTCTCCATATTTTGAGAACCGGAGACGGTCTCCGATTATAGGGTACGAGGTGCCGCGTGAAGATCTTGATGTTCGGCCGGGGCGTCATCGGCGCGATCTACGGGTGGGCCCTGGAACAGGCCGGGCACCACGTCGAGTTCTACGTCCGGCCGGGGCGGGCGGCAGCGTACGGCGATGCGATTGATCTCGACCTGCTCGACGCACGGCGACGGCCGTGGGGCAAGCGCGTCGCCGAGAGGTGGCCCGTGCGCTACCGCGAGTCGCTGGAGCCGGACCATGACTTCGATCTGATCGTGCTGAGCGTGCAGCACTACGGCTTCGCGGAGGCCGCGGCCTTCCTGGGGCCGCGCGTGGGCAGAGCCACTGTGCTCGTCTTCAACAACCTCTGGGTCGAGCCGATGACCGCGATCGAACACCTTCCCGCGGATCAGGTGGCCTGGGGCTTTCCCGGTGCCGGCGGCGGCTTCGGCGACGACGGCGTGCTGCGTGGGGCCCTGCTGCCCGTGGTCTTCTTCGGCACTCTCGACCGGCCGCCGACCGAGCGCGAGCGGGCCGTACGCCAGGTGTTTCGCGAGGCGGGGTTCAGGCTCCGGGAGACCTCCGACTTCCGTGGCTGGCTGTCGATCCACTTCGTTCAGAACGCGGGCCTGCACACACAGAGCCTGAAGCAAGGCTCGTTGTCCAAGCTGACGCGCGGCAACGTACGCGAAGCGATCCTCGCCACCCGCGAACTCCTGCGGCTCGTCGAGGCTCGCGGCGTTGATCTGCGGCGGCACCGCGGCGAGCTACGTCCTTTCACCGCGCCCGTCTGGCTGGCAGCACCGGTGATGGCCTGGCTGTTCAGGCACTTCCCGCCGATGCGCCTGGTCATGGAAGCCCACGCCAACCCCGAGGAACTGCGCGCGGTCTGCCGCGACACCCTGGCGGAGGCGCGCAGGCTGGGCGTCGGGGTGCCCCGACTGGAGGCGGCCGAGCCCTACTTCGCTGCCGAGGGAACAGCCCAGGCGCCCACGCGCTCGTGCTGAAACGCCTCAGGCGTGCGCCTACAGAGCCGCCGAAATGAGATGCGTACGGACCGACACAGCTGTTGGATCTCGACATGAAGCATGAGCTTGTTCGTCCCCGAAAGGCGCGCCCGGGAGACCACCTCGCGGTCCTCTCACCGTCCTTCGCCGCCGCCGGCGCCTACCCGGTGATCCACGAGCAGGCCATGCGACGGCTTGCCGACCTGACCGGCCTCGTACCTGTCGAATACCCCACCACCCGCCAGGTGGGTGCGACCGCGGCAGCGCGCGCGGCGGACATCAACGCCGCCTTCGCGGATCCCCGGGTACGCGGCATACTCGCCGTCATCGGCGGCGAGGACCAGATCACCGTCATCCCCCACCTGGACGCCGACCTGGCCCGTGCCGACCCGAAGCCGTTCCTCGGCACCAGCGACAACACCAATCTGCACCACTGGCTCTGGGGCCTCGGCATCGCCAGCTTCTACGGCGGATCATCCCAGGTGCACCTCGGCCCCGGGCCTGCCGTCGACGACGTCCACGTCAGGTCGCTGCGAGCGGCGTTGCTCACCGGGGAACGGCTGGAGATCACCGACCCGGGCGAGTCCGAGGACATCGGCGTCGACTGGGCAGATCCGCAGGCGTTGAAGTCATTCGGAGAGCGCGAACCGACGGAGCCGTGGAGCTGGCACGGGCCGGCCCGAGCGGTCACCGGCCGCACCTGGGGTGGCTGCCTGGAAGTCATCCAGTGGATCCTGACGGCGGGGCGCTTCCCGTTTTCCCCGGAGGTCCTGCACGGCGGGGTGCTGATCATCGAGACGTCGGAGGAGCTTCTCCCCGCCCGCGAGGTCGGCTGGATCGTCCGCTCACTGGGTGAGCGCGGTCTCCTCAGCGCCGTCGACGCGGTCCTGGTCGCCCGCCCGCCGGTCTCCGACCACACCCGTCGACCTGCGGCAGCGGATCGGGCGCGACTTCGCGAGCAGCAGCGCGACACGGTCGTCGATGTGGTGACCCGCTACAACCCCGAGGCGGTCGTCTGCGTCGGCGTGCCGTTCGGCCACACCAAACCACAATGGATCCTTCCGCATGGCGGCCTGGTGACCGTCGACGGCGGAAAGCGTCGGATCTTCGCCGACTACCGGTAGCGGCCGTTCGGAAGCGCAGCGGTGCCGGTCTGGAAGCGTCAGGGCCGTGGCGGGCACCGCACGCGCAAGAAGCGATCGGAACGAATGAAGGCCCAGGTCGGGAACATGTCCTGACCTGGGCCTTCATGGTGGAGCGGGTGACGGGAATCGAACCCGCACTGTCAGCTTGGGAAGCTGATGTTCTGCCATTGAACTACACCCGCAAGCGGCACCACTGTACCCGAGTCGTTGAGCCTCTGCACCCAGGCACCCCCGGTGACCGCAGGTGTCCGCATGCCGTGCCACCCGGGGGTCGGCCGGGGTGATCCACTCGGATTCCTGGAAGTCGGGGCATCCGGAGCGCCGGGATACCGCAGTTTCGCCGAAGTCGAGTGGATCATGCGGGAGTGGCGGCGCGCGCCAAGTGTGGCGTGGCGGGCGGGCGGTGGCGGGCGGGCGGGCGGGCGGGCGGGCGGTGGCGGGCGGGCGGTGGCGGGCGTACGCATCGGTGCCGGCTCCGTCGTGGCGGAGCCGGCACCGATGATCTTCCGGTCGGGTGGTCAGGCTGCCGTGCACTGCACGTCACGGCTGAGGAGGGTCGGGCGCGTCTGCGGGACGGCGAGGGGCGCTGCCACCGCCGACTGGGCGTTTGGGTCGAGCCAGACCCGAACGGCCGGCCGACTCGGCCCGAGGCCCGGGATGCCCGTGATGTGCTGCTCGCGGCGGGTGAGCATGGCCACGTCGACGGTGAACTCGAAGAGCCGCCAGTCGACCTGCGGCTCGGCCCGCGCGCTCTGCGCCAGCTGCGTCACCAGGATCGGATCGGTCACCGGGCGGGCGTGACCCGCCACGTACGCCTCGTCGTCGCTCTCCTCCGCCGGGAACGAGTGCAGCGCGTAACGGCCGTCGCGTTCGAGGTCACGGCGCTTGGGCGAGTCGATGATGAAGCAGAACAACCCCTCGGCGGTGATGACCGGGGAGACCGGATGGACGCGGGGCCCGCCGTCGGCACGGACCGTGGCCAGATAGCCGAAGCCCGGCCCGTACTGCTGGAGGAGAACGCGGATCCCGTCGGCGAGTCGGGGCTCGTCGGCGGCGAATTCGGACCAGGAAGCCATGTGGGCATTCTATCGAACAAATGTACGAGCAGCGACCTCGACGCGCTGGTCACCGGCACCGAATCTGGCCGCCCCCGGGAAGGCTATGGTTGTCCGATGCTGCTCTCCGACCGCGACCTGGTCTCCGAGATCAAGGCCGGCACGCTGGGCCTGGAGCCGTTCGAGCCCACCCTGGTCCAACCCTCCAGCATCGACGTCCGACTCGACCGGCTGTTCCGGGTCTTCAACAACCACCTCTACACCCACATCGATCCGGCCATGCAGCAGGACGACCTGACCTCGGTGGTCGAGGTCCCCGACGGCGAGCCGTTCGTGCTGCACCCGGGGGAGTTCGTGCTCGCCTCGACGCTGGAGGTCATCTCGCTGGGTGACCAACTCGCCGGCCGACTGGAGGGCAAGAGTTCACTGGGCCGGCTCGGGCTGCTCACGCACTCCACCGCCGGCTTCATCGACCCGGGCTTCTCCGGTCACGTGACGCTGGAACTCTCAAACGTGGCGAACCTGCCGATCACCCTGTGGCCGGGCATGAAGATCGGGCAGCTCTGCATCTTCCGGCTCTCCTCGCCGGCCGAGCACCCGTACGGCTCGGTGGTCTACGGCTCGCGCTACCAGGGCCAGCGGGGGCCGACGCCCAGCCGTGCCTGGCAGCACTGGCGCACCTGGCCCACCCGCTAGAACCTGAACGACGAGGGCCCGCCGCGAGGAGATCGCGACGGGCCCTTCGGTCACCCTGGGTCAGCCTGGACGGCCGTAGCTGTGGATCGGGCCGTCGTCGACCTTCTTCATCTTGACCGGTTGGCCGGCCTGCGAGGCGTGCACCACCCAGCCGCCGCCGACGTACATGCCGACGTGGTGGATGTCGCTGTAGTAGAAGACCAGATCGCCGGGGCGCAGGTCACCCTTGCTGACGTTCTTCGTGACCCGGCTCTGCGCGGCGGCGTTGTGCGGCAGCGACACGCCGGCCTTGGCCCAGGCGGCGAGCATCAGCCCGGAGCAGTCGTACGAGTTCGGACCCTCGGCACCCCAGACGTAGGGCTTGCCGATCTGGGCGCAGGCGAACTTGACCGCAGTGCCCGCGCCGCCGCCGGGGTAGCTGCCCGGGCAGGGCGCCGGGCGCAGCGGCCCGCCCCCGCCGTTGCCGTACACCTTGAGGCGCAGCTTCTGCAGGCGGTCGATCTCGTCGTTGATCTGCTTCTTCTTCGCCGCCAGCTGGGCTTCCGTGCGGGTCAGCTGAGCCACCATCTCGTCCAGTGGCGCCTTCTGCGCGGCCAGTTGGTCGCGCAGGTCGGCCACCTGGCGGACGTCCTTCTGCTGGTTGTGCGCGAAGCGGTCGAGCATTTCGAGCTGGCCGACCACCTCGCTGGGCGACCGGCTGCCCAGCACCGCGTTGACAGTCAGGACGTTCTCGCCCTTGTAGGCGCGTACGGCAAGGGCGCTGACCTTGTCCATCGCGGCGTCGACCTGGCGCTCGAGCGGAGTGATCCGGGCGGCCAGCGCGTCTGCCTGCTTGCGCTTCGCGGCGAGGTCGATGCGGGTGGCGTTGTGCCGTTCGATGATCGGTTCGAGCTTGTTCCAGTCGGCGTCGATCTGGCGCTCGATCTCTGCGACCGAGGGGTCGGCGTGGGCCGCCGTGGCACTGCCGGTCAGAACGACGGCGAGGCCGGCCAGCGCGGCGAGTGCGGTGGTGAAGCGGGACCAGCGTGGGCGCGGCACGATCGACGCCGGGCCGGCTGATGCCGGCCGCTCGGACGACGGCCGCGGGGCATGGAGTGCCACCGGGGTTCCGTACTCCTTCTTCCTGACCGCCTACCGGGTTAGCTGACGGGTTCGGGCGGGAAGTCGGCGCCCTACCGCAGTGGCTGCGGATTCACCCCGAGGGACGTGGGTCCCCGGTTCGCTCGGAAACGACTCGGCGGTGTCGGTCCGTTACCGCCCGGGGTGGGCGGAGCTGCTGTCGAGCCGACAAATGACCAGAGTAGAGACGCCCGTTACCGATCCGCAACCCGTGCGGCCGTGACACTCCGTACGGAATGGACGAGGCCACCGACCGTGTGTGAAGAATTCTTTCCGTACGCTTCGATAGATGGAAAGGTATTGACGTGAGCTCCCGGACGGCGCGATGGTGACCTGACCTCACTCCGCGAGAATCTAGGGGGTTCGATGCACCATCCAACCCTGTCGACCGGCTGGCGCACGCTGCTCGCCGCCATCGTGGTCGCCGCCGTGACCACGGTGCCACTCTCCGTCGGCCCGGCCGCCGCCACGCCCAGCACCGACCGCCAACAGCAGTACGCCGCCGCGGCCACCGAGTACGGCGTACCGACCGTCGTGCTGCTCGGCGTCTCCTACCTAGAGTCCCGGTGGGACACCAACGCCGGCACACCGAGCACCAGCGGCGGCTACGGTCCGATGCACCTGACCGACGTGCGGCACGTGGCCGCCCTACCCGGACGCGGTCACCACGACGCCGGTGCCGAGGACCCACGCGGCGACGGCTCCCGCCCCGCCCGGATGCCCGCACCGCGGCCGGTCGAGACGCCCGCCCCGTCCACCGCCGCGTTGCAGACCGTCGACGCCGCCGCCGCGCTGACCGGTGCCGCCCCCGAGGCACTGCGCACCGACGCGGGCCTCAACATCCGGGGTGGGGCCGCGCTGCTGAGCGCGTACCAGCGGGATCTGGGCGCGCCGGTCGGAGCGGACACCGACCCGGCGGCCTGGTACGGCGCGGTGGCCCGCTACTCGGGCGCGGACAGCGCCGACGCCGCGGCGGCCTTCGCCGACGAGGTCTTCACCACCATCGGCGCGGGCGAAGCCCGGGTGACCGACGATGGCCACCGGATCACCCTGCCGGCCCGCGCGGTGCGGCCCGAACGTTCCTGGCTGGACCGGCTGGGCCTGCGCCGGCTGGCCCGCCCGGACGGGGTGGAGTGCCCCCGCACCATCTCCTGCGAGTGGATTCCGGCGCCCTACGAGGCGTTCGGCGACGGGGACTACGGCAACCACGACCTCTCCGACCGGCCGGCGCGGCAGAAGATCGAGTACATCGTCATCCACGACACCGAGGCGAGTTGGGCCACCACCCTGCAACTCGTCCAGGACCCGACGTACGTGAGCTGGCACTACTCGCTGCGCTCGGTCGACGGGCACATCGCCCAGCACGTCCGGACGAAGGACGTCGGCTGGCACGCCGGCAACTGGTACGTCAACGCGAAGGCGATCGGGTTGGAACACGAGGGCTTCGCGGCGCAGGGCACCTGGTACACCGAGGCGATGTACCGGACCTCGGCGAAGCTGGTCCGGCACCTGGCGCTGCGGCTGGGCATCCCACTGGACCGCCAGCACATCATCGGCCACGACAACGTGCCCGGCACCATCCCCTCGACAGTGCGGGGGATGCACTGGGATCCGGGCCCCTACTGGGACTGGACGCACTACTTCGACCTGCTGCACGCCCCTCGACTGGACACCGGCACCCCGGCCACCGGGCTGGTCCGGATCGATCCGGACTACACCACCAACCAGCCGGCGTTCACCGACTGCGTCACGGTGGGCGTGCCGTGCGCTCCGCGCGGCTCCTCGGCGGTGGTGCTGCGCAGCGCGCCGTCCGCCGACGCGCCGCTGGTCAACGACATCGCGCTCCGCCCGGACGGCAGCCCGAACACGATGGCCGTGTCGGATCACGGGGCCCGGGCGTCCGCCGGGCAGACGTACGCGCTGGCGGGCCGGCAGGGCGACTGGACCGCGATCTGGTACCTCGGGCAGCGGGCCTGGTTCCACAACCCGGCGTCCGCGCCGACCGCCAGTTGGACCGTCGGAGTCGTGGCGACGCCGAAGTCCGGAAGGGCCACCGTTCCGGTGTACGGACGGGCGTACCCGGAGCAGTCCGCCTACCCGGACGGGGTGCCCTACCAGGCGGTCACGCCGCTGCAGTACACGCTGGCCGCCGGGCAGCGGTACGCCGTCGGCGCGGTACTGGCCGGCGAGTACTACCGGGCCAGCACGGTCGACGGCTCCTCACCCGGCGACTGGACGGTCATCCGCGGCAAGAACCGGTACGCGCAGATCCAGTTCGGCCACCGGATCATGTACGTCGACCTCGCCGACGTACAGCTGTTGCCATCCCCGGTGGGGGCACCTCGCTGAGAACCACGACGGCCCCCGGTCGGTGACCGGGGGCCGTCGTGTCGCGCGAGGTGGTTTATCAGCCAGGTCTGCGGAACCCGGCGACAGGCATCGTGGTGATGCTGGACACCTGCACCGGTTTACCGGCCCGTGGCGCGTGCACCATCTGGTTGTTACCCAGATAGAGCCCGACATGACTCAGGCCGGAGAAGAAGAAGACCAGGTCACCGGGGCGGGCGTCGGCGCGCGAGATGGCCTTGCCCTCGTTCCACTGGTCACCGGTGTGGTGCGTCAGGTAGATCCCGGCCGCCTTGTAGGCGTACTGGGTCAGGCCCGAGCAGTCGAACGAGTTCGGTCCGGTGGCACCCCAGACGTACGGCTTGCCGACCTTGCCGCAGGCGGTCCTGATCGCGGTGCGGGCCGCCGCACTGACCACGCCGTTGATGGTCGGGCAGGCCGCCGTCTTGACAGTGGTCTTGGGCATCGACGCCTCAAGCTGCTTGATCTCGGCGTCGATCTGCTTCTTCTTGGCCGCCAGATCGTTCTGCTGCTTGGTCTGGGTGACGATCAGCGCGTCCAGCTTCTGCTTCTCGCCGTCGTACTTGGCCCGCACGGCCAGCACGCCCTCGACCTCCTTGCGCTCCTGCGAAGCGAGCCGGTCGAGGATGGTGAGCTGCTCGGTGAGCGTGTCCGGCTTGGCGCTGACCAGTAGCGCACCGATGTCGTGTGACGGGCCGGAGATGTAGTAGCGGGAGGCGAGGTCGCCGACCCGGTTGAGCGCCAGCTCGCTCTGCAGCGCCAGCGGCTCGATCTTCTTCTGCAGGTTCGCCGACTTCTGCCGGTTGACCTTCAGCTGCGCCCGGACCTTGTTGTACTGCTCGATGGTGGGCTCCAACTGCTCCCACTTCTTGTCGATCTGCGCCTCGATCTCGTCGACCGTCGGCGCGGCATGTGCCGGCGCGGTCAGCAGACCGGCGCCGACCGCCGCCGCGGCGACCAGGATCAGCACCCGGTGCGCGACGCGACGCAGGCCACCAGAGCGAGCAGACGCAATCAGGTCGTGACGATGAGGGGGCATGGTTGCCACCGGCACCGACTCCTTTGCAACCGACCGCCGGGCGCCTCGCGTGAGGAAAGGGCCGAGGCAGACGACCCACAGCGGTCGGTGCCTCACATTAGGGAAGCTCGCGGCGGTAATCAAGGCGAGGGCGGCAACCATCACTGTCGTGCAACCGCTTGCGCACCAAGGGTATTGGTTCGTCACCCAACGATTGCGGTCAATACATCGTCAAGAGTGACCACACCGATGGGTCGTCGTCCGTCGCTGACCAGCACCATGTGCCGTCGTTCGCGACGCATGGCCAGCAGCAGGTCGGCCAGCGTACGGTCCGGCGGCACCACCGCCAGCGGCCGATAGACGTCGGCCGGCACCGGGGACCGGCGGCCCTGCCCGGCGTACCCGAGAACGTCCTTGACGTGCACGAAGCCGAGCACCCGGCGGGTCGACCGCTGCACCACCGGGAACCGGGACCGGCCGGTCCGGGTCGCCAGCACCTCCAGTGACGCCGGCGAGACGTCCTCGGCCACCGTCACCACCGTCGACCACGGTTGCAGCGCGTCCGCCGCCGTCCGGGCGTGCAGGGCCAGCGCGCCGGTGATCCGCGCGTGCTGCTCCGCGTCGAGCAGCCCCTCGGTCCGCGCCTGCGAGACCAACCCGGCCAACTCCTCGGCGGTGAACACCGTCTTCACCGCCTCGGACGCCTCGATCCGCCAGAACGCGAGCACCCTCCGGGCCGCCCATTTCATCGCGAGCAACAACGGTTTGGTGGCCACACAGAATGCCAGCATCGCCGGGCCGAGCCAGAGCGCGGACACCTCCGGACCGGCCAGCGTGATGTTCTTCGGCACCATTTCACCGACGACCGTGTGCAGAAAGACCACCACGCCCAGCGCCAGCACGAAAGCCACCGGGTGCACCGCCCGCTCCGGCAGGCCGGCCGCGTGGAACGGCGGCTCCAGCAGGTGCGCGAGCGCCGGTTCGGCGATCGCGCCCAGACCCAACGAGCAGACGGTGATGCCGAGCTGCGCGCCGGCGATCATCAGCGGAATCTGGTTCATCGCCGACAACGCCCAGCGGGCGCGTTTCGACCCGGCGGCCAGCGGCTCGATAACCGTCCGGCGGGACGCGATGAGCGCGAACTCGCTACCCACGAAGAACCCGTTGCCGAGCAGCAACAGCACGGTCACCAGCAGCTCAGTCATCGTCGTCCGGGTCCGCCGGGCGCAACACCCGGACCTGCTCGATCCGGTGCCGCTCCACCTCGACCACTGTGAACTCCCAGCCGGCTGCCTCGACCGTCTCGCCGGCCAGCGGGATGTGCCCGAGCTGGGCCATCAGGAAGCCGGCCAGGGTTTCGTACGGCCCCTCGGGCAGCCGGAAGCCGGTCTGCTCGGCCAACTCGTCGGAGCGGAGCACACCGTCGACCAGCACTGTGCGCTCACCGCCCGGCACGGTCAGCTCGTCCGACCCGTTGTCGTCCACGCTCGCCGGGTCGAACTCGTCGGCGATCTCCCCGACCAACTCCTCGACGAGGTCCTCGACGGTCACCACGCCGTCCGTGCCGCCGTACTCGTCGACCACGATGGCGAGGTCGGCCCCGGCCGCCTTCAACGCCGCCAGGACGCCGTCCAGGTTCAGACTCTCCGGCACGTACACCGGCTCGCGGGCCACGCGGCCGACCCGGGTCGACGCCCGGTCGGCCAGCGGCACGCCCAGCGCGTCGGGCACGCCGGCCACACCGGTCACCAGGTCCAGGGTCTCCTCGTACACCGGAAACCGGGTCCGCCCGGTCCGCCGCGACTCCTCCAGAAGCTCCGCCACGGTGGCCGTGGCGCGCAGCGCGACCACGTCCACTCTGGGGGTCATCGCCTCCGCTGCCCGCTTGTCACCGAAGCGGATGGTGCGACGCAGCAGCATCGCGGTGTCGGTGGGCAGCGCGCCGGCCCGCGCCGAGATGCCCGCCAGCAGGCCCAGCTCCTCCGGCGAGCGGGCACTGGCCAACTCCTCCTGCGGCTCCACGCCGAACGTCCGGACAAGTCGGTTCGCCGAGCCATTCAACCCCCGGATCACCCAGCCGAACGTCCGGGAGAAGGTGTGCATCGGACCGGCCGTGGCCAGCGCCGCCGGCATGGGCCGGGCCAGCGCCGCGTTCTTCGGCACCAACTCGCCGAAGAGCATGGAGATCAGCGTGGCCAGGGCCAACGCGAGGAACGGGGTGAGCCGCTGCGTGCTGTCCCCGGCCAGCGGGCGCAACAGCGGTGTGAAGAGCCGAGCCAGAGCCGGCTCGGCCAGGTAGCCGGTGAGCAGCGCCGTGATGGTGATGCCGAGCTGCGCCCCGGAGAGTTGGAACGAGAGTTCGCGCAGCGCCGTGCGTACCGTCAGGGCGGCCTGGTCGCCCGCGGCGGCCCGCCGGTCGATCTCCGCCCGGTCGACCGTGACCAGGGCGAACTCGGCCGCGACGAAGAACGCGTTGCCCGCGGTCAGGGCTGCGAAGCCGACCAGGGGCAACAGCGTCATCAAGAGTAGGCCGTCGATGTCGCCTCACCTCGGCGAGATTCTTGCACGACGGCGGCGGCCCTTGAGGGGCCGCCGCCGTCGATGAACAGATCCTGGAGGTACGCGGCTCAGCCGCCGATCGGCGCGGTCTCCTTGCCGCCCTGCGGCTGCTCGGGCTTGACCGAGCGGAGCAGCACGCTGGCCACGTCGATCACCTCGACCTGTTCGCCGGCACCCTTGCCGTTGACCCCGTCGTTGAGCATCGTCGAGCAGAACGGGCAGCCGACCGCCACCGTCCTGGCCCCGGTGGCCATGGCCTCCTCGACCCGGTCCACGTTGATCCGCTTGCCGATCTTCTCTTCCATCCACATCCGGGCGCCGCCGGCACCGCAGCAGAAGGACCGTTCGCTGTTACGCGGCATCTCGGTAAGGTCGCCCTCGATGGCGTCACCGAGGACCTCGCGGGGGGCCGCGAAGACCCGGTTGTGCCGACCCAGGTAGCAGGGGTCGTGGTAGGTGACGCCGCCGTCGACCGGCTGCACCGGCGTGAGCTTGCCGGTGGCGACCAGGTGCGCGAGCAGTTGCGTGTGGTGGACCACCTCGAACTCCCCGCCGAGCTGCCCGTACTCGTTGCCCAGGGTGTTGAAGCAGTGCGGGCAGGTCGCCACGATCTTCCGCTTGGCCTTCTCCCGACCCTCGAACGCCTCGTTCAACGTCTCCACGTTCTGCTGGGCGAGCATCTGGAAGACGAACTCGTTGCCGATCCGTCGCGCCGGGTCGCCGGAGCAGGTCTCGCCCTCACCCAGGATCGCGAAGTTCACGCCCGCCTCGTTGAGCAGCGTGGCCACCGCGCGGGTGGTCTTCTTGGCCCGGTCCTCGAACGCGCCGGCGCAGCCGACCCAGAACAGGTACTCGAAGTCGTCCACCTCGCCGACCCGGGGTACCTCGAAGTCCAGACCCTTGGTCCAGTCCTCGCGGGTGTTCTGCGGGGCGCCCCACGGGTTGCCCTTGTTCTCCAGGTTGCGCAGCATCACCCCGGCCTCGGAGGGGAAGCTCGACTCGATCAGGACCTGGTAGCGGCGCATGTCGACGATGTGGTCGACGTGTTCGATGTCCACCGGGCACTGCTCGACGCAGGCACCGCAGGTGGTGCAGGACCAGAGCACGTCCGGGTCGATGACACCGCCCTCCTCGGCGGTGCCGATCAACGGCTTGTCGGCCTCGGCGAGAGCCAGCACGTCCAGGTGGGCGAGCTGCGCCTGGGTGGCCTTCTCCTCGCCGGTCAGGTCCTTGCCGCCGCCGGCCAGCAGGTAGGGCGCCTTCGCGTACGCGTGGTCGCGCAGGCTCAGCACCAGCAGCTTCGGCGACAGGGGCTTGCCGGTGTTCCAGGCCGGGCACTGCGACTGGCAGCGACCGCACTCGGTGCAGGTGCTGAAGTCCAGGAGGCCCTTCCAGCTGAACTGCTCGACGTGGGCGACGCCGAACTGGTCCTTCTCCGGGTCCGCCTCCTCGAAGTCGAGCGGCTTGCCCTGGCTCGTCATCGGGCGCAGCGCGCCGAGACCGGAGCCGGCCGGCTTGGCCGGCTCCCGCTTGAAGAAGATGTTGGGGAACGCCAGGAAGCGGTGCCAGGCGACACCCATCGTGACGTTCAGGGAGATGACGATCAGCCACGTCATCGAAATAATGATCTTGATGGCCGCGGCGACGCTGACGCCGTCCGCCCAGTCGGGCAACACCGCACCGACCGCGTGGCTGACCGGGGTGGCCCAGAACGGGAACTCGAAGTGGTCGGTGGCGACCTTGAAGCCCCGGATCACGAAGCCGAAGATCAGGACCAGCAGCACGATCCACTCGACGAAGTAGCCCTGCCACATGGTCGAGCCGGTGAATCGGGACCGCCCGCCCGGGCGGGTCGGCCGGTTGCGCAGCCGGATCGCCATCAGCACCAGGATGCCGACCAGGCCCAGCACACCGATGATCTCGGTGACCAGACCGAAGATCGTCCAGTGCCCGATGATCGGCAGACCGCCGTCGGTGGTGACCACCTCGAAGTACGCCTCGAGCACCAGCAGCGACAGGACGACGAAGCCGACCATCACGAACCAGTGCGCGGCACCCACCACGCCCCACTTGAGCATCCGGGTGTGGCCGGCCGTCTCCACCAGCATCGTCCTGGCGCGGGCGACCTTGTCGGAGAACCGCTCCGGCGCGGGTTGCCCGAGCCGGATGACTGCCACCATCTTCAGGACCGCACGCACCGCAAGCCACACCGCCACGGCGGTGATGGCGGCCGCGAGGATCGTGGTGACGATCTGGACGCTGCCCATCGAGTTGGCCTCCCCGGTCTGCTGCCTGATGACCTCGCTCTGCTCAGTCATGCAGTGCAGCCTACGCGAAGGTTACCCAGCGGTAACGTGAGTCATCTCGCAGTCGGCCGCGCTGCCTGCGCACACCATAGGTGGCCCCACCCGATCCTGCCGGGCAGGGGCTCGACGGGGTGACGTGGGGCCGCCGACGCGACGGCCTGCGGCTCAGCGCCAGCGAGAGAGCAACGCCAGCGAGGCGACCATCGCACCGAAGCCGACGGCGAGGTTCCAGTAACCCCACGCCATGACCGGGTACTCCTGCTCAGACAGGTAGTAGAGCACCAGCCAGCCGATCCCGACGACGATCAAGGCGACCGCGGTGATCGGCAACCACACCGGGCTAGGCTTGCGCGACGACGACGCCGTCGTCGGACGAACGTCCGTCGGCGGGGTGTACACCTTCTTCTTACGGACCTGAGACTTGGGCACGGCGCTCTCCAGAGGGGTGACGACCTCGTCCGGCCTGACAACCGGGCGCGGGGGCGACGGTCCATGGCCAATAATGTTCGAGAGCTAGCGTAGTCCCGATTGGCCGTCCGGACCACGAATGGGGTCAGGCCGGTGCACGGAGTGACCGAAAGAGGCGGGACTGTTCGCATCACCGGCCCAGCCGGCACGGACCGACCCCCGACACGCGGAAGGAACGCTCGGTGGAGTACACATCCGGCGCAACCTCCTGGCAGAAGGTCCTCCGACGGGCCGCCGCCGGGCTGCTGCCCCGGCGACCGCGCCAACGCCGTCCGGGCTGGTCGATCGGGGTGCCACTGATCGCCGCGGCGGCCGGGTTGCTCTTCACCACCACCGCGACCACCGCAGGCGGCACCTCTCTCCGGGAGGACCGACGCCCCCAGCTCAACCAGCTCATCGAGGACCGCCGCGAACAGGTCGCCGCGAGCGAACGCCGCGCCGCCACGCTGCGCGGCGAGGTCGAGCAACGAACCAACACGCTGGCCGGCTCGGACGCCCCCATCAAGGCTCAGCAGAATCGCGCCCAGGGCAGCCTCCAGAACGCCGGGTTCACCGCCCTGGGCGGCCCTGGGGTCACCGTCGAGCTGAACGACGCGCCCCAGCTCGACCAGACGCAGTCGGACGCCAGCAACGACGACCTGGTGGTGCATCAGGGAGACGTACAGGCGGTGGTCAACGCGCTCTGGGCCGGCGGAGCCGAGGCCATGTCAATCATGAATGTCCGCGTGCTCACCACCAGCGCGGTACGCTGCGTCGGTAACACCCTGCTACTTCACGGCCGGGTGTACTCCCCACCGTTCAAGATCGTAGCGATCGGCGATCCCGCTGCCCTCCAGCAGGCCCTCGCCCGCTCTGAGGGAGTCCGGTTGTTCAAGGACGCGGTCGACGACTACCAGCTCGGCTACAAGGAGACAGCCTCGACGGTGCGAGTACCCGCATTCGAGGATTCCACGGCCCTGCGCTCGGCTACGGTGCCCAAGTGAGCGGGCCGGACGAGCGACGCGACGGGCGACACCGGGACCAGACCGACGAGCCGACCGCCTTCCTGCCCAAGCTCGACCGGCCCGAGTCGGCACCGGGCCGACCGGCCCCGGCCAGCAACTGGCCCGAGCCGGTGTTGCAGCCGCCGCGAGCCGACCAGCCGCGACGACCTGAGCAGCCGCCACGAACCCAGCAACCGCCGCCGAGCACCGCTCGACCCGAGCCGACCGGGCCCGCGGGCCGCTCAGGTGCCGAAGCGCCGCCACCCTGGCCGGGCAGCGCAACCGCCGGGCCAAGCTCGCGCGGCGGCGTCGGGGTTCCCCCCGCGACCGCCCCCGGCCGGCCGTCCGCCGGCGACCAGGGCCCGGTTCGGCCGGCTGCCCCCGGAAACGCCCCGACCCGACCCCCCGCGTCCAGCCGACCGACCGCGCCCGGCGCCGCAACGACCCGCCCGCCGTCCGCCGGCAACCCACCGGGTGCCGCAGCGACCCGCCCGCCGGGTGCCGGGAACCCGTCGAGTGCCACGCCGAGTCGTCCGGCCGCGCCCGGCGGGATGCCGACCCGTCCGGCCGCGCCCGGCACGTCGAGCCGGCCTGCCTCCACCGGGCCCCCGACGCCACCGCTGGCCGACTCGCCGACCGCGTACATCCCGCAGGTCAGCGCTCGGCCAGGCCGACCCACCAGCTCCCCGGCCACCCCGGTCTCCCCGGCCGCCCCTGGGCGCGTCGCAGCGGCCGGGCCGGAAGGCTTCCCGCCGACCGGGCCCAGCCAGGTCCCGCCAACCGGTCCCAGCCGGGTGCCGTCGAGCGCTGGCACGGATCGCGGCGCGGACCCGGCCAGCACCGCGTTGATTCCGGCCGTGCCGGCCACTCCCGCCACCAGGCCGCCGACCATGGACTCGACAGCGTTGATGGGTGCCGTCCCCCGCACCGCCGTCCCGGACGAGCCGGCCGGCGCCAACCCCGCCGACCCTCCCCAACCCCGACGCGGCGAGCGGGTGGTGCAACTCCGGCCGCACCAGACCGGCGAGGGCTACAAGAGCGTCTACTCCGAACTGACCCGCCCGTCGTTCGGCTCGCGACTGCGCACCGGCATCCGCGTCACCGGCGAAGTCCTGATCACCTTCGGCCTGGTCGTCCTGCTCTTCGCCGGCTACGAGGTCTGGGGCAAGTCGGCGATCGTCGACGCCCACCAGAACGAGCTCAACAACGAGTTGGCCCAGGCGTGGGGCCCGGCCGACGACCCGACGGTGGCCCCGTCGGTCGGCCCGAGCGTCAAACCGTCCCCGCCGGTACGCGGAAAGCCGCTCGCGGGTCTCTACATCCCCAAGCTCGACAAGAACTGGGTGGTCGTCGAGGGCGTCACTCAGGAGGACATCCGCTTCGCCCCCGGCCACTACCCGACCAGCGCGCTCCCCGGCCAGGTCGGCAACTTCTCCGTCGCCGGCCACCGCAACCGGGCCACCTTCTGGCGGCTGGACGAGCTGGATGACGGCGACCCGATCGTGGTCGAGAGCAAGACCGACTGGTACGTCTACCGGGTGTCGCAGTCCCGGATCGTTCGGCCGACCCAGGTCGAGGTGGTGGCGCCGGTGCCGGGCGAACCGGACAAGAAGGCAACCAAGCGGATGCTCACCCTCACCACGTGCAACCCGAAGTTCGACAACTACCAACGCCTGATCATCCACGCCGAGCTGGACCGCACCCAACCCAAGTCCGCGGGCCGTCCGGCGGAGCTGGAAGGCTGAACAGATGTACGCGTTCATCTGGCGCAAATTGCCGTTCGGCCTGGTCGGGAAGTTGACCGGCTCGGTGCTCCTGGTGGCCGCCACGGTGGCCCTGCTGTGGTACGTCGCCTTCCCGTGGGCCGAGCCCCTGCTGCCCTTCGACGACGTGCAGGTCGAATCCGGCGTACCTGCCGAGACGGGTGGCGGTGGCGACCCGGTGACCGGCGAGACCCCGGCCGGTGACGAGCACGAACTGCCGTACGACACCGATCAGAACAACCCCGCGCCCCCCTCCCCGAGCAGGTGACCAATGCGCGTCCTGGTGATCGACAACTACGACTCCTTCGTGTTCAACCTGGTGCAGTACCTCGGCCAGCTCGGCGTGGACTGCGAGGTCCGCCGCAACGACGAGATCGACGTCGCCCAGGTGGGCACGGCCGGCGCGGACGGCATCCTGCTGTCGCCCGGGCCGGGCAGCCCGGACCGCGCCGGCATCTGCCTGGACGTCATCCGGGAGTACGCGGGCCAGCTGCCGATCTTCGGCGTCTGCCTCGGCCACCAGGCCATCGGTGAAGCCTTCGGGGCGACAGTGGCGCGCGCACCGGAGCTGCTGCACGGCAAGACCTCCGAGGTACGCCACAACTCGGTCGGCGTACTCGCCGGCCTGCCCGACCCGTTCACCGCCACCCGGTACCACTCGCTCGCCGTGCTGCCCGAGACGCTCCCCGACGAGCTGGAGGTCACCGGCTGGACCGGCTCCGGCGTGGTGATGGCGATGCGGCACCGGACGCTGCCCATCGAGGGCGTCCAGTTCCACCCGGAGTCGGTGCTCACCGAGGGCGGCCACCTGATGCTGGCCAACTGGCTGGCCAGTTGCGGCCATCCCGAGGCGCTGGAGCGCGCTCCCGCGTTGGCCGCCGAAGTGGACGCCCGCCGTCTGGCGGCCTTCGCCACGGCCTGAGAGCCGGACGTTCAGGGCCCGCCACCGGACCGTCGGACCCCGCAGGGGCCCTCAGCCGCGTAGCGCGTCCTGGACCGCGGAATTCGCCGGCGAACGCACCGCCGGCGGTCGGCCGCGCACCGCGTCTAACGCCGCCTTGCCACTGGCGAAGTAGTCCCGGACCGACTTCTCGGCCAGCAAGGCGGCGCCGCAACCATCGCAGCGGGCGGTCACCCCGTCGACGTCGACGCCGAGCTGCCGGCACAGCGTCACCGCCCGGGACAGGTGGTACGACTGGGTGACGATCAGGGCCCGCTCGACGCCGTACACCTCGCGCGCTCTCGCGCAACTGTCGTAGGTGTCCAGGCCGAACGGGTCAGCCACCACCCGACGCCTGTCGACGCCACGCTCGGTGAGGTACGTCGTCATCACCGCCGGCTCGTCGCCGGACGCCCCGCCGCCGTCGCCCGACACCAGGACGACAGTGGCCCGCCCGCTGGTCACCAGTTCGGCGGCGGTGTCCAGGCGGCCGGCGAGACGGTCACCCGGTCGCTGCCGATCGGCCGCCACCTCGGTGCCGAGCACGATCACCACGTCGGCGGCCGGCGCGTCGGCGGCGGCGTACACGTGCCCGCGTGCGGCGAGCGTCGTCCACAGCCATGGGGAACTGGCCAGCACCAGCACGACGAGACCCGCGACGGCCAGCCGGCGGACGCGGCGAGGCCACCGCCGTACCGCCTCGGCCGGTGACGCTGCCGTCTCGGTCATCCGCTGCCCGGGGGTGGCCTGGGCCCTAGTCCTGGGGCCGGCCCGGCGGAGGTGGGAGCGGCAGGCCGATGCCGCCCCCGCTGCCGGGGGGAGTGCTCGGCGTGCCCGACGGCGTGCCCGACGGTGTGCCCGTCGGCGTCGGGTCGGTCTCCGGCTCGGGTTGACTCACCTTGATGGTCACCTTCGTGCCGGTGGGCTTCTTCTCGTTGCCGTTCGGGCTCTGGTCGGTGACCTTCCCCGCCTGGTCGGCGGGCACCTCCGGCCCGTCCTGTACGGCGACAGTGAAGCCGGCGTTCTTGAGGACGCGGGTGCCCTCCTCCTGGCTCAACCCGACGACGTCCGGCACCTCGCGGACGTTGCCCTTCGAGACCGTGAGCTTCACCTTCGTGCCTTCGGGAACGCTCTCGCCCGAGGGCGGGTCGACGTCGAGAACCTCGTCCTGGCTCGCCTCGGCGTTCACCTCCGCGATAACGTACGTGAGCTTCGCCTCGGTGAGCCGGGCGATGGCGCTCTCCCGCTTGCTGCCCTTGAGCCCGGCGGGAACGCGCACCTCGGGCTTACCGCCACAGATCTGGATGGTGACCGTGCCGTTCTGCTTCACCTGGGTGGTCGGCAGCGGGTTCTGCTGAACGACGGTCCCCTCGGTGCAGTCACTCGCCAGCACCGGGTCACCCACCTGTGGTGACAGACCGGCCTTCTGAATCTCGGCGATCGCCACGTCCCGGGCCTTGCCGGTGAGGGTGGGCACCGACTTCAGGTCGTTGCCCTTCTGTTGCTGGTCCCAGAGCAGGGCGGCGACCAGGGCGATCACCGCCAGCACGCCGACCGCGCTGAACATCGCGATCAGGAACGAGGACGCCTTGCGCTGACGGGGGTCGCCCACCCGGGCCGGGATCTGCCCGGTCTGCGGCCCACGGCCGGGAGCCGGGTAGCCGCCGCCCCCACCGCCGGCCGGGGCCATCGCCACCGTCTCCGCCTCGCGCAGCACCGGGGTGGCCAGCACGGGCCGGCCGGCGGCGGCGCGGAGCAGATCGGCCCGCATCTCGCCAGCGCTCTGGTAGCGGTTGAGCGGGTTCTTCGACAGCGCCTTGAGCACGATCGCGTCGACCGCCGGGGTGACGTCCGGGTTGATGTCGCTCGGCGTCGGCGGCGTCTCCCGTACGTGCTGGTAGGCGACGCTGACCGGGCTGTCCCCGACGAACGGCGGGTGCCCGCAGACCAGCTCGAAGAGCACACACCCGGCCGCGTACACGTCGGAACGGGCGTCGACGGCCTCGCCGCGCGCCTGCTCCGGGGAGAGGTACTGCGCCGTACCGATGACCGCGCTGGTCTGGGTCATGGTGGTCGCACCGCTGGCCAACGCCCGGGCGATGCCGAAGTCCATCACCTTGACCTGGCCGGTCTGGGTGAGCATCACGTTGCCGGGCTTGATGTCCCGGTGGATGATCCCGTGCCGGTGGCTGAACTCCAGGGCGGCGCACATGTCGGCGCAGATCTCCAGCGCACGGCGCGGTTGCAGTCGCCCCTCGACGCCGAGGACCTCCTTCAAGGTCCGCCCGTTGACGAACTCCATGACGATGAACGGCAGCGTCTCACCGGTCGGCGCGGTCTCCTCGCCGGTGTCGTAGACCGCCACGATGGCCGGGTGGTTGAGCGAGGCGGCGTTCTGCGCCTCCCGACGGAACCGCATCTGGAACGTCGCGTCCCGGGCGAGGTCGGTGCGGAGCATCTTGATCGCGACGTCCCGACCGAGTCGGAGATCGCGACCACGGTGCACCTCGGCCATGCCGCCATAGCCGAGCAGCTCGCCGACCTGGTACCTGCCACCGAGCAGGCGGGCCTGCGCTGTCATCGCGTCTGTCGTCCTTCGCTCGTCGTCGTCCCGCCGTCGCCCGGCTGGAGTCGTACCTCTCGACGGTACGACGTCCGGGTCGGATCGTCGCGCCCGTCGAGTCGTAGCGCGCCGGACGTCACGGTGCGCGGCGCAAGCCCGGCGGATGCGCCGTCCTGCGACTGCTTCCGCAGGTTGTAGGAAATCACGCCAGAGCAGAGCAGGACCAGCACGGCCAGCAGGATGGCGAGAAGCACCATTCCAGGCCGGGACCGCTGGGGCTGGGGTGACGGCGTCACCGGGCCGGCCTGCCGGGCGTACGCCGGCGGGTGTTCCTGCCGGGGCGGCCCGGACGGCACCGCTGCGGCACCGCGTGGGTAGCCGTTCGGAGCGCCCTGCGACCGGGCGGGCTGGACGGCCGGCGCGACGGCGGTGGGGCGGGGCTGTTGGGCGGGTGCGACAGCGGTCGGCCTCGCTCCGGCCACCGGCGGGCGGGCCGTCGGCGGACGCATCTGGTGCGCCTGCGGCACCTGGGCCCGACCCGGCGCGGCCGGCGAGGCGGGCGCCGCGGACACCGGCCCGGAGTTCGCGCCGGCCCGAGCCTGCTGGGAGAGCGCGGCCTTGAGCTGACGGGCGACCCCGGCGAGTGCGGCGGCGCTCGGCCAGCGGGCGGCCGGATCCTTCGCCAACGCCCGTTCGACCAGGGCGCGCACCTGCGGAGGGATGTCGGCCGGCAGTGGTCGGGGCGTCTCCCGGACGTGCCGCATCGCGATGTCGAGGGGGTTGTCGCCCTCGAACGGCCGCCGACCGGCCAGGCACTGGTAGGCGACCACGCCCAGGGCGTAGACGTCGGAGGCCGGGGTGGCCACACCACCGGTGGCCTGCTCCGGCGAGATGTACGAGGCGGTGCCGAGCACCGAACCGGCGGCGGTGAGCTGGCCCACCAGGTCGGAGCGGGCGATGCCGAAGTCGGTCAGCACCAGCGTGCCGTTCGGCCGGACCAGCAGGTTGCCCGGCTTCACGTCGCGGTGCACGATGCCCTTCTCGTGGGCGGCGTGCAACGCGTCGGCGGCCTGCGCGACGAGCGCCATCGTCCGCGCCGGGGTGAGCCGGCCGACCCGGCTCAACGTGGACGACAGGGCGTCACCCTCGACGTACTCCATGACCAGGAAGGCGATCTGCTGGTCGTTGCCGAAGTCGTAGACGTCCACCACGCCGGGATGGTTGATGGTGGCCATGGTGCGGGCTTCGCCGCGGAACCGCTCGCCGAAATCCGGGTCGTCGAGCAGGGCTGGGAGCAGGCTCTTCACCGCGACCGTCCGGCCGAGCACCTGGTCGGTGCCGCGCCAGACGTCGCCCATGCCGCCGCTGGCGATCCGCTCGTCGAGACGGTAGCGGTTGCCGAGCTGCACGCCGGGGCTGAGCATGTCAGCGACCCCCTGGGTCGGCGATGGCGGCCTTCATGACCTGGCCGGCGATCCGAGCCGCCTCGGCGCTGCCACCCGGGCCGGCCTGCTCCAGCATCACGCAGACCGCGGAGACCGGGTTGCCGTTCTTGTCCAGGGCGAAGCCGATGAACCAGCCGTGGTCGGGCCGGTCCGGGGCGGACTGGGCGGTACCGGTCTTGCCGCCGACCGTGTAGCCGTTGATCGCGGCGTTCTTGCCGGTGCCGTTCCGGACCACGCTGACCATCATCTCGCGCAGGTCGGCGGCGACCTGCGGCTCGACGGGCTGGCGCAGCTCCCGCGCCTTCGCGCTGTAGTAACTGGTGGTCCGGTCCGGCGCAAGCAGCTGCCGGACCAGGTACGGCCGCATCTGGCTGCCGTTGTTCGCGATCGCGCCAGCGATCATGGCGCCTTCCAGCGGGGTCATCCGGACGTTGTTCTGGCCGATCGAGGACTGAGCCAGCGCGGCCGGGTCCGTGCTGCCGTCCGGGTTCTGGATGGTCCCGGTCCGACTGGCCGCCGTGGGCAGGCCGCCCTCACCGAGGTGACCGACGGTGAGGTCCTCCTGCTCGAAGCCGAACTGCCGGGCCTTCTCCTTGAGCGTGTCGGCTCCGAGCCGGACGCCGAGCTGCGCGAAGCCGGTATTGCACGACTCGGTGACCGCGTCCAGCAGGGTGACCTTCGACTCCGGGCAGATCGAAGCGGCGGCGTTACGGATCGGGGTGCCGGAGGTGGGCGGGGTCCAGCTGGAACCGGCCGGAATCTGGGTGGACTTGGTGATGCCGTTCTCCAGGGCCGCCGCGGCTACCACGATCTTGAACGTGGAGCCGGGCGGCAGTGTCTCGGAGAGCGCGCGGTTCTTCAGCGGTCCGGCCGGGTCCTGCTCCAGCTTCTGGTACGCCACCGTCGCCTCGTTGGTGTCGTGGCTGGCCAGCGGGTTCGGGTCGAAGCTCGGCATCGAGACCAACGCCTGGACGGCACCGGTACGCGGGTCGATGGCGATCGCCGCGCCCCGCTTCGCACCCACCTCGTTGTTGCGCAGCTGGTCGTACGCCACGTCCTGGGCCCGCTTGGAGAGCGAGAGCAGCACGTTGCCGCCGCCGGTGTCGTCGCCGGTGAACATGTCCTTCAACCGGTCGCCGATCAGCTGGTCGCTGGTGCCGGCCAGGAAGTCGTTCTCCACCCGCTCGATGCCCTGGTCGGCCAGGTTGACCGGCTTGTAACCGAGCACGTGGGCGTACTTGGCACCGCCGGGATAGGTACGCAGGAACTTCAGGTTGCCGGTGGTCTCCTTGCTGGTGGCCAGGGCCGTGCCGCCGGCCTCGATGTTGCCGCGCTTGCGGTCGTACTCGGCGACCTGGACCCGACCGTTGTAGTCGCTGGTCCGGTATTCATCCGCCTTGTAGGCCTGGATCCAGTTGAGGTTGGCGAAGAGCAGACCGAACAGGACCATGACGACGACGCCAACGCGGCGCAGGGGTGCGTTCACGGCTTGATCACCTCCGTGGGAGCACCGTGCAGCTGCTCGGGCGGGCCACCACTGGGACGAACCGCCTTGCCGCCGCCCCCTCCGGTCACCGGTCGGCGGGCGCCGTCGGAGACCCGCAGCAGCACCGCGATGAGCAGCCAGTTGGCCATCAACGACGACCCGCCGGCGGACAGGAACGGGGTGGTCTGACCGGTCAGCGGGATGAGCTTGCTGATCCCGCCGACGATCACGAAGACCTGGAGGCCGAGGGTGAACGCGAGACCGCCGGCGAGCAGCTTGCCGAACGAGTCCCGTACCGCCAGCGCGGCGCGCAGCCCGCGCTCCACGATGAGCAGGTAGACGACCAGCAGCGCGGAGAGACCGAAGAGGCCGATCTCCTCACCGATGCCGGCGAAGATGAAGTCGTTCTGCACCTCGGGCAGGATCTCCGGCTGACCGCCGCCCGGCCCGGCACCGAAGAGCCCGCCCGTGCCCAGGGCCAGCAGGCCCTGCACGAGCTGGTAGCCCTTGTCGGTCGGGTCGGCGAACGGGTCGAGCCAGATCTCCGCCCGCAGGTAGAAGTTGGCGAACGGCCCGCCGACCGTCGAGCCGAGGACGTAGGCGAGGTACGCGCCCCCGAAGAAGAGGACCAGGCCGATCAGCAGCCAGCTGACCCGTTCGGTGGCGATGTAGAGCGTCACCACGAACATGCCGAAGTAGAGCAGCGAGGTGCCCAGGTCCTTCTCGAAGACCAGCACCAGGACGCTGATCAGCCAGACGCCGACCACCGGCCCGAGGTCGCGGCCACGCGGAAAGTCGATGCCGAGGAAGCGCCGACTGGCCAGCGAGAGCACCTCACGCTTGCGCACCAGGTAGTAGGCGAAGAAGACCAGCAGCGCCAGCTTGGCGAACTCACCCGGCTGGATGGAGAAGGCGCCGAGATCGACCCACAGCTTCGCGCCGTTCCTCTCGGAGATGCTCGCCGGCAGTACCGCCGGGAGCATCACCAGCACGATGCCGACCAACCCCAGGGTGTACGCGTACCGCGAGATCGAGCGATGGTCCCGCATGATCGCCAGCAGGGCGGCAGCGAGGATCACCGCACCGAGCGTCCAGGCCAGCTGACGCCCGCCCTGCCCCGCGAATACGGCCAGGCTCTCGCGTTCGGCCACCGGGGCGTCACCCAGGTCGATCCGGCGCAGGAAGCCCACCCCGAGGCCGTTGAGCAGGGCCACCGCCGGCAGCAGCGCCGGGTCGGCGAACGGGGCCAGGAACCGGATGACCAGGTGCAGGCCGAGGAAGACAGCGCCGAGCGCGGCGGCCGGCATCCAGAAGTCCGAGGTGACCGTGTCCAGCAGGTTCGCCTCGACGGTCGCCCCGTACGCGGCCACCAGCACCATCGCCAGCAACAGCAGGTACAGCTCGGCGTTGCGGCGCGACCGCGCCAGGCGTACGCCGGATTGCTCGCCCGCGGTGGCGGGCGAGGGTGCCGGTGTGGCCGCTACGGTCACGGGTGGAGTCCTCAGGATCTCAGCCGACGCTCACTCAGGAGACCGGCAGCCGGCCGGGTCGAGCGCCGGCGTGGCCGAGTCGGAGGGCGTGACGTCGGGTGTGGTGGTCGCGCCGGCCCCACCGAGAGCTGTGGTGGCACCGGCGGTCGGGCTTGCGCTGACAACCCCGTTGGGGGTCGGCGACGCGTTGGTGCTCGGGCTGCCGTTCGGGGTCGGTGTAGAACCAAGCGGCGTCGGCGTGGGCGTCGGCGTGTTGTCCCCGGTGGCGGTCGGGTCGAGCGGGCAGAGCGGCTTCAGGTTGGGGTTGCTCGGCGTGTCGCTGGTCAGCTCGGCGAGCTGACGCTCGGCGTCCGGCTCACTCTTCGCCCGGATGCCGACCTTGACGGTGTCCTGCGCGGCGACGGTGAGGTCGTCCAGGCGGGTGCCGCTACGGCGGTGCACGCTGGACAGGTCCATCCCGGCGATCTGACCCTGGACACCGCGGAAGACGGCGACCTGGCCCTCTTCGGTGGCCCCCACGTAGTACTGCCGCTGGGTGTACGTCCAACCGCCGAACGACGCACCGCCGACGATCACCAGCAGGGCCAGCGCCATGGCGGCGGTCCGGACCGGGCGTCGCTTCGGCCGGTCGGCGTCATCGTCGGAGGCTGCCGGCTCCTCGGGCGCGGCCGGACGCGGCGCGGAGAGTGCCGAGGCTCGGGCGGCCGGAGTCGAGTCGTCGGCGGAGGTCGCCATGCCCCGGTCCCGGGCGGCGGCGCCGCCCACGATCGGGGTCGCCTCGACGATGTCCTGGTCGGTGGCGTCGGCGATGATCACCGTGATGTTGTCCGGCCCACCGCCGCGCAGCGCGAGCTGCACCAGCCGTTCGACGCACTGCTGCGGGTCGGTGTACTCCCGCAGGGTCTCGCCGATGGTTTCGGCGCTGACCACACCCGAGAGGCCGTCGCTGCAGATCAGGTACCGGTCGCCGGGCATGACCTGGCGGACCGAGTATTCCGGGTCGATGTCCCGACCGTCGAGGGCGCGGGTGAGCAGCGACCGCTGCGGGTGGCTGCTCGCCTCCTCGGCGCTGATGCGGCCCTCGTCGACCAGCATCTGGACGTAGGTGTCGTCCTTGGTGATCTGCGCGAACTCGCCATTGCGCAGCAGGTAGGCCCGCGAGTCGCCAATGTGGACCATCCCCAGCTTGCTGCCGGTGAAGAGGGTCGCCGTCAGCGTGGTGCCCATCCCCTCCAACTGCGGGTTGGCGTCCACTGTGTCGCGGAGTTGTTGGTTGGCGGTGCCCACTGCCGAACGCAACGCGTCGACGAGAGCGTCCCCGGGGACGTCCTCGTCGAGCGGCGCCATGGCACCGATGACGATGTTGCTGGCGACGTCACCGGCGGCCATACCGCCCATGCCGTCGGCAACGGCGAGTAACCGCGGCCCGGCGTAGACGGAGTCTTGATTGCCGTCTCGGATCAGACCGCGGTCGCTGTGGGCCGCATAGCGCAGGGTCAGAGTCATGGCCGTAATTCGAGGGAAGTGCGGCCGATCCGGATCGGCACGCCGAGGGGGACGGGGGTTGGTCCGGAGACCTTAGCGCGATCGAGGTACGTGCCGTTAGTCGAGCCGAGGTCCTCGACGTACCACTGCCCCTCGCGCGGCACGAGCCGGGCGTGTCGCGCGGAGGCGTAGTCGTCGGTGATGACCAGGGTGGAGTCCTCAGCCCGGCCGATGGTGATCTGCGCTTCCCCGAGAGTGATTTTGGTGCCGGCCAGCTGACCGGCCGTCACCACCAGTTGGTGCGCCGCTCTGCCCCGTTTCACCTTCGCTGGCTTGGCCCCCTGCCCCGTCGAGGCGCCCACCGCGCGTGGCGCGGCCACCAGACGACCGGACCGGGCGCCCGCGAAGAGGTCCCTGCGGATCACGCCGACCACCGTGAACACGAAGATCCACAGCAGGATCAGGAACCCGAACCGGGCAACGGTGATGACCAGTTCCGGCAAGGCGGGTCAGCCGTCCACGCGGAAGGTCAGCGTCGTCGTCCCGAGCTGGACCATGTCACCGGGGTTGAGCGCGACGGCGGAGACCCGCTGCCCGTTCACCATGGTGCCGTTGGTCGAACCCAGGTCGGTCAGCACGACCTGGCCGCCGTCGAAATCCAGCCGGGCGTGTCGCCGGGAGATGCCGACGTCGGGCAGACGCAGGTTGGCCTGGTCACCGCGACCGATCACCGTCGACCCCATCTGAAGGGGGTAGGTGCGACCGTCGCCGGAGACGAGCCGCACGTTGCGACCGCCACCGTGGCCGGGCGGCGGGCCGTAGCCACCGCCCTGGTCGTACGCGGGGTAGGCGGGCGGGCCGGCGTCGTAGCCGGGTGCCGACACCGGGGCGACCTCGCCGCCGGTGTAGACCTCGGCCGTGACACGGAACATGCCCGTGTCCAGGCCCTCGCCTCGCTCGATCTCGACGATCACGTCGCCGTAGACCGTCCACGCCTGCTCGCCGATGAACTCCGCCTGCGACTGGGCCAACTCCTGGGCCAGCGCGGCGGCGTACGGCGCCAGCCGACTGTGGTCGAACGGCGAGAGATCGATCACGTAGCGGTTGGGCACCAACGTGCGCCCACCGGCCAGGATCGCCTTGTGCGCCTCGGCCTCCCGCTGCATGGCGTTGAGGATCTCCACGGGGTGGACCACCCCTTTGAAGACCTTGGCGAAGGCCCCTTCTACCAGGCCTTCCAGACGCTTCTCGAAGCGTTGCAGCACGCTCACCGGCTCCTCCTCGGGTCCCGAGGACATGATGGTATCCGGCCGGCGCGCGCGCAGCTCACACGCCGCTCGGCCGGCTGCTCTCGACCCGCTCGGAAGGGTCGGGATTGTCGTGCTAATCTTTCGTCCGCCACGAACGGTAATCGTTCGGGGCGAGCGTCAGGGACAGCGTAGTATTCCCGAGGCCCGTTGGAGACAGCGGGGCCGGGCAGCTAGAGTGTTCCGGGTTGTGCCACGGGGATGTGGCGGAATGGCAGACGCGCACGGTTCAGGTCCGTGTGCCCGAAAGGGCGTGGGGGTTCAACTCCCCCCATCCCCACCAACGACGAGGGCTCCGCATCATGCGGGGCCCTTCCGTCATATCGGGGCGTGCTGGACGTCACGCTATGCTCCGATGGATTCTGCCTCCGATGGACCAGGAGTGGCGTGTGAGTGTCGCGTTGGTGACAGGGTCGGGTGGTCTGATCGGCTCCGAAGCGGTCCGGCATTTCGCCGGCCTCGGTCTGGACGTCGTCGGCATCGACAACGACATGCGCCGGTACTTCTTCGGCGAGGACGGCTCCACCTCGTGGAGCCTGGAACGGCTCGGCCGTGATCTGGGTAACGCCTACACCCACTTCGCGGTGGACATCCGGGACCGGGACGGCCTGGAGCAGGTGTTCAAGAAGTACGGCTCGGACATCGCAGTGGTGATCCACAGCGCTGCCCAACCGAGCCATGACTGGGCGGCCAAGGAGCCGTACACGGACTTCGACGTGAACGCCGGCGGCACACTCAACATCCTGGAGAACACCCGCCGGCACGCGATCGACGCGCCGTTCATCCACTGCTCGACCAACAAGGTGTACGGCGACCGGCCCAACAGCCTGCCGCTCGTCGAGTTGGAGACCCGGTACGAGCTGCCCGAGGACCACCGCTGGTACCAGGGCATCACCGAAGAGATGTCGATCGACCACTCGCTGCACTCGGTCTTCGGTGCCTCCAAGGTCGCCGCAGACGTGATGGTCCAGGAGTACGGGCGCTACTTCGACATGAAGACCGCCTGCTTCCGGGGCGGCACACTGACCGGCCCGGCGCACTCCGCCGCCGAGCTGCACGGGTTCCTCGCCTACCTGATGCGCTGCGTCATGGAGGGCCGGACGTACAACCTCTTCGGCTACAAGGGCAAGATGGTCCGGGACGCGATCCACTCGCACGACGTGCTGACCGCGTTCGAGGCGTTCTTCCGGGCCCCCCGATCCGCGGAGGTCTACAACCTCGGTGGCGGCCGGCACTCCAACACCTCGCACATCGAGGCGTTCCGGATCGCGGAGGAGATCACCGGCCGCGAGGCGCGGATCAACTATGTCGAGCAGAACCGCACCGGTGACCACCAGTGGTACGTGAGCAGCATGGCCCGGTTCGAGGCGCAGTATCCGGACTGGAAGATCACCTACGACGTGCCGACGATCCTGCGGGAGATCTACGAGGCCAACGTGGACAAGTGGGTGGCCCAGCCGTGAGCGCCCGGACGAAGCGCAATGTGCTCGGCGTCCTGGTCGACGCCACCGACTACGCCACGGCGACCGACGCGGTGGTGACCGCGGCACACGAACGGCGTCCCCTCGCGCTGACCGCGTTGGCGGTGCACGGTGTGATGACGGGGGTGCTCGACCCGGCGCACAACGCGCGGCTCAACTCCTTCGACGTGGTGACGCCGGACGGGCAGCCGGTGCGGTGGGCGCTCAACCTGCTGCACCACGCGGGGCTCAGCGACCGGGTGTACGGGCCGACCCTGACCCTGCACGTGCTGTCGCGCTTCGCCGACGAGGGGCTACCGGTCTACCTGTACGGCTCGACCGAGGAGACCCTCGCCCGGTTGATCCCGGCCCTGGAGCGGATGTTCCCGGCGCTGAAGATCGCCGGGGTGGAGCCGTCCAAGTTCCGTGCCGTCCAACCCGGTGAGGACGCCGAGATCGCCGACCGGATCCGTTCCAGTGGCGCCCGGTTGGTGCTGGTCGGGCTCGGCTGCCCGCGCCAGGAGGTCTTCACGTACGCCATGCGGCCGCTGCTCGACATGCCGCTGATGGCGGTCGGCGCGGCCTTCGACTACCACGCCGGGCTGCTGCGCCAGCCCCCGCCGTGGATGCAGCGCGCCGGCCTGGAGTGGTTCTGGCGCCTCGGTCTGGAGCCGAAGCGGCTCTGGCGCCGCTACGTCATCCTCAACCCGGCCTACCTGAGCCGGCTCGCCGCGCAGAAGGTCGGCCTGTGGAAGGCCCGTCCGCCGGCCCCGGCCACCGAGCGGCCGGCCACCTTCTCGGTCTGAGTCCGATCCGTACGACGCGAGGCCCCACCCGGAGTGCCGGGTGGGGCCTCGGTCGTGGGAGACCGCTCAGACGGTCAGAGTCCAGGTGTTGATGTAGCCGGTGTCAGCCGAGTAGGTGTCCCGCACCTGGAGGCGCCAGATGCCGTCGGCGGCCTCACCGGACACGTTGACCGTGTACGTGGCGTTCACGTTGTCGGCGCTGTCCGAGGTACTGCTGTTCTTCAGCCGGTACGAGCTGCCGTCCGGGGCGAGCAGGTCGATGACCAGATCACCGCGGTAGGTGTGCACGATGTTCACCGCCACGGTGGAGGCCGAGGAGGCGTTGCGACCGCAGCCGGAGATGGTGATCGAGCTGGTCACCGCCGAGCCGGCGTCCGGGATCGAGACGTCGGTGCCGTTGGTGCCGGTGCAGCCGGTGGGCGGCGGCGGGGTGCTGCCGGTACCCACGTAGAGCAGCAGGTTCGGTGAGCCCGAGCCGGGGTTGCTCACCACGTTGGGCGTGGCGTTGGCCACCAGTTGGTTGCGGACCTGAGCCGGGGTCCAGGTCGGGTTGGCGCTGGCCACCAGGGCCGCCGCTCCGACCACGTGCGGGGTGGCCATCGAGGTGCCGCTGATCGTGTTGGTGGCGGTGTTGCTGGTGTACCAGGCCGAGGTGATCGACGAGCCGGGCGCGAAGATGTCGAGGCAGGTGCCGACGTTGGAGAACGACGACCGGGCGTCCGAGCTGGTCGTCGAGCCCACAGTGATGGCTTCCGTGGTGCGCGCCGGCGACGTGTTGCAGGCGTTCGCGCCGTTGTCGTTGCCGGCCGCCAGGCCGTACGTGACACCCGAGGCGATCGAGTTGCGGACGGCGTTGTCCAGCGAGCTGTTCGCGCCGCCGCCGAGGCTCATGTTCGCCACCGCCGGCTTGATCGCGTTCGCGGTGACCCAGTCGACGCCGCCGATCACACCGGCGTTGGTGCCACTGCCGGAGCAGTTCAGCACCCGTACGCCGACGAGCTGGACGGCCTTGGCCACCCCGTACGCGGACCCGCCCACGGTGCCGGCCACGTGCGTGCCGTGCCCGTTGCAGTCGTCGGCCGACCCGCCGTCCACCGCGTCGTAGCCGGAGGTGGCCCGACCGCCGAAGTCGCTGTGGGAGAACCGGATGCCGGTGTCGATGATGTAGGCGTGCACGTTGCTCGCCGTGTTCGGGTAGGTGTAGGAGCGGTCCAACGGCAGGTTGCGCTGGTCGATCCGGTCGAGGCCCCAGGAGGGCGGGTTGGCCTGGGTGCCGGAGATCGAGACGGTGTGGTTCTGCTCGACGTACGCCACATCCGGGTCGGCCGCGATCCGCGCCGCCGCGCGTGCGTTCACCTTGGCCTCGAAGCCGCGCAGCGCCGCCCCGTAGGTGCGGGCCACGGTGCCGCCGTGACGGCCGGAGAGCCGCTTCGCCGTGTCGCCGACCCGGTCCCGGGCCACGGCGCTGTCCTTGAGTACGACGATGTAGCTGTCCGGCACGGCGGTGGCTCCGCCGGCGGCCCGAACCACACCCACGGGTTCGGCGGCCAGGGCCGGGGTACCGACGGCCAGCACGGTCGCCGCAGCCACCCCGATCAGTACGGACCTTCGTGGAAGACCCATTTCCTACCTCCCTCTGACCGGTGGTGGAACGTGACCACCGGTCCAACATCAATCGACACTCGCCGATCTAGCTGAGGGTAAGTCAGCCGTCGGTCAGTTGAACATGTCGAAACGGCCATACCTTCGAGTGATGACCCCCTACGGGCCCGGCGTCCGGGGCGAACGGGGGGCACGCCCGGATTCGCTCCGCCCGGATTCGGGAAAGACTCTCGAACATGGAGAGTCAGCTCACCATCCTGCTTCCGGTCGCCGCCGTCTGGCTGGCCGCCGGCGTCGTTGCCGACGGCCTTCCCCGGCTGCGCAACACCCGCATCCTGCGTCGGCGTACCGGATGGTTGCTGGTGCTGGCCCTCACCGGCGTGGCGCTCACCGCCGCCGTGCTCGGCGGCGGGCTGTTCAGCGCCGGCACCGCGCCGATCGACCGGGCCGCCGCCGGGCTCACACTGGCCGCCGGCCCGGCGCTCGTGGCGACAGCCTGCTCGGTACGACGGATCCGCCGGCTGTGGGCCGGCGCGGGCGCGTTCGCCAGTGCCCCCGCCACCCCCGCGCCGCACGGGCTGCGCGCCGCCGCGGCCCACCCGCTCGTCGGGCTGCCACTACAGGTCACCGCCCTGGCCACGGTGCCGGCATTGATCGCCGCCGCCGCCGGCACCGACCTCGGGGCCGATCCCGGCGTCACCGGGCCGGCGATCACCGTGGGCGCACTTGCGGTGATCGTCATCGGGGTCCGGCACGCGCTACGCCACAACCGCCTCGCGGAGCGGGCCCAGCCCGCCGTCGCAGGGTCAACGCGGGCGGCTGGCGCTCTGCACGTATAGCAGTTCCAGGATCGACCTGGTCGCCTCGAACCAGCGGTCCAGCCAGTCCTGCGAGGGCACTGTGCCCTTCGGCGGCAACTCCATCAGCAGACCACGCAGCAACGGGTGGTCCGCCAGGGACTCGGCCGGCTCCATCGGCCAGCCCGCCGGCGGGAACGACGGCTCGATCAGCGGGTTCGGGTCCAGTGAAGGCAGCGACAGCGGAGGATCCGTCGTCTCGGACGCGTCCTCCCGCCCGCTCAACTCCTGGTCGGTCGAGACCACCTCGGTCAGAACCGTGTCCCGACGAGCGCCGCGGTACTTGCCACCGAACCGCTCCGGCTTGGCCGGACCGGTGGTGAGGTTGTCTGAACCGATCGTCGTCATCCGTCTCGCCTACTCGCTCGGTTGCGGGTCGGTGCGGCGGGTCGTCGACCAGCGCCGTACCGACCGGTTCAACGAGACGGGGACGCTCTGGCGACGGGAATCCCGACGGAACCTGGTCGACTCCTGCCGCGACGCGGCAGCGAGCCGCGCCTACCGCGGACGTGGCAGAGTCCCCGTCCGGCGAACCGGACGGGGACTCCACTGACCAGTCGGTCAGACCGCGCCGAACACACCACCCCGGGTGCCTGAAACGAAGGAGTGCCAGTCACCCGGTGCGAAGACCAGGGCGGGGCCCGCCTTGTCCTTCGAGTCCCGCACTCCGACCGCGCCCGTCACGTACGCCACCTCCACGCAGTTGTCACAGTTCGGCCCGCTCTTCGAGCTCTTGAACCATGCTGCCTGCGTCAGGTCCACGGGGAACCCTTTGGTCGCCATTTCCACAACGGCTCCTCTGCCAGTTTTGCGATGTGTGCGACGGACTCCTCCGGACGTATGGCCGCAGCGCGGATGTGATCGAAGATGAAGCTGTACTTCTGTAGTTCGTCGCTCTTCTCGAGGAAGAGCCCACCCGTGGCGTTCTCCGCGTACACAACATCCGGATCACCGGGCTCAGGGAAGCTGAGGATCGTGAACGTGCCGTCCATGCCGGCATGCGCACCCACCTCGAAGGGCAGGATCTGCAGCGTCACGTTCGGCAACTCGGCCACCTCGACCAACCGCTTGAGTTGACCGCGCATCACCTCGTCCCCGCCCACCGGCCGACTTACCACCGCCTCATCGAGCACCACCCACAGATCGACCGGATCGTCCTGGGTCAATAACGACTGACGGCCCAGACGGACACGCACTCTTTGATGTACCTGATCGGCGGTGAAGTCCGGCCGAGCGGCACGGATCATGGCACCGGCGTACTCCTCGGTCTCCAGAAGACCCGGAACGACCTGCTGTTCGTACGCCCGGATCGAACTGGCCGCCGCCTCCAGCCCGACGTACGCGCCGACGAGCACGGTGCTGTAGGGGTGCCACCAGCCCTTCTGGCGCGCTTCCCGGGCGATCTGCACGAGCTCGTCGCTCTCGGCGCCGACGACGCCGTAGATCCGCAGCATGTCCCGCACGTCGCGTGGGGTGGCCGTGGTGTGCCCGGTCTCGATCCGGGAGACCTTGGAGGCCGAGCATTCCAACTGTTCGGCGACCACCTCGATGGTGATTCCGGCGGACTCCCGCTGGCGACGCAGCTCGGCCCCGAGCCGCCGCCGTCTGATGGTGGGACTGCGCCGCTCACTCATCGCGCAACCCCGTGAGTCACTGGTCTCCGCCGCTGGCTGCTCGACCCCACTCGGGCTACCTCCGGTAACGCGCCACTGGGTGACACCCGCCGGGGGCGCGACCGTCGACCGGCGAGCGTTCGCGACGAAGGGGAGTGGTGCCGGTCCTCGGCCGGCCGCGACGGGCGAAACCGGTCCCCAGTCTGCCGCCCGGACGCGGATGGCTTCAATAGGCCTTTCGCGCGACACGCTCACGTATCGGCAAAAGTCGACGTGCAACTTGCATGAAGCACGTCCCTGATGCACTCTGTCCGTATGGCTCGGATCACTCAGCGTCTCCGTCCGGTCCCTCGGAGTGGTGACCCCACCGCCTCGGGGAAGCCGGGCACGACGCGGGCCCGGCCGACGACAACGCGACCTGCTCCGGGGTAAGGACCCCGCCGCTGCAAGCCGGCAAGCTGCGGCGGCGGGCGCGGTCCCGGAAGCAACCGGGTGGTGGTCGGGTGACGGCACGTCACCAGCGGGGTACGGCCCGACCACCGCCATCCGCACCACCGGTTCACGAGGCACGACCCCGTCACCGGCCGAGACGTCCCTCGTTCAGGCACCGCCGGCGCCACCGCCGGCCGATCCTCCCCAGGAGCCCATGTGCTTCCCCGTACCGGTGACGTACTGCATGTGACACGCGCGGCGAGTGTCCAGTTCCTCCGGCCGATCAAGTTCCGGGTGATCCGGGTCCTCGACTGGCCGACCTATGACGGCTGGCTCTGGCTCGACGGCTACGAGTTGAACGCCGCGGGCGACGCTGTCACCCGACGGTCGATCTTCGTTCAGCGGGAAGGGTTGCAGCAACTGCAGGCCGCCCCCGAACCTCGTCCGCACACCGTGCGGGCCCGCCGCCCGGTCGCGCGTACGCCGCTCCGGGTGGGCTGACCAACCCGAACCGCCGCCGGTGGGCATGCCGTCGCCATAGAATCGGTACGCCCACCCCGGCACGTTCCACCCGCTCGTCCAGGACCCTGACCCTGGGATGGTCATGGTCAATCAGCCCGCCCTGCGGCGGCACCACCGCTCCCGTATCGCCTATGCCTTCGGACTCCTCGCCCTGCTCGGGGCGATGGCGACACTCCTGGTCCTCGTCCGCGACCCGGCGATGTCGTCCACCCGGCTGACCGCGCCGGTGCCCGCACCGGAGATCACCGTGCTCGACTCCGACCCGCCGACGGGCGACGGTCAGTCGGTCGACGAGAAACCCGGCTGGACCGACACCGACTCCCCGGCCGACCGGGCTGATGGCACCGACCGGACCGGGCCGGTGTCCGGCCTCGGTGCCGGCGGCCAGTCCGACGGCCGTCAGGAACTCACCGAGGCCGCTCCGGCTGGGCACAGCGCCACGGACATCCGCCATTCCCTGTTCTGGTCCGGCATCTTCGGCCTCGCCATCTCACTGGCCGGCATCGGCCTCGTCGGCACCCGCCGCCGAATGTGGTGACCAGCGGTCACGCCGTGCTCGTCACAGTGGGGCTCGGTGTGGTCGGGCTCGCCCCGGTCGAGGGCGGGGCCTGGGAGATGATCAACAACACCTCGTCATCGGTGGAGACCGACGTGCCGGCCTCCGGCTCGGTGCCCACCACGGTCCCGGGTGGCAACTCCGACGGGCGGTACACCACCCGGTAGGTCAGGCCGAGCCGCGCCAACAGCCCCTCGGCGGTGGCCTGCGGCAGGCCGGCGAGCGGTGGCACCGGCAGTTCCTCCGGCGCGTCAGTGGTCGGCGAGCTGCTCGGTGACTCGCTGGTGGGCGCCGCCGACGTGGCGGCTGCGCTGGTCGGCTGGGCGCTGGGGGCGGTGGTCGGCGGAGGCGACGGGGTTGGTCCGCGATCGTTCCGGTCGTCGTCCTGCTGGGCGAGCACCAACCAGAGCGCGCCTCCGAGCAGGCCGGCCAGCAGCAGCGCCAGTACGCCCCAGAGAATCGGGGACCACCACCGCCGACCGCCCTGCTCCTCGACGTACCACTCACCGCCGACGTCATCCGGTCGGGGCGAACGCACCTCGGCCCGACCGGCCCAGGCCGGCGGTATCGGCGCCGTCCGGTCGGCCGGCGGGCCCGGCCGCGTGCCGGCGGACCGGTCGATCGGCATGGTCTGGTCGGCCGGCGGGCCCGGCCGGGTGCCGGCGGACCGGTCGATCGGCATGGTCTGGTCGGGCGAAAGATCGGGACGGGCCGGGACGGTTCGGTCGATCGGTGCCGTCTCGTCCGGTCCGGCGGCAGCGGGCCCGGTCGGGGCCGGCCGATCAGGGGCCGAGGGCAGGGGTCGGGTCCGGTCGTCGTCGTGCTCGTCGGCGGGAGGCTCCTGGCGGTCGTCGCTCATCGCACGTCCTTTCCCGAACCCGGACGGGCGTCATGGCCCTCGACCGCCAACCTAGTCGCCCACAGCACCATCGGTGGGGATCAGCGTGCCGAGCCGCGCCGGCTGTCGGCAAGACGGACGGGTACCGCCGAGAGGCGCGAACCCCGTCCCGGAATCAGGGAGTGGGTTTCGGGGTCGGCTGGCCGTCGGAGCCACACCAGATGCTGACCTGGTCGTTCCACAGGGCCGGGCCGTCCTCGGCGGGCTCCTGCCGACTGACCTTTCCAGTACGTCCGCTGAGGTAGCGCGGGTAGAGGCCCTCGTCGACCAACTCGTCGGCGGCATCGGCGCAACTCTCGCCGACCACGTCCGGCACCTCGGCGGCCGGTGCCGGCCCCGCGACCTGTAGTTGCACCGTCGTCCCCCGGGCGACCTCGGTGCCCACGTCCGGCGTGGTGCTCTCGACCGTGCGGCCGACGCCGCCACCGAAGACCAGCCGCCAGCCGAGCCGCTGCTTGCGCAGCGTCTCCCGGGCCTGCTCGAAGTCGGTGCCGATCACCGGCGGCACGGTCAGGCCGGCCGCCTTGGTCGGGGTCGCGGAGGTCTGGACCGCCGACGGCGTCGGCCGGCCGCTGCTCGGCCGGGGTGCGGTGGGCCGGGTGGTCGACGCGCCAGCCGTGGTCGCAACGGCCAGCGGTTCACCAGCGGATGGCTCTTCCTCACCGGCCAGCAACCAGCCGCCGGTCGCACCCACGGCGGCGAGCAGCACCGCCGCCAACCCGCCGCCGAGCACGACGCTGGCCCGGCCCGCACCGCCACCGGCGGCATTCCGCTGACCCGTGTTCGTGTCCGTCATAACGCCCACCGCCTCATCACCGGCGACCGTACCGCCCGCCGCCCAACCCGCCCGCACCGGCGGTCCACACCGGCGGGTCCTTGCGACTCGCCGGGCCGACGACGGGACGCTACGCTGCCCGGCATGGCCAGACAGGGCTGGGGAGTGTCGATCGCGACGGCGATCGGGGTCGCTGCCGGCGCGGGCGCCGCACAACTGGGCTTCGGCTACGGGCTCGGCGTCATCACCTGGACGCCCACCGATGCCGGCGCGACCGACACAGCCTGGGCGGACGGCCTCGCCTGGGCCACCTGGCTCGCCGCCAGCTCGACGGTCCTCGGCGCGGTCTGCGCGCAGCGGCTGCACCACCGCAACGCCCCGGCGAAGACAGTGATCCCGCCGGGAACCTCGCTGGACGATGCCGCCCCTCACGAGGGCCTGCGACTCGACGAGCGGCGGCCGGAGCACGCCAGCGGTGTCGACGCGCCCGCACCGGTCGTCGACACCGCCCACCCGGAGCAGACGGGCACGCCACCAGCGGCCGCCGAGCCGCCGGTCAACGACGGCCTGCTGCGCCGGGTGGCAGTGGCGCTTGGCGCCGGGCTGGGCGGGCTGGTCACCGTCCTGTTGATCGCGGTACCCGCGCGGGTCGCGACCGGCGCGGACACCGGCACCCCACAACGCACGGCTGCCGTACAGGCGACGTTGGGCATCCTGATCGGCGTCCTCGTCGCGATCTGGGCGCTTCGCTCCCGAGCCGCCGCGGTCAACGTGACAGCGACGGCCGCCTGGCTCTGGCTGCTCGCGGTGATCTCCGTCATCGACGGGGTACGCGTCGGACGGGGGCTGACCGGTGCGCAACTCGGAACCTGGCAGTTCGACCCGGACCACGCCCGGTACTGGATCGGGGGCCAGCTCTACTGGCCCGGTGCGCTGCTGGCACTGGTGCCCGCGCTGCTGATCGGCGTACTGGCCGCCCGGCGGTCCGCCCGCTCGGGCGGACACCGGGTGGGTGCGGCGGCCTCCGGCGCGGCGGGCCCGGTGCTCGTCGCGCTCGCCTACCTGACCACCCTGCCGCACTGGTCGACGCTGGGCCCCGCGCAGTTGTCCACCCAGCTGATCGCCCCGTACGCGGTGATCGCTGGTATCGGCGGCTCGGTGCTGGCCGCCCGCCTCGGTGAGCGGAGCGACCGGAACCGCCCGGCCGAACAGAGCCGCCCGGCCCGGCGCAGCGCCGTCGCTCGGGACGCGGTGACCGACCCGGCCCCGGTGACCGGGAGCGAGCCCGCGCCGCCGCTCTCCGACTCGACGACCGAACCCACGGCGTCAACTGCCGGAGCCTCGGCCTCGACGGCCGCAACCACGGGGCGACGCAGGAGGGCCAGCGTTCCGTCGCAGATGCCCAGGACGGGCTCGCTGCCGGGCGAAGCCACCGCCGCACCGCAGGTGCCCGCGCCGCGTACGGACCCTGACCACACGGATCCGACCCCTCCCGCCGGATCCACGACGGAGGACCCGGCACCGGGCAGCCGCCGCACCCGCGCAGCCCGCCGCCCCACCACTGACTGAACGCCGCCCGCCCCTGTTGAAAGGGGGTGGACGGGGGTCAGGTGGTCGGCCAGGTGTGGACGGGCTCGTTGGTGCGCTGGAGTTCGGCGTAGCGCTGGACCATGTGGTGCAGGGCGGCCGTCCGGTCCATGCCGTGGTGCCGCTCTGCCGCCCAGACCGCCTCGGTCTGCCAGACGGCGCCGTTGCGGCCGGTACGGCAGCGCTGCTCGATGATGTTGAGCAGCCGGTCCCGCTGCGCCGGGGCGACGCCGAACCCGTCCAGGCCGGTGGCGGCGGTGGGCAGTAGTTGGTCCAGCACCAGCTTGCTGACCGGCACGTCGCCGAGCCCGGGCCAGTGCAGCACGGCGTCGAGGCCACGTCGGGCGGCGGCGTGGAAGTTCTCCTCGGCGGAGCTGAAGGTGAGTTGGCTCCAGATCGGACGGTCGGCCTCGGCCAGGCCGCGTACCAGCCCGAAGTAGAAGGCCGCGTTGGCCAGCATGTCCACCACGGTCGGACCGGCCGGCAGCACCCGGTTCTCCACCCGCAGATGGGGTCGGCCGTTCATGATGTCGTAGACCGGGCGGTTCCACCGGTAGACGGTGCCGTTGTGCAGCCGCAACTCCCCGAGCTGCGGCACACCGCCGGCGTGCAGGACCTCCACCGGGTCCTCGTCCTCGCAGATCGGCAGCAGCGGCGGGAAGTACCGGACGTTCTCCTCGAACAGGTCGAAGATCGAGGTGATCCACCGTTCGCCGAACCACACCCGCGGCCGCACGCCCTGGGCCTTCAGCTCGTCCGGACGGGTGTCGGTGGCCTGCTGGAACAGGGCGATCCGCGTTTCGGCCCACAGTTGGCGGCCGTACAGGAAGGGGCTGTTCGCCCCGACCGCCACCTGCACCCCCGCGATGGCCTGGGAGGCGTTCCAATAGTCGGCGAAGCTGTCCGGGGCGACCTGGAGGTGGAACTGGAGGCTCGTGCAGGCCGCCTCGGGGGCGATCGAGTCGGTGTGCGTGCGCAACTGCTCGACGCCGCGGATGTCCAGCTCGATGTCCTCGCCCCGGGCGCCGACAATCTGGTCGTTGAGCACCCGGTAACGCTCGTTGGTGGACAGATTGTCCTCGACCAGGTGCCCCTCGGTGAGGGTGGGCAGGATGCCGACCAGGACGATCTTCGCGTCGGACCTGGCGGCACGCTCGTCGGCCCGGGTGAGGCTGCCGCGCAGGTCGTGTTCGTAGTCGGCGAAGCCGGTGCCCTCGATGAGTCGGGGCTCGGCGTTGAGTTCCAGGTTGAACTGCCCCAGTTCGGTCTGGAAGAGGGGGTCCGCGATGTCGGCGAGGATCTCCTCGTTGCGCATCGCCGGTTCGGCGGCCGAGTCGACCAGGTTGAGCTCGATCTCGAGGCCGGTCATCGGCCGGTCGGCGTCGAAGCCGAAGTCGTCCAGCATCAGGGCGAAGACGTCCAGGCACCGCCGCACCTTCTGCCGATATCGGACGCGATCATCCCGGGTGAAGGCGCCCTCTGAGACGTCCCTGCCCATGTGTCCTCCCGACGGCCGGCGCGGTCGGGATCATGCCGTCCCGGAAGCGCTTTGTGAAGCATCCACGGTAAGAGCGCCCACCTGACCGGGGCCAGAGGCCGACGGCGGTGATCCGACGTCGACCGGGCGGACGCGCTCGTGGCGCCATCTGTACCCCGTCGTCGACGGGCTGGACCCGAAAGCGGTGCGAACAACCCGTGACAATTACCACCACCAGTGGGAACGACGCAGGGCCCGCGCCGACGTGCGGCGCGGGCCCTGCGTACCGGATCGCCGGGAGGATTCCCCTGGCCCTCCGGCGATCCCCGGCGATCAGGCCTGACGAACGGCCTCGCCCTCGATCTCGATCTTGATCTTGCGGCTGACCAGCACGCCCCCGGTCTCCAGGGCGACGTTCCAGGTCAGGCCGAACTCCTCACGGTCGATCTCGGTGCTCGCGGAGAAGCCGAAGATGTCCTGGCCGAACGGGCTGCGGCCGACACCCTCGAACTCCACCTCCAGCTCGACCGGACGGGTGACGTCCTTGATGGTCAGCTCACCGGTGAGCACGAACTCGCTGCCGCGACGGGACTTGACCCCGGTGCTGCGGAACTCGAGCGTCGGGAACTTCTCGGCGTCCAGGAACTCGGGGCTGCGCAGGTGCGCGTCCCGGTCGGCCTGGGTGGTGTCGACGCTGGCGGCCTGAATGGTGGCGACGACCGACGACTGCAGCGGGTCCTCGGCGACGGTGATGGTGGCGGTCGCGTCGTTGAACTCACCGCGAACCTTGCTCACCATCATGTGCCGGGCAACGAAGCCGACCCGCTTGTGCGCCACGTCGAGCGCGTAGGTGCCGGCCGCCGGGATGGTGAGGCCGTCCCAGTCGCGGGTAACCGTCTCGATGCTGCTGGTCATGCTGCTGTCCTCCAGGGGGGATTGTTTAATAGCCCAACGACTGCCTGAGCAACTATAACCGCAACAATATTCCCGGTGTCAAGCACTGGTATGATGAACGGGTGACCAACGTCTTCGACGATCCCCGGATCACCGCCGTCGGCCTGCTCTTCGAGGCACACGCCGGGCTGTCCGCCCGGTTCAACGCCCAACTCGAGGAGCACGGCCTCTCCGCGGTCGAGTTCGAGGTCATCACGCGACTGGCCCGCTCGCCGGGCAACCAACTACGCATGACCGACCTTGCCGCACAGACCTCCCTGTCGACAAGCGGCGTGACCCGCGTCGTGGACCGGATGGAGCGCGACGGGTTGCTGACCCGCCGGGCCTGCCCGAACGACCGCCGCAGCTCGTACGCGGTGGTCACCGCCGCCGGGATGCAACGCCTCAACGAGACGCTGCCCGGGCACCTACAGATGATCGAGCAGTGGTTCACCGGGCAACTCGACCCAGATGCGCTGGTGGCACTCCTGGACGGGTTGCGCCGCGTCCGCGACGCCGCCCATCCGTGCGCCACCGCCGGCAGTGACGACGTCAGCCCGGAGCAGGCCGCCGCAACGGACGACGCCACCCGACGGCGTTGACCACCACCACCCGTCATCGGGCGGCGGCAGCGGCAGAAAGACCGGCAGAACTGATCCAGTCAAGTTGGAGGATTCGGTCCAAGCCGACTTTCCGCCACCCCAGCGGTGGCAGGCTTCCGGCACCGGGGATCACCGGGGGGTGACGGCGCGGGCGATCAGCGAGGGGTAGCACCAAAGGGGGCTCTTCGCCCGCGCCACTCTCCCGCCGCCCTCCGCTCCGGGCGAGCGCGGGGCTCGACCAGCTCCGGGCGAGCGAGCGCGGGGCTACTGAGCCGGTCCACCCCGGGCGGCGATCAGCGCGTAGAGCAGTCCCGACTCCTGCGGCAACAGCCGGATGCCGCTCTCCACACAGGCCCGGTCCAGTCGATCGAGCACCGACGGGTCCGCGGTGCTCGCAGCCAGGCCAACCAGCGCCTCCACCACGTCACGGCGATCCTGCCCCGCATGGTCGGCGGCGGACGCGAACCACTCGGCAGCCAACTCCCGGTCCCCCCGGTGCAGCGCCAGGTTCCCCTCGATCAGCGCACAGAGCCCGGCCTCCGGACCACCCCAGGCCAGCGCTTCGTCGTCCGAGCGCGGTCGCGGCACGGTCCGCCGCGCCGGCAGCGCCTCCCCGCCCCCGGCGCGCAACTCGGTGAGCACCGCGGTCGCGTCCGCGGCCCGCCCGTCCTGGGCGAGCGCCAACCCGACGGTCCCGAGCACCCGACGGCGACCCCCGGGATCACCCAACTCGGACAGGGCCGCGATCGCTCGTCGACCACGGTCGATGGCGTCCGCGTACCAGCCCTCCAGTCGGGCGACCTCGGCTCGATTGGCCCAACCCAGCACCCGCAGTCGCTGCTCCCCACTCTCGGCGGCGAGTCGGTCCACCGCGGCGAGTCGGCGGCGGGCCGCAGCCAGATCGCCAGCGCGGATCTCGTGCCAGGCGAGACTGTTCTGGGCCACCGCCAGGTCCCGGGTCCGCCCGTTGCGGGCGGCCAACCGCAGCAGCGCCTCGGCCTGCTCGCGAGCCTCATCCTGCCGCCGGACGGAGATCAGCAGGGTGCCGAGCACGTTCCGCGCCTCCAACTCCCCGGTGACGTCGCCGGCCCGTCGAAAGGTGTCCAACGCCGCACGGGCGGTCGACAACTCCTCGGCGCCAGCGCCGTGCTCTGCCGCCAGCCGGGCGACGCCGAGGGCGGCCCAGCCACGCAGGAGAGGATCGGCGTCGGCGGTGCGCGGGTCCGCCAGCAGCCGCCGCAACCACTGCCGCCCGACGACGTCGCGGCCGCGGAACCGCCACCAGCGGGTCAGACAGGCCGCCAGCCGCAGCGCCGTCAACGGGTCGTCGGTGGCCGCGTGGGCCAACGACGAGCTGATGTCGCTGCTCATCTCGTCCAGCCGGTGCACCGCGTCGGGTAACCGTGGGCCGATCAGGTCACTGGCGGTACGGGCGACCAGGCGCGCGATGACCTCCGCGTGTCGACGCCGGATACAGGTCAGCTCACCGCCACCGGCCGCCTGCTCGACGGCGTAGTCCCGGACAGCGTCGAGCAGCCGGAACCGGAACGATCCGGTTCCGCGTACGCTCAGCAGCCCCAACTCCACCAAGCGGTCCAACAGTGGAACCGGATCGATCGCCACGGTGCCGTCCCGGTCGGCCTCGTCGGCGAGCATCTCCTCGGCCAACTCGACCGACCAGCGGTTGCCGAAGACGGCCAGTTGCCGCAGTGCGGCCTGTTCATCGGACGCCAACAGCCGGTAGCTGAACGCCACCGCGTCCCGCAGGGTGACGGCGACCGAGAGCGCCGCACTGGTGTCGGGTCCGCTCCTCCGGGCGCCGAGCGCCTCCGGTGCGTCCCAGGCCGGCTGGGTGGACGCTTCCGCGGGCGTGGCCAGGTCGAGCACCCGGTCGCCGTACCTGTCGAGAAGTTCGGTGAGGTCGAGGAGACGGCCCCGGGCGGCCATCAGCTCGATGGCCAACGGCAGCCCGCCCAACCGGCGCACCAACGCGGCGAGCGCCGGCAGCTCAGCGGCGGTGGGCGGCTCCCGGCGGACCTGGGCGAGCCGGGCGGTGAACAACGCGACAGCCGGCCACGATTCGAGTCCGGAGTGCTCAGCCTCCGGTGGTGGCACGTCGAGGGGCGCGACCGGCCAGACCCGCTCGCCGGGCAACCCGACCGGGTGCCGCCCGGTGACCAGCACCCGCAGCGAGGGCAGCGCTCCGAGCAACCGGTGCAGGGTCGCGGCGACCGGGCCCGGGGCGCGCTCCACCGCGTCCATCACCAGCAGCGTCGGCCGCCCGGCGAGCAGCGCCACCAGTTCGGACAGGCGCGCCACGCCGAGCACGGACATCGAGGCGGCGAGCACGTCCGGACCGTCGGCGCCCTCGCCCACCAGTACTCCGGCGACACCGGCCGGGTGGGCGGCGGCGACCAGGTGCGCCACCGACGTCGCCAGGGCTGTCTTTCCGACGCCGGCCAACCCGACGAGGCTCACCAACCGGGGTCCTCGCTCCGCGGTCAGCATGTCGGCCAGCTCGGTGAGGTCGCGCTCCCGGCCGATCAACGCCACCGGCGGCGGGAGCGCGACCGACCTGTCGGCGGGGGTGGCGGCCGACGTGGCGTCGCCGCCGACCGCGATCGCCGTCGAGGTGGCGTCCGAGGCCGGTTCGGCGCCGGCGCCCCGGGCAGCGGCCAGGAACGCCGTCCGGCTGGTGCCGGTGAGCGCCAGCGCGCCGGCCAGCAGTTCCACAGTGGTGCGTTGTGGCCGGTTCGACCGGCCACGCTCCAGGTCACGCACCGTCCGCACACCCACCCCGGCCCGGGACGCCAGCTCGGCCTGGGTGAGGCCGGCGGCGCGTCGATGCCCGCGGAGCAGCTCCGGCAGGGCGGCACGTCCAGCCGGGCTCCGCGACCACTCATGATCCGGAGTCATGGGCTCGAAGAGTACGGATGGACTACGACCGTCGGCAGTCGAACGTCGGGCTACTGACGCCCGCTCGCCGAAACCCGACAGCCGTACGGACAGCCCGTCCGGGACGACCGGGCGATCAGTTCGGCTGGACCGCTCAGAGGCCCAGATCCCGAGCGATGATCATTCGTTGCACCTCGCTGGTGCCCTCGCCGATCTCCAGGATCTTGGAGTCCCGCCAGAACCGGGCCACCGGGTACTCGTTCATGAAGCCGTACCCGCCGTGGATCTGGGTGGCCTCCCGGGCGTTGTCCACGGCGATCGTGCTGGCATGCAGTTTGGCGATGGCGGCCTGCCGCTTGAACGGCTCGCCGGCCAGCATCCTGGCGGCAGCGTCGTAGTACGCCAGGCGAGCGGTGTGCGCCTTCAGCTCCATGTCGGCGATCTTGAACTGGATGGCCTGGTTGGCGCCGATCGGCTGACCGAAGGCGTGCCGCTCCTTCGCGTACTTGATCGACTCGTCGACACAGCCTTGCGCGAGGCCGACGGCGAGCGCGGCGATCGCGATCCGGCCCTCGTCGAGGATTCGCAGGAACTGCGCGAAACCCCGACCCCGGGCCCCGAGCAGGTTGGCGGCCGGCACCCGGCAGTCGTCGAAGGTCAGCTCGTGGGTGTCCGAGGCGGTCCAGCCCACCTTGGAGTATCCGGGCGCGACGGCGAAACCGGGCGTTCCGGTGGGCACGATGATCGTTGACAACTCCTTGGAGCCGTCCGGGTTCGTGCCGGTCACTGCGGTGACCGTGACCATGGCGGTGATGTCGGTACCCGAGTTGGTGATGAACGCCTTCGACCCGTTGATCACCCACTCGTCGCCGTCCAGCACCGCCCGGGTCTGGGTGCCGGCGGCGTCCGAGCCGGTGCCCGGTTCGGTGAGACCGAAGCCGGCCAGCGCCTCGCCGCTGAGCAGCCGGGGCAGCCAGGTCGCCTTCTGCTCCTCGGTGCCGAAGCGGTAGATCGGCATCGCGCCCAGCGAGACCGCCGCCTCCAGGGTGATGGCCACGCTGGAGTCGACCCGGGCCAGCTCCTCCAGGGCCAGGCAGAGCGCGAAGTAGTCGCCGCCCATGCCGCCGTGCTCCTCGGCGAAGGGCAGACCGAACAGGCCCATCTTGCCCATCTGCCGGATCACCTCGTACGGGAAGGTGTGCTGCTCGTAGTGCTCGGCGATGACCGGGGCGATCACCTCGCGGGCGAATTCCCGCACGCTCTCGCGCAGCGCCGCTTGTTCGTCGGTGAGCCGGAAGTCCATCTCATCCTCCTGTAAGGACGGTCCGCCCCGGCGCTCGTGACGCCGGGGGCGGGTCGCTGTGCGGGCCCGGGTCGATGGTCAGACCGGGGTGACGCCGTGCCGACGGCGGGAGAAGTGCCGATCCTTGGTCCGGGCCGCCGCGAATCGACGGACCAGCTCGGTGCGCAGGTCGTGCGGCTCGACGATGGCGTCCACCACCAGCTCGCTGGCCAACCGGACGACGTCGATGTCCTGCTCGTACTCGGCCCGCTTGGCGGCGACGAAGGCGGCCCGGTCCTCCTCGTCCGCGATGGCGGCGATCTTGTTGGCGTAGACGGCGTTCACGGCGGCCTCGGCGCCCATCACGGCGATCTTCGCGGTCGGCAGGGCGATCGTGGCGTCCGGCTCGAACCCGGGCCCGGCCATCGCGTAGAGACCGGCGCCGTACGCCTTGCGGACCACCACGCAGATCTTCGGAACCGTCGCCTCGGAGATCGCGGTGATCATCTTGGCCCCGTGCCGGATGATGCCCTGCTTCTCCACCGCGCTGCCGACCATGAAGCCGGGTACGTCGCTGAGGAACAGCAGCGGCACGTTGAACGCGTCGCAGAGTTGCACGAACCGGGTGGCCTTGTCGGCCGAGTCGACAAAGAGCACACCGCCCTTGAACATCGAGTTGTTGCCGACCACACCGACGACCTGGCCGTCGAGGCGGCCGAAGCCGATGGTCAGCTCCTTGGCCCACAGCGCCTGGATCTCGAAGAACGAGCCCTCGTCGAGCAGGCCCTTGGCGTACCGCCGCATGTCGAACGCCTGCCGCTCACTGGCCGGCACCAGCGCGGCCAGGTCGGCCTTCGCGGGCGCGGCGACGGCCGGCGCGGCCGGCGGCGGCTGGGTCCAGTTCGCCGGCAGGTACGACAGGTAGGTCTTCACGACGTCGAGCGCGTCGGCCTCGGTCTTGCAGAGGAAGTGCCCCACGCCGGATTCGGCGGTGTGCACCTTCGCCCCGCCCATCGCCTCCAGGGTGGTCTTCTCGCCGGTGACCATCTCGACCATCCGGTCGGAGCCGAGGTACATGCTGGCGTTGCCGTCGACCAGCGCCACCACGTCGCAGAACGCCGGGATGTACGCACCACCCGCGGCGCTCGGGCCGAACAGCGCGCAGACCTGTGGGATCGAGCCGGAGGCACGGACCTGGTTCCAGAAGATCTTGCCGGCGCCACGCCGACCGGGAAAGAGATCGACCTGGTCGGTGATCCGGGCGCCGGCCGAGTCGACCAGGTAGACCATCGGCACGCCGGCGCCGTACGCCCGCTCGATGATCCTGATGATCTTCTCGACGGTGCGGGCACCCCAGCTGCCGGCCTTGACCGTGGAGTCGTTGGCCATCAGGCAGACCTGTCGGCCGTCGATGGTGGCGGTGCCGGTGACCACCCCGTCGGCGGGCAACCCTTCGGCCATCGTGTTGGCGTAGAGGCCGTCCTCGACGAACGAGCCCTCGTCGACCAGGAGCCCAACCCGTTCACGGGCGAAGAGCTTGCCCTTGGTCGCGTTTGCCGCGTGGTACTTGTCCGCGCCGCCGGACCGGGCCCGCTTGCGCAGCTGCTCCAGTGCCTCACCGTCGAGCGTCACGCCGACTCCTCCGCCATACTGACCTGAACGATCGTTAGGCTAGCGCATCGGCGGGACTGTCGGCGACCTACGAGCGAACCAGACAGGTGAGCCGAGAGCAAGACATTGAAAAACATGAATACATGTCGCTAGGCTCCTGACACCCCTCCCAGATTGGAGTCAGCGATGACCTCACGACTCAATCGGCTCGCCGTCGCGGTACTCGCGACGACACTCGCCACCCTCGGCGTCACGGTCGCCAACCCGTCGCCCGCGTCCGCCGCCATGACGATCTGCTACAACACCAGCCAGGCGGGCGGCTACGCCGGCACGGCCAACCAGGCCGCCTCGATCTGGAACAACGCCACAGTCAACCTCACGCTCTCCGCCAACTGCGGCTCCAACCTGCGCATCTACCAGATCACCGGCGGCGGCTCGTACGCCATCCGGACCAGCCTCGGCAACGGCCGGGTCTACATCGACACCCAGCAGGCGGCGCAGTACAGCCCGCTGCGGATCATGACGCACGAGATCGGGCACATCCTCGGTCTGCCGGACAACTACAACGGGAACTGCTCGCTGCTGATGTCCGGCGGCAGCGCCGGCACCGGCTGCACCAACCCGTACCCGAGCAGCGCCGAGGCGAACCGGGTCAGCAACCTCTTCGCCGGCACGTTCAGCGCCACCGACCGCAGCGCGGACATCTTCCGCGACAGCTGGCCGAGCGCGCTCACCACGGTGGGCTGACCGAACCCGCGAGAACCGAAGGGGCCGGCGCGCGCCGGCCCCTTCGCGTCCTCAGCCCGGCAGCGGCGTCAGCCGGGTACGCGGACCGGCCCGCAGCACGCCCGACGGCAGCCTCTTGCCGAGCAACTCCTCGGCCAACTCCGCCACCTCGATGAGCGCCGGCAGGTCGATGCCGGTGTCGATGCCCATGTCGTGCAGCATGTGCACGGCCTCCTCGGTGGCCAGGTTGCCGCTCGCCCCCGGCGCGTACGGGCAGCCACCGAGGCCACCGACGCTGGCGTCGAACTCGGTAACCCCCAGCTCCAGCGCGGTCAGCAGGTTGGCCAGCGCCGTACCCCGGGTGTTGTGGAAGTGCAGCAGGACCGGCACGTGCGCGTTGCGGTCGCGTACCGCGGTCAGCAGCTCGCGCACCCGACGTGGGGTGCCCATGCCGGTGGTGTCGCCGAACGCGACCCGGTCCGCGCCGTCGCGGACGACCCGGTCCACGATTGCGGCCACCCGCCGCGGGTCGATGTCCCCCTCGTACGGGCAGCCGAAGCTGGTCGCCACGATCACCTCGACCCGCGCCGACGCGCCGTGCAGCAGGTCGATCAGCTCGGCGATGTCGTCCAGCGACTCGTCCGTGGACCGGTTGACGTTGCGCCGGTTGTGCGTGTCACTGGCCGAGACCACCACCTCGATCTCGGTGAATCCGGCGGCGAGGGCCCGCTGGGCACCCCGGGTGTTCGGCACCAGCGCGGAGTACCGCACCCCGTCGGCCTTGACCGCCCGCTGCCACACCTCGTCGGCGTCGGCCATCTGCGGGATCGCCTTCGGGTGCACGAACGACACCGCCTCGATCCGGCGTACGCCGGTGCCGGAGAGGGCGTCGAGCAGCCGCACCTTGGCGTCGGTCGGGATCGGGTCCTCGTTCTGCAACCCGTCGCGCGGCCCGACCTCGCGGATCGAGACGGAATCTGGCAACTGGCTCATCGGTCACCTCGCTGTGACGTCGGATCGGGACAGCATGTCGGCCGCTTTGCTCTGCTGCCCTATGTGCGCCGGCTACTGTCCGTCATCGGGCAGCGGCTGGCGCATATAGGTAAGCAGAGCAAAGGGCCTACAAACCAGTCTTGCCCGGCCGCCAGGCGGCACGGCCGACCGGCGACACGGACGGACCGCACCAGCGGCCTGCCCGCTCAGCGCATGCGGGAGACGATGCCCGTGTCGTAGGCGCCGGAGCGGAACTCCTCGTTGTCCAGCAGTTCGGCGAAGAAGGGGACGTTGTTCTTCGGGCCCTCGATCTGGAACGCCGCGACGGCCGCCTTCGCGCGATCGAGCACCTCGTCGCGGGTCGCGCCGCTGATGATCAGCTTGGCCAGCAGGCTGTCGTAGAACGGGGTGACCGTGTTGCCCTCGGTGTAGCCGGAGTCCACCCGGACACCCTCACCCGTCGGCTCCACCCACGTCCTGATCACACCCGGGCCGGGCAGGAAGCGCTTCGGGTCCTCCGCGTTGATCCGCATCTCGACGGCATGCCCACTCGGGGTCAACGCGTCCGGGTCGAACGTCGGCGCCAACCCGGAGGCCACCCGCAACTGCTCCTCGACCAGGTCGATGCCGTACACGTACTCGGTCACCGGGTGCTCCACCTGCAACCGCGTGTTCATCTCCAGAAAGAAGAAGTCCTCGGAGCCGGGAGCGTCGGAGTCCAGCTCACGCGGGACCAACAGGCACTCCACGGTGCCCGCGTTGCGGTAGCCGACCGCCTCGCCGGCCCGCACCGCCGCCGCCAGCAGCCGGGACCGCAGCTCCGGCGAGACAGCCGGCGAAGGAGACTCCTCGACCAGCTTCTGGTTGCGCCGCTGCACCGAGCACTCCCGCTCGCCGAGCGCCACCACCCGGCCGTCGGCCAGGCCGAGGATCTGCACCTCGACGTGCCGTACCCGGGGAAAGTACCGCTCGATCAACACCGAGCCGTCGCCGAACATCCGCTCGGCGAACGCGCGCACCTTGTCGTACTCGGTGCGGAGCGCGGCCTCGTCGACCGCCACGCCCATGCCCATGCCGCCACCGCCGGCGGCGGCCTTGACCATCACCGGGTAGCCCATCTCGGCCGCGGCCGTCACTGCGGCGTCCGGGTCGGCGGCCGGGTCGGTGGTGCCCGGTGCGACCGGAACACCGGCCGCCGCCATCAGGTTCCGGGCGTTGATCTTGTCGCCCATCGCGGTGATCGCGTCCGCGTCGGGTCCGACCCAGATCAGGCCGCTCGCCTCGACGGTACGGGCGAACTCGGCGTTCTCCGACAGGAAGCCGTAACCGGGGTGGATCGCCTGCGCGCCGGTCGACCTGGCGGCGGCGAGGATCGCCTCGGTGTTGCGGTAGCTCAGCGCCGGGTTCGGTGGGCCGATGAGGACCGCCTCGTCCGCCTCCGCGACGAACGGCAGGTCGGCGTCGGCCTCCGAGTGCACCGCGATCACGCGGATGCCGAGCCGCTTGGCGGTCCGGATGATCCGGCGGGCGATCTCGCCCCGATTGGCGACCAGCAGTGACTCGATCATGTTTCCTCCCGGCGTCCGGATGGTGGGACGATGTCAGGGAATCATGACCGGTACGGTTCTGACGAGTCGGCTCAGGCGAGCAGCGCGGCCAGTGTCGCCCCGCGCAGCAGCTCCGCGCGGCGTCGCCGGTCCACCTCACCACCGAGGAACGGCGTCGAGTTCATCAGGCCGAACGCGGCGTGCGCGAGCACCCGGGCCTCACCGTCGGGCATCCCCGGGTGCAGCGCGGTGAGCACTGTCACCCACTCCTCGACATAGAGCCGTTGCAGGCGACGGATCCGACGCCGCGGCTCCTCGGGCAGGCGGTCCAGCTCGTGCAGGTGCAACGCGATCACCGCCGGGTTGGCCAGCGCGAACTCGACGTGGAAGTCGATCAGCGACTCCAGCACGCCGCGCGGGTCGTCCGAGCGCCCGACGGCGCGTTCCCGCCCACCGGCCAGCAACCCCTCACTGACGGGGATCAGCGCGGCGGCCAGCATGGCTTCCTTGCCGGCGAAGTGGTGGTAGAGCGCCGGACCGGTGACCCCGGCGGCCGCGCCGATGTCGTCCATCGAGACGCCGTGATAGCCACGCGCCGCGAACAGACCTACCGCGATCTCCAGGATCTCGTCCTTGCGGGACCTGCGCCGGCCCGCACCCGCCGCACCCCGTGCCTGCTGCTCCACCGTCACCGGACAAGCCTAGACCGCGCGGAGCCTGCGATGGTTGCCGGTCAGTTCCGTCCGTCCGCCTCGGGCCGGGCCGCTCCTGACCTGGCCAGGGGCGGCCGGCGAGGTCAACCGAACCGGCCGAGGATCTCGTGCCGGGAGGAAATACCCTCGTCGCGCTCCGAACTGGCTTGACCCTCGACCCGGTTGAACCGGCACGGTCGCCGGCATGACTTCCTCCGCTCTGGGCCGGGACTTCCAGCTCCTGTGGTCCGCGGCCGTCTCGTCCCGGTTCGGGGACGCGCTGCGTACCCCGGCGTTGGCGCTGTTGGCCGCGACCGTGACCCGTGATCCGCGGATCATCGCGGCGGTCACCGTGGCCGGGCAGTTGCCGCCCCTGCTCTTCGGCCTGCTCGGCGGCGTGTACGCGGACCGCTGGGACCGCCGCCGGACGATGGCAGTGGTCGACGGGGTACGCGCGGCAGTGGTGGCGGCGCTGGCCGTGGTGATCGCGCTCGACCGGGTCAGCGTGCCGGTGCTGCTGGTGGCGGCGTTTCTGCTCGCCACGTTGGGCACCCTCTTCGACTCCGCGTCGTTCGCCCTGCTCCCCGCGTTGGTGCCACCGGACGCGCTGCCCCGGGCGAACGGTCGGCTCCAGGCGGGGTCGGCGGTGGCCGGTGGCTTCCTCGGGGCACCCGCCGCCGGTGTCCTGTTCGCCGTGGCCCCGGCCCTTCCGTTCGCCCTCGACGCCGTCACCTTCGCGGCGGCCGCCCTGCTCGTGCTGGCTCTCGGTGCGCCTTCCGCCAGCACCCCGAGAACGGCGCGGCGGCGCGACTCGGTGTGGGGCGAGATCGTCGAGGGGCTGCGGTGGTTGGTGGCGCACCGGACCCTGTGGCGGGTCACGGTGCTCACCGCCGCGAGCAACCTGGCGATCAGCGGAATCATGGCGGTGCTGGTGCTCTACGCGCTGGACGTGCTTCGGGTGCCACCGGCCGCTTACGGGCTGTTCGCCGCCGCCGCCATCATCGGGGGCGTGGTGGGGGCGCTCGGGGCGGGACGCCTCGCCGCCCGACTCGGCACGGTACCGGCGCTGCATGCGGTGCTGGCCGTGGAGACCGTGGCGCTGACCGGCTTCGCGGCGGCTCGGCATCCGGTGTGGGGCGGGATCGCGTTGGCCGTCTTCGCCGCCGGCACAGTGGTGTGGAACAGCCTGTGGGCGTCGTACGGGCAGCGGCACGTGCCGGGCGAACTGCTGGGCCGGGTCGGCGCGGCCCAGCGGATGGTCGGTCTGCTCACCGCACCGCTCGGGGCGGCGCTCGCCGGGCTGGCCGCCGCGTCGTACGGCACGGCACCGGTGGCGGGCGCTGCGGCGGCGACGTTCGCGCTGGTCACCGTCGCAGCGTGGCGGACACTGCGACCGACCGTGTCCGCCGTGTCGAGCGGCGCGGGTTAGCTCGGCGTCCGCTCCCGGTGCGACAGCCCGGACAGCCGCAGCGCGATGCGTCGGCGAGCCGGTGGAACGGCACCGAGCAGCCGGAGCAGCACGTCCCGGGCGGGCCGACGAGCCGGGGAGACAGCGGCCATCCTGGTCAGCCCGGCGGCGAAGCTCAGCACGTCCTCGGCCATCGGCCGCTGCCGGGCGGTGTAGTCGTCGAGCAGCGTCTCCGGGCCACCGTCGAGCACGTCCGCCACCGCGGTGCCGAGTGCCACCGCGTCGCAGATCCCGAGGTTCATGCCCTGCCCGCCGGCCGGGCTGTGCACGTGCCCGGCGTCGCCGGCCAGCAGGACCGGTCCGACCCGGAAGGTGTCGGCGATCCGATGGTGCACCCGGAACCGGGAGCCCCAGAGCACCTCGGTCACCCGGTCGGGTCGCCGCGCCGGGCCGCGCTCGTCGAGCAGCGCCTGGAGGTAGGCCGCGTCCGGTTCGGCCGGGGCGTCCGCCACGGCGGCGACCAACCGGACCACCCCGCCGGGCAGCGGCGCCCAGACCAGCGGCCCGGGGCGGGCGAGGAAGAGCGCCGCCTCGTCGCGGGGCAGCACGCTGCTCACCCGCACGTCGGCCAGCACGAAGGACTCCTCGTCGCTGCTGCCGGTGAATCCGATGCCGGCCAACTGTCGGACCGTGCTGTGCAGGCCGTCCGCGCCGACCACGAACCGGGCCCGCAGCGCCGCACCGTCGACCTGCGCGAGCATGCCGTCACCGACCCGGCTCAGCCCGGTGAGCTGGCACGGCCGTCGTACCTGGACACCACGTTCAGCCAACTTCTCGGTGAGCACGGCCTCGGTGACCGCCTGGGAGACCAGCAGCGCGTAGGGGAAGCGGGACGGCAGCTCGTGGAACGGCACCGACAGCAGCACCCGGTCCCGGTCGCGCACCGTGAAGCGCGGCGTCCGCACCGCCTGGGCGATCAGCGGCGTCGCGGCGTCGATCCGGTCCAGCACCTCCAGGGTGTACGCGTGCACGACGGCGGCGCGGGAGGTCGTCGGCGGCGCGGCCAACCGGTCCAGCACTGTCACCTCGACGCCGCGCCTTGCCAGCGTCAACGCGGTGGCGAGACCGGTGGGGCCGGCGCCCACCACCAGGACGTCGGTGCTCGTGGGCAGCATGGCTACCTCCAGAAGACCGTTGCCAACACCCGTTGGCAAACACTTGTTGGCAACGCTAGGGCCCACCCGATTGCGTGTCAACACTTGTTGGCCTACGGTCGTTGGCATGACCCCGTCCGCCCCGTCGACCCAACCCCGACGCTCCGACACCACCCGGGCGGCGATCCTGCGAGCGGCCCGGGAACGGTTCGCGGCGGACGGCTACGAGCGCGCCACGATCCGGGCCATCGCCGCCGACGCCCAGATCGACCCCTCGATGGTGATGCGCTACTACGGCAGCAAGGAGGGGCTGTTCGCGGCGGCGGCCGAATTCGACCTACGCCTGCCCGACCTGACCTCGGTGCCGCCCGCTCGACTCGGTGAGGTGCTGGTCCGGCACTTCCTCGCCCGCTGGGAGGGCGACGAGACCCTGGTGGCGCTGCTGCGGGCCGCCAGCACCAACCCCGGCGCGGCCGAACGCATGCGTGGCATCTTCGCCGATCAGCTCACCGCCGCCGTGGCCACGTTCGGCGGCGACCCGGCGCTGACCGCCCGACGGGCCGGCCTGGTGGCCAGCCAGATCCTCGGCCTCGCCTTCACCCGGTACATCGTCCGCCTGCCGCCCATGGTGGACACCCCGCCGGACGACCTGGTCTCCTGGATCGCGCCGACTCTCCAGCGCTATCTGACCGGAACGCCACCGGGCTGACCCAACCTTTTCCCACCTCCCGTGCGTCTGCCAGTTGACGCCTACAGCGCGACGGCCGGGAGGGGGGCGCATGGCGCCGCCGAGGGACGACGGACGCGAGGGCTACCTCGCCTTCGTGGAGAACCACCAGCACCGGCTGCTCCGTGCGGCCCACCTGATCTGTGGCAACCAGCATCAGGCTGAGGACCTCCTCCAGGACGCGCTGCTGAAGCTGGCGCTGCGCTGGTCCTCGGTCCGCAACGGCGACCCCTCCGCGTACGTGCGGGCCATCCTCTACCGCGACTCGGTGTCGTGGTGGCGTCGCCGACGGCGGGAATGGCTCAGCGCCGCACCGCCGGACCGGGTGGCCCACGACCGTGACGGCGCGTTGCGGCTGACGATGCACGACGCGCTGGGCCTGCTGCCACCACGACAGCGGGCCGTGCTGGTGCTGCGCTACTACGAGGACCTGACCGAGGTCGCCACCGCCGAGGCGCTCGGGGTGACAGTCGGCACCGTGAAGAGCCAGTGCCACGCGGCGCTGCGCCGACTTCGCGAGGTCGCCCCGGACCTCGCCCGCGACGCCCGACCGAGCCAGGGCTCGGCCGATCTGGCCAGCGGTCTGGAGGTGAACCCGTGAACGAACAGGAACTGCGCCAACTGCTGACCGTCAGCGTCGAGGACGTGCTCCCCAGCCAGCCGGCCACCGCCGGATGGGAGCGGGCTCGACGCACCCGGCGTACCCGGCGGGCCGTCGCGGTGGTCGCCGTGGCCGTACTCCTTGTCGGCGGTGGCACGGTGGCGGCGCTGCGACCGCCCGCCGATTCGACGCCGGTCCCACCGGTCGGCCCGACGGTGACACCGACCGCCGATCCCACCCATGGCGCTCCGGTGCAGCGGCCGCCCGCGGAGCTGACCTACCCGCCCGATCCGTTGGCCAAGCTCGGCGCCCCGGCGACAGTGTCGCTCTCCGAGCGACCGGTCCAGCGGGCCCTGGCACTGTTCCAGCCGTTGGACGAGGAGGGTCGCGAGGACGGCCCGGTCCGGGTGCTCGGCAACGACGGCGTGGTGCGCAGCCTCGACGTGGTGCCGCTGGCACCCACCCGGGACGCGAGCGGCAACGAGGCAACGGCCCTCAAGCCGGGAGTGCTGTCGCCGGACGGCCGATCGGCCGCGTTCGCGCAGACCAAAGAGCTGATCATGATCGACCTCACCACGGCGGCCGTCCGCCGGATACCGCTCGACGGCTACCTGGAGTTGGTGGTGTGGGCACACGACCGGGTGCTGGTCGGAGGCGACGACCGGACGTACGCGGTGGACCGGGCCACCGGGACGGCCAGCACGATCGACGTGTCGACCTGGGAGTTGATCGCACCCGACCCGGCCGCCGGCCGCGAGGCCCCGCTCATTGAGACGTACGGCGAGCGGACCAGCCTGGCGCTGCGCAGCCGAACCGCCCGGGAGGGCAAGCTCCGCTCGGAACAGCCGATCAACGCCTCGGCGCTGCCCTCGCCCTACCAGGTCAACGAGTTCTACGGCCGGGGCTGGCTGCACGGCGAGCGGCTGGCCCGGGCAGCCTGGATCACCAGCGGCGAGATCGACGGTGCCGAGGGTGCCGCCGTGCTGGACGCGCGGACCGGTGCCGTGCTCCACCTGCTCGATCTGGGCCGGGAGCGCGGCAAGGGCTGCTGCGAGGTGCTGGGCTGGGACAACAGGGGCGCGGTGCTGCTCCGGCTGGAACCGGCCGCCCTGGCGCGCTGGCATCCGGAGACCGGCGAGATCACCGGAATCGTCCGCGACCTGCGCGGCGTGATCGCACTCGCGGGCTGACCAGGGTCACGTCGCCTCAACGTGATCGACTCGGGTTCATGGACATCGCGGTGTCCCAGCGAAGGGGACAGCACGACATCGGGGAACCCGAGCCGATCACACGACGAACCGGTCAGGCAGCCAGGCCGCCGGGCTGGTCGCCCTTGACCACTGGTGCCCGGACCAGGTTGCCCCACTCGGTCCACGAGCCGTCGTAGTTGCGCACCTGCGGGTAGCCCAACAGGTGCCGCAGCACGAACCAGGTGTGGCTGGACCGCTCGCCGATCCGGCAGTACGCGATCACGTCGTCGTCCGGGCTCAACCCGAGCTGGTCGGCGTAGATCACCTTCAGCTCGTCGGCGGACTTGAACGTGCCGTCCTCGTTGGCGGCGGACTTCCACGGCTTGCTGACCGCGCCCGGGATGTGCCCACCGCGCAGCGCACCCTCCTGTGGGTAGTCCGGCATGTGCAGCATCTCGCCCGTGTACTCACCCGGCGACCGGACGTCGACCAGCGGCCGGCCGGACGCGACGTGCGCCATGACCTGCTCGCGGAAGGCCCGCAGCGGGGCGTCGTCACGCAGCGGCACCGGGTAGTCGGCGCGCGGGCGAGCCGTCTTGTCGCGGGTCACCTCGCGTCCCTCGGCGATCCACTTCTGCCGGCCGCCGTCGAGCAGTCGCACATCGGCGTGGCCGAAGAGCGAGAAGACCCAGAGGGCGTACGCGGCCCACCAGTTGAAGTTGTCGCCGTAGAAGACGACGGTGTCGCCCCGGCCGATGCCCTTCGCGGCACACATCTCGGCGAAGCTCGCGGCGTCCAGGTAGTCCCGGGTCACCTGATCGTTCAGCTCCAGGTGCCAGTCGACCTTGACCGCACCGGGAATGTGACCGGATTCGTAGAGCAGCACGTCCTCGTCGGACTCGACGACGACGAGGCCCTCATCGCCCAGATGCTCGGCCAGCCACTCGGTGGTGACCAGCCGCTGCGGGTCCGCGTACGACTGGAGGCGGGGATCGGGATCGTTCGGCACAGACATGATCCCCAAGGTACGCCGTTCAGGCGCGACGGTGGGCTATCCGGCCAGCGACGACGGTCACCAGGCAGGCACCGTCGGGGCCGTGCACCGCGAGGTCGGCCCGCCCGCCCGGACGCAGCGTCGGGGCCACGGCGGTGGCCAGCACCAGCAGGTCGCCGCGCTCGGCTGCGGCCCGCAGGGCAGGGTCGGCCAGGTGTTCCGCCAGCACCGCCGTCACCCCGGTACGCAGCAGCGCGTGCACCCGCTCACGCGGGGTCGGGGCGGGCGGCAGCGGGCCGTCGTGCAGCAGACCCGGCCCCAGCGAGCCGGGCCAGCGGCGAACCCGGGCGTTGGCGTACGCCGAACTCAGCTCGGCCAGTGGGCCGACGGCCTCGATCCGGTCGCCACTGGCCAGCACGGCGTGGTCGGGCAACGGCTCGCCGTCCGGGTCACGGCGCAGCAGGGCCGCCGTGTGCAGGGTGAGCATGATCAGTCGACGAGCGGACCGAGTTGCGGGCGCTTCGCCGTCACGGTGTCGCCGGAGGACCGACCGGTCAACCGCCGCTTCACCCAGGGGGCGAGGTACTGACCGGCCCACCGCAGGTCGGAAGCGCGGGCGGCCAGCCATGGCGACGGTGCCGGGTGCGGCGGAACCATCATCCACTCCTCGTCGCAACCAACCCCGAGGGCGTTCAACACCTGCCCGGCGACCCGGCGATGCCCGGCCGGGGAGAGGTGCAGCCGGTCGGTGCTCCAGAGCATGGGGTTGAGGAACGTGTCGTCGGCGTACAGGTCGACCATGATCGCGCCGTGCCGCTCGGCGGTCTCACCGACCGCCTGGTTGAGCAGCTGCACCCGGGGGGCGACGAGGCGTTGGCCGGGCAGTCGGGCCATCACGTCCGCGAACCGGAAGAGGAGCACGTCCGCTCCACCCGAGCGGAGTTGCCGGACCACCTCGTCGAAGCGGGCGACCAGCGTGTCCGGGTCGAAGGTACGCCGCAGCACGTCGTTGCCACCGGCCGCGAAACTGATCAGGTCCGGCTTCATCGCCACGGCGGAGGGCACCTGCTCGGCGACCACGCTGGGGAAGAGCCGGCCCCGAATGGCCAGGTTCGCGTACCGGAAGTCGGGCCCCGCGTCGGCGGCGAGCCGGGTCGCCACCAGGTCCGCCCAGCCTCGGAAAGTGCCGTCCGGGTACGCGTCGTCCATACCCTCGGTGAAGCTGTCCCCGACCGCGACAAAACTGCCCCAGCGCACCCGCGCCTCCCTCACGCCACCTGTTGCCTGCGGCGACCAGTCTGTCACCGCAGCAATGCCCGGCACCGCCCCGAATCCACGACGTGTCGGAGGTCATGGCGCGGAGGACGACGGGCGGAACCGGCCACCCCCGTGAGTGGCCGGTCCCTCATCACCCGGTGACGCCGCACCGGGAGTTCAGCCCAGCAGACCGCCCCACGGCTGGCCGGCGGGCACCGACGCGGTGGCCAGCACCCGGCCGCTGGCGGCGTAACGGACCAGCCGGTACGCCGGCGCGCCGTCAGCCGGCGTCGCCGCGTTGATCTGCACCACCAGACCGCCGTCGGCCATCACGAGCCCGTCGATGGCTTCACCGTGCCCGGTCGGCTGCTTCCAGGCCGGGTCCAACGGCGCCAGCTCGGTGACGGCCCCGCTGACGGCGTCGAGCCGGTAGTTGCGGAACCGCTCGCTGCACCCACATCCCCCGGGACTGGTCGTGTGGGCGCTGATCACCAGCGTCCGGCCGTTGCCGGAAACCGCGGCCACTCCACCGATGACGAGGCCGGCGGGGAGGCGCGGGCTGATCGCACGTCGGACGCCTCGCTCGTCCCCGATCGCCACGGTCTGCGCGCCGACCTGGGCGATCCATCCGCCGGACACCGTCGGGCACTTCGGGTAGTGGGTGGCGAGCACCTTCTGCCCGGTCCCGTCGGCGTTGACCGCGATGAGCGTCAGCTCCTTCTCCCGCCCCAGGCCGTACAGCACCCGCCCGGAGTCGAGCCAGCTCGGCGCACAGGTCTGCTGACCCTGGGTCGGGATGACGTGCCGCTTCGTGCCGTCGAACGCGCTGATCACCAGCTGGCGGGCGGACCCTTCCGCCCAGGCCACCCGCCGGCCGTCCGGAGAGACGGCGAGCGGGCCGTTGAGGGCTTTGCCGTTCCCGGGACGGCCCGAACGCACCACCTGCCACGTCCCGGCAGAGGTACGCCGCCAGATCCGGGCCGGGTCGTTCTGCTTCTGGCCGTTCTCCTCGGCGGTGTACCAGGTGAGCTGCGGCCACTGCGTCGAGCCGACCGCCGGCCGGGCCGGCGCGACGGCGGGGGCCGCATCCGGCACGGAGCCGCCCGTGCCGGCGGCCGGGGTGTCACCGGTCGCGGGAACGGGGGTGGCGGCAGCCGTGCCGGTGACGCTTTCGGTCGGAGCGGGCGTGGCCTTCGGGTCGGCGGTGCCGCAGGCCGCAGCGCCGAACGTCAGCAGCAGCAGTGCGGCCGTACCGGCGAGCGCGCCGGAGCGGCGGGCCGAGGCGGGACGGGTGGTGTGGGTGAACGGGCCGAGGTTCATCGATTGAATCCTTTGTGGAGGGTTACGGTGTCTGACACCACCCAAGACGAGCCGCTGCCCGCGGCGAGTTGCCGTCGCGGCGCGCTACTACCGGACAGTCGGATCCGCTCGCACCGGCAACCTTTTCCGCAGCTCACCGACCGTGATCAACACCCGGCCCATCAGTGTTTGCAGACGCAGAAAGGGCGGGCCACCCGAGGGTGACCCGCCCTTTCCCGCGCTGATCGGTCAGTCGACGACGGCCAGGATCTGCTCGTTCTTCAGGCTCGCCGGCTCGGCGGTCTCGGAGATCTTCTCGCCGTCCTCGTCCACCAGCAGCACCGCGTACCCGCTGCTGGTCTTGACCCGCACGACCATGGAGCCGTCCGACTGGAAATAGACCTGATTCAGGGTGCGCCCTCCCAGCGGCAGAGTGACCTGCTTGCCAGTGCGGGTGTCCAGTACCGCGTTGGCTGACAGTTCACGGGCGATGTCACCGGCCTCCTCGCCGGGCTTCTTCTGCAGCAGAGCGATGCGAGAGCCGTCCGAGGACAGGCTGGCGATGTCGTTGCTGGTCATCTTGCCCACGGCGAAGCCCGGTACGGCCCGCTTCTTCGTGCCGTCCGCACCAAAGAGGGTGACCAGGCCGTCCTCTGTCATGGCGATGGTCTTACCGTCGGCCGACCAGACCGCATGGCAGGCCGAAGGTTCGGTGCGCCACCAGCGCACCGTTTTCTTCTCGGAGCGCGTATCCAACAACCCGAACCGGCCAGATCCGCCGCCCGGCAGATTCTCGCGGAACAGCAACTGCCGCCCGTCGGGAGACCAGGCCGGAGTGACACAGTATGGATCCACCTCCGAGCGCATCTTCTGCTTGTTCGACCCATCGACGTTGGCGATGTAGAGGTCGTCGCTGTCGTCGGCACCCTCACCCACCCAGGCCACCCGGCGGCCATCCGGCGACACGTTCGCGTTGAGCGTCGCTGCGCTGTGCGGCAGCGACATGAGTCGCACCGGGTTCTCACCCGGACGCCACGACCGCAGATTCCCGTTCTCACCGATGAGATTGATAGCGGGGCCGTAGAAGAGCTTGCCGAACTGCACGGTCGGGGTGTTCGTGCTGGACCCGCCGCTGGGCGGGGCCCCGGGCGTGTCGCCGGCGCTGCCCGACGGCGTCGGGGTGGGCGTCGGAGTCGGTGACGGCGACGCGGTGACCGACGGGGTGTCAGCCGGCAGCGGGGGCGGGGACTGGTCGGGCCGGATGGCGAAGGCGGTGCCGGCCGCCGCAGCGATCAGCACCAGCGCGGCGGCCGACGTGGCAACCGCCCGTTGGATACCGAGCCGACGGGACGTACGCAGGGTCCGGTCCCGCAGGTCGACCGAGGTGACCTCGTCGGCCAGGGCGGTCAGGTCGAGCCGGAGGCGCTGGTCGTTCATCGGGTACTCCCTTCCAGGACGTACAGCTCGGCGAGTTCGGGCGCGACGGCGCGCAGCCTGGCCAGTGACTTGGCCGTCTGGCTCTTGACGGTGCCGATCGTCACGCCGAGCAGCTCCGCCGCCTCAGCCTCGGTGCGGTCCTCGAAGAACCGCAGCACCAGCACGGCACGTTGCTTCGGGGAGAGCTTCGCCAGCGCCGCCCGCAGGGTGAGCCGCAGACTGGTCTGGTGGGCGTGGTCCGGGGCCGAGTCGCCTCCGCGTGGCTCGGGCAGATCGCCCGGCATCGACTCGGGTACCCGGCGTCGTCGCCACCAGGACACCTGTAGGTGGTACATGGTCTTGCGGGTGTACGCCTCGGCGTTGCCGCTGTGGTGCAGGCGGTTCCAGGAACGGTGGGTCCGGGCCAGGGCCGACTGGACGAGGTCCTCGGCCAGGTGCTGGTCGCCGGTGAGCAGGTAGGCCGAGCGCAGTAACGCCGGGGTGCGGGCACGGACGAACGAGTCGAACTCACTCAGCAGAGGGTCCACACGGGCCGATCCTTCAGGTCGAGGTGCGAGGGCTTGGTGTCCTTGCAGACGCCAGCGACGGCGTCGATGGTTGCCGGCGTCGGGTCCGGCTCGGATCGAATTGGATCGCTCATCCTGCCGCACCGGCCGTAGGCTGCGCGGATGCTGCTACGCATGTCGACTTTGCTGCTGCGGACCCTGCGCGAGGATCCGGCTGACGCGGAGGTGCCGAGTCATCGGCTGCTGCTGCGCGCCGGCTACATCCGCCGTGCCGCGCCGGGCGGCTACACCTGGCTGCCGCTGGGCAAGCTGGTGCTGGATCGGATCACCGACGTCGTACGCGCCGAGCTGATCGCGATCGGCGACCAGGAGGTGCACTTTCCGGCGCTGCTGCCCGCCGAGCCTTACCGCACCAGCGGCCGGTGGACGGAGTACGGCGACGACATCTTCACCCTCGCCGACCGGCGCGGGGCCGAGCACCTGTTGGCGCCCACCCACGAGGAGATGGCGGCGCTGCTGGTCAAGGACCTGTTCAGCTCGTATCGGGACTTTCCGGTGACGCTGTTCCAGGTGCAGACGAAGTTCCGCGACGAGGCGCGACCGCGGGCCGGGCTGCTTCGTGGCCGGGAGTTCCTGATGAAGGACGCGTACTCCTTCGACCTGGACGAGGCGGGGCTGCGGGAGGCGTACGGGCGGCATCGCGCCGCGTACCAGCGGATCTTCGATCGGTTGGGGTTGGACTACACGGTGGTGCGGGCGATGGGCGGCGCGATGGGCGGCTCCGCGTCGGAGGAGTTCCTGGCGGCGACGCCGGTCGGCGAGGACACATTCGTCGGCTGCACCTCCTGCGACTTCGCCGCGAACACCGAGGCGGTGGCCACCCGGGTGCCGAGCGCCGGCGACCCGGGCGCGCAGCCGGCCGTCGAGGTGCACGACACTCCGGAGACTCCGACCATCGCGAGCCTGGTGGAGTTGGCCAACGCGCGCCGGTTGGGTGGTCGGGACGGCTGGACCGCCGCCGACATCCTGAAGAACGTCGTGTTGTCCGTTCGCCAGCCGGGTGCCGACCGGGCCGAGCTGCTGGTCGTCGGGCTGCCCGGCGACCGGGAGGTCGACCTGAAGCGGGTCGGCGCCGCACTGCACCCGGCACAGGTGACCGTCTTCGAGGAGTGGGCCGAGCATCCGGAGCTGGTTCGCGGCTACCTCGGACCGCAACTGCTCGACAAGCTGGGCATCCGCTACCTGGTCGACCCTCGGGTGGTGACCGGTTCTGCCTGGTTGACCGGGGCGAACGAGCCGGGCCGGCACGCGACCGACGTGGTGTGCGGACGGGACTTCACCCCCGACGGCACCATCGAGGGGGCCGACGTCCGCGCCGGCGACCCCTGCCCGGAGTGCGAGGCGGGCGAGCTGACCATCCGGCGGGGCATCGAGATCGGGCACATCTTCCAGCTCGGTCGCCGCTTCACCGACGCCTTCGCTGTCGACGTGCTCGGGCCGGCCGGCAAGCCGGTCCGGCCGACAATGGGCTGCTACGGGATCGGGGTCTCCCGGGCGGTGGCGGCCGTCGCCGAGCAGCACCACGACGACCGGGGACTGGTCTGGCCGGCAGCGATCGCGCCGTGTGACGTACACCTGGTGGTTGCGGGGAAGGGCCCGCAGCTCGACGCGGCGCTGGAGCTCGGCGGGCGTCTCGCTGACGCTGGCCTGCGGGTGCTCGTCGACGACCGCACGCACGTGTCTGCCGGGGTCAAGTTCACCGACGCCGAGCTGATCGGCATCCCCCGGGCCGTCGTGGTCGGCCGCCGGCTCGCCGAGGGGTACGTCGAGCTGCGCGAGCGGGCCGGCGGCGAGCGCACCGAGCTGCCGCTGGCCGGTCTGGTGGATCGTGTCGTCGACGAGGTACGGCGGGAGCGTGCGAACCTGGTGTAGCGACGGTGTCACGGGGTAGTGCTGTCGGATCGGGTGGATACGTCTTCGGAGGCTCTCATGACCGGTTACCGGGTCAGTGACGTGATGACCAAGCAGGTCGTGTACCTGCCGGTGGAGACCACCCTGGACGAGGCGGCCAGGGTGATGAAGGAGGCCGACATCGGTGATGTGGTGGTCACCGACGGCGCCAGCCTCGCCGGCATGCTCACCGACCGGGACATCGTGGTGCGGGCCGTGGCGGAGAACAGCTCCCCCGCGGCCACCACCATCGGCTCGATCGTCACCCGCGAGGTGGTCATGATCGAGCAGCACTGCACGGCGGGTGAGGCGGCGGCGCTCATGCGGGACCGGGGCATCCGACGGGTGCTGGTCTGTGACAGTGACCGCAAGCTGGTGGGGATCGTCTCGCTCGGTGACCTGGCCATGCAGCTCGACCCCACCAGCGCGCTCAGCGAGATCAGCGAGCAGTCACCCACGGTGTGAGCGGGGCCCCGACGTGACGGCGGTAGCCTCGACGCATGGCTGACATGCCGGCCCGACTGGCCGAGATCGTCGACGAGTTCGCCGCCGCGCCGCGCGACCTGGTGCTGGAGATGCTCCTGGAGTATGCGGACGTCATCCCGGCACTGCCGGAGGGCGCCGCGGAGCGCGAGGGCATGGAGCAGGTGCCCGAGTGTCAGACGGCGTTCTTCCTGCGGGCGAAGGTGACCGCGGAGGGCACGGTGGAGACGCTCTTCGACTGCCCTCCGGAAGCGCCCACCACCCGGGCGTTCGCCGGGATCCTCGCCGAAGGGCTGGCGGGAGCGAGCGCCGAGCAGGTGCTGGCCGTGCCGGACGACCTCTATCAGCGGATGGGGCTGGCTCAGGCGATCAGCCCGCTACGCGTCCGTGGCGGCACCGCGATCCTGGGCCGCCTCAAGCGGCAGATCCGGGAACAACTCGGCTGACCGCGGGGTTGCCACCCAGCATGGAGATCGAGATCTACGCGGACGTCATCTGCCCGTGGTGCTACATCGGCAAGCGCCGCCTGGATGAGGCCCTCGCCAGCTACGACGGCGAGGTGACGGTCCGTTACCGGCCGTTCCAGCTCGACCCGTCGCCGGTGCCGCAGCCCCTGCCACTGGTGCAGGCGCTGGCCGGGAAGTTCGGCGGCCCGGAGCGCGCCCGGCAGATGGTCGACCACGTGACCCAGGTCGCGGCGGCCGACGGGCTGCGGCTCGACTACGACCGCGCGGTGATCGCCAACACCTTCGACGCGCACCGCCTCGTCTCCTGGGCGACCGACCAGGGCCGGGCGGCCGAGATGGTGGAGGCGCTCTACCAGGCGCACTTCAACAACGGTGTCGACGTCGGCTCGCGGGAGGCGCTGGCCGCCCTGGCCGGCGAGATCGGCCTCGACGCGGCCGACGCGCGCCGGTTCCTCGACTCCGACGAGCGCGTCGCCGACGTCGCCGCCGCACTGGCCGCCGCCCGGGACCTCGGCATCACCAGCGTGCCGACCTTCGTGCTGGCCGGGAAGTACGCGGTCTCCGGCGCGCAGGAGGTGCAGACGTTGCTCGCCGCGCTCGCCGAGGTCGAGCAGCGCGAGTCCGCAGCGCACTCACACTGAGTCACCACGACCGGGCACTCGGCATCGATGATCACGATGTTTCACGTGCAACAACATCGATGTTGATGCCTGGTCAGACCGGCCTGGCCAGCCCCTCCACCACCTGTGCGCCCGGCAGCGCACCCAACGCCGGCCCCGGCAGGGCTATCTTGCTGTGCCGCACGCCGGACCCGACGATCACGTGCGGTGTGGCGATGACCCGTGCGTCCACCAGGATCGGCCACTGCGCCGGCAGCCCGATCGGGGTGATGCCGCCGTACTCCATGCCGGTCAACTCGACAGCGTCGTCCATCGGGGCGAAGCTCGCCTTGCGGACGTCCAGCGCCCGGCGGGCCACCCCGTTCACGTCGGCCCGGGTGGTGGCCAGGACGATGCAGGCCGCGTAGCGCACCACGCCCTCGCGCTTGCCCGCCACCACGACACAGTTGGCCGACACGTCCAACCCCACCTCGTACGCCGCGCAGAACGCCGCGGTGTCGGCGAGGTCGGCGTCGATCGGCGCTACCAGCACGTCGTTGACATCCACCGGCGCGTCGGCCGGCCACTGCGCGATGGCCTCCGCGACCGGCGGGGCCAGCAGGTCCAGGCGGGCGCGGGCCGGTTCGGTCTTCAGCGTTCCCATCACGGGTGCGATCCTCGCATCCGCCACGCTGAACCGCCCAGCGGCTCCCCGGCCCCCCGGCGACGCCATCGGCCGGGGCCGGATCGATCCGGCGCTCAACTGCCCGCGAGGAACGCGTTGTCGCGCATGAAGGAGCGGTCGCGGGCGGCCGCCACCTCCTCCTCGCGCTGGGCCTTGGCCCGTTGCAGCTCCAGATCCTCGAACGCGTGCCGGACACCCAGCCGGATCACGCCGTAGAGGAAGACGAAGCCGAAGACGTAGAGGATCACAGTGGTGACGACAGCGAACATGGCGTCACGGTAAGACGAACGTGAACCGTTGTTGCTCTCATTTCCGGCCGGTTCCCCCGTACGTGTCGCGCAGATAGTCGGCCCAGGCGCGCACGCCCCGGGGCAACGCCTCCGTGGTCAGACCACCGGCCCGCAGCTCGCGACCGAGCCGGCCGGGAATCCGCACCGGCAGCAGCGGCCGGCGTGAGCCTCGGGCCGACCGCCACGCCCTGGCGGCTTCGTCGAAACGGAGCACCTGGGGCCCACCCAACTCTTCGATGCCGCCCAACGGGCCGGCGACCAGTCGGGCCGCCAACCGCGCCGCCACCTCGCCCGGGTCGACCGGTTGGGCGAGCACCGCCCGGTCCCCGATCACCGGGCCGAGCCGCGCGCAGGCGGTCAGCATCTCGTCCAGGAACTGGGGAAACTGGGTGGCCCGCAGCACCGACCACGGCACCGGACCGGCCGCGATCACCTGCTCGGCGGCGAGCTTGTGCCGGTAGTACGGGATCGGCACCCGATCGACCCCGACGATCGAGATGTAGACGATGTGCCCCACACCGGCCGTGCCGGCGGCCACCACCAGTCGGCGGGTGCCCAACACGTCGACCTGGTAGGTCTGCCGACCCCGCGGCGCGGACGCCAGGTGCAGCACGGCGTCCACGCCGGTCACCGCCTCGGTCAGCCCGTCCCCGGTGGCCAGGTCGCTCGCCACCCACTCCACGTCCGAGCCGGCGGGCGGCCGGCGGCTGGTGGTCCGGAGGCTGATCCCGTCGTCGCGCAACCGGCCCAGCACCGCACGGCCCAGATTGCCGGACGCCCCGGTGACCAGAACCTTCATCTCGTCCTCCTACAAACCGTCCGACCTCTGCGTGGCGTTGACGAAACATCGCGGCAACCCGTGACGACGGGCGGCCACTCATCCCGATCGAATCAGGTCCAACACGGTGAGCAGCGCGAAGAACGCGATCACGATCTCGTTGACGATCCAGGCGTGCCCCTCTGCCCATTCCCGCATCCGGGTCAGCACCCGCGAGGCCCTGCTCCCCAACAGCAGCAACGCCAGCAGCGGCAGCGCGAGCAGGAGCACTGTGAGCAGCACGAACGGCACCAGGTGCCACCACGGCAGATCGTGTCGGGCCACGCTCGCGCCGACGGTGGCCATGGTCAGGTCGTCGGTCGGCGTCGCCACGAAGAGCAGCGCACCCAGCCGCAGCGCCTGCGGCGGACCGGCGTGCTCGATGCTGCCCAGCCAGCGCGGCGGTCCGGAGCGGTCCCGGCGGACCCAGATCAGCACGGCCAGGCACACCAGCAGGGCCAGCACCACAAGGTCGATGGCGGGGCCGCGATCGATCTTCCCGGCGACGGCGCTGGCGTCGGCGGCCGCTCCGCCCACCAGTTTGGTCACCAGCCAGGCGACGGTCACCCCGGCGGCGACCACCAGCCCCGCGCCGGCGAGGAAGCCCAGCGACGCCGCCCGGGGCCGATCCGACGAGGCCAGGAAGACCGCCACCACCAACTGCGTCCCGGCGACCATGACCACGGCGAGCGGCAGAATGGTCAGGAGGTTCATCGCCCGCCATCCTTCCGGCACGGGCAGGTGGGACGCTGCCGAATCCGCGGATCACCCGGCCGGTCGCACACCCCCGCCCACCACGACCCGACCGGCCAGCAGCGCCCCGAACAGCGCCAGCCCCGCGGTGACCACGAGCGTCGTCGTGTAGCTGGCCGGGCCTGGCGCATTTCCTGCGGCCAGCACGGCCCCGGTCAGCGCGAGCACGGTCGCCGCGAAGAGGGAGTCGCTCAGTTGCAGTGACGAGCTGTTGCGGCCCTGCTCACCCGGCGCGGACAACTCCAGGGTGAGCACCGACAACGGCGGGTAGAGCAACCCCATGCCCAGGCCGGCGATGGCCCAACCGACCACGGCGACGGCCACCGGCAGCTCGGGCCGGACGGCCAACGCCACAGTCGCGGTGCCGACGGTGATGCAGCTCAACCCGGCTCGCGGCAGACTGGCCCGCGACGCCGGCACCGGGATCCGGCCCTGCAACCAGGAGCCCGCCGACCAGGCCAGCGCGCCGACGGTGAGGACCAGCCCGGCCGCGGTCGGCGAGAAACCTCGTTCCCGGGAGAGCATCAACGGGATCACCACCTCGCTGCCGACGAAGGCCGCCGACGCCAGGCCACGCAGCCCCACGACGGTGGGCAGCCCCCGTGCGGCCCGAAGGAACCCGGCCGGCAGCAGGCGCGGGGCACAGACCAGCAGGCCGACCACGGCGGACGCGACAAGAACCAGGGCCGTGATGCCGCGCTGCTGTCCCCCGATGTGCAGCAGTGCGGCACTCACCGCGGCCCCGCACGCCCAACCGATCCGTGCCGCCGCACCCGTCGGCGGGCTCGCCGCCGCACTCCGGCCCAGCGACCGCAGGCCGGGATGAATCAGCAGCCCCGCCGGCACCGCCACCGCCGGCACCGCCAAGAAGACCCACCGCCAGCCCAGGTGCTGCACGATCAGGCCGGCAACCGCCGGCCCGACCAGCGACGGTACGACCCACGCCGCCGCGAAAGCCGCGAAGATCCGCCGGTGCAGGTCCTGCGGGTACGCCTGCCCGACGATCACGTAGAGCGCCACCGAGAGCAGCCCGGAGCCAAAACCCTGCACGACCCGCCCGACGACCAGCGCGCTCATCACGGGGGCGGTCCCGGCGATCAGCAACCCGACCACGAACCAGGCGACGCCGTGCCACATCGGCCCCCTGGGTCCCCGCGCGTCGCACCAGATGCCGGACACCACCATGGCCAGCACACCGGTGGCGAACGGGCCGCCGAACGCGATTCCGTACAGCGCCAACCCGTCCAGGCTGCGCGCGACGGTCGGCATCGCCGTGCCGACCGCCAACGCCTCGAACGCGAGGAGTGAGATCAGCGCGACGCTGCCCACCGTCATGGCGCGCAGTCGGGGTGCGAAGAGTCCCGGTGCGGCGGGTGGGTCGGTGACGGCTGTGCTCGGCATCGACCGAGCATGCGACCTCAACCCTGATTCATGTCAACCGTCCGGTGACCCGGCTCTCGTCAGGCGTCCTGCAGCGCCTCCCCGACACCGCGCACCAGTCCGGAAAAATGCTGGTCTGCCAGCACGTGACCAGCGGTGATCACCACCGCGATCGGCCACTCGATGACCTGGAGCGCGGCGAGCACTCCGAGCCCGGCGTAGTAGACGACCTTGTCCGGTGGCGGCACCGCCACCTCACCCAGCATCGGCAGTTGCACCCGCCGGTTGTACATCGTGACGTTCTCCCGCGAACCGTTGAGATGTCGCGTCAGCGTGCTCATGCCGGCCTCCCCGTGTCCGGTGATGGTCGTCGGGTTCCACGGCCCATCGCGTCCATGCGCCAGCGACGGCGGAAAATTCCGCCACTCAGGGGGCATAACGGATGGCAGGTCGGGAAGCCAGGCCGCCGGACATCAGTGCGGTGGGAGGACGACATGACCAAGGTCAGGACGAGCGGCAACCGGGAGCCGGGCCGGCGCCCGTCCAGTCGTACGCCTCGATGACGGCGGCGGGCCGCGCTGCCGGCCGCATCCTGCCGTCCTTCGGCGTGCCGCACCTGGTCGGCGAGGCGTCCCGGTCGGTCGGTTCGGCTGCGGTCCGGCTGGCCCGGACGGCCGGGCTGACGCGGCGTCGGGTCTGGTCCCGGCCGGGCCGGCACCACATCGAGGTGCACGGTGTCTGCCAGGACGGTGGCAACCGGCTGGCCCGTCAGGTGGAGGGCGCGCTGGAGCAGATGCCCGGGGTGGCCTGGGCCCGGGTCAACGCACCCTCCGGCCGGGTGGTGGTGGCCGTCCAGACCCCCGAGCCGACGTTGCGGGACCTGATCGCCACCATCGACCGCGTCGAGCGGACCTGCGACCACGAACCCGACCCGGAGATCCCGCCTCCGCACCCACCGGAGGAAGGGCCGCGCACTCCGCGAACCCTCGGCGCGCTCGCCTCGGACGCACTGGGCCTGACCATCTCGGCGGCCACCCGGATCCTGCCGTTCGCGCCGCTGCCCGGTGAGGTAGCCGGCCTGCTCTCCGCAGTGGATCTTCAGCCGAAGCTGCACGGGCTCCTCGGCAGACGGCTGCGCTCCGACCCGCGCGCCGACATCCTGTTTCCGCTGGCCGAGGCGGTGGTGCAGGGCTTGACCGGCCGGTGGACGGGCATCGTCCTGGACGGAGCCCAACGGGTCGTGCAGTGGGGTGAGGACCGGGCCCAACTCTCCGCCTGGGAAAAGGCCGAACCACGGCTGACCGGCGACGCCGAACGGGCCACCGCCCGCTGGCCGGTGATCGAACGTCCGCGGCCGAAGCCGGACGGCCCGGTCGAGCGGTACATCAACCGCATGCTCGCCGCCGGTGCGGCCGCGGGTGCGGCGGCGGTGCCGTTCGCCGGGCCGAAGCGGGCCACCGCGCTGGGACTGTCCGCGCTGCCGAAGGCACCGGGCAGCGGTCGGGAGGGGTACGCGGCTCAGCTCGGCCGGATGCTGGCCCGGCGTGGTGTGATCGCGATGGACCGGAGTGTGCTGCGCGAACTGGACCGGATCGACACGCTCGTGCTCGACGCCGCCGTGCTCGGCTCGGACCGGGGCGTCCTGGCCGATCTCGCGCCGGCCCCCGACGCGGACGTCGACCAGGTGGCCGAGCGGGCCTTCGCGTTGTTCGACCCGGACGACCCGTCCGCGTCCCGCACAGCGGACGGCTGGCGACTCGGGCCGCTGGACCGGATGCCCGCGAGCGACCTCGACGACATCCCGGACGCGGCCCGGCTGCGCTCGGCCGGAGGCCAACTCCTCGGCCTCGCCAACGGCGAACGGCTCGCCGCCCTCTTGCGGGTCGAGCCGGAACCCGCGCCCGGCGTCGACGGCCTGCCCTCCGCCGCTCGACATGCCGGCCTGCGGTTGGTCGTCGCCGGCGGTGACGAGCAGCGGTACGGCTTCGCCGACGCGCTGCTCCCCGGCGGGGACCAGTTGGCCGAGTCGGTACGCGCGTTGCAGCGCGACGGCGCTGTGGTGATGCTGGTTTCCGCGGACCGCAAGGCACTCGGCGCGTCCGACTGTGGTCTCGGGTTCGCCGCGCCGGAGGAGCTGCCGCCGTGGGGGGCGCACCTGCTGGTCGGTGCCGACCTGCGGGTGGTGGCGCTGGTGATCGAGGCGACCGGGGTGGCGCGGCGCACGGCCCAGCAGAACATCCGGCTGGCCATGGCCGGCACCGGTCTCGGGGCGCTCGGCGCGTTCACCGCCCCACCGACCCAACTGCCGCACCGGGCGCTCGTCGCCGTCAACGGCGCGGCCGGGCTGGCCTTTGCCAACGGCGTCTGGCAGGCCCGCCGGTTGCACGACCAGTCGGACACCCCGGCGCCCGTGGCAACCGCATGGCATCTGATGCCGGCCGGCACCGTGCTCGACCACCTGCGCTCCACCCCGAACGGCCTGACCAGCGCCGAGGCGCAGCGCCGACGCCACGGTTCCGGTGACGACGGCGGCGCCGCCCCCGGAAGTGGGGGGCTGCTGCGTGCCTTCGTGGACGAGTTGTCCAACCCGCTCACGCCGGTGCTGGCCGCCGGGGCGGTGCTCTCCGCGTCGTTCGGCTCACTGGTCGACGCCGCGCTGGTGGGCAGCGTGGTCGGTGGATCCGCCCTGATCGGCGCGGTGCACGAGCGCAACACGGAGAGGTCGCTGGCGGAGCTTCTGTCGCGGTCGGCGGTGACCGCCCGGGTCCGGCGGGACGGCGAGGAGCAGGTTCTCGCCGCCGAAGACCTGGTCCTCGGAGACGTCATCGCCCTCGAACCGGGCGACTCGGTGCCCGCCGACTGCCGGGTGCTCGAGTCGGTGGGACTGGAGGCCGACGAGTCGTCGCTGACCGGCGAGTCGCTGCCGGTTGCCAAGTCCAACCGACCGGTGGTCGCCGCCGCCATCGCCGACCGGCACTCGATGCTCTACGAGGGCACCACGGTCGCCGCCGGGCACGGCACCGCCGTGGTGGTGGCGACCGGCAACGACACCGAGGCGGGGCGCAGCCTGGCGTTGGTACGGCAGGCACCCCCGACCAGTGGGGTGGAGGCTCGGCTGGGCGCGTTGACCAGCGCCGCCATCCCGCTGGCGGCCGGTTCGGCGGTAGCGGTGGCCGGCGCGGGCCTGCTTCGAGGCGTACCCCTGGCCGAAACGGCGGCGACCGCCGCGAACCTCGCCGTTGCGTCGGTGCCGGAGGGGCTGCCGTTCCTGGTCAGCGCGGCGCAGCTGGCCGCGGCCCGGCGGCTGGCCGAGCACGGCGCGCTGGTCCGCAACCCGCGCACCATCGAGGCGCTGGGCCGGGTGGACGTGCTCTGCTTCGACAAGACCGGCACCCTCACCGAGGGCCAGTTGCTGCTGGCCGGGGTCGGCGACAGCGTCGGCGACCGGTACGCCTCGCTGGACCGCTTGGACGACCGGCTCCGGATGACGCTGGCCGCGGCGCTGCGGGCCACTCCGGCCGCGAAGAACCCGGAGGAGTTGGCGTTGCAGACCGACCGGGCGGTCCGTCGGGGCGCCGGTGAGGCCGGGGTGGTGGAGCAGACCGGCGCCTCCGGCTGGCGGGCCGCCGGAGGGCTGCCGTTCGAGCCGTCCCGCGGCTACCACGCGAGCATCGGACAGACCGATGGTCACCTGTTGTTGAGCGTCAAGGGTGCTCCGGAGACGGTGCTGCCGCGCTGTTCGTCCCGACGTCTGGACGGTCGTCAGGAGCCGTTGGACGATGCCGGCCGCGCCGAGCTGGAGCGGATGCTCGCCGACCGGGCCGGTGCGGGAAACCGGATCCTCGCTGTCGCGGAGTGCCCGGTGAACGACCCGAAGGTGACCGACTCCGACGTGCGAGGGCTGACCTTCGTGGGCTTCCTGGCCCTGGCGGACGGCGTCCGGGAGAGCGCAGCCCCGGCGGTACGCCGGATCCGGCAGGCCGGCGTGCACACCATCATGATCACTGGTGATCACCCGGCCACCGCCGAGGCGATCGCCGCCACCATCAGTGAACACGACGAGCAGCGGGTGGTGACCGCCGCTGAACTCGACCAGCTGAACGACGACGCGCTCGCCGACCGGCTGGCCAACACCGACGTGGTGGCCCGCTGCACCCCTGCGCACAAGGTGCGGATCATCCAGGCGTTGCAGAAGTGCGGTCGGACCGTCGCGATGACCGGCGACGGCGCCAACGACGCCCCGGCGATCCGGCTGGCCGACGTCGGCATCGCCCTCGGTCAACGGGGCACCCCGGCCGCCCGCGCCGCAGCCGACCTGGTGGTCACCGACGACCGGCTGGAAACCATCATCGCCACCCTGATCGAAGGGCGGGCGATGTGGTCGTCGGTGCGGCACGCGCTCAGCATCCTGGTCGGCGGCAACCTCGGCGAGATCGCGTTCAGTGTGCTCACCGCCGCCGCGACCGGCCGTTCCGCGCTGACCGGACGACAGCTCCTGCTGGTCAACCTGCTCACCGACCTCGCGCCGGCGCTGGCCATCGCGGTGCGGCCACCCGCGTCGGACCGGACCGACACTCTCCTCAAGGAGGGTCCGGACACGGCGCTCGGCGAGAGCCTCACCAGGGAGATCGGGCTGCGGGCGGCAGCCACCACGCTGGGCGCCACCGCGGGCTGGACGTTGGCCCGCTACACCGGACGCCGGCAGCGGGCCGGCACCGTCGCCCTGGTTTCGCTGGTCGGCACCCAACTCGGGCAGACCATCCTGGCCGGCGGCACCAGCCCGACCGTGCTGGCTTCCACGGCGGCGTCGCTGGGCGTCCTGGCCGTGGTGGTGCAGACCCCGGGGGTGAGCCAGTTCTTCGGCTGCACCCCGCTCGGGCCGGTCGGCTGGACCATCGGGGCCGGGTCGGCGCTCGGCGCGACCTTCGCCAACGGCGCGCTCACCAAGCTGGTGGAACGCCTCCCGGAGGTACATCCACCTGATCCCGCTGGTACCAACGGTTGAGCCGCATGCCGGCAGCTCGCTGGGGTAGCGGAAGAAGATGGGCATGATGGCGGAACAACCCCAGGTCACGTTCATCGGTACCGCAACGACCGTGCTGCGGATCGGCGGCTTCACCCTGTTGACCGACCCGAACTTCCTGCACCGGGGTCAGCGGGCGTACCTGGGCAAGGGGTTGTGGTCGCGCCGCCGCACGGACCCGGCGTTGCGGATCGCCCAGCTCCCAGAGCTGGACGCGGTGGTCCTCTCCCACCTGCACGGCGACCACTTCGACCGGGTGGCCCGTCGGGAACTGGACCGTGAGCTGCCCATCGTCACCACCCCGGCGGCGGAACGCAAGCTGCGCCGCTGGGGCTTCCAGGCCGCCCAGGGCCTGCCGACCTGGTCGTCCCGGGAGCTGAACCGCGACGGTACGACAGTACGGCTGACCTCGATGCCTGGCCAGCACGGCCCGGGAGCGCTCGACCTGCTGATGCCGGACGTGATGGGCACGATGATCGACGTGGAACGCTCCGGGCGGCGGGAGTTCCGGCTCTACGTCACCGGCGACACCCTCAACCGGCCACAACTCACCGCCATCCCGGAACGCTACCCGGACATCGACGCGATGCTGATCCACCTCGGCGGCACGAAGGTCGCCGGGATCCTGCTCACCATGGACGCCCGCCAGGGTGCGGACCTGGTGGAGCTGATCCGCCCGCGGCTAACCGTGCCGATCCACTACGACGACTACCCGGTGTTCCGCTCACCGCTGGCGCACTTCGTCGACGAGGCCCGCCGTCGTGGCTGGGTAGAGCAGGTACGCACCATCGCCCGCGGCGAGACCGTCCCGCTCACGCCACCCGCCTGACCGCACTGTCGACTCCAAGGGCTCCGGCCCGGCTCCGGCGGCTCCGGGGCCAGATGACCGGTCGCCGGAGTACGCGAATCGCCGCCTGTCGGCCAACCGGCGGCGGTAATCATCGGCAGACAGAAAGGTCAACCGCGCCCTGTTTGCTACTTGATTGGCACTTGCCTTGCTGATCCGTGAAGCGCGCACAACGCCGGGCGGCTGAAACATGTCGTCAGCCACCCGGCGCCGCGTGTTAGCCCAATACGCTCGAATTTCGAGCGTACAGATCAGCTACCGATGAAATAGGTGTCGTAGAGGAAGCCGCTGCCTCCACTGGTGCCGGACGGCCGGACACACACCATGAAATAGCGGCCACTAGGAACAGTGAAGTTCTGAATTATGGCACTGCCCCTGGTGTTGTTTGGAAGCGCCGCGCGCTGGTTGCCGCCACTGTCATAGGCCCGACAGGTGATCGTACCGGCACTCACCGGATAAACCGCCATCGCGATCTTGGTCGTAGTGTTCGGGGCATAGCCGGTTGAGCAGCTGACCGCGCTCTTAATAACGCAGCCAACCTGATCCGCCGAAGCAGGTGCGGCAGGCAAAACAACCGTAGCGGTTATTGCGCCGACCGCGAGCAGAGCACGACCAAGTGCATGCTTTTTCAAGGGATCCCCCGATCCGTACAGAATGCGCCTCTAGCAGCGTTGACCGCGGCGCACCGCGTTCAATTGGCATAACGTAGCAGAGCTCAAGGAGCTTGTCAGCGCCCGCCATCGCGAACAACCTCTGCGCAATCGACCGCCAGTGGTACTGAGCTGGGGATTCGCAAGCTGACGGCTTCTTCGAGCCCATGGTGTGCCGAGAAACCGGTCGAGTGGGAACCAGGTCTAGTGCTGTCTACATATCGTCGGCAACGAGTTCGTCAGCTACACCTCATGACCGCAATCAGCACGGCTGTTCGCCGTCCTCGGCGACAGTCTCCCTCCCGAGACCCGTCCGCTGCTGGGGTTGAGTAGCTTGTCCCGCCCCGGCCCACAACGTCACGCCAACCGTGCCGGCTCGTACGGACGCTGGTGGGTCAGACGTGGTCCGCACGGCTGCCACGGTCGATCGAGGGCGGCCCACAGGCTTTGGCTTGCGCGCCAGACAGCGGGCGTGGGATGAACCACCGTCAGTCGGCGTTGTTCATGGCATCGGAGCGGACGAAGCTGCCCTCGCGGGTCACCGGACTACCGGTCGATCCGAGTGTCTGGCTGACTTCCTGCTGACGGCGAGCCGGGCCAAGACTGTGCAGCATCGCCACCGCTTTGACGTACTACTTGCGCGAGATCAGCAGGTTCTACCAACGGGCTGCGCAGGCTGGATGGTCCACCGCCTTCGTCGCCGATCAGTGACCAACTGAGGTGTCCGCGCACGGCGGGAGCAGCGGCCGGGCAGGTGGGCTGCGGTGGTCGACCTCGGTTGGATCGACGGCAAGCGGAAGTACGTGTACGCCAAGAGCGAGGCTGATGCAGTCCGGAAGCGAGACGAGCTGCGGCGCCAACTTCAGCTCGGGGTCGACCTCACCGGGCGGAATGGGGCGGCACTCGGACCGAGATCAACCGAGGGAAGTGCTGGTGGAGCCCAGGGGACTCGAACCCCTAACCCCTGCCTTGCAAAGGCAGTGCTCTGCCAGTTGAGCTAGGGCCCCGCGAATTGCGCGGCGACTGTCGCGCGCGGCGCGAACGTCAGCGCAGGTCGGGCGCGGTGGTCGCCTCGTGCCACAGGGCACGCTCGTCGTTCGACGCCTTGATCTTGTTGAACACGACGGCAGCCACACCGACGACGCCAGCCAGAATCAGCAGCTTCTTGAACATGGGGCGACCCCTCGCGCTCGACTACCGTCGGACGACATGCGGTGGGGCTAGATGGAATCGAACCATCGACCTCAGAGTTATCAGCTCTGCGCTCTAACCGACTGAGCTATAGCCCCGCGTTGCGACGAGCAAGATTAACCCATCCGCTCCGCCGGCCCCAAATCGGGGTCCGGCTTACGAGCCAGGCCCGTCGCCGCCTGCAAAACCTACCCGAGTACGGGACGCCGGAGCGACCGCTTTCGCGGTGGCCCCGGCGTCCCGGTCACTCAGTCCCGCTCGGCGAGGGTCAGCTCGATCCCGCCGACCAGGTCGGCGCAGACGTTGTAGACGAACGCGCCGAGGGTGGCCAGCGCGGTGAACAGCACCACGTTGACCAGGCCGATCAGTGCCGAGCTGAGAATCACGCCCTTGGCGGTGATCTGGAAGCCGCTGGTGCTCTGCCCACCGCCGGCGTTGACCAGGTCGCTCAGGCTCTCGTTGACGCTCTGGAACACACCCATCGCGTCCAGCGCCAGGTAGAGCACCGAGGTGGCCACCACCACGACGATGAAGAGCACCACCGACACCGCGAATGCGAACTTCATCACGGACCACGGGTCGATCCGCTTGAGGTTCAGCCGGGCCCGTCGCGGTCCGCGGGAGGCGGCCGAACTGACCGACGTACGCGCCGCACGCACCGCGTCACCGACGCGGGCCGCGCCGACGGCGGAGGCGTTGCCGATCCCCGGTGGCAGGCCACCGCCGCTGGCCGGGCGGCCGGCGGTGGCGGTCGCCCGCGCCGCGTCCGGTGGTGGCTGGGTCATTCCGGGTGTGATCCGCGGCTGGGTGCCGGTGGACCCGGCTGACGCGGCCTGACCGGGCCGGAGACCGATCGGCTGGGTGGTCGCCGGACGTGCCGAGGGTGCCGCCGCCGGACCCGGAGGATTGGCGGCGGCCGACGTCGGCGCCTCGGCGCTGGACGCCTCGGTCTTGTCGCCGGACTCGCCGTCCTCGCCCGGTTGCTCCGGCGGGGGTGTCATACCTGGAGCCCTGGTGAACTTCGGGGCAGGCGCGTCGGCGGGGACCGTCGCCCGGCCCACGGCCGCGCGGCCGGTCGCTGGTGTGCCGCCCTTGGCGGCCTCCTCGTCGACCGGTTTGGCCGAGGTCCCCGTGTTCCCCGACTTCGCCTGTGTCTCCGTCATTCAACTAGTCCTGTTCGTCAGGCTCGTCGGCATTGCGAGCAATCGCCACGATAGTCACGCCGTCCGGGAGGTCCATCAGCTTGACCCCCATTGTGTTCCGGTCACGCGTACGCCGTACAGGCTTCACCGGAGTCCGAATGACACCACCGTTGCTGGTGATCGCAAACAGCTCGTCGTCCGGATCGATCACCACAGCGCCAACCAGACCACCGCGCCGTTCGGTGATCTTTGCAGTCAACACGCCCTTACCTCCCCGGCCCTGCACCGGGTATTCCTCGATCGGGGTCCGCTTCGCGTATCCCCCGTTCGTGGCCACCAGAACGTCCAAACCTTCCCGCACGACCTCCATGGCGAGCAGGACGTCGTCGTCCGTGAAGCGCATGCCGATCACACCGGAGGTGGCCCGGCCCATCGGCCGCAACGCCTCGTCCGAGGCGTTGAACCGGATCGCCTGTGCCTTCTTGGAGACCAGCAGCAGGTCGTTCTCCGGCGCAACCAGCGCAGCACCGACCAGCTCGTCCTCATCGCGCAGGTTGATCGCGATGATGCCGCCGGAACGGTTGGAGTCGAACTCCTCGAGCCGCGTCTTCTTCACCAGGCCGTTCTTCGTGGCCAGTACCAGATAGGGGGCTACCTGGTAGTTCGGGATCTCGATGATCTGCGCGATCTGCTCGTCGGGTAGGAAGGCGAGCAGATTGGCCACGTGTTGGCCCTTGGCTACCCTACTGGCCTCCGGCAACTCGTACGCCTTGGCCCGGTAGACGCGGCCCTTGTTCGTGAAGAACAGGATCCAGTCGTGGGTCGAGCAGACGAAGAAGTGGCTGACGATGTCGTCCTGCCGCAGCGTGGCGCCGCTGACACCCTTGCCGCCGCGCCGCTGCGAGCGGTACAGATCGACCTTGGTCCGCTTGGCGTACCCGGTGCGGGTGATCGTGACGACCACGTCCTCGCGGGCGATGAGGTCCTCCATCGAGACCTCGCCGTCGAACGGGACGATCTGCGTCCGGCGGTCGTCGCCCCACTTGGAGACGATCTCGCCCAGCTCCTCCGAGACGATCTTCCGCTGCCGCTCGGGCTTGGCGAGGATGTCCTTGAGGTCGGCGATCTCGATCTCGAGCTTCGCCAGGTCGTCGATGATCCGCTGCCGCTCCAGGGCGGCGAGCCGGCGCAGCTGCATGTCCAGGATCGCGGTCGCCTGGATCTCGTCGATCTCCAGCAGCCGGATCAGGCCCTGCCGGGCGTCGTCCACCGTCGGAGAGCGCCGGATCAGGGCGATCACCTCGTCCAGCGCGTCCAGCGCCTTACCCAGGCCCCGCAGGATGTGTGCCCGCTCCTCGGCCTTGCGCAGCCGGTACGCGGTCCGCCGGCGAATCACGTCGATCTGGTGCTCGACGTAGTAGCGGATGAACTGGGCCAGGTTGAGCGTGCGCGGCACCCCGTCGACCAGCGCCAGCATGTTGGCGCCGAAGGTCTCCTGGAGCTGGGTGTGCTTGTAGAGGTTGTTCAGCACGACCTTGGCGACCGCGTCGCGCTTGAGCACCAGGACGATCCGCATGCCGGTACGACCGGAGGACTCGTCGCGGATGTCGGCGATCCCGGCGAGCTTGCCCTCCTTGATCAGCTCGGCGATCCGCTCGGCGAGGTTGTCCGGGTTGACCTGGTAGGGCAGCTCGCTGACGACCAGGCAGGGACGCCCCCGCTTGTCCTCCTCGACCTCCACCACGGCGCGCATCCGGATCGAGCCACGACCGGTGCGGTACGCGTCCTGGATCGCGGTGGTGCCGACGATCAGGCCGTAGGTGGGGAAGTCCGGGCCCTTGACGATGCCGATCAGGGCTTCGAGGGTGGTCTCCTCGTCCTCCTCCGGGTGCTCCAGGCACCACTGCACCGCCGCGCCGATCTCCCGCAGGTTGTGCGGGGGGATCTTGGTGGCCATGCCGACCGCGATGCCCTCGGAGCCGTTCACCAGCAGGTTGGGGATCCGCGACGGCAGGATGGTGGGCTCCTTGGCCCGGCCGTCGTAGTTGTCCTGCAGGTCGACGGTGTCCTCGTCGATGTCCCGCAGCATCTCCATGGCCAGCGGGTCGAGCTTGCATTCGGTGTAGCGCATGGCGGCAGCCGGATCATTACCCGGCGAGCCGAAGTTGCCGTTGCCGTCGACGAGCGGGTAGCGCAGCGACCAGGGCTGCGCCATCCGGACCAGCGCGTCGTAGATAGCCGAGTCGCCGTGCGGGTGGAACTGACCCATCACGTCACCGACAACGCGGGAGCACTTCACGTAGCCGCGGTCCGGGCGGTAGCCGGAGTCGAACATCGCGTAGAGGATCTTGCGGTGGACCGGCTTGAGGCCGTCCCGGACGTCCGGCAGCGCGCGACCGACGATGACGCTCATCGCGTAGTCGAGGTAGGAGCGCTGCATCTCCACCTCGAGCCCGACCGGTTCGATCCGGTCGTGCGCGACCACCGCGGCGATGGCCTCGGCGGGGACCTCTGGCTCGTTCGGTGTGGACTCGGGCGAATCAGTCACTGTGTACCCTTATCAGACTCAGAGTCGTTTTCGTGCTGTGGATAACCGCTGTGGATACCGGCCAAGCTGTGGATAACTCTGTGGACCGCCGGATCGGCCGAGCGATGCCCGGCCGATCCGGCGCAGCCCGTCAGATATCCAGGAACCGCACGTCCTTGGCGTTGCGCTGGATGAACGACCGGCGCGCCTCGACGTCCTCACCCATCAGCACACTGAACAACTCGTCGGCGGTCGCCGCGTCGTCGAGAGTGACCTGACGCAGGGTACGCGTCGCGGGGTTCATCGTGGTTTCCCACAGCTCGGGATAGTTCATCTCGCCGAGACCCTTGAAGCGCTGGATGTCGTCCGGCTTCGCATTCGGCTTCTTCTGCTGGCGCAGCGCGATCAGGCCGTCCCGCTCGCGGTCGGAGTACGCGTACTGGGCGTCGTCGCCCTTCTTGTTCCACTTGATCTTGTAGAGCGGCGGGGCGGCCAGGTAGACGTGCCCCATCTCGACAAGCGGACGCATGAAGCGGAACAGCAGGGTGAGCAGCAGCGTCTGGATGTGCTGACCGTCGACGTCCGCGTCGGCCATCAGCACCACCTTGTGGTACCGCAGCTTCTCCATGTCGAAGTCGTCGTGGATGCCGGTGCCCAGCGCGGTGATCAGCGCCTGGACCTCGTTGTTCTTCAACACCCGGTCGATCCGGGCCTTCTCCACGTTGAGGATCTTGCCGCGGATCGGCAGGATCGCCTGGGTGCGCGGGTCGCGGCCCTGCTTGGCCGAGCCGCCGGCCGAGTCACCCTCGACGATGAACACCTCGGACTCGCGGGGGTCGGTCGACTGGCAGTCAGCCAGCTTGCCCGGCATCGAGCCGGACTCCAGCAGCGACTTGCGTCGGGCCAGCTTGCGCGCCTGCTGGGCGGCGATCCGGGCGCGGGCCGCCTGGGACGCCTTCTGGATGATCGTCTTGGCCTCGGCCGGGTTGCGGTCGAACCAGTCGACAAGCCGGTCGTTGCAGACCCGCTGCACGAAGCTCTTCACCGGGGTGTTGCCGAGCTTGGTCTTGGTCTGGCCCTCGAACTGCGGGTTGGTCAGCTTGACCGAAATGATCGCGGCCAAGCCTTCGCGGATGTCCTCGCCGGAGAGCTTCTCGTCACCCTTGAGCAGCTTCTTGTCGGTGCCGTACCGGTTGACGACACTGGTCAGCGCGGACCGGAAGCCCTCCTCGTGGGTGCCGCCCTCGTGCGTGTTGATGTTGTTGGCGAAGGTGTAGACCGACTCGCCGTACGACTCGTTCCACTGCATGGCGATCTCGAGGGACATGCCCTCCTCTTCGGCCTCGAACTCGACCACCGTCTTGTGCATCGGGTTCTTGGAGGCGTTGAGGTGTCGGACGAAGTCGGCGATACCGCCGTCGTAGCGGAAGGTGACCTCGCGGGTCTTGCCCTCCTCGTCCTCCGGGACCCGCTCGTCGAGCAGGTGAATGGTGATGCCCCGGTTGAGGAAGGCCATCTCCTGCAGGCGTCGGTAGATGGTCTGGAAGTCGAAGTCGATCGTCTCGAAGACGTCCGGGTCGGGCCAGAAGGAGACGGCCGAGCCGGTGCTGTCGGTGGTCTCGCCCTTCTCCAGCGGGCTGGGCTTGGAGTTGGTGTACTGCTGCCGCCAGACGAAGCCGGACTTGTGGATCACCACGGCCATCTTCGTCGACAGCGCGTTCACCACGGAAACGCCAACGCCGTGCAGACCACCGGAGACCGCGTACGCCTTGCCGTCGAACTTGCCACCCGCGTGCAGCACGGTCAGCGCGACCTCGACACCCGGCTTCTTGAGCTTCGGGTGGAGGTCGACCGGGAAACCACGGCCGTTGTCGGTGACCCGGACGCCGCCGTCGGCCAGCAGCACCACGTCGATGGTGTCGCAGTAGCCGGCCATCGCCTCGTCGACCGCGTTGTCCACGACCTCCCAGACGAGGTGGTGCAGACCGCGCTCGCCGGTGGACCCGATGTACATACCGGGCCGCTTGCGAACGGCCTCCAGCCCCTCGAGAACGGTGATCGACTCTGCGCCGTACTCCTGCTTGTCCTGCGCTGCCACCCTCGGCCACTTTCTCGCGTCAGCCACGCCCGTAGGGCGCGTCGGGCGCGGGTTCGGCGGACAGGACGCGACGTCGGCGCGCGGACCGGTGCCGGAGAACTCCGGACAGCGGGTCGAACGCGCCGGTCGCCGCGGTTGCCCGCGGATCGCGATCGGCTCGACCCGACGTGGAGAATGAATCTGGGGCCTACCGGCCCCGTCCCACCCCCGCACCGGGTCTTCGTCTCACTGTCAATCCTACTGTGCCCGGGGGACAGAACCACCACTCGGCACCCTCAGCGAGCCGGCTGAGAAGTCCATAGCCGGCAGAACCCTGCCGCCCACGACTCCCCCCACACGCCAGGCTCCCATCGCACGCGCCGCCGCAGGACGGGTTGACCCGCGGTCGGGCGGGTCGGGGGTCGCGGCCGAAGCGTCGGTGCCGTACGTTTGCGGCGCCCCGGAACCGGCCTTGATCTTTACCGGGTAGAACCGGGACGATCGACCCGATCGACCCGACACGTGCTCTTTAAGAGGTGACAGATGGGGCTGGACAACGTCGCGGTGCACTGGCCGCGGACCGGCCGCTTCTACGATCCGGTCGCGCCGGCCGAGTTCGTCGACTTCGGCGAGATCGTCGACCTGCCGCGCATCTCCGCGCCGACCGCGGCCCTGGCCGAGCTGATCGCGAAGACCGGCACCATCCGGGCGACCGCGTACACCGAGTTGGTGGATCTGCTTCTCGGCCTCGAAGGTGTGTTGTACGCCACAGACGCCGCCGCCGAGGACGAGGACCCGGTGATCGACCCGGACGGCTGCTCCTGGATCGCGGGCGGCATCGAACGGTTCGTGGCAGCGCACCGTCCGACCGGTGAGGCGGTCACCTTCGAGTCGGTGAGCACCGTGCTGCGCTCCCTGCTCGGCGACGGCCGGTTGGCCGAGCAGCAGCTGCGCTGGCTGGAGAGCCGGCTCGACGCGCTGCGCGACGAGAGCGGTGACCCGCCCCAGTGGAACTTCACCTGCGCCGAGCTGGGCGTGCTGGCGGCGTTCTACCGGCGTTGCGCCGAGCGCGGGTTCGCCGTCTACGCCGACGCCTGAGCCGCCGCGTCGGCCGGCTGGTTCGCGGCCTTGATCACCTGCGTCAGCACGGCGTGCAGGTGTTGCAGGTCTTCGAGCGGCAGCCCGAGCCGCTGCACGATCGCGGCCGGGATCAGCTCGGCCTGACTCCGCAGCGCGGCGCCGCTGGCCGTGAGGGTGACGGCGAGGCTGCGCTCGTCGCCGGGGTCGCGTTCCCGGCGCAGGTAGCCGGCTGCCTCCAGCCGCTTGAGCAGGGGTGACAGCGTGCCCGGGTCGAGCTGGAGCAGGCGACTGAGGTCACGACCGGAGAGTGGCGCGTGCTGCCAGAGCGCCAACATCACCAGGTACTGCGGATGGGTCAGCCCCATCGGCTCCAGCAGCGGCCGGTAGACGGCCACCACGCTGCGCGCGGCGACCGAGAGGGCGAAGCAGACCTGCTGCTCCAGGGCCAGCGGGTCGTCGCCACCAGGTCGTTCGCTCATCGGTTGCCCTGTCTGCGCACGGTGACTATCGTACCGATCATTGGTACACCAACCATTGGTGCCCCAATGGTCTGCTCGGGCGACAGGCGAGGGCCGGCGAGGCAACGCGCGGAAGAGGGCGGCAGATGAGCGAGGACGGCGCGATCACCAGGACCCCGGGCGAGGGCGGCCGACTGATGCGGTGGGCCTTCCGGCACCTCGCCGGCCCCGCCGAGGGTGTGCAGGGGGCGGTGCAGGGCGGCTCGGCCGAGGCCCGCGAGGCGTGGAAACGTGACCTGGCCGAGCGCAAGCGATTCACCCGGGAACAGCGGGAACGCAAGCGGGCAGCCCGCGAGGCCGACCGGCGCGGCTGACCGGCGCGGATCAGCCGTAGGTGTCGCGCGGACCCCGGCCGCGTACCCGGCGCGGCCCCTTCCCCCACGAGGGCGCGGCCGGGCCGTGAATGTGCAACTTGCGCACCACGTTGTGCCCGACCTCGCTGGCGATCTGCTTGAGCAGCGAGCCGGCGAGCAGCCGCAGCTGGGTGGCCCAGGCCGTCGAGCGCGCCTCCACCGTCAGCTCGCCGTTCTCCAACTTCACCGGGCGACTGTTCTGCGCGACCTCCGCGCCGACGACCCGCTCCCAGGCGCCGAACACGGTGGCCTCGGCGGCCGGCTGCTGCCAGCCACGCGCCTTCACCAGCCGGTTGAGCACGGCGCCGAGCGGCTGCGGATCGCGCGGGTCGGGCCCGGGGCCGGAGTAACCACGCAACCGCCGGCCCGAGCCGCCGGCAGCGTCACCACCGCCGGGGGTACGCCGGGCGCGGGCCGCCGCCTGCCGTCGGGACAGCGCCGCGTCGAGCACCGCTCGGGCCAGCTCCGGCCCGCTGGCGGCCGCCGCCGGCTCACCGCCCGCCGATCCCTGCGCCGCCTCCGGGGTACGCGCAGCAGGGCCGTCGCCGGCCGCTGGTCGTTTGCTGCCTGACTCATCCGACACGGCGTACCGTCCCTTCGCCGACCTGGTAGCGGGTGCCGCGCAGGGCGGCCGGCACGTCGTCGTCCACGGCGCAGGTGACCAGCAGCTGACTCGCCCCGCCGACCAGCTCCGCCAACCGCTCCCGGCGGCCGGTGTCCAACTCGGCGAAGACGTCGTCGAGCACCAGCACCGGCTCGATGCCGTCGGCGCGCAACAGGTCGTACCCGGCCAGCCGCAACGCGAGGGCGAACGACCACGACTCGCCGTGGCTGGCGTACCCCTTGGCGGGCAGTGGGCCGAGACTCAGCGCCAACTCGTCGCGGTGTGGACCGACCAGGGTGGTGCCCCGCTCGATCTCGGCGGAGCGGGACGCGGCCAGGGCCGCCGTCAGCGCCTCGGCCAGCGCGGCCCGATCGGTGGTCGGCTCGGCCAGCTCGATCGAGGGCCGGTAGGTGATGCTCGCCGCACCCCGACCGGCGGCCACCGCGTCGTACGCCTTGGCCACGTGCGGGGTGAGCGCGGCCACCAGCTCCAGGCGACCGGCCAGCAGCTCCGCCCCATGCTGGGCCAGGTGGGCGTCCCAGACCGCGAGGGTGCCGAGGTCCCCGCCGCGGGAGCCGCCGGTCTTGCGGGCCAGGTACGCCGTGCGCAGCAGGGCGTTGCGCTGCTTGACGACCCGCTCGTAGTCGGCCCGCACGCCCGCAAACCGGGGTTGCCGGTTGACCAGCAGGTCGTCCAGGTAGCGGCGGCGCTCCGCCGGATCGCCCCGGACCAGCTCAAGATCTTCCGGGGCGAAGAGCACCAGCCGGAGCGCCCCGAGCACGTCCCGGGCCCGCCGCGCCGGTGACCGGCCCAGTCGCGCCCGGTTGGCCTTGCCGGGCACGATCTCCAGCTCGACCAGGAGTTCGCGGCCGTCGTGCACCACAGCACAGCGGATCACCGCGGACGTGGCGCCCATCCGGACCAGAGGCGCGTCGGTGGCGACCCGGTGCGAGTCCAGGGTCGCCACGTAGCCCAACGCCTCGACGAGGTTGGTCTTGCCGACGCCGTTGGCCCCGATCAGCACGTTCGCCCCCGGCTGGAGGTCGACGGCCACCCGCTCGTACGAGCGGAAGTCGACCAGTTCCAGCCGGTGAACGTACACAGGTTGTGGATACCGCTCAGCGCTTGTGGACGGCGTGGCCACCGAACTGCTGACGCAGCGCGGAGACGGCCTTCATGGCGGGCGAGTCGTCCTGCCGCGAGGCGAACCGGGCGAACAGCGAAGCGGTGATGACGTTCAGTGGCACCGCCAGCCGGACCGCCTCGTCGACGGTCCACCGGCCCTCGCCGGTGTCCTCCGTGTAGCCGCTCAGGTCGGCCAGCTCCGGATCCTCGTCGAGCGCCCGGTCGAGCAGGTCGAGCAGCCAGGAACGGACGACGGTGCCCTCTCGCCAGGACTTGATGACTCCCGGCACGTTGGTCACCAGCTCCGAGGCGGCCATCAGCTCGTAGCCCTCGGCGTAGGCGTGCATCAGGCCGTACTCGATGCCGTTGTGCACCATCTTCGAGTAGTGCCCGGCACCGACGGGGCCGGCGTGCACGAAGCCGAACTCACCCTCCGGCTTGAGCGCGTTGAAGATCGGCATCAGGCGGTCCACGTGCTCCTGGGCACCGCCGACCATCAACCCGTAGCCGTTCTGCCGGCCCCAGACGCCGCCGGAGACTCCGACGTCCATGTAGCCGATGCCCCGCTGGTTGAGTCGCTCCGCGCGGGGCGCGTCGTCGCTGAAGCGCGAGTTGCCACCGTCGATGATGATGTCGCCCTCGCCGAGCACCTCGGCGAGCTCGTCGATGGTGGCGTCGGTGACGCCGGCGGGCACCATGACCCAGACCGCGCGCGGCGACTCAAGCTTCTCTGCGAGGCCCGCGATGGTCGTGACGTCGCTGATCTGCGGGTTGTGGTCGAAGCCGACCACCTCGTGCCCGGCCGAACGCAACCGCTCCCGCATGTTGCCGCCCATACGGCCGAGTCCTACCAGGCCGAGCTGCATGTGTTTCTACCTCCGTGGATCTGGGTGTTGCTGGGCGCGATCAGCGCGAGACGCGGATCGGCATGATGAGGTACCGGTACCCCGGAATTACCTCGCCATCCTCGCCGGCGGGAGAGATCACCGCAGGTTTGAAGGCGTCGACGAAGGAGAGCACGGCCGTCTGAGCGCCCAGGTTTGCCAGACCGTCGATGAGGTACTGCGGGTTGAAGCCGATGGTCAGCGGTTCACCGGTGAAGGTCGCCTCCATCGCCTCGCTGGCCCGTGCCTCCTCGGAACCGCCGGCCTCGACCACCAGGCCGTCGGCGCTGAAGCTGAGCAGCACCGGGGTGGTCCGCTCGGCGACCAGCGCGACCCGCTTGACCACCTCGATCAGCGTGCTGACCGGCACCCGCGCCGCGGCGTTGTGGGTGGCCGGGAAGAGTGACCGCACCGGCGGGTAGTTGGCGCCGTCGAGCAGCCGACTGGTGGTGCGTCGGGTGCCGCCGGCAAGGCCGACCATGCCCTCGCCCGCAGCGCCCTGGGCGAGGGCGAGGGTGACCTCGCCGCCCAACGGGCCGAGAGCCTTGGCGGTGTCGTTGAGGGTGCGGGCGGGCACCAGGGCGTTGATGCTCACCTCGGGGTCGTCCGGCCGCCACTGGATCTCGCGCAGCGCCAACCGGTAACGGTCGGTGGCGAGCATCGACAGGGTGTCGCCCGACAACTCCACCCGGACGCCGGTCATCATCGGCAGCGTCTCGTCACGGCCGGCGGCGATGGCCACCTGGGCGACCGCCGTGGCGAACGCCGCGGCGTCGACGGTGCCGGCGCTCTGCGGCATCTCGGGCAGCGCGGGGTAGTCCTCCACCGGCATGGTGGGCAGCGTGAACCGGGCGCTGCCACAGACCAGCTCAAGGTGGGCGCCGACCGCGGCGATGTCGACCGGCTTGGCCGGCAACGCCTTGGTGATCTCGGCGAGCAGGCGGCCGGAGACGAGCGCGGCGCCGTCGGCGTCGCCCTGCACCTCGACGGTCACCTGACTGGAGACCTCGTAGTCGAACCCGGAGACCCGCAGGTTGCCGTCGGTGACGCGGAGCATCACCCCGGCGAGCACCGGTACGGATGGCCGGTTGGGCAGGCTCTTCGCGGTCCACGCCACAGCCTCGGCGAGCGCGTCGCGCTCCACTCGGAACTTCATCAATGCCTCCGCGTCGACGTCAGCGACAACTCTCTCATGCCGACCGCTGCCTACCGTCCCGCCCGACCGTGCGGGTACCCATCGCACCTTAGGGCGCGGGGACATCGGCTGTGCGCCCGACCCCATGGATCGTGTCGATGCTGACCGGCTGATCCGGCAGCGTTCGGCCCGATCCACAGAAAGCCCAACGGTGATGATTGGTTTTTGTTCTCTTAGAAGAGATAACTCATCGTCTTCATCGCACCTGTGCAAACTGTGGAAAACCGAGGTCTGCGCAGGTCAGACAGGTTATCCACCGGTGATTTAGCTGTGGAGAACCCGGGGTACAACCGGCTTCTGTGTCCACAGCTCGGCGACGACGGCCGGTTGTCCACCGTTGTCCACCGGTTGTCCACCGGTAATCCACCGACTTTCTCCCCAAGCCTGTGGATCGCGGGGAAGATCACCATTGCCGTCATCCCCAGAACCTTCAACAGCTCGTACACAGGTCGATGATGATCGGTGGATAACCTGACCGTCGTCCCCAGGCGTCCACAGCCTCGTACACAGGGTTTCTCCACAGCCTGTGGGTAACTGGCGAGGGACGGTCCGTAGTTATCCACCGACGGTGGACAACGAGCTGTGGACAACGAGTGGGGATCGAGGCGGTCACGGCCTCAATGCTGTGGTCTGCACCATGTCGAGAGTCCAGCTGACGGACCAAAAAGAACGCCCGACCGGAAATCCGGTCGGGCGTGTCCTACGGCTGTGCGCCGCCGCGAGGGCGGTCGTACGCCTCAGCTGTTCTGTTTGATGCGGTTGGTCAGCTCGGCGATCTGGTTGTAGAGCGAGCGGCGCTCAGCCATCTGCTGACGAATCTTGCGGTCGGCGTGCATCACCGTGGTGTGGTCCCGGCCACCGAACGCCTGCCCGATCCGGGGCAGCGACAGCTCGGTCAACTCCCGACACAGGTACATGGCCACCTGACGGGCGTTGACCAGCACCCGGGACCTGGACTGGCCGCGCAGATCCTCCAGGCTCACCCCGAAGTAGTCAGCGGTCGAGGCCATGATCTGGTCGGCGTTGATCTCCGGACCGGCGCCGTCGGGCATGAAGTCCCGAAGCACCTCCTCGGCCAGCGACAGCTCGACGGTCGACCGGGTCAGGCTGGCGAACGCGGTCACCCGGATCAGCGCGCCCTCCAGCTCCCGGATCGAGTTCGACACCCGGGAGGCGATGAACTCCAACACGTCCGGCGGGGCGTACATCCGCTCCTGCGCCGCCTTCTTCTGCAGGATCGCGATCCGGGTCTCCAGATCCGGCGGCTGGATGTCGGCCAGCAGCCCCCACTCGAACCGGGTTCGCATCCGGTCCTCGAGGGTCGCCAGCTGGCGCGGCGACCGGTCAGAGGTGATCACGATCTGCTTGTTGGCGTTGTGCAGGGTGTTGAAGGTGTGGAAGAACTCCTCCTGGGTGCGCTCGCGGTTCTCCAGGAACTGGATGTCGTCGATCAACAGGATGTCGACGTCGCGGTAGCGCCGTTGGAACGCGCTGGTCTTGTCGTCCCGCAGCGAGTTGATGAAGTCGTTCGTGAATTCCTCGGTCGACACGTACCGGACCGAGCGGGCGTTGCCGAGCGTCGTGGCGTAGTGCCCGATGGCGTGCAACAGGTGCGTCTTGCCCAACCCGGAGTGCCCGTAGATGAACAGCGGGTTGTACGCCTTGGCCGGCGACTCTGCCACCGCCACGCTCGCCGCGTGGGCGAAGCGGTTGGACGAGCCGATGACGAACGTCTCGAACATGTACTTCGGGTTGAGCCGGTTGCCGCCGGTGTCGGCACCGGGCAACCGGCGGTCGTCCCGGCCACCGGGCCGATGGTCCACCGCGCTGCGGCCCGGGCCGCTGTCCGTTCCGCTGTCCCGGGGGAGCGAACGGATCACGTGCTGGTCGCGCGGTGACGCCGTGTCGTCCCGGTAACGGGGATCGTAGGGCCGGGTGTCGGGGCCGGACGGGTCCAGGCGGGCGGCCTGCTCGTCGTAGCCGCGCCGGTCCGGACCCCGGGAGGGCCGCAGGGGCTCCGCGAAGGCAGCGCTGAACAACGCCTCCTGCCCGTCCCTGCTGGCGGGAATCAACCCCGTGCGGTGCCCCTCCACCGGCGGCGCGAGCGGTGGACCCGCCGGCGCGGGCAGCGGAGCGGAATCGGGGTTACGCGGCGTGGGCGACTGCTCAGGGATCATCGCGTCGGCCGGCGGTCGAGCGCCCTGGTCGTCGTCGAACGGCCCGATACCCGGGCCGTCGATGTCGAGTTGCCCGCTCTCGGGTGCGCTGCGGTAGACGGTGCCGGCCGGTCGGCCGGTGGCGTCCTCGGCCACCCGGACGGTGACCGCGACCTGGATCGGTCGACCGAGCCGGCGGGTGAGGGCCTCGGTGATCGCCGGACGCAGCCGTGACTCGATCACGTCGCGGGTGAACGCGTCCGGAACGGAGAGCAGGGCGGTGTCCTCGACGATCGCTCGCAGCCGGGTCAGTCGGAGATAGGCACGCTGCTGGGCGGAGATGATCTCGTCGGCGAGCTCGTCGGTCGCCGCCAACCACACCGCGGCAAGGTCGGTCGTACCGGCCACCGTCGTGCCACCCCCTCGCTTCTGCTCCCGGCCGCCGCTGTCTGCCAGCCGGCCGTCCCGGGCCCGCCGCGTTCGCGGGTGGAACAACACCCACCCGGACGGTCGACCGGTGGTCATCCACAAGTTATCCACAGCCTGTGTACCGACCGATTGTGGCCGCCGCCGGACGCGGGTGGGACCTGCCCCCGCCTGAACGGGCGCTGAAGCGGGTTCACCGTGCCGAACGATTCACTGCCATGTCCGGTCTTGCCTGCGCGACGACCGGAGCTTCCGACGCTCACCGCAATCGGGCACGGTAACAGCGTTGTCCCTGCGCCATCAACCGGCGACGCGGCGACGGCCTTGTCGGCATCAGTGAAAACCGCCCTTCGGCCTCGGGCGCGTCCCGTTGTCCCCCTGGTCGGGGTGTTTGACGGTGATTGCACCCCTGCGTAGGCTGGAACGGCTGCTTTCTCGCCCTCTGCTAGGGTGATGGGTGCTTGCTGTCCGCGGTCGCATCCCCGCATCGCCGAGGTCCCGCCCCGCCGGACAGCACCGATCGGGGGCCACCGTCGAGGTGGCCTGGACCACCACACGACCCCGGCGATCCCGTCGCGCGGGGCGCGTACGAAAACGGAGAGCCTGACGTGAGCAAGCGCACCTACCAGCCGAACAACCGCCGGCGCGCGAAGACCCACGGCTTCCGGCTGCGCATGCGCACCCGTGCCGGCCGTGCCATCCTGTCGAGCCGTCGCGCCAAGGGTCGCACCACCCTGTCGGCCTGAGCCGACCGGGCCGGTCCAGGGGACGTGGGCAGTCGTGCTGGCCGCCGCACAGCGACTGCGGCGCAGCACTGACTTCGCCGCAGCGGTTCGCGGTGGCCGACGCGCCGGACGTGGCGCCGTCGTGGTCCACCTGAGCGTGCCGGTGACCGTCGACCCCAGCACACCGACCTTGCCGGAGCCGGCACGGGACAACAGTGCGGAGCAGTCGTCCGCGCCGTCCCGTGCCGGCTTCGTCGTGTCCAAGGCGGTCGGCAACGCGGTGACCCGTAACCGGGTCCGGCGCCGACTGCGGGCCCTGGTCCGGGAACGGCTGACCGACCTGCCCGGCGGCAGCACCCTTGTCGTCCGGGCGCTCCCCGCCGCCGCGCAGGCGTCGTACCCTCGGCTCGCCACCGACCTGGACGCCGCTATCGCGGTCGCCCGGTCGCCGCGCGAACGGCGGTCCCGATGAGCGGCACCGAGCAGAGCAGCCCACGGCCGTCGACAACCGGTGCCAAGGTGCTGATCGCGCCCATCATCGCGTACCGTCGGTGGATAAGTCCGGCACTGCCGGCTCGCTGTCGGTTCTACCCGTCGTGCAGTGCGTACGCCCAGGAGGCGGTCGTTCGGCACGGCGCGCCCCGGGGAGCCGTGCTGGCGGTCCGGCGGCTGTTGCGCTGCCACCCCTTTCACCCTGGTGGATACGACCCGGTTCCGGAGCCGGGCGGCCGCCGCCGTGCTGATGTGACTGGAGCCCCGAATTGAGTCTCGACTGGATCTACTACGCGATTTCGTGGATCCTGCTGACCTGGCACTCTGCCTGGGACGCCATCGGGGTGCCCGTCGGCGCGGTGATCGGCACCAACTTCGCCTGGATCCTGGCCATCATCTTCCTGGTGGTCACCGTCCGGGTGATTCTGTTCCCGGTCTTCGTCAAGCAGATCAAGTCGCAGCGCGCGATGCAGGCGCTCCAGCCCAAGGTCAAGGAGCTTCAGGAGAAGCACAAGGGTGACCGGGAGACGCTCCAGAAAGAAATGATGGAGCTCTACAAGAAGGAGAAGGCCAACCCGCTGATGGGTTGCCTTCCGATGTTCCTTCAGATCCCGGTCTTCCTGGGCCTCTTCCACGTGCTGCGCCGGCTCGACCCGGACAAGCAGAACAAGACCCTCTACGGCTGGACCGCCGACCAGTTCCAGAGCGCCTCGCAGGCGAAGCTCTTCACCGCTCCGATCGCCGGCAAGTTCGGGTCGACGGCCGACGAGCTGGCCAGCCTCGGCGCCAACGGCAGCACCGTGAAGATCATTGCTGGTGTCCTGGTCCTGGTCATGATCGCCACGACCTACCTGACCAGCCGTCAGATGATCCTCAAGACCGGCTGGGCCGAGGACCCGCAGCAGCGGATGATCCAGCGACTGATGCTCTACGGCATCCCCGCGTCGCTGCTGATCTCCGGTGCGATCTTCCCGATCGGCGTCATCATCTACTGGGTCACCAACAACCTCTTCACCCTGGGCCAGCAGCAGTGGGTGCTGCGCAAGTTCCCGCCGCCGGTGACCGCCAAGAAGGCCACCGCTCCCGCCGCCAGCCGTAACCCGGTGCAGCCCGCCAAGTCCGGTGGCCTGTTCGGTCGCGGAAAGACCGCCCCGCCGGCCCCGGTCAAGGCGACCGCGCCCAAGGTTGCCGGGCCGAAGCCGGGTGCCAAGCCGGTGAACAACCCGAAGAAGAGCCGCCCCGCCAAGCGGCAGGGCTGAGTTGCGAGGGCCGTCGCCGGTGATCCGGCGGCGGCCCGTTCCGCACCGCGCAGCCGCCGTACGGCCGGCGCCGGACGGAACCGACCGCGCACCGCGCGGCCACGGGCGACACTGCCCGTACAGACGTGCCCGTGGGCACCGGCAACCTCCAGCCGGCCGCGGGAAACCAGTCGGACCCGACGGTCCGGCCGAGCGAGTACGGAGATGAGACCGTGACCGAGACCAGCATCCCCCGCGCCGAGCAGTCAGTGGACGAGGAGGAGACCGCCACGATCGCGGTGGACGGTGACGACACCGAAGCCGACGACACCGAGGCGGACGACGACACCGCCACCGCCGCCGGCACCCGGGCGAAGAAGGCGGTGGGCGAGGGCGACCTGTTCCGGCAGAGCGAGATCGCCGCCGACTACGTCGAGGGCCTGCTAGACATCCTCGACTACGACGGCGACATCGACGAGCTGGTCGCCGCCGGCCGTCCGATGGTCGAGGTGGTCGGCGAGCGGCTGCAGAATCTGGTCGGTCAGCGCGGCGCCACCCTGGAGGCGCTCCAGGAACTGACCCGCCTTGCCGTCTTCCGGCAGACCGGTACGCCGAGCCGTCTGCTGCTCGACGTCGGTGGCTACCGGGCGAACCGCCGTAAGGAACTCGCCGCGGTCGCCAAGAACGCCGTCGAGAAGGTCAAGGAGTACGGCGAGCCGGTCCGCCTGGAGGCGATGTCCGCGTTCGAGCGAAAGTGCGTGCACGACGTCGTCAACGCCATGTCCGGCGTGGCGAGCGAGTCCGAGGGTGTGGAGCCGAACCGGCGCATCGTCGTACGGCCGGCGGACTGACCGGGTGGTCCACGACGACAACACGGCCGATGCCGTGTCCGGCCCGGGCGGCACGCCGCCCGGGCCGTCGGCTGTCCACCCCGCCACGGCCGACGCCGGTGCCGACCCGGCCGGGCGCGACACCGTTCCGTCACCGGCCGACGCGGCGTTGCCGCCCGAGCTGGCCCCGGCCGCGCTGACGCTCTTCGGTGACCGTCTCGACCTCGCTGCCGCGTACGCCGAACTGCTGGCCACCGACGGGGTGGTCCGGGGCCTGATCGGTCCCCGCGAGGCACCCCGGATCTGGGATCGGCACCTGCTCAACTGCGCTGCGGTCGCGGAGCGGATCCCGGCGGACGCGACGGTGCTCGACGTGGGGTCCGGCGCCGGTCTGCCGGGTCTCGTGCTGGCCATCGCCCGCCCCGACCTCACGGTCACCCTGATCGAGCCGCTGGCCCGGCGGACGTCGTTCCTGATCGAGGTCGTCGAGCGACTCGGTCTGGCCAGATCGGTGCGGGTGTTCCGCGGTCGGGCCGACGAGGCGGCCAGCGGGTCGAGTGGCCGGGAGCCGATCAGCGGAGGCGTGGTGACCGCGCGCGCAGTCGCACCCCTGGACCGACTCGCGGGCTGGAGCCTTCCCCTGGCGGTTCGCGGTGGTCGGCTGTTGGCGCTCAAGGGATCGTCTGCCGCAGCCGAGATCGAGGAGCACGCCGAGGTGGTGGCGCGACTGGGTGGTGGGGAGCCGGCCGTGCAGCTCTGCGGCGTCGGGGTGATCGATCCACCCACGACGGTCGTGGAGATCGTGCGCGAGCGGATGGTCGGCCCGGCCCGCCCGGCGGCCAAGAAGCGCGCGCGGGGTGGACGCTCCCGCCGAGGTTGACACGTCGCGCCATCGGGCTTCCGGCCGGCGGGTTGCCTCGTTGTACCGGTACGGATGGACGAGGGGATGAGAACCCGACGTGGACCGGCCGCGCCCGTCCGCCGTAGGCTGACCGCGCGTCGATAGTGTGGAGCGGGTGACGGACGTCGCGGGTCTCCGACCGCTCCCGCGGGCCGTACGCCCCGGGTCGCGGGCGAGGATGCGGCCAAGTTGACCGGGGCGCGGACCGACCATCCGAAGCGGGCAGGGATGACAGGTGCATGACGACGGCAGGTACGACGATCCACGCGTGACCGGGTCGACCAGCGATCCCGTTTCACGTGAAACCGACTACCCGAGCTGGTCGCCCGGCGCGACCGGGCCATCTACCCGACCTACCGACGGCGATCCGCCGGCGGTGCTCGACCCGCCGCCGGGTGTCGGACGGGCGGAAGGCGCGGCCATTCCGGAGCCGGCGAGTGGTCGCCGGGCGCCGGAGGCGTCGAGCCGACCGGTCAACGCCGCCGAGGTGCGGGCGACCTCGGGCCGCCGCAACACCGCCGCAGCGGTTCGCTTCGAGCCGGCCGTTCCACACCAACCCACTGCGGCGGCCGTTCGGGACGCCGGGCCGGTGGTCGCCGACGCGCCGGTCGCTTCGACCGAGTCGCTGGCCGCCGTGGCGGCTGACCCCACGTACGTTTCACGTGAAACCCCGACGCGCGAAGAGGATGATCCACCGTTGGCTATGGAGGCGATGCGCGCCGTGCAGATCCTGAATCCCAGTGGCGAGGTGACAATGCCTCGGCCGGACCGGACCCGGGTGATGTGCGTCGCCAACCAGAAGGGTGGCGTGGGTAAGACCACCACCACCGTCAACCTTGCGGTGGCGCTCGCCCTGCACGGCAACCGGGTGCTCGTGGTCGACCTCGACCCGCAGGGCAACGCCTCGACCGGGCTCAACGTCCCACACCACACCGGAATCCCCGACGTGTACGACTGCCTGATCAACAGCGTGCCGCTGGCCGAGGTGGCGCAGGCGGTCGAGGGCATCCCCAACCTCTGGTGCGTACCCGCAACCATTGATCTGGCGGGCGCGGAGATCGAGCTGGTGTCCGTGGTGGCCCGGGAGTCACGCCTGGACCGCGCGATTGCCGCCTACCCGGGCCAGTTCGACTACGTCTTCATCGACTGCCCGCCCTCGCTCGGCCTGCTCACGGTCAACGCGCTGGTTGCCGCGCAGGAGGTGCTGATCCCGATCCAGTGCGAGTACTACGCGCTGGAGGGGCTCAACCAGCTGATCAACAACATCAATCTGGTACGCCAGCACCTCAACCCGAAGCTCGATGTCTCCACCATCCTGCTGACCATGTACGACCGACGTACCCGATTGGCCGACGCCGTCGAGCAGGACGTCCGGAACCACTTCGGCGACAAGGTTCTCCAGGCGGTCATCCCCCGCAACGTCCGGGTCTCCGAGGCACCGAGCTACGGCCAGTCGGTAATGACCTACGATCCCGGTTCGCGGGGTGCCACGAGTTACTTCGAGGCCGCCCAGGAGATCGCCGAGCGGGGCGTCAAGGAGCCGGTGGGCCGGAATGCGTAGTGCGGACGAGTCGCTGGGAGGCGTGGCATGAAGAACCGTCCTCGGGGCGGTCTGGGTAGGGGCCTGGGGGCGCTGATTCCGACCGGGCCCGCACCGGGTGCCGCTGGCACCGCGACCGCCGAGCTGGAGAACGAGCACCTGGACGACGGCGGTACCGAAGCCGTCGCCGCTGTGCCCGCCGGTACGCCGGTCCGCGAGCCGGAGCCCGTGCTGAGCCCGGTGCCTGGTGCTCGATTCGCCGAGATCCCGGTCGACGCGATCATGCCCAACCCGAAGCAGCCCCGGCAGGTCTTCGACGAGGAGGCGTTGGAGGAGCTGAAGACCTCGATCCAGGAGGTCGGCTTCCTTCAGCCCATCGTCGTTCGGCAGCTCGACGACGAGAAGTACGAACTGGTGATGGGCGAGCGGCGCTGGCGGGCCGCCCAGGCGGTGGGGCGGGAGAGCATCCCGGCGATCGTCCGGGACACCCGTGACGACGCGATGCTCCGCGACGCTCTGCTGGAGAACATCCACCGGGCCAACCTGAACCCGCTGGAGGAGGCCGCCGCCTACCAGCAACTGCTGGAGGAGTTCGGGGCCACCCACGAGGAGCTGGCCCGCCGGATCGGCCGGAGTCGCCCGCAGATCTCCAACACGATCCGACTGCTGAACCTGCCCGCACAGGTGCAGCGGCGGGTTGCCGCCGGCATCCTGTCCGCGGGGCACGCCCGCGCGCTGCTGAGCCTCGACGAGGCGGAGGCACAGGAACAGCTGGCCCTGCGGATCGTGGCCGAAGGGCTGTCGGTACGGGCGACCGAGGAGATCGTGGCCTTGGCGCTCAACGACGGGCCGGCGAAGGGGCAGGCCGCGAAGCGGCGACCTAAGGCGCACGCGCCGGCCCTGACCGATCTCGCCGATCGGCTGTCCGACCGGTTCGACACCCGTGTGAAGGTGGACATCGGCCGGAGCAAGGGCAAGATCACGATCGAGTTCGCGACGGTGGACGACCTTGAGCGGATCGTCGGGATCATCGGAGTGCAGCAGGAGGAGAGCGCGGAGGACTGACCCGCCCGATCGCCTACGGCCGCGCTACCTCACCGGGGCGCGGCCGTTCTGCATCCCGGTGTCGTCACGTTTCACGTGAAACAGGCGACGGACCTGATCCCGAGCTCCGCATGACCGTGGACCGTCCGTCGTCAATCTCAGTTCGCCCATTCGTTCGGAGGTCCCGTCCTCGGTAGGAGAAGTCGGCGGGGCTGGAGGGCTGGAGAGTCCGGTTGGTCGCGCTGTCCCGGCGGGTTCGGAAGCACGACCGGCGGAGGCGTCGGAAGGCGTGCGCGCGGGCGTTCTCCAGTCCTTCCTTGCCGGTCGGTGGGCGATGGGCCCGGTGTCGCGAGCGGCTGGTGTGGCGGGGCTGACACCGGAGGCGGCCGGCGCGGGTGGCACTCGACCGGCGGGGTGCCCGGCTGGCCGGGTGCCCGACTGGCGGTGGGCGCGCGACTGGCGGTGGACGCGCGACTGGCGGCGGCCACTGGGGAGCGCGAGCGCCGCAGGAACCTCTACACGCGTCGCAGAAGCCTCCGGGATGCTCCACCCGACCCGCAACCGCCCTGGCGTCGATCAAAGCGACAGCGTGCCGCTGAGTGGCGCGAAACAGCGCCCCCATGGTTCTCCGGTAGGGGCCCCGAACTCCGATCGCGGTCAGTTCCGCCGGAGCGGCGTCACAGTGACCTTGGCTGGCCCGCTCAGCCGCCGGACTGGGTCGCGGAGCGCGACACCGCGAGACCGCGACTGCGAGACCGCGACTGCGAGACCGAGAACGCGAGAAGCTAGGCGCACGGGCGGTGGGCCGGTACGCGCCCGCCGACCGCAGGCCCGCGTCGAGTCGGCGGTGACGGCCGGAAGCGTGAGCCCGCCCCCGGATCGTCTCGGCCGCCGGCACGCGGTTTCACGTGAAACCGAGACAGTGGGTCGCCGGTACCGGTCGATCCCGGGGTCGAGAGTGACTCGTCGAGTGGCGTGACCCCACACCCCAGACACTCGACGTCGGTGCAGCGAGGGGTTCGATCTCTGCGGCCTTCGGCGTCCGGAACATCCGGGCGTCGAGGCCCGCCAGGCAGGATCTGAGTGATGCACGTCCGCGAACGGGCCGAGCCGTCTTCGTCGATCCGTGTCGCGTGAGCCAGCGGACGGTCGTCGACGGCTCGATACCGCTCGGACGATGGCACGCGGAGCCGGTCGGAGCGCACCGTTCAATTCCGTCGCCGCTGGCGGTCGAACCCGCGAATCTGAAGGCTCGCGGACAACGACCGACTGGCCGAAAAGTTATCCACACCGGTTGTCCACAGGTGCCCCCCGTTTCACGTGAAACAGCGCGTGGGAGCGGGTGTGGGCCTGTGGATGACGGCGTGTGTTCAGGATCTCGGCAGCCTGTGGATATCGCCTCTCGGTGCCCCCGCGACCACGAGCAGCCGGCCGGCGGCGGGTACCGATCGGGTGGCCCGGGACCGCTCGATCAGGTAGGGACAGCGGTGCCAGACTCGGTTAGGGTCAGCGTCGTGCACGACAACCCTCCCTCAGTCCCGGACTTCACCCAGTGGCCGTCATTCCCCTTCGAGGGTGACCTCCACGTGAAGCAACTCGATGATCCGGTCCCGGTCGAACCGCCCCGGAAGGGCGAGGGTCTCCGGGAATGCACCGCCTGCAACGCACCCGACGACGCCTACATCTGGGTGGGCGAGCGGTGGCGGGTCCGCGCGATGGACCGGCCCACCGGCCTGCCGATGGTGCTCATCCTGGAGTCGCGCACCCACCTCGATCTCGGCGACCTGCCGAACCTGCTGGCTGCCGAGCTGGGGGTGATGACGGTACGTCTGGAGCGGGCCATCCGGTCGCTCGACGGCGTGGCACGGGTGCACGTCAATCGCTGGGGCGACGGCTCGGCTCATCTGCACATGTGGTTCCTCGCCCGTCCGTACGGTCGCCTTCAGTTGCGGGGCACGTTCCTGTCGCTGTGGGACTCGATCCTGCCGCCGATCTCCGAGGCGCAGTGGCGGGAAAATCTGGCGCTCGTCGCGGCCTGGCTCGCCGAGTTCGGTGGCCGCCCGCTCGCCGAGCCGCCCCGCATCCAGTGGCAGGCGCCGTCCAGTCTGCTGGCTCAGTCCGCTGCCGCGGACGCCGCCGCCGCGGCGGCGGCAGCCGTGGAGGCCGTCTCGGTCATCGAAGCGGCAGAGGAGATCCCGGAACCGGCAATTGACGCCACCCCTGATCCGACCGACGCCGACAGCGGCCCCGCAGCCGAACCGGTAGCGCACCCGGACGCCGGTTCCGACTCGACGACCACCGTCGCCGATCGCGCGACTGAGGACGCCGAGTCGGGCACGAACAGCGAATCCGCTCGAACGGCATCCGCCCCCGATGTGCCCGGCGTCCCGGCCACCGACACCCGGGAATCCACCACCGCGACCTCCGGCGGCGTGGCATCCACCACCGCAACATCCGGCAGCGCCGCCACGACAGCCACCGATGGACTCCACGCCGGCCTGGCGGAGATGCCCACCCAGAGGCCTCACGACGTCGGCTCGGCGGTAAAGCCCACCAGCGCGCCCCACGCTGGCTCGGCGAGCGGCAGCGCCGACGGGGCTGGTGCCGTCGACCCGGCAGCGTCCGACCCGGCCAACGAAGGAGCCGTCATCAGGAACGCCCCCGAGAAGAATGCCGGCACCCCCGGCGGAGCGGCGCGCACCGACGGCAACGACGCTCCCGACGTACGCGCGACGCACTGATCTGGATCCGACCATGAGGTTGATCCCGGCGGACCAATCTCATGGTCTTCCCGAACGGGTTGGCGAACGGGTTGGCGGATGCCTCAGTGGCGGGTGAGGCGGGCCGCTGCTCGGGCGACCAGGGTGCCGAGAAGTCGGCCGAAGTCCAGCCCGGCCGCCTGCACGGCGAGCGGAAGCAGTGACGTCTCCGTCATCCCCGGCGAGACGTTGACCTCCAGCACGTGTGGCTGGCCGTCTGCGTCGACGATCACGTCGACGCGGGAGAGATCCCGTAGACCGAGCGCAGTGTGCGCGGCGAGCGCCACGTCAGCGACAGTGGCAGCGACCTCCGGGTCCAGCCGGGCGGGGGCGTGCCAGGTGGTCCGCCCCGCGGTGTAGCGGGCGGCGTAGTCGTACACGCCGTTACGTGGCACGATCTCCACCGGCGGCAGCGCCTGCGGGCCGTCGCCCAGGTCGACGACGGAGACGGCCACATCCATGCCCGGCACGTACCGCTCCACGAGCGCGGTGGAGTAGTACGCGAAGCAGCCGACCATCGCGGCGGGCAGCGCGGCGGCGTCCCGGACCACTGCCCCGCCCAGCCCGGACCCGCCCTGCGCCGGCTTCACCATCAGGGGTACGCCCAGACGGTCGACGATCCGGTCCAGGACGGCGACCGCGCCGAGTTCGGAGAAGCGGTCGTGCGGGAGAGCCACCCAGTCGGGGGTGGGGATGCCGGCCTCGCGGAGCACCGCCTTGGCCGAGGGCTTGTCCCAGGCGACCCGGGAGGCCCGAGCGTCGCAGCCGACGTAAGGGATGTCGCACAGATCCAGCACCCCGCGCAGTGAACCGTCCTCGCCGGTCGCGCCGTGCAGCGCGATCACCACCGCGTCCGGCGGGTCGGCTGTAAGCGCCGGCAGCAGCGCCACGTCCGCGTCCCGCAGCTCGGCCTCCACTCCGACGGCGCGCAGCGCGTCGAGCACCCGACGGCCGGAGCGCAGCGACACGTCGCGTTCGTAGGAGAGCCCACCGGCCAGCACCACGACGCGCAGGTCGGCCGCGATGGCGGAATCGGTCACGAGGAGGTGCTCGGCGGTCGTAGCCATGCCGGCATCATGCCAAGTCGGGCCCGGGCACGTCGGAGCCGGCCCGGCCGCGTCGGCCGGCGGCGCCCCCCACCGCACCGAAGACCCGGCGCATCGCGATCTCCTGCTCCATCACCCCGGACAGCCGGCGGACGCCCTCGCGGATCCGCTCCGGCGGCGGGAAGCTGAAGTTGAGCCGCATGGCGTCGGTGCCGGTGCCGTCGGCGTAGAAGCCGGTGCCGGGAACGTAGGCGACCCGGGCGGCGACCGCTCGCGGCATCATGGCCTTCGAGTCGAGCCCGTCGGGCAGGCTGGCCCACACGAAGAGACCACCGGCAGGGGTGGTCCAGCTGGTGCCCTCGGGCATCAGGTCGGCCATCGCGTCGAGCAGGGCGTCGCGGCGTTCCCGGTAGACCTCGCGGTAGACCTTGAGCTGCTGCCGCCAGGGCATCGTGCTCAGATAGGTGGCCACCGCGGCCTGGGCGAAACCGCTGGGGCAGAGGATCTGCGCCTCGCTGGCGATGACCAGTTTGTCGCGCACCGCGTGCGGCGCCAGGATCCAGCCGACCCGCAGCCCGGGGGCGAAGGTCTTGGAGAAGGTGCTGAGGTAGAAGACGCCGTCGCGGCGGCGGGCCCGCAGGGGGGCCGGGGCCTCACCCTCGAACCCCAGTTGGCCGTACGGGTCGTCCTCGACGACGAGCAGGCCGGCGCGCTCGCAGATGTCGAGCACCCGTTCCCGGCGCTCCTCGCTGAGCGTCACGCCGGTCGGGTTCTGGTAGGTGGGGATCGTGTAGAGGAACTTGACCCGCTGGCCCGCGCGGGCCAGGTCGGCGATGGCCGTCTCCAGCGCCTCCGGGATCAGCCCGTCCGCATCCATCGGCACGTGGACGACCTGCGCCTGGGCGGCCTGAAACACGCCCAGCGCGCCGACGTACGTCGGCCCTTCGGCCAGCACCACGTCACCCGGGTCGAGGAAGAGCCGGGCCACCAGGTCCAGTGCCTGCTGCCCGCCCACGGTGACGACGACGTCCTCCGGGGAGGCCCCGCAGGCGGCGTCGATCCCGGAGAGCGACATCACCTCGCAGATCCGCTCGCGCAGTTCGAGGGTGCCCTGACCGATGCCGTACTGGAGGGTGGCCACGCCGTGCTCGGAACCGAGCCGGCCGAGCATCTCGCCGACCGCGTCCAGCGGAAGTGCGGCGATGTACGGGGCGCCACCGGCCAGCGAGACGACCTCCGGACGACTGGCCACCGCGAACAGTGCTCGGATCTCGGAGGCGGTCATCCCGCGTACCCGCCGGGCGTACCGGTCGGTGTAGTCGTCGAGTGTCGTGCCGGTCATGACCTCACCTCGATCGCTGCTCGAGTGGCTCCCGCCCGGGTACCCCGCACACCGCTGACCATGGCGGCGGGCACACCGATTGTCGATCCTAGTCCGCCTGGGTCGTGCTGCGCCGTACCGCAGCAGATCGACCACATTGCGGACCGTCCTCGGCGTCCCCCGTCGCGGTGGGCATTCGCGCGTCCCCTCCCGTATCGTCGATCGGCGGCGTACGATCGCTCGTCGGGGGCAGGAAAGCGGCGCTGTCGTTCCGTGCCGGTCTCACCACCGAGCCTATTGTGGGGATGCGCCATATGTCGCGACGTCTGGTCAGCCTGACCCTCGATACCTTGGAAGACCTCCCGCGCCCGTGCCGGCAGTGCGTCTACTGGGAGCTCGATCCGGTCTCCGCCGAGCGCGCCTGCGCCGCTGGCGATCCGGGCCTGGAGAAGGAGGCGTGGGTCTCCCAGACGCTGCTGGAGTGGGGCTCCTGCGGCAAGCTCGCGTACGTCGACGGCATGCCGGCCGGCTTCGTGATGTACGCCCCGCCCGCATACGTGCCCCGTTCGATGGCGTTTCCGACCTCACCGGTCTCCGCGGACGCGGCACTGTTGATGACCGCCAACGTGGTCGCCGCGTTCTCCGGCGGCGGGCTGGGCCGGATGCTGGTGCAGGGTGTCGCCCGGGATCTCACCAAGCGTGGGATCAAGGCGATCGAGGCGTTCGGCGACGCCAAGTTCGGCGACGCGGACGACCCGGCCGGCGGTTGCGTGGCCCCCGTCGACTTCTTCCTCTCCGTGGGCTTCAAGACCGTACGTCCGCATCCGCGCTTCCCCCGGTTGCGTCTTGAGCTGCGTACGGCGCTGAGCTGGAAGTCCGACGTCGAGTACGCGCTGGAGAAGCTGCTCGGGTCGATGAGCCCGGAAACCCTGCTCCGGCCGGTCCGTCCGGCCCCGGCCACCCGCTCCACCAACGGCTGACGCCGGCTGGTCAGTCCACCACGGTACCGGCGGTCACCACGGCGCGCAGTTCGCTGACGTCGAGCGATCCGGTCGGGACGTCTCGTTCGATCGGGTAGTACATCCGCTGCACAGCGGCCACGATCGCCTCCACCACCCGGTCCCGGAACCGGGGGTCGACGAGCTGGGCACGGTCCGTCGGAGAGGTGAGATAGCCGACCTCGACCCGGACGGCGGGCATCCGCGTCAGTCGCAGCAACTCCCACGTCTTGGCGTGGGTGCGGCAGTCCCGCAGCCCGGTGCGGGCGACGATCTCCCGCTGTACCAGCCCGGCCAGGCGCTCGCCGGTCGCCGAGGTCACCCCGTTGTCGGTGCCGTAGTGGTAGGTCGCCACGCCCTCCGCATCCGGGTTGGCGTGCCCGTCCAGGTGCAGCGAGATGAACACGTCGGCCCCGAGCGAGTTGGCGAGCAGGGCCCGGTCGGTGTCCGGCAGGCAACTGTCGGGCGACGGCCCCCGGGTGAGCTGCACTCGCACCCCGGAGGCGGCGAGGCGGCCCTCCAGCCGGCTGGCCAGGTCGTGCACCAGGTCCGCCTCAGTCCAGCGCAGCGAGCCGTCGGGCACGACCATCCCAGGGTCGGTGCCGCCGTGCCCCGGGTCGATGACGACGGTCTTGCCGACCAGCGCGGGCCCGGACTGGCGGATCGCGTCGGATTCGCGGAGCCACTGCGGGCGGCCACCGACCACCTTGCGGCCGATCCGGCGAAGCGCGTTCATCGTGTGCGGGCCGCAGGAGCCGTCGGGGGTGAGCCCGACCTCACGCTGGAACTGGGCCAGCGCCCGCGACGTCCGGACACCGTAGATGGCGTCCGCGCGGCCCGTGTCGTACCCCATCTCCAGCAGTCGCTCCTGCAGCGAGCGGACGTCCTCGCCGGTGAGCGGTTCGGGCACCGCGTGGTAGAGGGTGCGGGCACCGAGCCGCCAACGGGCGGCGTCCAGGGCGCGCCAGGTCTCCGCGCCGACCCGGCCGTCCACGCTGAGCCCCCGCGACTGCTGAAAAGCGCGGACCGCCCGCTCGGTGTCGAGGTCGAACTCGTCGGTGCGCGGGCCGGCGGCGGCCAGCAGGTCGAGACCGGTCAGGATGGTACGGATCTCCGTGACCGCGGGTCCCCGGTCACCGGGTCGGATCGGACGCACGCACGACCCCCTCTGCACGACACTCGCTGGCCGGGCGGCCCAGGCTTGAGGCTATGCGCTCTCCGGCGGCGAGGTGGCTGGGGCCGGGAAAAACGTCGACGGTACGGCCGGGAAGACACCGAACCCCGCACCCGACGAGCGGGTACGGGGTTCGGTGTGATGTTCTTGCTGCTCAGAGGGCCGATTCGATGAGTCGGACCAGCTCGCCCTTCGGCTTGGCGCCGGCGATCGACTGCACCGGCTGACCGTTCTTGAAGACGGTGAGGGTCGGCACCGACATCACCCGGTAGGCCCGAGCGGTCTCCGGGTTCTCGTCGATGTTGAGCTTGACGATGGTGACCTGGTCACCCATCTCCCGGGCGATCTCCTCGAGCAGCGGCGACACCTTGCGGCACGGCCCGCACCACTCCGCCCAGAAGTCCACCAGCACCGGCTTGTCGGCCTGCAGCACGTCAGCGACGAAGCTCTTGTCGGTGACCGCCTTGGTTGTTCCCACTATGCCCCTCCTCCGGGATGTGTTCCTTGTTTCAGCTGAGCGTCGCGATGAACCGCTCGGCGTCGAGCGCTGCGGCACAACCGGTGCCGGCCGCGGTGATCGCCTGACGGTAGGTGTGGTCGACCACATCGCCGGCGGCGAAGACACCGGGCACGTTGGTGCGGGTGCTCGGGGCGTGGACCTTCACGTAGCCCTCGTCGTCCAGCTCGACCTGGCCCTGGAACAGCTCGCTGCGAGGGTCGTGACCGATGGCGACGAAGACGCCTGTCACGTCCATCACCTTGGTCTCGCCGGTGTGCACGTTACGGACCCGTACGCCGGTGACCTTGCCGTCCTCGCCGAGGATCTCCTCGACGGTGCTGTTCCACTCGACCTTGATCTTCTCGTTGCTCAGCGCCCGGTCGGCCATGATCTTGCTGGCCCGGAACGAGTCGCGGCGGTGGATGATGGTCACCGACTCCGCGAAGCGGGTGAGGAACGTGGCCTCCTCCATCGCCGAGTCGCCGCCGCCGACGACCACGATCTGCTGGTTGCGGAAGAAGAAGCCGTCACAGGTGGCACACGCGGAGACGCCGTGGCCCAGGAATTCCTGCTCACCGGGCACGCCCAGCGGACGCCAGGCCGAACCGGTGGAGAGAATGATGGATCGCGCCCGGTAGGCGGTCTCGCCAACCCAGACGGTGCTCACCGCGCCGGAGCCGGCGTCGCCGGTGTCGACCAGCTCGACCCGGGTCACGTCGTCGGTGAGGAACTCGGCGCCGAACCGCTCGGCCTGCTTACGCATGTTGTCCATCAGCTCGGGGCCGAGGATGCCGTCGGCGAAGCCGGGGAAGTTCTCCACCTCGGTCGTGGTCATCAGCGCGCCACCGGACTGCACGCCCTCAATGATCAGCGGCTTCAGGTTGGCACGTGCGGCGTAGACCGCCGCTGTGTAGCCGGCCGGCCCGGAGCCGATGATGATCAGGTTGCGGACCTCGTCCACTGCCGTCTCCCGAGTTGTGTGTGTTCGGCGTCGGCGCGAGCACCGATGCCGATCCGAGTCGCCGACGCCTGGGTGGGGCCGGCAGCTGACTTCCAGAACGTCATCGTACGAACCGGGGATTCCCGAGCCGGGCATCCGGTGGGTCAGGTCACGTGGGGGGTCATCGTGCCATCGACCGTGGATTCACCCTACCCGCGCCGAATACCGGCTGTCCGCGCCGGACCCGGGCACGCCGCACTCCGGGCCGCTCACCCAGGCCCACCGGGCCCCGTTCGCGTCGGTGAAGTGGATGACCAGTGCCGGATCGCCCTGGAACCGCGCGTAGTCGACCACCTCGACCACCAGAGGGGCTGATCCGTGTTCCGCCGCGACGCTGGCCAGGCAGCTGGTCAGCGCGGCCTCGTCGGTCAGCCGGGCGAGCTGGTCCGACCCGTAGGGAGACGGACGGCGTCCACCCTCGGCATCCACGTGCGGCTCCCCGCCCGGGGTGTTGCCGGTAGCCCGACTGGCAGCCGGAGCACCCGGACCGTGGGCATTCCCGAGGGTCTGCGGGGTGTAGTTCGTACCACTGCGCAGTGCCGGGCCGGTGGTGCGGGCCGTCCCGGCCCCGGCGACGCCCTCCGGCGCGCTGGCCGGCTGGTTCATGGCGGTGCCGGCGGAGTCGTCCGACGCCCGCATCGAGAGCTGGTTGAGGCCCAGCGCGACGGCGACGACGGCGATCGTGGCGGCGGCCACGGGCGCGCCACGCCGCGCCCAGCCGCGCCGGCGGCGGCCCGGACCGGTGGACGTCCAGCGCCCGGCCGGCGTCGGAGCGGACGGTCGGCCGCGAGCCACTCCACCCTGCGCCGGTACGACCAACGGCGTGGTCGCATTGCCGCCGGTTTCGCCGGTCTCCCCGGTCGAGGCGTCGTCAGGCGGCTCTGCGGCGGCCAGCGCGGCCAGAAGGCGGTCGGTGATCGCCGAAGGCATGTCCGGGGACGGCTCGGCCCAGCGGCTCAGATCCGTCCGTACCTCGGCCACGGCGGGGGCCAACAACGCGTACGCCTCGGCCCAGGACGGGTCGGTGGAGACCAGCAGGGCGACCTCGTCCTGCTGCGGGGTGCCGTCCAACGCCCCGCCGAGGTAGTCAGCGAGGAGGTCGGAGTCGACCTCCCGGAACCCCTCGGTCGTCACGTGTCCTCCTGGTTGGCGTCCCGCCGGTACCGACCTGACCCCGATCCGACGCCCTCCACCGGGCCGGGGTTCCCCGGCGTGACGCCGGGCACGCCCGTGATCGGGGCGGTGGGGTCCGGTCGGTGCGAAGGCGTCGCCACGACGGCGGGGCGGAGATGCCCGAGCAGCACGGCCAGCCGAGCCCGCCCGCGGGCACACCGACTCTTCACCGTCCCCTCGGCGACGCCGAGGATGCGTGCCACCTCGGCGACCGGATAACCCTGTACGTCGACGAGCACCAGCGCGGCGCGTTGCTCGAGGGGCAGCGCGGCGAGCGCCTCGCGGACCACGAGCGCGGTGTCGTGGTCGGCTGCCGGCGCTGCGGGTTCGAGCCCGCCGGTGCCCGATCCGTCGTCGCCCCGGTTGCCGTCCGGCAGTGGCACCGTGGGGTGCGCCTGCCGGCGTCGGATCCGGTCCAGGCAGGCGTTGACCACGATCCGGTGCAGCCAGGTGGTGACGGCGGAGTCACCACGGAAACGGCCCGCCGCCCGATGCGCCGACAGCAGGGCGTCCTGGAGCGCGTCGGCTGCCTCCTCGCGGTCGCCGAGCGTCCGCAGGGCCACCGCCCACAGCCGGTCCCGGTGCCGGCGGAACAACTCGGCGAAGGCGTCCCGGTCTCCGGCGACGTGCGCGCGCAACAGCTCCAGGTCACTCGCGCCCGCGCGCCCGTCCATCACCACGTCCAGTGCGGGCGACGCCCGGATCGTGGCGCCCGGCTCACGACCCTTGGACCGTAATCTCCTGCACCCCCAGCTTGAACCCACCCTCGACCGGAGCCAATTCGGTGATCCAGAACAGCAGGTACTGGTATTTCGTGTCGGCGTCGAAGCCGTTGAACGTCATCGTGGTGCCGTCGTGGTCCTCGAACGGCTGGCCGATGGTGGTCTTGTAGTTCGCGACCAACTGCTTGTCACCGCTGGAGTTGGACGGCCAGGTCGTCGTGCCGGCCAGCAGTCGAGCGGACGCGTTGGTGGCAGACAGCACTGCCTGCACCGACTTGACGGTGTGCGGCTCGCCGAGGTCGATCCAGACGCCCATGCCCTTCTTCAGGTTGCCGAAGTTGGGCTTGTTGACGTACGTCTCAGTCTCCCAGCCCTTGTCCTCGTCACCGTCGATGACCTTGTCGGCGTCCTTGACCTCGCTGCGGTCCTTGCTGTCCGGGTCGATGATCCGGACATCCTTCACGGTCAGCTTGCGCGTCGCGGCGGGGGCCGGGGTGGCGTCGCCGGCCGGGGCACTGGAGGTCGGCGCGGCGACCGGGTTGGACTGCGGGTCCTCGTCGTCGCCGCCCAACGCGATGATCCCGATCAGCAGGCCGACCAGGGCGACGGCCAGCAGACCGGCGATGCCGACGGCGACCTTGCGACCCCCGGCCGCGGCCAGTGGCGACGGCTCTTCCCCAGTTTCGGCGGCGAACCGCAGCGGGCCGCTGTTGTCGAGGTAGTGCTCATCCTCGGCCGGCACGTCCAGTCGCGCCAGCTCCGCGGCCAGCACGTCGGAGGACGGCGGCGCGATCTCGGCGTCGAGCAGGTCCATGGTCAGGTCGTCCAGGTACGCCGGGACGCCCGCCCGGACCTGGCGCGGTGCCGCGATGGCACCTGCGGCATCGCGAACGGCGTCCGGGATGGCGGCGCGGCCGTGGCCGGCGGTGGCGCCGTGCAGTGGCGCCTCGGCGTGCGGCCAGGAGCCGGTCAGCGCGAAGTAGAGGATTCCGCCGACCGCCCGGATGTCGTTCTCCTGGCTGTCGGCGCCGTCGGTGCGGGCGTCGGCCAGGACCACCCGACCCTCATCGCTGATCATGACGGTGCCGGGGTGGACGTTGCCGTGCACCATGCCGGTGGCGTGCACCGCGGCGAGCGCGCTCGCGACGGCGTTGCCGATCGCGGTGGCCCGAGCCGGGTCGAGCGGGCCGTCGGTCGTCAGGTCCCGCAGGGACTGCCCGTCGACCCACTCGCGCACCACGTACGCCCGGTCGGCCTCGTCGATCGCGTCGTAGACGCCGACCAGGTTGGGGTGGATGACCCGGCTGGCCGCGACAGCGGCCTGAAGCATCTCGGTGGCGGAGTCGCCACCCGGGTAACGCAGCACGACGGCAACGGGACGGCGCAGGATGACGTCGACCCCGCGCCAGACCAGCCGACCCGCGCTGTCGTTGTTGATGTGCTCAACCAGTTCGTACCGCTCGGCGAGGACTTCACCGGCCGTGGGAGCACCGAAGGTCATGACCGGAGGAGCGCTTTCGTCTGCCTCCTGACCCTCGCCGACCTGGGTCACCCGTCCTCCCTCGGTGATCGTGTCGATCGATGAACCCGAACTGCTGGGCATGTGGCTTCCCGCTCTGCCGTTGAAGGAACCGGCCGACCGGTGTCGACGCCCAGCGTCGGCCCCTGCCGTACCCGTCGAGAGCGACCTTACCCGGGTTGCCCGTCTCTCCGACATGTCATCTTCCCGCCGCACCTGGCGGGGTTCCGGCTGTCGAAGAACTCGTCCGGTTACGACCGTTGTCAGCCACGTTGCTGGCACATGTACTAGCTAATCTACGGCTTGACCGCAAGCGACCGACGCCGGGGCTGGACTGGCGTGGCGCTCGCGCTGCCTCGTATGTTCCCACCGATCGGGTCGCCACCCTCAGCCGTACGGTTGGTTATCCACAGGCCGAAGCGGCTGCTGACCGGCGAATCGCGGGGTTATCCACAGGCGCATCCCCAGCCTGGTGATCCGTAGTCACATTCCGTATCAGTGCCAACTTGTTGTAATCGGATGCGGACTTTCAGCGACCGAGGCGGCGGCGAACCATCCCGACCACCTCGGTGATCTCCCCGATCCGCAGCAGCATGGCCAGACCCAGATAGGTCCCGCCGATCACCACGCCGCCGACCACGAGCTGGGTTGCCGCCTCGAACCAGCTCGGCTCGTCGCCCCCGGGCAGCAGAGTGATCACCAACCAGCCGACCAGTGCCGCGCCGAGTGCGGCCACCACGACCCGGCCGAGGGTTCGCATGATGACGCCCAGGCCGATCCGGCCGACCCGGGGCCGGAGCAACCAGGCGGACGCCACCGCCGCCGCCACGTAGGAGACCGCGTTGCCGATCATCATTCCGGCCGCCGCGAAGTGCGCGGCGAACGCGGCGAACAGCACGATCTGTACGCCGACCCGCAGCGCCACCACCGGAATGTTGATCAGAGCCGGGGTGCGGGTGTCCGGCAGGGCGTAGAAGGCAAACGTGAAGAGCTGGCTGATCGCGAACGGCACCAGCGCGATCGCGGCGAACAGCAGCACGGTGGACGTGGCTGACGCGTTCTCCGCGCTGAACGCCCCGTACCGGAAGACGACCACCGAGATCGGGATGGACAGCACCGCGTAGCAGACCGCGATCGGCGCGAGCACCGCCGACACCATCCGGACACCCCGGGAAAGGTCCGCGGTGACGTCGTGGAACCGCCCGTCGGCTGCGGCGGCCGCCATCCGGGGCATTAGCGCGGTGATGATCGAGACGGCGATAATGCCGTGCGCCATCATCAGCAGCAGGAAGACGTTGTTGTAGATCAGGATGCCGGCCTGGTCCGTGCCCGCCGCCCGGGTGAGGAGATTGACCACCACGAAGAGGCCGAGCTGGTTGACCGCCACGTAGCAGAACATCCAGGCCCCGAGCTTGGCCAGCTCGCGCAGCCCCAGCTCACGGAAGTCGAACCGCCACCGCCACCGGAAGCCGACCTTGCGCAGCGCCGGCAGGAGACCGGCGGTCTGCACCGCCACGCCGAGCAGGGTGCCGCCACCGACCAGCAGGATCCGACCGGTGCCCACCTCCGACGGCTGCAGTCCCTTCGCCCCGTAGACCAGGATGTAGAGACCGAAGACTCCGATCACCACCAGGTTGTTGAGGATGGGGGCCCACATCGGCGCGGCGAAGTGGCCTCGGGTGTTCAACACCGCTGCGATCAACGCGCTGACGCCGGTGAAGAACAGCATCGGCAGGATCAGCCACGACAGCCGGGTGATCAGCGTGGTGTAGGCCTCGTCCTTGCCACTGGCGTAGATGGCTGTCAGCCAGGACGCCGATGCCACGGCGATCAGGGCCGCCACCGCCAGCGCCAGCACCGCGAGGCTGAGCAACCGTTGGGCGTACGCCTCGCCCCGGTCCGCGTCGCTCTTGCGCCGACGGACCAGCACCGGGATCAGCACACTGGTCAGCACCCCGCCGAGCAGGAACTCGTACACCTGGTTGGGGAGGAAGATGGCAGTCGTGTAGGCGTTGCCGATCAGGTTGCCGAGGGCGGCGCCGATCATCAGGTTCCGGATGAAGCCGGTGCCCCGGCTCACCAGACTGCCGATGGCCATGACCGCGCTGTTGGCGGCGGCGCTGGTCTCGCCGACGACCTCGGGCGGGGGTGCCGTCGCCTCCACCGCAGGCTGGTTCAGCGGCTCCGCGGAGATGAAGACCGCCCCGTCAGCCGGCGGCACGTTACCGTCCGGCGTGGCGTTGGCGCTGCGGTAGAGCCCGCCGCTCATCTCCAGCCTCCCAGGGGTACGTCGAGTCGGACACCGACCCGCACGCCACAGACCATAGTCAACCCCCACCCCGTTACCCGCGCCCGGCGGATCGGATCACACCTGGGCCCGATAAGCTGGCGATCCCATGTCCGAAGCCTCCGCTCCTCACGCCGCCGACCGCCGCGAACTCACCGCCGCGCAGCGCAACGCCGTCGCCGAACTGCTCCGGGTGTCCCCGGTCGCCGACGAGTTGGGCCGTCGCTTCGTCCGCGCCGGTCACGAGTTGCACCTGGTGGGCGGTTCGGTGCGGGATGCCCTGCTCGGTCGACTCGGGGACGACCTCGACTTCTGCACCGACGCGCACCCCGACGAGACCCTGCGGATCATCAAGGGCTGGGCCGAGTCGATCTGGGAGACCGGTCGGGAGTTCGGCACCATCGGCGCTCAGCGCGACGGCCTCCGACTGGAGATCACCACCTTCCGCGCGGAGTCGTACGACCAGGTCAGCCGCAACCCGGTGGTCGTGTACGGCACCAGCCTCGACGAGGACCTGAAGCGGCGCGACTTCACGATCAACGCGATGGCGGTCAGCCTGCCGGACCACCGGTTCACCGACCCCCACGGTGGGCTGGACGATCTCTCCGCCAAGGTGATCCGTACCCCCAGCACGCCGGGCGAGTCGTTCGGCGACGACCCGCTGCGGATGCTGCGGGCCGCCCGGTTCGCCGCCCAGCTGCGTTTCGCCGTGCACCCCGCCGTGCACCTGGCGATGACCGAGATGGCCGCCGACCTGGACCGGATCACTGCCGAGCGGATCCGCGACGAGTTCACCAAGCTGCTCTGCGGCGTGGACCCGATCACCGGGCTGCGGCTGCTGGTCGACACCGGGCTGGCCGAGCGGTTCCTGCCGGAGCTGACCGGGCTGAAGCTGGAGATCGACGAGCACGCCCAGCACAAGGACGTCTACGAGCACACGTTGACGGTCGTCGAGAACGCGGTCTCCTACGAGGAGGAGGGCTGCGACTTCATCCTGCGGATGGCCGCCCTCCTGCACGACGTGGGCAAGCCGGCGACGAAGGCGGTCGGGTCCGACGGTCGGGTCAGCTTCCACCACCACGAGGTGGTCGGCGCCCGGTTGACCAAGGCCCGGATGAAGGCGATGCGCTACCCCAAGGACGTCACCGCGCAGGTGACCGCGCTGGTCGCGCTGCACCTGCGCTTCTACGGGTACGGGCGGGGCGAGTGGACCGACTCGGCGGTACGCCGCTACGTCGCCGACGCCGGCGACCTGCTGCCCCGACTGCACAAGCTGACCCGCTCCGACTGCACGACCCGCAACCGGCGCAAGGCCGCCCAGCTCGCGGCGGACTACGACGCGCTGGAGGATCGGATCGCCCGGATCGCGGCCGAGGAGGACCTGGCACGGGTCCGACCCGACCTGGACGGCAACGCGATCATGGAGCTGCTCGGCGTACCGCCGGGACCGGTGGTCGGGCGGGCCTGGAAACACCTCAAGGAGCAACGCCTCGAACAGGGTCCGCTGGACCGCGACGCCGCCGAGGCGGAGCTGCTGCGCTGGGCCCGCGCCGAGGGCATCGTCGGCTGACGCGCTGTCCGATCGACGACGAAACGCGAGCGGATCGACCGAATGGCTGAGGTGTATCGCTTTCATCGTCGTCCATGATGGCTGGGCGTCCGTCGGCTACCGGTGCACTGACACCGCCGCCGACCCCACCGCCCGTCCGGCCGTCCGGATTGGACGGGCGACGATCAAACGGGGAGATCACCTAGTGAAACGCCGTGGCGTGATACGCCGCTCGGCGGTGGCGAGCGTTGCTCTCGCCTCCGCAACCATCATCGTCACCGCTGCGACCGGTGGGGCCGCCATGGCCGAGCCGACCGCTCCGTTGGCCCCGAAGCCCGCCAGCAAGTTGACCGCCCCCAAGGCGGACGGCCGGTTGGCCAAGGCCAAGCCCGCCGAGGTCGTACCGGATCGCTACATCGTGGTCCTCAAGGACAAGAAGACCACGCCCGCCAAGATCAAGGCCGCCGCATCGGCGCTGGCCAAGGAGAACGGCGGCAGCGTCCGCCGGCTCTACGGCAGCGCCGTCAACGGCTACTCCGCCGCCATGACGGCGAAGCAGGCCGGCCGGCTGGCCGCCGACCCGGATGTCGCGTCCGTGGAGCCGGTGGTTCGCATCCGGGCGAGCGGAACGCAGGTCTCGCCTCCCTCCTGGGGCCTGGACCGGATCGATCAGGTGTCGCCCTCACTGGATGGCAACTACACCTACCCAACCAACGGTGCCTCGGTGAGGGCGTACATCATCGACACCGGCATCGACATCAGTCACAGCGATTTCGGTGGCCGTGCCTCGTACGGTTACGACGCGATCGACCGGGACAATGTGGCGCAGGACTGCAACGGTCACGGCACGCACGTGGCGGGCACCGTCGGCGGAGCGAAGTACGGCGTGGCCAAGGTCGTCGACCTGGTCGCCGTCCGGGTCCTCGACTGCGAGGGTTTCGGCACCACCGAGGAGGTCGTGGCCGGGGTCGACTGGGTGACCGCCAACGCGCAGAAGCCGGCCGTGGTCAACATGAGCATCGGTGGGGTCGAGGAGGAGGACTCTCCCGCGCTCTCCAACGCGGTCACCAACTCCATCGCCACCGGTCTCACCTACGCGGTGGCCGCCGGCAACGAAGCGGATGACGCTTGCTACTTCACCCCGGCCAGGGTGTCGGGGGCGATCACCGTCGGAGCCACCGACAGGTTCGACCGTCGGGCCTCGACCGAGTACTTCGATTCCAACTATGGTCCGTGTGTCGACGTCTGGGCTCCGGGCGTGGACATCGTCTCGGCGGCGAGCGGGACCACCAACGGCTCGGTGGCCTTCAGCGGAACCTCGATGGCGTCGCCGCACGTGGCCGGTGCCGCTGCGCTGCTGCTCCAGTCGAACCCGACGTGGTCCCCGAACCAGGTGCGCAACGCGATCGTGACCCGGGGGCTCGCCGGCGCTGTGTTGAACCCGCAGGGTGGGGTGGACCGTCTGCTCAACGTCGCGGCGGCCCTGTCTCCCACTCGCTACGCGCACGGTCTGCTGGCGCGTTCCAACGGCTATTTCGTCTCGGCTGACGGTGCGGGCAGCAAGCCGCTGGCCTCCGTCGGCCCGGTGCTGGGCGGCTGGGAGAAGCTCGACATCGTCGAGGCCGGCAACGGCCTGGTCGCGCTGCGGGCGAACGTCAACGGTAAGTACGTCAGCGCCAACGGTGCCGGCAGCAAGCCACTGATCGCCGCTGCCGCGTCGGTGAGCACCTGGGAGAGGTTCCAGCTTGTTCACAACATCGACGGCACCGTGAGCCTGAAGGCCACTGTCAACAACAAGTACGTCAGTGCCCCCAGCAACGGTGGTCCGCTGATCGCCAGCGCGACGAACGCCAGCACCTGGGAGAAGTTCGACCTCGAGACGAACCTGATCGTCAGCTTCAAGTCATCCGCCAGCGGCAAGTACGTCTCCGCTGACGGTGCCGGCAGCAAGCCGCTGATCCCGGTGGCCACGACGGCCAGCACCTGGGAGAAGTTCGAGCTGTACGATCTGGACTACTCCGGCTACTTCGGCCTGCGTTCGATGGCCAACAACAAGTTCGTCTCGGCTGACGGTGCGGGCAGCAAGCCGCTGATCGCCTCGGCCGCCGGAATCAATGCCTGGGAGGCTTTCAACTTCTGGCACCGCGGTGTCGGGACCACCGACAGGTCGGGCTGGATCTACGCGAACGTCGACGGACAGGCGGTCAGTGCCGGCAGCGCCGGCACCAGCCAGCTGATCCCGAACAAGGACTTCGACTTCTGGAGCCCGGACTTCGGCCTGTCGGCGGGCGAGCGTTTCGTGATGAACCTCGGCTGAACCAACCACGGAAGCACCACCGGCGCCCGCTGGCACCCCCTCCCTCGGGAGGCGGTGCCGGCGGGCGCCGGCCGTTGGTGGGTGATCCGTGCCGGTCAGCGCCCTGACGGTCGGCCGGGCGTGCGCGCTCAGCGTGAGACGGTGCTGTCGTCCACAGTGTCGACCCCGGTGACCGGCGCGGTGGCATCGCTCCGCCCGGCACCCAGCCGGGCCAGCAGGCCGGGCAGGTCGATCCCGGTGAGGTCGCTGCCGAGCTGGAGCCCCTGGGCCACGTTGCCGGCAACCGACTTCGTCAGCGACGACGCGCCGTCGGTGGAGATGACCGTCATCTTGTCGATCGCCCCGATCGGGGCACTGGCCGCCTCGACGACCTGCGGCAGCACCTTGACCAGCAGGTCCAGCACGGCCGCCTCGCCGTACGCGGCGAACGCCTCGGCCTTGCGCGCCATCGCGTCGGCCTCGGCCTCACCCTTGGCGAGGATGGCCGCGGCCTCGGCCTGGCCCTCGCGCTCCACCGCCTCGGCGATGGCGGAGCGTCGCCGCTGCTCGGCCTCACCCTCCTTGGCACCCTCGATCGCGTTGGCCTCGGCGAGCGCGGCCCGCCGGGCCCGCTCACCCTCACCGGTGAGGCGGGCCTGCTCGGCGGAGGCCTGCGCCGCCGCGATGACGGACTGGCGCTGCGCGTCCGCGTGCAGCACCGCCGCGTTGCGGGACGCCTCGGCCTCCTGCTCCACCTTGTACCGGGCCGCGTCGGCCGGCTTGCGAACCTCGGTGTCGAGTTGGCGCTGCTTGAGTTCGGCGTTGCGCTCGGCCACCTTCTGCTGCTCGGAGAGGATCGCCTGGTCCCGCTCGGCCTGGGCGAGCGGTCCGGCCGCCGCGGACTTTGCCTTCGCCGCGTCGATCTCGGCCTGGATACCGGCCTGCTTGAGGGCCAGGTTCCGGTTCGCCTCGGCGATGGCCTCCTCGGCGAGCAGGCGCTCCTGCTCGGCCTGCTGCCGGGCCCGCGCCTCGGCGATCGCCGCGTCCTTGAGCACCCGGGCGGCCTCGGGCCGACCCAGGTCCTGGAGGTAGGAGCCTTCGGCGAGGATGTCCTGGAGCTGGAAGGTGTCCAACACCAGACCCTGGTTGGTCATCGAGTGTTCGGCCTCCTCGGCCACGGCGCTGGCGAACGCCGCCCGGTCCCGGATGACCTCCTCGACGGTGAGCCGGCCGACGATCGAGCGCAGCGCGCCGGCCAGCACCTCGCGGGTGAAGTTGTCGATCTCGTCCTGCTGGTGCAGGAACCGCTGGGCGGCGGCCCGGATCGCATCCTCGGTCCCGCCGACCTTGACGATCGCCACGCCGTGCAGATCGGCGCGGATGCCCTGCTTGCTCACCGCGCCGCGGATCCCGACGTCGATCCGCCGGCTGGACAGATCCAGCGACTGGAGCTTCTGCACCACCGGCAGCACGAAGACGGACGCGCCCAGCACGACCTTCTGCCCGGAGGTGTCGGTGGATCGCCCGCCGTCGGCGGTCTGCGTGGTGCGGCCCTTGCGACCGGTGACGATGAACGCCTCGTTCGGGCCGGCCACCTTGATCCGGGAGAGCACGAAGAACACCAGGATGAGCACGAGGAGGACCGCGCCACCGATGGCGATGAGTAGGGCCATATGGAAGGTCCCGTCTGTGAGGGGGGAGATCAGTAGGTCTCTACGTGCACGCTGGTCTCGCTGAGCGCCTGTACGACGAAGACCTGGGCGCCGATCGGGATCGGCTGGTCCGCACGGGCGCTGAGCTTGACCGGTTGGCCGGCGAGGCGGATGCGGACCTCGCCGTACCCGTTGGCCGGCACCGGGGTGACGACCAGGCCGAGCGCGCCGACCAGGTCGTCGCGGGTGGGGGTGGGGTCGGTGCGCATGTTCCGCGCCGCCCGACTCAGCCGGGACGCCAACCAGCCGGTGGGCACGGCCGCGAACACACCCCCGGCCACCGCCCCGACGACCATGCCAGGTGTACGCGCACCGAGCAGCTCGTTGACGATGGCCGCGCCGAACCCGAAAGCCCCGGCGAAGCCGGCGACCGTCTCGACCGAGATCGGGCCGTCCACGTCGGCGTGCCCGAAGTGGAGCAGCTCGGTGCCGAGCAGGGCGAGCGCGAGCACACCGATGCCCGCCCCGCCGATGATCAGAAAGATGAGCGTCCCCGTTGCCACGACCTTGACGGTATCGACGCCGCGCAACGCCGAATGGCCTGACAGGGCGCGAAGATGATCTACCGATGCGGGTCGGGGGTGGCGCTCGGCTCGACGCCGGAGGCCGGGCCGGCGCGATGGTCCGCGTCGGGGAGAATAGGTGGATGCGCTGGGCCGTGCTCGACTCACCGATCGGTGAGTTCTCCGTCGCGACCGACGGCACGAGCGTCCGCGGTGCCCACTTCGGCCGGCTCGAGGCGGCCACCGACGAGCCCCCTGACGCGCTGTCCCGGCAGGCCGTCGACGAGTTGCGGGCGTACTTCACCGGTGAGCTGACCGCGTTCACCGTTCCGGTTGCGGTGCCGCGCGGCTCCGACTTCGAGCGCGCCGTGTGGCGGGAGATGACGCGGATCCCGTACGGGGAGACGCTGACGTACGGCGAGGTGGCGCGCCTGGTCGGCGATCCTGGGGCGGCGCGGGCGGTGGGGGTTGCCTGCAACCGCAATCCGATCCCGGTGATCGTGCCGTGTCACCGGATCGTCGGGGCGGGCGGCAAGCTGGTCGGCTTCGGTGGGGGCCTGCCTCGCAAGGTCACGTTGCTGGAGTTGGAGGCCGGGGTCTCACTGCGACGCGCCTGGTCCTGACCATCGACCGTTGCCGTACGCCTGGCCGACGCGCCGGAGATGAACACGTGACGATCGCTACACATTTCGAGGCATGTGCCTCCGTGCCTCGGTCTCCGCACCGACGTTGGTCGAAATGCGAACGTGCTGGCCGCAGAGATGGAGGCAAGGGATGGTGTCGAGCCTGGTTGACGTACCCCCGGAAGAGCTATACAAAAACGGTATGGCCTTCACCCTGACGCTCAAGCCCGAGGTCGAGCAGCGCCTTCGGGAGCTGGCCGAGGCGGAACACCGCTCGATGCACAAGACCGTCGAGGTGGCGATCCAGGAATACCTTGAGCGTCAGGAGCGCAACGAGTGGACCCGCCAGGCCGCCCGGCGGGTGGAGGAGCGCAATGCTGAGTTCTACGAGATGCTGGGTGACCGGTGAGGCAGTCTTGGCCGGATGCTGAAGATCTCCTGCTTCTGTTGGCCCAGTCCACCGGTCCACAGACGGTCGTGCGGGACGGTGGCATCCTTTTCGCGGCTGCTGCCCGACCACATGCACAGCTGCTAAGCGGCCAGGTCTATCCGACCTCACTTGACCAGGCTGCCGCTCTGCTCCACGGAATCATGCTATGGCGACCGCTCGATCTATGGAACGCAGGGTTGGCGTGGAGGGCTGCGGACGTTCGATTCGAGCGGGCGGGGCTGATCTTGAACATGCCGGCCAAGGAGCGGATGGCGCTCACCGACGCGTTGGTCAGTGGCGAGGTCGACTCGGTTGAGGAGCTGGCGTTACGGCTGTCGCCGTACCTGGAGATGTCGAGCTGAACGCGGCGAAGGGCCGGGTCCGTGCGGACCCGGCCCTTCGGCGTGCTTGATGATTCAGCGCGTCAGCGCGTGACCTCACCGGCGATGAACTCCTCGACGGCCTGGTGGGCGTCGTGGTCGGCGTACTGCACCGGCGGGGACTTCATGAAGTACGACGAGGCCGACAGGATCGGGCCGCCGATTTTCCGGTCCAGGGCGATCTTCGCGGCCCGGACCGCGTCGATGATGACGCCGGCCGAGTTCGGAGAGTCCCACACCTCGAGCTTGAGCTCGGCGTTGAGCGGGGTGTCACCGAACGAGCGGCCCTCCAGGCGGATGTACGCCCACTTGCGGTCGTCCAGCCACGGCACGTGGTCCGACGGGCCGATGTGCACGTCGCTCTTGCTCATCTCGTGCGGGATCTGCGAGGTGACCGACTGGGTCTTCGAGATCTTCTTCGAGACCAGCCGCTTGCGCTCCAGCATGTTCATGAAGTCCATGTTGCCGCCGAAGTTGAGCTGGTACGTGCGCAGCAGTTCGACGCCGCGGTCCTCGAAGAGCTTCGCGAGGGCACGGTGCACGATGGTGGCGCCGACCTGGCTCTTGATGTCGTCACCGACGATCGGCAGGCCCGCGTCCTCGAACTTCTTGGCCCACTCGGGGTCGGAGGCGATGAAGACCGGCAGGGCGTTGACGAACGCGCAGCCGGCGTCGATCGCGGCCTGGGCGTAGAACTTGGCGGCCTGCTCGGAGCCGACCGGCAGGTAGCAGACGACGACGTCGACCTGCGCGTCGCGCAGCGCCTGCGCCACGTCGACGGGGGTGGCGTCCGACTCCTCGACGATCTCGCGGTAGTACTGGCCCAGACCGTCGAAGGTCGGACCGCGCTGCACGCTGACGCCGGTCGGCGGCACGTCGCAGAGCTTGATGGTGTTGTTCTCGCTGGCGACGATCGCCTCCGCGAGGTCCATGCCCACCTTCTTGGCGTCCACGTCGAATGCCGCGACGAACTCCACCGCGTTGACGTGGTAGTCGCCGAAGGCGACGTGCATGAGACCCGGGACGCGGTCGTTCGGGTTGGCGTTCCGGTAGTACTCGACGCCCTGAACCAGGGACGAGGCGCAGTTACCCACACCGACGATGGCGACGCGGACGGAGCCCATAGCGTCTGCCTCCTTCTTTTCTGTCACGGCCGCTCATTCCTGGTCTCTCCAGGCGGAGGCGGGCTGTTGTCTTCTCGTCGGCCGCCGGCTGTCCCGATGTTCGGGACTGTCGGGGCTCGGCCGGAGCGCTCGTTGGCGATGAGCTCCTCCAGCCAGCGGACCTCGCGCTCACAGGCATCAAGGCCGTGGCGCTGCAGTTCCAGCGTGTAAGCGTCGAGGCGCTCGGCTGCCCGGCCCAGCACGTCACGAAGCCCTTCGCGACGCTCCTCGATCTTGCGGCGGCGACCCTCCAGAATGCGTAGTCGGGTCGCCTGGTCGGTCCGGGCGAAGAACGCGAAGTGCACCCCGAAGCCCGTGTCGTCGTACGTCTCGGGTCCGGCCTGTGCGATCAGTTGGGCGAAGCGTTCCTTGCCTTCCGCGGTGATTTTGTAGACCACCCGACCTCGTCGGCTGGTCAGCGCGGGAACCTCCTCGGCAGTGGCGGGCGTCTCAGCAGCTTCGGTGATCCATCCCGCCGCCTGCAGCCTGCGTAGCGTGGGATAGAGCGAGCCATAGCTGATCGCCGCCCGGATCGCGCCGAGTTTGGCGGTCAGCTCCTTGCGCAGCTCGTAGCCGTGCATCGGAGACTCCTGCAGGAGGCCGAGGATGGCGAACTCGAGCACTGGCCACCCTCTCTTTACCCTCCGGCGTGGAGTGGTAACCGCCGCGATGTATCGGACCGATACATCGCACGTTAGCGGGTCGCGTGGGCCAGGGCAAACCCCCGTTCCGAGATGTCGTCGTCACGGATTGTGAGCGTGGTCGCCTGGTCGGGTCGGACCGCGTACCCTTCTCCGCATGCGTACGCAGCGCCAGGTCGTCGACTACTCGCTTCAGAAGCGAGCAGTGCTGCGTGAGCTCCTGGCCGGCCGGGTCGGCACCTACGACGTCTGCGACGCGTCCCCGTACCTGAAGAACGCCGCTCGGTTCCACGGAGAGCCGACCGATCGGCGCTGCCCGATCTGCCGCAGCGAAAACCTGACGCTGGTCCACTACATTTACGGTGACGAGCTCAGGCAGTCCGCCGGCCAGGCTCGGACACTTGCCGAGTTGCCCGTGCTGGCGATGACGCTGCGTGAGTTCCAGGTCTTCGTCGTGGAGGTGTGCCTCGGTTGTGACTGGAACCATCTCGTCGAGCAGTACCTGCTCGGCCGGGACGGTCTGACCGGCGACAGCGACGGCACGAGTGAGCAGGACGCGGCGGGCGCCGAGGGCGCCGGTCGGCGGAGGCGAGAGGCGCAACGGTGATCTCAGCGGGTTGGACCGGCCCCGGGACGGCAGACGAAACCCGGGACCACCAACCGCATGTTGGTCCGATTGGCCCGATTGATACGGCAATGACCCCGGTCGGCCGGCACCCCCGTGCCAGCACCCCGGGTGAAGCAACTCACGGCAACCCGGTGGCGGCGCAGCCGCGCCCCACCGCGACCGGCAGGGTGTGAGGAATGAACTCGTACGGCGATCCCAGTTCTGCGCGCGGCCGGACCCAGCACTCGGGTCCAGACGGTGACCCCGGGCCGGGCGCGGACGACGCGTACCGCCGAACCGGCGGTGATTCCGGCGGGAGCGGCTGGTCAGCCTCGGACCGAGGCGCGGCAACCCCGGGCCGGGCCTCGGTGACGCCGCGAGCTGCCGGCGGTCGCGCCACGGTCGGCGGCTCCGCCTCGGTGCCGCCGCGTGGCAGCGCGGCCGCCGGGTCCGCGTCAGTGGGTTCGGCAGCGACCGGTCGCGCCGGGCGGGCCTCGGTGCCGGTGTCGCCGGCACCGGGTGCGGCGGCTGGCCGCGCCGGCGCCGGTCGGGCCTCGGTGCCCGTCTCCCCGGCACCGGGCGCACCCGCAGGTCGGGCCGCGGTCGGTGCCGCCTCCGTCGGTGCCGCCTCGGTCGGCACCGCCTCCGCGGGCCGGGCCAGCGTCGGGTCCGCCTCGGTCGGTGGTCGCGCGGCGGTGGCTCGGGCGAGCGTCTCACCGGTCTCCGGCGGGCCGGGCGGCCCTGGGGGTCCCGGTGGGCCGGGCGGCCCCGGTGGTCCCGGTCGGGGCGGCCGTGGCCCGGGTGACTCGGGCGCCGCGGCGCGGGCGAAGAAGCGCAAGCGGATGAACCTGCTGATTGCCGGGTTCGCCGTCTTCGTCATGCTCGCCGGCATCGGCGTGGTCGGGTTCACCTACTACTCGACGAACGTGGTGCTTCCGGATGAGATCACTCCGCCGCAGGCGACCACCCTGTACGCCTTCGACAACAAGACGATCATCGCGAAGGTCGGCGACCAGAACCGGACCCTGGTCACCATCGACCAGATTCCGGACTACGTGCAGAAGGCGGTGGCCGCGGCCGAGGATCGGAACTTCTACCGACACTCGGGTGTGGACTACAAGGGCATCGCCCGGGCCGGCTGGAACAACCTCTCCGGCGGCGACAAGCAGGGTGCCTCCACCATCACCCAGCAGTACGCGCGCAACGCCTACGACAATCTGAAGGACGACACGTACGCCCGGAAGGTGAAGGAGGCGATCTTCGCCTCCAAGCTCAACGACGAGTACACGAAGCCGCAGATCATGCAGCACTACCTCAACGTGATCTACTTCGGCCGGGGCGCCTACGGCATCGAGGCCGCAGCGCAGACCTACTTCGGCAAGTCGGTGGGCAAGCTCAATCCGGCCGAGGGCGCCGTCCTCGCGGCTCTGATCAAGCAGCCAGAACCCAGCTCCACCCACCAGGGGTACGACCCGGCCATCAACCCGACCGCGGCACAGGATCGCTGGAACTACGTGATCGACGGCATGGTCAAGGAGGGCTGGCTGGGTGTGCCCGGCATGGAGCCGCGTCCTGCCGAATACCCGCTGAAGGCCATCAAGGCCCCGAAGAAGGGCGGCATCGGCGTCGACTTCGGCGTCGACACCCCGTACGGCAACGTCATCAACTACGTCCGGCAGGAAATGCGGGACAGGGGCATCTGTGTCGAGAAGGACACGGAGGTGACAGATGCCAAGCCGTCCTGCTCCCAGGCGCTGATGTCCGGCGGTTACCGGATCCGCACCACGATGGACAAGAAGATCCAAGAGGCGGCGGTCGAGACGGCCCAGCGCAAGTCCAAGGGCTCCGAGGTGGCCGGTCAGCCCAGCAACATCATGGCCGCGGTGGTGGCGATCGACCCCACCAACGGTCGGGTGGTCGCCTACTACGGCGGTGACAACGGCACCGGTACCGACTACGCCGGCAAGAACACCGACTCCAGCGGCGCGATCAGCGGCGGTCACTCGCCCGGTTCAAGCTTCAAGATCTATACCCTGGCGGCCGCGCTCAAGGAGAAGAAGTCGCTCGAGTCCCGGTGGAAGGGCAAGGCCTTCAAGCCGACCGGCACCTTCAAGGTCAGCAATGCCGGCACCGACAACCCCTCCTGTGGCAACTCCTGCACCCTCAAGGTGTCCACGCTCAAGTCCCTGAACGTGCCGTTCTACTACGTCACGGAGGAGATCGGCGCGGACAAGGTCATCGACATGGCCAAGCAGGCCGGCGTCACCACAATGTGGCGTACCGACACCAACCCGGCCAAGGCCTACGACCTGACCAAGACCAACCCGAAGGACGTCACGCCGGAGCCGTTCTTCAACGTCGTCGGCTACGGCCAGTATCCGATCACGGTGCTGGACCACGCCAACGGCGTAGCCACCTTCGCCAACGGGGGCGTCTACAACAAGGCGCACTTCCTCTACTCGGTGGAGAAGCAGAACCCGAACACCGGTAAGTGGGACAAGATCTACAGCGAGAAGCTCGACTCGAAGCGGAGAATCGACAAGGGCGTCGTGGACGACGTGACGTCCGTGCTGAAGGACTACCCGGCCGCTGTCAACCACCGTCTCGACGATGGTCGCAAGGCAGCCTCCAAGACCGGCACCTGGGAACTCAAGGGTGGCAGCGAGGACAATGGCGACGCCTGGATGATCGGCTACACGCCTCAGTTGGCCACCGCGGTGTGGGTGGGCAACGTGGGGAACCGCAAGCCCCTCATCCTCAAGGACGGCGGCAGGGTCAGTGGTGGAAACCTCCCCGGTGAGATCTGGGAGCGGTTCATGAACGAGGCGCTGAAGGGCAAACCGAAGGTCGACTTCCCGCCGGCCCAGAACATCGGCGATCCGGATTCCGGCAACGGTGAGGCCCCGCCGCCCCCGCCGCCGCCGCCCAACCCGGGGGGTCAGCCCGGCCAGGGACAACCCTGTAACCCGCTGATCGACATCCTCTGCAACCCCGGCGGCAACAACCCCGGCGGCGGTGGCAACCCCGGAGGCAATCCTGGCGGGAACCCTGGTGGCAACCCCGGCGGCAATCCGGGCGGCAACCCCGGCGGCAATCCGGGTGGCGGCGGCGGCGGGCTGTTGCCCGGCCTGCCACCCAACCGGGACTGACCCGCACCAGCACACGACGCCGCCGCCGGCCGGACGACACGTTCCGGCCGGCGGCGGCGTTTTCGTACCCGGAACTCCACGCCGGGATGGGACGGGCACCCCTCTCGTACGGCAGGATGCCTCTTCATGAGCACCCAGTCGACGCCCGGCATCGACGACGCCGGAACCACCGATCACCCGTCCCGCTCCGACGGGTTCGTCCGCGGCGTCTCCGGCGTCATCGGCGGGCCACTCGGCGACCACGCGACAGCGCTGAACCGGCCGGCCGGTCGGGAGCATCGCTTCTGGACGGCCGCGCGGATCGTGTTGGCGCTGGTGTGCCTCACGCTCGCGCTGCACTGGGTGCAGAAGTCGCCCTGCCAGAACGGCGCCTGGCAGAACAACGTCCAGTACACCCGGTTCTGCTACACCGACGTCCTCGCCCTCTACTACGCCGAAGGGCTCAACGAGGGCAAGGTGCCCTACCGCGACCACCCGGTCGAGTACCCGGTGCTGACCGGTTACTTCATGGGGGCGCTGGGCCTGCCGGTACACGCCATCGGTGACGGCGACCCGAGCATCAACCAGGGCCAGTGGTTCTACAACCTCAACGCGCTGGTGCTGGGCGCACTCGCGGTGGCCACGGTGGCGGTGATCCTGTCGTTGCGCCGACGACGACCCTGGGATGCGGCGATGTTCGCACTCGCCCCGGCTCTGGTGCTCACCGCCACCGTCAACTGGGACCTGCTCGCCATCGGGCTGGCAGCCTTCGGCCTGCTGGCCTGGGCCCGAAAACGACCGGCAATAGCCGGCGTGCTGCTCGGGTTGGCCGGCGCGGCGAAGCTCTGGCCGCTGTTCCTGCTCGGGCCGATCCTCATCCTGGCGCTACGCGCCGACCGGGTTCGGGCCGCGCTCATCGCCATCGGGACGGCTGTCGCGGCGGTGGTCCTGGTGAACCTGCCGGCTGCCCGCGCGTACCCGGAGAACTGGGACCGGTTCTTCGAGCTGAACACCACCCGGCCCATCGACTGGGGCACGCTCTGGTACATCGGGCGCTACCTGGACGGCAAGGTCGGCAACGACCCCGCCAACCTCGGCCCGTTCGAGTGGCTCAACGCCAACATCCCGACCCTCAACACCGTCTCGTACGCGCTGTTCGGGCTGGCCTGCCTCGGCATCGCCGTGCTGGCGCTGCGGGCACCGCGCCGACCCCGGCTGGGTCAGCTCGCCTTCCTGGTGGTCGCCGCGTTCCTGATCTTCAGCAAGGTCTGGTCGCAGCAGTTCGTGCTCTGGCTGCTCCCGCTGGTGGTGCTCGCCCGGCCTAAGTGGGGCGCGTTCCTGGCCTGGCAGATCGCCGAGGTCTGCTACTTCGTCGCCTTCTACGGGGAACTGCTCGGCGCGGCAACCAGCAAGCCCGTCTTCCCGGAGGGGGTGTTCGTGCTGGCCTCGACGTTGCGACTGGTAACCGTCGTGGTGCTCTGCGTCTTCGTGGTCAAGGAGATCCTGCACCCGGAGCGGGACGCGGTGCGGTCCACCTACCCGGACGACCCGGACGGCGGCGTTCTCGACGGCGCCCCGGACGCCCCCTGGACAGACCGCTGGCGACGCCCCGCGAGAAGCGAACCCTCCGCGGAATTGATCACCACCTGAGCCGGGCGGGCTTCCCCGAAAACCCGCCCTGTAAGGCTCACAGGCGATAGACGACGGCCTCCCCGACCTCCTGCCGGCTGATCCCGAGCGACTCGACCGGCGCGTCGATGGTGATTTCCCACGGTGTGCCAGCCACCTGGCCGCGCAGCAGGACCACGGTGCGGACGCCGAGCGTACGCAGGTAGTCGACGCTGGTCTGGTCCGGGAACGACTGGCTCACCCGGCGGACGTCGTCGAGCTGGCGCGGTGTGAAGCCGCTACCACCGTTGACCACGTCGGGGAACCTGCTGGTCGACCAGAGCATCACGTGCTGGTCCAGGCTCTGACTGCTGGGCAGCACCAGCAGCGGACCCTCCGCCGAACGCATCGCCGCCGGCTGGGTCGGCACCACCGGGTGCGGGGTGGTGTTCAGGCCCTCGACGGTGACCAGCAGCAACGGCAGCAGGGTGGCCGTCCGCAGCCACGGCCCCGGCCACGACGGAATCCGCTGCGCGGTCAACTCGCGGACCCGGTCGGTGAGCGCGGTGACCGCGCCCGCCGCGAGCAGGCCGAGCAACAACGTGGTCCAGAGCATCAACCGCCCGGGGGTACGCAGCGCGCTCCAGCCTGGCAGGTGCTCGAAGAGGGGAACGTAGGTGAAGGTGCCGTCGAAGAAACGGGTGCCCATCGCGAAGACCATCGTCAGCAGCACCCCGGCGAGCAGCAGCAGTCGGTGCCGCAACCGCCAGACCGAGAAGAACAACCCGCCCGCGGCGAGCGCGTAGAGCACGAAGCCCGGCAGCAGGGTCATCTCCGGGTGCCACGGCAGCGCTTCCCGGGCCCCCTCGTGCAGCCCACCCCAGATCCGCGACTCCCCGGGCGCTGTCACGAAGCCCGACGCCGGCGGTGAGAAGAGGCTGATGTCGCCGATGGTGCGCTCGGCGTACGGGTGCAGCTCGGTCACCTTGAAGAACGGGAACGCCATCAGCAGACCGACGCCGGCGAACAACACCCCGCCGAGCACGTCGGCGGCGAACAGTCGGCGACCGAACGGAACGGCCTGCCCGGTGCGCAGCCGCCGCGCGAAGAAGAAAACGGCAGTGACCAGCACCGCGCCGGCCAGGAAGTACGCGAACGGCAGCCCGATGCCGAAGCCGAGGCTGAGTTGCCAGGCCGCCACCAGCCAACCCGCGTAGACCCAACCGTCGTGCCGGCGCTCCGGCCGGTAGCCGTGTCGCAGCGACCACCCGTGCCCGCGCGCCAACATCGCCAGCGCCAGCGGGATGCCCCCGTTGGAGAGCACGTGCAGGTGCCCGGCCTGGGCCAGCAGCCACGGCGCGTAGGTGTAGCTCACGCCCGCGACGGCCGCACCGATCCGGCCGGCTCCGAGCTGTCGGGCCAGCGCGTACGCCCCGAGCGTGGCGAGCGCGTGCGCCAGCACGAACATGATGTTGTAGCGCAGCACGGCGTCCTCGGGACCGCTGCCGAGCATCCCGGCGGGGGCGTACCCGAGCAGGGTGTCGGAGAACGCGAAGCTCCACAGCTCGGGGAAGAACGTGTTGCTCTGCCACAGCCGCGCCGGCTCGGCCAGCAGGATGTGCCCGGACCAGGCCATTTGCCAGGCTTGCAGGCTCGGGTCCCAGTAGTCCTGCGGAAGGGTGTAGCGCGGATAGCGCAGCGTCGGCCAGGTCATCAACACGGCCAGTGCCAACGCGCCGAGGGCGGCCAGGGTCCACTCGTGGATCAGGAACCGCCCGACCGCCCGGCCTGCCCGAGTGAAGATGGAGGGCCGTGGCTCCGGTGCGGAGGCGAAAGCCTCCCAACGCTCCGGGCCGACCGGCTTCGCCTCGCTGCCAGCCAGGTCCGTAGCGTCGGCCTTCGCGTCCTTGGCCGGGTCGCTGCCCTTGACCGCTTTGGCGTCCTTGACCGCGTCGGCGTCCTCGCCCGCTTTGGCGTCCTTGGTCGTGCCGCTGTCCTTGGCAGCGCCATGCACCGTGCCGCTGCTCCGGGATGCGTCGGTGTCCGTGGCGGTGCTGTCGCTGGCTGCGGTGCCGCTCTGCCCAGCGTCCTTTTTGGTCGCCGCGTCCTGCTTGGCTGGGTCGTCCTGCTTGGCTGGGTCGTTCCGCTTGGTGGCGTCGTCCTGCTTGGCTGATTTGCCCTGCTTGTCGGTGGGCCGGGCCGCGTCCTTGTCGGCGGCACCGCTCGTCGCGCGGTCTGCCCCGGCGTCGCCGTTGCGGGTGGCTCCGGTCGCTTCACCGCCGACGGTTGCGGACTGGTCCGCGGTGGTCCCGGCGGGGACCTTGTCGGAGGTGCGAGCCGGCTGGGTGGGGGTCCCGGCCGCGGCGGCGGGTTGACTGTCGGCAGCCGCGCCGGTGGGGGTGGGCCGGGCGTTGCCGGTCCCGGGCTGTCCGCTCGTCATGCCGCCGGGCTCTCCGCTCCGAGCTGCTCACGCAGAAAGACGATGTCGGCGGCCTGGCCGGTCACGCCGCCCGGTGTCTCGACGACCACCGGCGCGCCGGCCGCCCGGATCACCGCGACCACCAGCTCCGGGTCGATCGTCCCGCCGCTTAAGTTGTCGTGTCGGTCCTGGCCGGAGTTGAACGCGCCCTTGGAGTTGTTGGCGTGCACCAGGTCGATCCGCCCGGTGATCGCCTTGACCCGGTCGACCAGGCCGAGCAGCTCCTCGCCGCCCGCGTACGCGTGGCAGGTGTCCAGGCAGAAGCCGACCTCGTAGTCACCGATGGCGTCCCAGAGTCGGGCGAGCGCGTCCAGCCGTCGGGCGCAGGCGTTGTCGCCGCCGGCGGTGTTCTCGATCAGGACCGGCACGCCGAAACCGCCGGAGTCCGCCGCGTACGCGAAGGTCTTGCGCCAGTTGTCGAAGCCGACGGCCAGGTCGTCGCCGGCGTTCACGTGCCCACCGTGGACGATCAGGCCCTTGGCGCCGATGGCGGTGGCCGCGTTGGCGTGCCCGAGCAGCAGCTTGCGGCTCGGGATCCGGATGCGGTTGTTGAGTGTGGCCACGTTGATGACGTACGGCGCGTGCACATAGAGGTCGACCTCGGCGGCGCGCAGCCGATCGGCATCTTCGCGAGGCTTGGGGGCCTTCCAACCCTGTGGGTCGGCGAGGAAGAACTGCACGGTCTCGGCGGACCGGGCGGCCGCCTCCGCCAGCGGGTCGGTCGAGTCGACGTGGGCTCCGATACGCATGCGAGCGAGCCTACGTCGCGCCTCCGACCGGCGGGGCGACGGTCGGGGCGGTGTCGCGTCACCGGAGGGACCGACGATCGTTGATGGATGTGAGCCGGCGATCAGCGTCCCGGTGCCGCCGGCGGCGCGAGCGCCGCACACGGCGACCGGCGGTCAACGGCTGACAGCGAGGTCACCCCCGCGGCGCGGCCCGGCGCAGCGGGGGCGACCCACCGCACAACGGGTACCGAGCGACCACGAATCTCGGAATATTGGGCTTTTCCCCCCTACAAGGTACGAGTGCTGTTGTATCGTCAGATAACAACATGATAAAGCTCCGCGGGGCGTCTTCGGTCCAACCTCATCGGTGTGGTCGTTCCTCCCCAGGTCCCACCCAAGGAATGCGGACCGGACGCCCCGCGGCCTCGTAGACGGGGGTTCACCACTGACCGGTCGACGGTCGGACGGTGAGCCCCCGTCGGCACGTCCGGGTCCGGACCCGACCACCCCGGGCATGATCGTTCGGACCGGGTATCCTGGTCAGGTTGTCCGCGTCCGGCCGGGTTCCCTCGGCGCGTGCGGGCAGCGACACAAGACCTCCTGCCACGGAAGGACCGTGGCCGCTTAGCCCACAGGAGGTGAGCACGTCTTGCGTCACTACGAACTGATGGTCATCCTCGACTCCAGCCTCGAGGAGCGCACCGTCGCACCGTCGCTCGACACGTACCTGAACGTGATTCGGACCGCGGGTGGCTCGGTTGAGAAGACCGACGTGTGGGGCCGCCGGCGCCTCGCGTACGAGATCAACAAAAAGGCCGAGGGCATCTACGCCGTCATCGACCTGCAGGCCACGCCTGCTGCGGTGGCCGAGCTGGACCGTCAGCTCCGGCTCAACGAGTCCGTGCTGCGCACCAAGGTCATCCGACCGGAAATGCGCTAAGCCTTCCAACCCCCGGTTCGTCCGGATCAGCCTCCGCGACTCTGTCGGAGGGCTCTGAGAGCCTGTACGACGAGACGCTGAGTGCGCGAGGAGATGGTCATGGCAGGAGACACCACCATCACGGTCATCGGCAATCTGACCGATGACCCCGAGTTGCGGTTCACCCCCTCCGGGGCTGCGGTCGCCAAGTTCCGAGTCGCTTCGACGCCCCGTTTCATGGACAAGGCGTCGAACGAGTGGAAGGACGGCGAGCCGCTGTTCCTCGCATGCACCGTGTGGCGGCAGGCCGCCGAGCACGTCGCCGAGTCGCTGCAGCGTGGCGCCCGGGTGATCGTGTCGGGCCGGCTGCGTCAGCGGTCGTACGAGACCCGCGAGGGTGAGAAGCGCACAGTCATCGAGCTTGAGGTCGACGAGATCGGCCCGTCGCTGCGCTACGCCACGGCAAAGGTGCAGAAGATGTCCCGCTCCGGCGGCGGTGGCGGCGGCTTCGGTGGCGGCGGTGGTGGCAACCAGGGCGGCGGCGGAGGCAACTTCGACGACCCCTGGGCTTCGGCCGCTCCCTCTCCCGCGCGTGCCGGTTCGGGCGCCAATTTTGACGAGGAGCCACCGTTCTAATGGCGCCTAGCGCTCGCGATCGCAAACCAGGAGCACGTGCAACGGCCAAGGCTGCGGCACTGCGCAAGCCGAAGAAGAAGGTGAACCCGCTCGACAAGGACGGGATCGCCTACATCGATTACAAGGACACCGCTCTGCTGCGCAAGTTCATCTCCGATCGCGGCAAGATCCGCGCTCGTCGGGTGACCGGCGTGACCTCGCAGCAGCAGAGGCAGATCGCCCGTGCGGTCAAGAACGCCCGTGAGATGGCGCTCCTGCCGTACACGGCCACCACCCGCTGAGAGGAGGCACCGATATGAAGATCATCCTGACTCAGGAAGTGTCCGGCCTCGGTGCCCCGGGCGACATCGTCGAGGTCAAGAACGGCTACGGCCGTAACTACCTGCTGCCGCAGGGCTTCGCGATCGCCTGGACCAAGGGCGCGGAAAAGCAGGTCACGGTTATCAAGCGGGCCCGCGGGGCCCGCGAGATCCGCGACCTCGACCACGCCAACGAGGTCAAGGCTCAGCTCGAGGGTCTCAAGGTCAACCTGAAGGTCCGCGCCGGCGACGGCGGACGGCTCTTCGGCTCGGTCACCCCGGCCGAGATCGTCGACGCCGTCAAGACGGCCAGCGGCCCGGTCCTCGACCGGCGTCGGCTGGAGGTGCCCGGTCACATCAAGTCGACCGGCACCTACCCGGTGAAGATCAAGCTGCACCCCGAGGTGACCGCGTCGTTCAACCTGAACGTCGTTCAGGGCTGACGTCCCGCAACACCACCACGAGAGCCCGCACCGAGCAATCGGCGCGGGCTCTCGTGCGTACGTCGTCCACCCGGCAACCCGGGCCACGGCTGGGCGTGGGCCCGACCCGCCGGCGGTCACCCGATCGGCTGGCCCGTCACCGCACTGATCAACACCGTGGAGAGGCCGCCGCCCACCACCGCGGCGGCCACCGCGATGGTCGCCGAGCGCCATGTCGTACCCACCCGCCGCAGCAGCGCCGCCACCACCAGGCTGCTCACCAGGGCCAGACCGAAGCGCGGTGAACCGGCCAGGAGTGACTCCAGCGCGCGAGAGCGAGCGGACTCACACCCGCCCCCGCTGATGTCGGTCACACAACCAGCCGGCGCCTGGCTGTCCAACGTCAACAGCCAAACGAAGATCAGCATCGCCGGCACCAGGTAACAGGCCGCCGTATACAGCAGAGGCCGGACCGACCCACCCGGATCCGGGTCGAGCAGGTCGTCCTCCAGTCGCCGCGCCCAGGCACCCGTGGCCGCCGACTCGACCCGCCGACGTACCGACGCCGTGCCCACCGCCGGACGGTCCGCCCTACGCCGGGGCGTACCCGGAAGCGGCGCGCCCGTACGCGGCGCAGGCGCACTGCGCGGCCGTGGGGCGGTGTATCCCACCACCGGAGACCGGGGCGCCGACGTCGTCGGATCCATCCAACGCGGATCGTCATCAGCCAACCGGGTGCCGGACCAGAACCCGTCCTCCCGGCTCGGCCACCCCTCGGCAGCCGCCGGGCGATCAGAACGCGGCGCCAGCGTACGGTCCCACTGGTCGTCCTCGATCGCGGACCGCTCCCACTGGCCGGTGCGGTCCGACCGTTCCCAGCCACCGACGCTCTCCACCGCCGACCACTGCCCGCTCAGGTCCCCGCTGTCCGCGCCGGCCGCCGGCGGCCACGCGTGCACGCCAGAGGCATCCCACGGGTCCACCGCGGGCGGGTACGACGGATCCGGCTCCGCCACCTGCTCCGAACCGCGGACCCACGGGTCGGCCGCCGGACGGGTCCAGGACTCTTCGGCGGCACGACGGCTACGCCGGGTGGGGCGGCTCGGCTCCTGGGCCGGGACCTGCTGGCTCGGGGGGGATTCCGGCTCCCCGCCCGACCAGACGACCTGCGGACGGCCAACCGGCGCGCGGCGGGGACGCCGTTCCGAGACGGCACCGGAGACCGGTTCGTCCTCCCCGGCGTCGGCCCGTCGGCGGCCGGAATACCCTTGGTCCTGCGGACGGTCGAGCGTCCACTCGCGGGTGTGGTCGGAGTCTGGCGCCGGGCCGATCGCGGCCTGCTCCCGTCGACGCGGCTCGCTGCTCCGCCGCCGGCCACCGGACGACTCGGCGGACCGTCGGCCCGCCCCGGAGATCGGCCGCTCGGGCTCGTCCTCGTCGTCGTCCGGCGCCGCGTGCCGACCACCGCCGTCCGCGTGCCGAACCCCCGACTCCAGCGCCCACCGGGGCAGGTAGGCGTCGACAGGCTCGTCCTGGCCGCGTTCCAACGCACGCCGCCGGCTGGAGGTGCGGTAGCGGCCGTCCTCGTCGTACGGATCAACCGGAACAGACGCCGCGCGCTCACTCCACGAGGCGGTTGGCTGGCGCTCGCGCGGGCTGCCATCGCCGCGTCCCCAGTCCCGGTAATTCACGGCCGGAGTGTGACCCTTCTGAACCGAAAGCGGAATCCGCTGTCCAGGTGTAGCCGTTCGCTGGAGATAGTACGGGACGATCGTGTCACAGGCCCGACCGAAATATTCTCCTCCACAGGCTGGGGAGCGCGTACTCGCAGGTCAACGGCTTATGGCCGAGAATTCCCCAATGGTTATCCACAGGCTGTGCACACGCTGCGCACATGCTGTCCACCGGGATCCACAGGTTGTCCCGAGGCTCGTCCACCGGCGTTGTTGAGTCTCTGACCTCGGGGTCCGTATGGTTGGCCCTCGACCGCCGGCGATGGCCCCCGATCGACCGGCCCGGTCGGAGGAGAAGTGTCGTACCCCAGCAGTAGAGCTGGGGTCGGATCCGGCGCAGTGGAGGGGGGACCCGTGTCGGTCACCGACGACATGCGGGCAGAGCCACGCTCCGGCGGAGGCCAGCCACCCGCACAGCGGGACGGCCAGTTCGACAAGACCCCGCCCCAGGACGTCGCGGCCGAGCAGTGCGTCCTCGGCGGCATGCTGCTCTCCAAGGACGCCATCGCCGACGTCGTCGAGATCCTCAAGACCAACGACTTCTACCGGCCGGTGCACGCCACCATCTTCGACATCATCCTCGACATCTACGGCCGGGGTGAGCCGGCCGACTCGATCACGGTCGCGGCGGCGCTCGCCGACTCCGGGGATCTGGTACGCATCGGTGGCGCGCCGTACCTGCACACACTCATCGCCAGCGTGCCCACCGCCGCCAACGCCGCGTACTACGCGCGCATCGTCAGTGAGCGGGCGGTGCTACGCCGACTGGTCGAAGCCGGCACGAAGATCGTGCAGCTCGGCTACGGCACCGCCAGTGGCGGCAGCCGCGACGTGGACGACGTCGTCGACCTCGCCCAGCAGGCCGTGTACGACGTCACCGAACGGCGGGTCAGCGAGGACTTCGCGATCCTGGCCGACATGTTGCAGCCGACGCTGGACGAGATCGAGGCGGTGGGCGCGCAGGGCGGCATGATGACCGGCGTGCCGACCGGCTTCAGCGACCTGGACCGACTGCTCAACGGCCTGCACGCCGGGCAGTTGATCATCGTTGCAGGCAGGCCCGGTTTGGGCAAGGCGCTCGCGCTCGACACCCCACTGCCAACCCCGTACGGCTGGACCACGATGGGCGAGGTCAAGGCGGGCGACCAGCTACTGGCTGCGGACGGCTCACCGACCACTGTCACACACGCCTTCGACGTGATGCACGACCGTTCCTGCTACGAGGTCGAGTTCTCCGACGGCACCGTCATCGTGGCGGACGCGGAGCACCTGTGGAAGACGACCACGCGGGCGATCCGGCGGCAGGAACCGGCGCGGCAGAGGCGGCACTGGCCGGAATCGTCGCTGGCCAACGTGCGTGCGGCACAGGAGCGGCTGAGCTCCCTGGGGAACCAGCCGATCACGCTCTTCGACACGATTGAGCAGGTCGGGCCGGAATTCCGGCATGTCCTGGACACTGTCGCCCGTGAGGTCGGATCGGTTGGCCGGATCAGCCGTCCCATCGTCCGCAGCGGTAAGCCACGGAACTGGACCGCACCGGGCTACCCGGCCGGTCCGCTTCTGGGCGCGCTGCTCCAACGAGCCGAGCGGGAGGTCAATACCGGCAGCCGGGCCGACCACGACGGCGTCGTCACCACTGCCGAGATCGCGGCCACGCTGCGTACTGACACCGTCGAGCGCCGGCTCAACCACGCCGTTCGGAATTGCGCTCCCATCCAACTCCCGGACCGTGAGCTGCTGATTCCGCCCTACACCATGGGGGCGTGGCTCGGTGATGGGCACAGCGGCGCCAGCCGCTTCACCACGGCAGATCCGGAGATGGTTACGCACATCGAGGCGGACGGCTTCGTCGTGCGGCCCAGCGGCCCGATGGTCTACACCGTTCTGCTGCAGCCCACGTCCGCTGCTCCGGGGAACGGTGTCTGCGTGGACTGTGGCGTTTCCACCAGGGCGTTGCGTGAGACTGCAGCGACGAGGAAGTGTGCCGACTGCCGTCACCGGAACGGTTCCTTCCTTGGGTTGCTGCGTCAGATCGGCGTAGCGGGGAACAAGCACATCCCTGGCGTCTATCTGCGCGGCTCGGAGGCTCAGCGCAGGGCGTTGCTGGCTGGGCTGATGGACACCGATGGGACCGTTGCCCCCTCCGGCAACCTCCAGTACACGTCGACTTCGAAGCGGCTGGCTGACGACGTACGCGAACTCATCGTCAGCCTGGGTTACCGCTGCACTGTGAATGCGAAGCCGGTGCGCGGTCGTACCCCCGATTCGTCGATCGCGTACACGCTGAAATTTTCCACCCCGGATGTCATCTTCCGGCTCAGGCGGAAGCAGGATGCACACGTCGAACGTCGCCGCACCACCTCGGACGTTCGAACGACCTCGCGGTTCATCGTCGACGTCCGGCCGGTCCCCAGTGTTCCGGTGCGGTGCGTGACCGTCGATAACGACGAACACCTGTACCTGGCCAGCCGGGCGATGATCCCTACCCACAACAGCACGGCCAGCATGGACTTTGCCCGAAATGCCGCTATTCGTGCCAACCAGGCGGCAGCGATCTTCTCGCTGGAAATGAGCAAGGTCGAGATCGTCATGCGACTGCTCTCCGCCGAGGCGCGGGTGCCGCTGCACGTGCTGCGCAGCGGTCAGCTCTCGGACGACGACTGGACCAAGCTGGCCCGCTGTATGGGCGAGATCAGTGAGGCCCCGCTCTTCGTCGACGACACGCCGAGCATGAACCTGATGGAGATCCGGGCCAAGGCTCGGCGGCTCAAGCAGCGGCACGACCTCAAGATGATCGTGGTCGACTATCTCCAGCTGATGACCTCACCGAAGCGCACCGAGAGTCGCCAGCAGGAGGTCGCGGACCTGTCCCGTGGTCTGAAGCTGTTGGCCAAGGAGGTCGAGTGCCCGGTGATCGCGGTCAGTCAGCTTAACCGTGGCCCGGAGCAGCGCACCGACAAGCGACCCCAGCTGTCTGATTTGCGCGAATCAGGATCAATTGAGCAAGATGCCGATGTTGTCATTCTTCTGCACCGCGACGACTACTACGACAAGGAGTCGCCGCGGGCCGGGGAGGCGGATTTTATTGTTGCCAAGCATCGGAATGGGCCTACCGACACCGTGACCGTCGCCGCTCAGCTGCACCTCTCCCGCTTCGTCGACATGGCCATCGGCTGACCCACGCAGCAGCCTGTCGGTCAGCCGAGCAGTGGGAACCAGCCCGCCGACTCACCCAGCTCCAGCCGGTCCCGGTCGGTCAGCGGTACGCGCCCGGTGGCCTTCAGCAGAAAGTCGTTGTCGTCCCACCCGGCGGGTCGAACGGTGTCGTCGCTGAGCAGGCCGTCCAATGTCGCTACCGCGACCTGTACGGCCAAGGGGCCGGGCGGTGGCGCGTCGGGCAGTTCCAGCGTCAGGTCCAGGTGATGGATAGCGGCCTCGGTGGTCAGGGTGGCGAGGAAGTCCGCTACGCGCAGCACGTGTCCCTGGGTGGTCACGTACCCGTCGGGGTCGGCTGACGCGGCGGCGCGGACCGCGGCCGGGGCGGTGTCCCGCCAGAGTTCGACGATCCCGGTCGGACTGTCGAAGGCGGCAGCCGAGCGGCGGACCCACCAGGCATGCCGGGCAGCCCCGTCGTCGCCGCCGGGAAAGTCACGCCAGTAGCTCACGTCGTCGACGTCGGCGGGGCCGTCGACAGGGCTGGCCAGGGTGACGAGCGCCCGCTGGGCGTCGCCGAGCAGGTGCAGGAGCAGGTCGGCGATGAGCCAGCCCCGGCACCGGGTGGCTCGTTGCAGGCCGGAATCGTCGAGGCGACCGACCACCGCGGTGATGCCGTCGTACGCCTGGGCCAGCGCCTCGTCCGCTCGGATCGCGGTCATGCGACTGAGCCTCGCACGAAGCGTGGTGGGCGCCAACGATCAATGGCGCGGTGGTGTGCCCGGGCCGACGCGTGATCGACCCGGGCGGAAGGTCGGCCCGGGGTCAGCCGAACATCTCGTCGAGGAAGCCCTTGCGCTTCTTCTGCCGGTAGTGGCCGTGGTAGCCGTGGTGCTGCTGCTGGTGGCCGTAGGCCGGCTGCGGCGGGTAGCCGTGGGCGGGCGGCGGGGGCGGCGGGACGGTGCCGTAACCGGGCTGGTGCGGCGGGGGCGGCGGGGGTGGGTAGCCGGCGGGCTGGTGCGCGGGCTGCCCCGGCGCGCCTCCGGTCTGTTGGCGGCTCCAGTTGGCCTCCGCCTCGAACAGCTTCTCCAGCTCGCCACGGTCCAGGAAGATGCCTCGGCACTCCCCGCACTGGTCGATGACGACGCCACTGCGTTCGTACTGGCGCATTTCTCCGCGACACTTGGGACAGGTAAGGCTACTCATCGCCCGACGGTACCTGGTGGACCTATGCAGTTGCTGTGAGCGCCTCGGTGACTTCTTCGTCGGTCACCTCGTGGAAGTCGTCGTAGAAGGCGCTGACCGCGCCGAAGTCCGCAGGGCGTTGGGCGCAGACGACCTGGTCGGCCTCGGCGGAGAGCAGTTCGTACGCCTCCTGCGCGCCGACCGGAACCGCGACCACGACGCGGTGTGCCCCGAGTTGGCGGACGACTTCGACGGCGACGCGGGCGGTCGCGCCGGTGGCGAGGCCGTCGTCGACGATCACGGCGGTCCGGCCGGTGAGGTCCAGCTGTGGGCGGTCGCCCCGGTAGAGCCGTTCCCGGCGTTCCAGTTCGGCCTGCTCCCGGTGTCGGACCTCGGCGATGTCGTCGTTGCTGAGTCGGCTGGCCACCACGTCGTTGAGCACCTGGACACCACCCGGCCCGAGTGCGCCGAAGGCGACCTCCCGAGCCCACGGTATGCCGAGCTTGCGGACGACGAGCACGTCGAGTGGTGCGCCGAGCCGTTCGGCGACGACCCTGGCGACCGGCAGGCCGCCCCGGACGAGGCCGAGGACGACGACGTCCGGTTCGCCGATGAGCGCGGTGAGCCGCTCGGAGAGCACCCGGCCGGCGTCGGCCCGGTCGCGGTACGTGGTCATGCCTACAGGTCTACGCCCTGACGCGCCGTTGCGCCGGGAAGTCAGGTCGATGTGCTCCGACCGGAGGGTTCGTCGGCAACGGTGGCGGTCGGTGTGTCGACCGGGCGGTGCAGGGCGGGGGCCCAGGTCAGCAGGGCCAGCGGGTACAGCAGGTAGCCGAAGCGGGTGGTCGGCATCAGGGCGATGGCGGCGAGCAGCCCGTACCCGCAGATCAGCGCCGTGGCGACGGCGGTGCGGGGCGGGCGGCGGGCGAGCCGGACGGCGATGGCCAGTCCGGCGGCGACCAGCAGGCCGGCGGCGACCAGCCGGCCGGCGGGTAGCGCGTTGGCGATCAGGTAGCCGGGGAACGGGGACTGCGCGGGGCTGGTGACCAGCCCGTGGCCGAGGGGGAAGCGCAGCACGTTCTCGGTGAGTGCGTCGCGGTCCACCAGTAGCGCCGGCAGTAGTGCGGCGACGGGAAGTCCGATCGCGCCGACGGCGACCCGGGTGCCGGCGCGTCGGGTCAGACCCCAGACGATCAAAACCAGGGCGACCGGCCAGGCGAACAGCTTCAGGGCGCCGGCGAGTCCGACCGCGACGCCGGCCCGGCCCGGCCGGTCGGCGGCGGCGAATGCGAGGGCCAGCAGGCAGAGCGCGAGGACGGGGAGGTCGTCACCGCCGGTGGCGAGGGTGAGGGCACAGATCGGCAGTACGGTGGCGGCCTGCACACCGCGCAGCAGGGCGGCGTCCCGTCGGCGGGTCGCGGCGTTGGCGGCCTGGCCGGTGGCGGTCCGGCCGGCGGTGGCCGGTGTTCGGCGCAGGGCGGCCACGGCCAGGGCGAGCGCCAGCGCGGTGCCCACCGCGAACCAGACCCGGGAGTCGGTCCACCAGGTGTCGAGCAGCGCCCTGGGCAGGCCGAACATCGCCATGCCGGGCTGGTACGGGGTGTAGCCCATCAGTTGCTCGCTCGGTGGCAGGGCGGCGATGGCGTCCGGTCCGAGGTATGGCGTGCCGTGTTCCAGGAGGCGGCTGCCGGCGTGCTCGACGACCAGCACCTCCTCCTGGGCCCGGTCGGTACGTCCACCGGCCCGGTCGATGCTCTGCCAGGCCAGGGGCAGCAGTGTGGTGGTGGCCCAGGCGAGACCGGTGACCGCCCAGCGGGCTGGCAGACCGGTGAGCCGAGAGGTTGGAGAGCGTCGACGCAGCAGAATTTGGGCGAACACCGTCAGCGTCGCGAGCAGGTAGCCGACGGCGGCGACCGCGCCCCAGGCGCGGTGCGGCAGCAGGGTGGACGTGACGGCTGTGATCGCCGCGAAGGCCGCCGACACGGCGTAGAGGCCCAGGTCGAGGGCGAGCCCGCCGGCGGCGTTGTCGAGCGTGCGCCAGTGCCAGCGACTGCGGTGGGCGGTCGGGTCGTCGACGATCACGCGCGACAGTCTGGCAGACCGGGCTGCCCGCGCAGCGGGCCGATGCCTGCTCAGGCGGGCAGGTGTGGCTGGCGGTCGGGCTTGGAGCGGCCGGCCTGGCGGCGGTTCTGGTTCAACCGGATCACCGCCCCGGTGTCGTGCAGCGGCGCGGCGAGGCTGCCCGGTCGGCCGCCCGAGCCGCGTTGCATCGCCGCGAGCAGGGTGCCGGACGGCATGGGCCGGGCGAACAGATGCCCCTGGCCGGCTACGCAGCCCAACTCCCAGAGGGCCCGCCGCTGCGGCTCGCTCTCCACTCCCTCGGCCACCACGTCCAGGTTGAGGCTGCGACCCAGGTCGAGGGTGGAGCGGATGACAGCGGCGGCCTCCGCCGAACTCTCCATGGTCGTCACGAAGCTCCGGTCGATCTTCAACTCGTGGACCGGGATGCGGGAAAGCAGCGAGAGTGAGGAGTAGCCGGTGCCGAAGTCGTCCAACGCCAACCGGACTCCCTCGTCGCGCAGTCGGCTGAGCACCCGGTCGACCACGTCGAGTTGGCTGAGGGTCAGTGTCTCGGTCAACTCCAGGACCAGCCGGTCCGGTGGCAGGTCGTGGGCGCGGAGGCGAGCCAGCACCGAGCCGGGGAACCGCGCGTCGAGCAGGCTGCGCGGGGACACGTTGACCGCGACCGGTACGTCGAAGCCGGCGTCGCGCCAACTCACCGCAGCGATCAGCGCCTGGTCGAGGATCGCTTCGGCGAAGGCCGGTAGCAGGCCGGACCGCTCCACCGCCTCCAGGAACCGCAGTGGATCGATCAGGCCGTGGGTGGGGTGGTGCCAGCGGGCCAGGGCCTCGGCGCTGGTCACCTCACCGGTGCCCAGGTCGACGATCGGTTGGAAGTTGACGACGAACTCGTGGTCGGCGACCGCGCGCGGTAGGTCACCGCCGAGGGTGAGCCGCCCGAGGTCGGCGGTGTCGCGGGTCGGGGCGTACGTGGAGATCCGCTGCCCGGCTCGCTTCGCCTGGTACATGGCCACGTCGGCGCGGCGCAGCAACTCGGCCATGCCGCCGTTGGACGGGGCGGCGGAGATGCCGCCGCTGGCTTCGACGCTGATGCGCATGCCGTCCACCTCGAACGGCTCGTGCAGGGCGGCCAGCAGCGTCTCGGCCCGGTGCGCGGCGACCGCCGGGGCCGGCAGACCGCGCATGAGTACGGCGAACTCGTCGCCACCGAGGCGGGCCACCAGGTCGCTCGGCTGGGCCGCACCCCGCAACCGGTCGGCCACCTGCACCAGCACCTGATCGCCGGCGGCGTGCCCGAGCGTGTCGTTGACCTCCTTGAAATGGTTGAGGTCGATCAGCACCAGCGCGGTCACCCCGTCGGCATGGCGGGTGCTCAACTGTTCGGTGCCCTCGTCGAGGAGGTGCCGGCGGTTGGCCAGGCCGGTCAGCGCGTCGTGCGAGGCCGCGTACGCGTGCTCGTCGGCGACCCGGGCCAGTTCGGCGTATGCCTGGGCGTTGCGGACAGCGGTGCAGAGCGCGGAGGCGAACGTCCGCAGGGTGTACTGCTCCCGCTCGGAGAGTTGCACCGGGCCGCGGAAGCGCAGCCGAAGCGTACCGACGTCGACCGTCCGGTCATGGCCTTCCAACGGTGCGGGGACGATGGTGCCGTCCACGCCGGTGGGCGTGCCGGTCGGGCCGTCGAAGGTGATGCCGCCGGTGTCGCCGCGTACGGTGCGGCCGCCGTCGCGCAGCTCGATCTCGACCTCGTCGGCGGAGAACAGCTCGGCGGCCTGGGTGACGGCGGTGGTGAGGACGTTGTCCAGGTCGACCACGTTGAGCGCGTCGGTGGTGCGGGCCAGCCGCTGCCACGCCTGTTGCTCGGTGCGGCCTCGGATGCGCGCGGAGTAGGCCAGGTGCAGGCTCAGGACCAGGGGCGGGACGGCGAGCAGGAGCCGTGGGTCCATCTGGAGGGTGAGCAGGGTCAGGGCCGCCACCACGAACCGGACCGCGTAGCCGGCCAGGCGAAGATCCAGGTTGCTGCGGAACTGGGTCGAGATTCTGGTGCCGGAAGCGAGCGCGATCACCGGGATCGCCAGTAGTTCGTCGAGGAGGGCAGCGGCGAGGTAGGCGACCGCCAGGATCCCGACCAGCTGTGGGGCCTGCATGACGGGCCAGGTCCAACCGAGCAGCGCGAAGGCGGTGCCGGCCCCGGCCGCGACGAGGATGTTCTTGCCGACGCCGAAGGCCAGCTTGATGGGTGGAAGACGGGCCGAGGCGATGGTGATGCCGATGCAGGTGCAGAGGACCACCCAGGGAACGGGGGCTATGGCAGCCGCGATGACGATCGCCGCCTCGCTCCAACTGATCAGGTGCACCGTGGACCGGACACGTACCCGGGTCTTGACGAACGCACCCAAGGCGATCATGGCGGTCAGCGTGATCAGGGTCGCAATGTCGGGTGTCGGAGCCTCAGCCGCGGGGAAGGTCAATCTCAGGGAGGCGAGACCAACGATCGTGGCCGCAACGACGAGGAGACCGACGATCAGCCGTAGCCGTCGATCGGTCCCGTCATCGCGTCGTTGTGAAGAGGCCACGCAACTCCTGGATTACCTCGCCTGTCGTACTCGCAACCATATCGCCGGACGCTGCGGAAGTCCCGCATCGATGTCAGCCCCACTCGTTTCCGCGCATTTCACCCACCCTCCCTTCGTATGGCTGTCGGGCTCTGTTGGCGCCGACCCTCTACGAATGGAGCTTAAATGGGGTTAGCCCTAGTTAGGGACGATAAATGTCGTTATCCTCAACATTAGTTAATCCTGTACGGATAAGTGACATTCTGTTTGCGTTCCGGTGCGGAGAGCGCTGGGATGCTTGCCTGTTGCATCCGGTCCGTTGCGGATTGTCGCGAGCCGCAGCGACTGATTAGACCGCGCCCTCAGTGTGGCCGTCGGGATGCCGCAACTCATCCGCCGATTCGGTCGACCGCTCGCCAGCTTCAGCCTGGTACCCCTTCGCAGTGAAGCCCTGATGATGGTGGCACTGCCCTGGTCAGTTCCAGTCTCTGGAGCCGACGGCTCGTGCTGAACAAGTAGTTGAGGGCTTTCGCTCCTTCTTTCCCTGTTGCGGCAGCAGTCGAGAACGCCCAAGGCGCCGATGGTTCTTGCAATGTTCCCATTGCACTCATCGGCGGCGTCGCAGAGGGCGCAGGAGCCTATGCATCGACGGCTTGATTGGCGTCAGGTCCACACCCGGGTGCCCGTAAGCTTCGATGCGTGATCGGCTGAATACCCCGCTGAAGCAGGGGGACGGGTGGAGATTCAACTTCTGGGTGGCCTCTCGGTGCACCTGCTGGCTCGCAAGCTGCACCTGGGCACGCCTAAACAGCAGGCTGTCTTCGCGATGCTCGCGGTCCAACCGGGGCAACTGGTAACCCTCGACGACCTGATCGACGAGCTGTGGCCAGACCGCCCGCCGCGCTCTGCCGTGGCGAACGTCCGGACCTACGCCGCCAATCTGCGCCGTACCTTCGAGGCTTACGAGTCTGGTCGAGGTGTCATCGTCAGGCAGCAGAGCGGCTACCGCCTCACCGTAGGGCCGGAAGCCATCGACGTGTTCGGCTTCGAGATGGAGTGCGCCGCGGGCCGCGAAGCCCTGATAGCCGGTCATGTCGACAGCGCCCTGGAACGGTTGGGGTCCGCCGTGGCTCGGTGGCGGGGTGCGATGCTCGCCGGCATATCGCTCGGGCCGGTGCTCGGCGCGCGCGTGGTGGCCGCCGAGGAGGAGCGCCTGCTTGCCGTGGAACTCCTTGCCGACGCGCAGCTCAGAGCGGGGCGCGGGGATCTGGCGATCCCCCTGTTACGGGATGCCGTCGCCCGTCATCCCCTCCGGGAACCGGCGTACGTCCTCCTCGGGCGGGCACTGCACGAGCGTGGCGACCACGCAGGCGCGCTCCTCACGTACGACGAGGTTCGGGCGAAGCTGATGGCCGAGCTCGGCGTCCTCCCAGGTTCCGACCTTCAGGCTCTTCATCGCACGATCGTTTCGGCTGCGCCGCCCCGGCGACCGGCGGACCGCGCCGCGTCCCGTCCGGGCGGCCTGAGTGCCCGCCGTTTCCCGAACCCGACTCCCGCAGTCGGTGCCTTGATCGCTGAGACAGCGCATCGGCCCGACCCGGTGGACCACCTCCCCCGAGCTGTCACCGACTTCGTTGGCCGGGAGGCCGTGGTGTCGCGGCTGCTGGCGGAGACCCGGAGGGTCGAGGAGCGGGTACCGGCCGTACACATCATCGACGGGATGGCGGGCAGCGGGAAGACGACTCTCGCCGTGCACCTGGCCCGTCGGCTGTCCGATCGCTACCCGGACGGCGCGCTCTTCATCGACCTGTGCGGGCACGGTGAGAAGCACCGGGTTGAGCCGGCGAGTGCCCTGGTCACCCTGCTTCGCCAGTTGGGCGTTGCGGCTGGTCGGGTACCCGTGGATTTCGACGACAGGGTGGAGTTGTGGCGACAGGAACTGGCCCTCCGTCGGTCAGTGGTGGTGCTCGACAACGCGGCGAGCAGCGAGCAGATCATGCCCCTGCTTCCGGCCGAGCCGACCACCGTCGTGCTGGTCACCTCGCGGCGGCGTCTGTCCCACCTGGATGTCGGGCCCTCGCAGACGCTGCCGCTGCTGAACCCGCAGGAGAGCGTGGATCTCCTCAGCCTGAGCATCGGCCGGGACCGGGTCGAGGCCGAGCCGGAGGCAGCCGCCGAGGTGGTGCGTCGGTGCGGGTATCTCCCACTGGCGATCCGGCTGGCCGGCGCACGGCTGGCGCACCGGCGCGGCTGGCGGTTGACGGACCTTGCCGAGCAGATGGCCGGCGATGCTCCGGCGCTGCACCACCTGGCCCAGGAGGAGCGCACTGTCACCGGAGCCTTCGCCGCTTCCTATGAGCCGCTTGCGAGTTCGACCAGGCGCGTCTTCCGATTTCTGGGCCTGTATCCCGGTAGTCGCTTCAGTGCCCCGGCAGTCGCCGCGCTGACCGGGCTGACGATCACCGAGGCTCGCGCGGCGTTGGACGAACTCGTCGACAGGAACCTGGTGGAGGACCTGGACTCGACGCGGTATCGACTGCACGACCTCCTGCGGGAGTACTCCATCGAGCTGTGTTCGCGTACCGACTCCGCGAGCGACCGAAAGGCCGGGCTGGCTCGCCTGTTCGACTTCACTCTGGCGGTGGCGTTGAGGGTCGCCAAGACGCTGGAGCTCAACGACCTGGAACCGCGCGTCACACATCTCCCGATCGGGCGACCTGAGTTGGTCGACGCTGTCGGGGAGCCCACCGCTGACTGGTTGGAAACGGAGCGGACGGACCTGGTGACGATGGTGAGGGCAGCCCTTGACGAGGGCTTCCCCGAGCACTCGTGGCGACTGGCCCGTGCCCTCTGGCGATTCTGCTACATCCGCGGATACTTCGAGGACATCATCACGACCCACCGGCACGCGCTGACCGCAGCGGACGCGTCCGGGGACGTCGGTGCGACGGCATTGATGAGCAACTACCTCGCTTCCGGATATATCCGGACTGGCGACAATCGGGAAGCACTGCATCATCTGACCCGCGCCGTCGCCCTCTCCAAAGACTCCCGCGACGTGCTCAGGACCGCGCGGTACCGCGCCAATCTCGCCGCTGTCTACTACTGGAGCGGCGACCTGACTGGGGCGGTCAGAGTCGGTTTTGAGAGCCTGCGTGACTACAAGGGCTACGGCAAGGCCAAGGTGCCGATGGCGCTGCCGAACCTCGGCATGGCACTCACCTCACTGGGGCGTTACGAGGAGGCGTTGCGCCTGCATCGCCTGCACCTGGCGTGGGCCCGGTCAAACTCCGACGTCTTCCACACACTCAACGCCCTCAGCCATATCGGCGCCGTGCGGGTCCGGATGGGCGATCTGCCGCAGACGATCCGGATTCTGCTGGCCTCGCTGGCTCTCCGTGATCGGACCGGCCACCGGTACGCGGAGGCTGAGGTGCGCAACGACCTCGGGATCGCCTATCGAGGTCTGGGTCGACTGGTGGAGGCCCAGCAGGAGCATGAGTTGGCTCGGAAGCTGTCGGTCGGTTCGGGGGAGCGACACGTCGAGGCGGCCGCGCTCAACGAACTCGGCCGCACCCTGCTGGCGCAGGCGCGGGGCGGCGAGGCGTTCGAGGTGCACCAGGAGGCGTTGCGGCTGGCCACTCGGATCGCGCATCCGCACGAGCAGGGTCGAGCGTTGGCCGGGCTCGCCGAACACTTCGCCCGCACCGATCCGGCCGAGGCACGGCGGCACTGGGAGCGGGCGCTGGCGATTTTCCGTCGGATGGGCGTGCCGGAGCGTTTCGAAGCCGAACGTCGCCTCGCCGAGTTGACCGGGGCGGCTCTGGTCGACAGCGCTGACCAGCCTGAACGGCGCTTATCGATTTCTTATCGGCAGGCCCGGTAACTTCCGGCCGTATCGACGAACGGGGGAGGTTCTGCCCCTGGGCAGAACCGGGTCGTCGACACGCGCCCGCTGCCGGGTCCCCCCAGCGACCTCGGCGGCGGGCTGGTGAGGGGAGGAGCGGCGTCGGGCCCGTTGCGCCGTCAGCACCCGGTGCGGTCGCCGGCGTGACGCCGCTCCTTCCGACCACCGTCGGACCACACCGATAGGCTCACGACCGTGACCGAACCCGCGCAGCTCAGCCACGTCGATCGCACCGGCGCGGCCCGCATGGTCGACGTCTCCGCCAAGGCGGTGACCGGTCGCCTGGCCGTCGCGGCCGGCCGACTGCGGACCACGCCCGAGGTCATCGACCTGCTGCATCGCGACGGGCTGCCCAAGGGTGACGCGTTGGCCGTCGGGCGGCTGGCCGGAATCATGGGGGCCAAGCGCACTCCTGACCTGATCCCGCTCTGCCACCCGATCGCGCTGCACGCCGTCACCGTCGACCTGCGGCTGACCGCCGACACCGTGGAGATCACGGCCACCGCCCGCACGGCGGACCGGACGGGGGTGGAGATGGAGGCACTGACCGCGGTTGCTGTCGCCGGCCTCGCCCTGGTCGACATGGTCAAGGCGGTCGACCCGGCGGCCTCGGTGGAGGCGGTCCGGGTGCTGCGCAAGGAGGGCGGCAAGACCGGCGAGTGGGTTCGGCCGGAGGACCGGCCGTGATCCGGGCCCGGGTGATCGTCGCTTCCAACCGGGCTGCGGCCGGTGTCTACGCCGACACCAGCGGCCCGCTGCTCGTGGCCGGGCTGCGTGAGCTGGGCTGCCAGGTCGACGACCCGGTGGTGGTGCCCGACGGCGAGCCGGTCGGCGACGCTCTGCGGGCCGCCCGCGCCGACGGTGTCGACGTGGTGCTGACCAGCGGCGGCACCGGAGTGACCCCGACGGACCGGACCCCGGACGTGACGCGGAGCCTGCTGGATTACGAGATCCCCGGTGTCGCCGAGGCGATCCGGGCGCACAGTCGTGACCGCGTGCCGACGTCGGTGCTGTCCCGGGGCCTGGCCGGGGTCTCCGGCCGGATGCTGGTGGTCAATCTGCCCGGCTCGACCGGTGGTGCCCGGGATGGCCTGGCCGTTCTCGGGCCGATCCTCGGCCACACCGTCGATCAGCTCCGCGGCGGGGACCACTGACCGCTCCGCGGCGAGCACCGACCGGTGCGCGCCAGGCCCGGGCGGGTGTCGGTCCGGGCCGATAGGCTCGGTCGGTGAGCACGGAAACCGCACCCACCGCGGATCGGGTCACCGCACCCCCGCCAGCCGGGTGGGAAGAAGCCCGTTCGCGGGTCTACGCGGTCGGTCTGGCCGCCGCGCTGCCCGCCGCCGCCCGACCACTCGCCGACACCGACGGGTCGACACTGGCCGAGCCGTTGACCACCCGCACCGACCTGCCGGCGTTCCCGACCTCCAGCGTGGACGGCTGGGCCGTGCGCGGCCGTGGGCCGTGGCGCGTCGTCGGCCGGGTCCTGGCCGGCAGCACCCCCGCTCCCCTGACCGAGGACGACACCACCGTCGAGATCGCGACCGGCGCGATGGTGCCGGAGGGCGCCACCGCCGTGCTCCGCGTCGAGGAGTCCTCCGCATCCACCACCGGCCTGATCAGCGGCGTCCCCCGGGAGACGCCCGAGTGGCGGAAACCCGGCGAGGAGGCGTACGCCGATGAGGAGTTGTTGCCGGTCGGCACGCCGGTCGACCCGGCGGTGATCGGCCTGGCCGCCGCCTGCGGGCACGACACGCTGCGGGTCCGGCGGGTGCCGCGCGCCGCGCTGCTGGTCTTCGGTGACGAGCTGCTGACGGCGGGTCCGCCCGCGGCCGGTCGCATCCGCGACGCGCTGGGCCCCGCGGTGCCGGCCTGGCTGCGGCGCTACGGCTGCCAGGTCCGCCCGTCCGACGTGGTCGGCCCGGTGGCCGACACGCTGCCCGCGCACGTGGCGGCCCTACGGTCGGCGCTGAGCCACGCCGATCTGGTCTGCACCACCGGCGGCACGATGAACGGTCCGGTCGACCACCTGCACCCGACCCTGGAGGCGCTCGGCGCCGACTACGTGGTGAACACGGTGGCGGTTCGCCCGGGCTTCCCGATGCTGCTGGCCCGGCTGACCGGCCCCGACGGGCGAGCCCGGTTCGTGGCCGGGCTGCCCGGCAACCCGCAGTCCGCCATCGTCGCGCTGGTGTCGTTGGTGGCCCCGCTGCTCGCCGGTCTCCAGGGCCGGTCGATGCCGGTGCTGCCGCAGGTCACGTTGGCCGAGGCGGTGCCCGGTCGCGGTGACCACACCCACCTGGCGTTGGTCCGACTGGACCGGTCCGCCGGTGTCGCGTTCCCGGTCCGTCACGTCGGTTCGGCGATGCTGCGCGGCCTGGCCGGCGCGGACGGGTTCGCGGTCATCCGACCCGGCACCCGCGGTGAGCCGGGCGACCGGGTGCCGATCGTGCCACTGCCGTTGTTTCCCGGGGAGCGTACGTCGTGACCGCACCAGCGATCACCTTCGGTGAGGTCACCGACCAGCCGCTCGATCTCGCCACGCACGAGGCGGCGGTCGCCGACCGCCGGGCCGGCGCCGTGGTGTCGTTCCAGGGCGTGGTCCGCGACCACGACCACGGTCGCCAGGTCACCAGCCTGGAGTACGAGGGCCACCCGAGCGCCGCACAGGTGCTGCGCGAGGTGGCCGCCGAGATCGCCGCGGAGCCCGACGTCTACGCGGTGGCGGTCTCGCACCGGGTCGGTCCCCTGGCGATCGGCGACGTCGCGCTTGTCGCCGCGGTGAGCACCGCGCACCGGGCTGCGGCCTTCGCGGCCTGCGCCCGGCTGGTCGACGAGGTCAAGGCGCGACTGCCGATCTGGAAGCGGCAGGTCTTCACCGACGGCACCGAGGAATGGGTCAACTGCCCCTGATGGTCAGCGACGGCCGTTGACCACCACGGCCCGGGCGAGCCGGTCGCCGTAGAACGCCGGCTCCGCGCCGGGGCGCCAGGGCAGCGCGGCGACCAGGACGATCAGCGCCAGCGCGAGCGAGTTCTCCATCAGCGCCCCGAACAGACCGTCCTGGTAGTGCGACATCTCCGGCAGTTGGTGTTCGTACGGCCAGATCGGGGAGATCAGGAAGAGCAGGTAGAGCCCGATCGCTGCGAGGCCGTGGCGGAGCCCGGTCAGCGTCGGGTACCAGATCGGCGAACGGAGCCCGTTGACACCGGGTAGACCGCCGAAGGCCGGCCCCTGACCGGTGCGCTGCGGCATCCCCCGGCTCGCCTCGCGGCGACGCACGGCGGCGTCGGCCAGCACGATGATCGCCGGGATCACCCAGACCAGGTGGTGCGTCCAGGAGATCGGGCTGATCACGTTCGCGGTGAGACCCACCAACGTGAACGCGGTCAACTCGTCACCGTCGGCGCGGGAACTCGCCGCCCGGGACAGGCCGAGCGCCAGGACCAGCACCGAGAAGGCGAGCCACAGCAGCCCCGGGGTCTCGATCGAGTCGTACAGCCGGGCCAGCAGGCCGGCGAGGGACTGATTGGGCGTCATGTCCGCCGCGCCGACGCGTTCGGTCTGCCACAGCACGCTGCCGAAGTAGGTCCGCGACTCGTCACCGACGATCGCGAAGGTCCCCAACGTCACGCCGATCGTCGTGCCGATGGCGGTGGCCGCCACCCGCCACTGACGGGTGATCAGCAGGTAGGCGATGAACAGCGCCGGGGTGAGCTTGACCGCCGTGGCGAGGCCGATGCCGGCCCCCGCCCAGGCTCCGCCGTAGATGAAGCGCAGCAGCGGACCGTCGGTGGCGGCGTAGTGGGTGCCCCGGCGGGACCGCCAGCGAAGGCCGATCAGGTCAGCCATGATCAAGGCGAACAGCAGGATGTTGACCTGGCCGTAGCCGAGCGTCTCCCGACCTGGCTCGATGGCGACCGCGAGCGGCACCGCCAGGGCCACCGTGAACCACAGTGGCCATCCCAGTCGGTCCACGATGGGTCGGAGCAGCCCGGCCAGCACCAACGCCAGGGCGGCGATGCTGGCGGCGGCGTTGACCAGGCCGGCCGCGCCGATCGGCAGCTGCGCCATCGGCAGCATGACCAGCCCGGCGAAGGGTGGGTAGGTGAACCCGAGTGTGGTTTCGGGCGCGATGAACTCGTAGAGCTCGTGACCGCTCGCCCACCACACCACGGCACCGTGGTAGATCTTCATGTCGAAGAAGTTGTACGGCCGCCCGAAGGTGCCGATGGCAAGCCATGCGGCATAGGCGACGGCGGCCACGATGGCGCCCCGTACGACGTTCCTGCGATCGATCCCGCGAGCCACGCGGTCGATGCCGCGTGACACACGTTGGATTGGGGCGAGGCGGTCCGCCCGTCTACCGACATCCGTCGGCATGGCGTGGCCACCCCCGTACCAAGGTCGTCCTACCCGTCCAGGTCCTGCACGGAGCCTAGAACGGCGCCTCACGTCAGTGCCTCCCGCGTTATGCGACCGTGTCCGATCCCACACATGTTTTTGACATTTCCACCGCGTTAACGCCTACCGGGTGGTTCAGGTAATTCGCGGCCTTAGCGAGGGGTGGGGGTGAGACGGAGACGGATCGACGCAGGTCAGCCGGGGAGTCGACGTGCGGTGGACGCGGAGCGGACGGCGATCCGGGCCTCGCGGCGGGCCGTCCGGACGGCGCGTTGCATGGAACGTCGAGAGTGGCCGATGCGGTGGCCCGTCCGCCACCGCAGACCCGGCTTGCCACCGGTGTCCGCGGCGGCGAGGAGCAGACCGCCGAGGAGCCCGAGGTTCTTCAGCGCGTGGATCTGGTTGTTGTTCTTGGCGATCGGGTCGTCGTTCTTCCAGAAGGGATGCCCGGCGACTGTCACCGGCACCAGCGTGCCGGCCAGAACCAGCGCCGCGGGCCGGCTGAGCCGACCGGTGGCCAGCATCAGCCCGGCGCCGACCTGTACGGCCGCGTTGAGCCGGATCAACGTCTCGGTCTCGGTGGGGAAGCTCGGGTGTGCCTTCTTCAGCACCGGCGCGACCTTGTCGGTCACCGGTCTGGCGGCCACCGCGAGCCGGCCGGGGTCGCGGAGGTTGCGATACCCGCTGACCACGAAGATGCCGCTCAGCATGGCGCGGGCGAGGGAACGTACGGGCGTCATGGATCAGTCATACCCCCTCGCGACGTTTGCTACCCCGTCAACCGCAGGATCGGATTGGTGTTCGTACACGTACGCCACGCCGAATCGAGCGACCGTCACGGATGGACGGGCGTCGGCGGGTAACGTCGCGCGGGTGACCACGCTGCGGCTACGCCCCGAGGACCCGGCCGACGCCGGCCCGGTCCGCCGCGTACTGGCCGCCGCCTTCGCCCGCCCGGACTTGGCGACGCCGCCGGAGGTCAGCCTGGTCGACGAGCTGCGCGACACCACCGCCTGGCTGCCGGAGTTGGCCATGGTCGCCGAGTACGGCGGTGAGGTGGTCGGCTACGCGCTGCTCACCCGGGTGCGGCTGCGGCCGGAGCGAGGCTCGGACATGCCCGTCCTGGCCCTCGGCCCGGTGGCGGTCGCGCCGCACCGACAGCGTGTCGGGCACGGCACGGCGGTCGTGCAGGCTGCCCTGGATGCGTCCACCGAGTTGGGCGAGCGGCTCGTCGTCGTCCTCGGCGCCCCGGTCTTCTACCGCCGGTTCGGGTTCGGCCCGGCGAGTGAACTGGGCCTGACCGGTCCCTGGGCCGGCCTCGGTGAGCCCTGGCAGGCGCTGGTGCTGCCGCCGTCCACCAGCGAGGAAGGCCCCCCACCTCGTGGCGAGGTGCTCTTCCCGGCCCCGTGGTCGAAGGTCTGACCGGGCCTCAGGCCGGCTGCGTCCGCAGGTACCGGCCGAAGTGCGGGACGGTGAAGGCGACAGTGCCCCGCTCACCGGAGTAGATCAGCCCCTTCTTGATCAGCGCGTCCCGGGCCGGGGACAGACTGGCCGGCTTGCGGCCGAGGGCACGGGCGATCTCCGCAGTGGGCACGGCGGCGTCCATGTCGTCGCGGACCACCTCGCCGGGCTCGCCCTCGACCGCGGACATCATGGCCATCGCCCGCATGTACTCGCGTTCAGCGGGAGTGGCCCGTTCGAACCGGGAACCGAAGAACCCGACCGCCAGCTCGGCCTCCGCCTCGGGCGCGGCCACCCGCACGTCGGCGGCCGTGATCGGCGAGCGTGGCGCGTGGTCCCAGGTGGCCTTGCCGTACGCCTGGACGAAGTAGGGATAGCCGCCGGACTTCTCGTAGAGCAGGTCGAGCGCCTTCTGCTCGTACTCGACCTCCTCGCGCTCGGCCGGCGCGCAGAGCGCCCGGTCGGCGGCGATCCGATCGAGCCGGTCGATGCGTTGGTAGCGGAACAGCCGTTCGGAGTACGACTTGGCGGCGCTGAGCACCGCCGGCAGGTGCGGAAGGCCGGCGCCGACGACGATCAGCGGCGCGCCGAGCTGGGACAGCTCGTGGCAGGCGGCGCAGAGCGCCGACACGTCCTCCGGGCCGAGATCCTGCATCTCGTCGATGAAGATGGCAATGCCGGTGCCGACGTCGCTGGCCACGGCGGCGGCGTCACTGAACAGTTCGACCAGGTCGATCTCGATGTCACCGGAGTCGGCCCGACCGCTGGCGGCCGGCACGTCGATGCCGGGCTGCCACCGGTCGCGCAGCTTGGTGGCCGCGCCGGTCCGGCCGGTCGGGTTGGACCGCTGGGCGAACGCCTTGAGGACGCCGAGGAACGCGTCGATGCGGTCCGGTGCGCGGTGTCGGGGGGCCAGCTCCCGGACGGCCATGTGCAGTGCGGCGGCGACTGGTCTGCGCAACGACTGGTCCGGTCGGGCCTCGATCTTGCCGCTGCCCCAGAGCCGGTTGATCGCCTGCGAACGGAGCGTGTTGAGCAGAACCGTCTTGCCGACGCCCCGCAGGCCGGTGAGCATGAGGCTGCGCTCGGGTCGGCCCCGGGCGATGCGCTCGAGCACGATGTCGAAGACGTCCAGCTCCCGCCCCCGCCCGGCAAGTTCGGGCGGACGCTGACCGGCGCCCGGCGCGTACGGGTTGCGGACCGGATCCACGCATCGCAGATTATCGGGCCATCTAGCTGCGAGGCTAGACATGGATAGATGGGGCTACCGGCGTGTCGAGACCGTCGACCACAAACTAGGGCTGTCTAGCATCCACGCTAGACAGCCCTAGTTTTGGCAATCGGACCTAGCGCTCCTTCAGGCAGAGCACGTAGTCGAACAGGTCGACCGAGTTGTCGTGCACATAGTTCGCGGTCGCCTGCGGCGCGAGCATCTCGCACCGGTCGCCGTCGGTGGTCGCCGGAATCCGCAGCAGCACCTGATATGTGTTCGGGCCGCAGGGCACCTTACGGAGCTGCGCGTCGCTCGCACTGCCGTCGTTCACCACGCAGTCACCCCTGGCGAACTCGGTGCCCGGAGTCGGGGCGGCCGACGTCGGAGCGTCGCTGGGCAGCGTGGGTGGCAGGCCCGGGGCGCTCGTCGACGGGGTATCCGCCGCGTCACTGCCAGCGTCGGCCACCTTCCAGACCGCCCATCCGGCCAGGCCGAGGCACGGGCAGAGCACGAGCAGCACCACCACGGTGATGATCAGAGCGACGTTGCGGCCGGTCTTCTTCGCGGGCGCGGCGGGCGGCATCCCGTAGCCGCCGGGCGGCTGCTGACCCCAGGGCGCGGGTGGCTGACCCGGCGCCGACCCGGACGGCTGACCAGGCACCGGGCCCGCCGGTGGGTACGGGCCCGCCGGTGGGTACGGCCCGGCCGGTGGGTACGGCCCGGCCGGCGGTGTCGAGCCGGCCGGTGGGTACGGCCCGGCCGGCGGTGTCGGGCCCGATGGCGGATACGGGCCGGGCGGTGGGTGACCCGGGCCCGAGGTGGGCGCCGACATCGGTGCGGTCGGCGGCTCCGGGTTGGTGGGCTGCGCCCACATGGGAACCGTCGGTGGCTCCGCGCCGGTCGGCGGGGGACCCCACTGCTGCCGGGTCGGGTCGTCTGCCGGCGGCGGGGTACTCGCCAGGGGCAGCGTCTCATCGACCGGTGGTGAGCTGTCAGGCCCATTGGGCGGGCGCTGGTACGGATCGTCCGGCTGGTCGGAACCCGCAGGTCCGTAGGTCGTCATGTCATTCCCGGGGGTGGGTGGTCTCAGCGTTGCTTGAGGCAGAGGACGAAATCGAGGGTGTCCAGCTCACTGTCGAAGAAATACCAGTTGGTGTAGCCCTCGACCTTGGCGCACTTGGCCTCGGCGTCCCGCTCGCCGCTGGTCGGGCCGTCGATCCGGCTCAGCACCTCGTACGACTTCGCAGCACAACCGCTGATCAGCAGCTTCGGCTTGCCACCGGCGGTGCCGTCGTTGCGGACACACTGGCCGACCTTTGCGAACCGGGGATCGGCCGACGACTCCGGCGCGGCCGCGCTCGGCACGGGCTCGACCGCGTCCGCGCTGGGCTCACCGGCGACGGCCGAGTTGCTCGGCGCGGCTGCGGGCACCGGGTCGCTCTGCCCCCTGCGCAACCAGAACGCCCCGGCGGCGGCCACCACCAGCAGGACGACGGCCAGGACCGCGATCAGCGGCCCCCGACCGCGCCGGCTCGGTGCCGGATCCTCGCCGTACGGGTCGTCGGGCCGGTACGGCTGCCCGCCGTACGTCGGGGTCGGCTGGTACGGGTCGCCGTAGGGCGGGCGGGGCTCGTGACCGTAGGGCGTGGCTGTCCCTCCGCCGTACGGCGTTGCCGTCGCGCCGCCGTAGGCCGCGTCGGGCGTCGCACCGTAGGGCGGGGTGGGTGGGCCGCCGTACGCCCCGGGCCGTCCCTGCGCTGCGGGCGGGTACGACGGGACCGCCGGTGGGTAGGGCTCCGCCGCGGGCGGGTAGGGCTGCTGCGGCGGTCGACCGGGCGTCTCGTCGGGTCTTTGCCCACGCCACGGCCCCGGGTGGCCGCTCCCCGGATGTCCGTAGTTCGTCATGCCGCCCTCCTGCACGAGTGGTGAGAGGCCGGCCACCAAAACGCGACGCGGGCTCCGGGGTCACCGTAGCGTGGTCCACTGATGAGCTCACCTCCACCGAGCACCACGGCCCTCGCCGGCCGTCGTGCCACCAGCACACCGACCCTGATCTGGACCGCGTTGATCGTGGTCTACGTGCTCTGGGGGTCGACCTATCTGGCCATCCGGATCACCGTGGAGACGTTGCCTCCACTGCTGTCGGCCGCGCTCCGCTTCGCCGTGGCCGGCTTGGTCCTGGCAGTGGTGCTGCGACTGCGTCGCGGCCCCGGCGCGCTGCGGGTGGACCGCCGGCAACTCGGCTCGGCCGCCCTGGTCGGGGTGCTCCTGCTCACCGGTGGCAACGGCCTGGTGGTGCTCGCCGAAGAAGGGCCGCCGGGAGTGGCGCTGCCGTCCGGGATCGCCGCCCTGCTGGTGGCCACGGTGCCGTTGCTGGTCGTGCTCTTGCGCTCGGCCACCGGGGACCGGCCGCCGATCTGGACGTTCGCCGGGGTCACGGTGGGCTTCGTCGGCCTCGTCCTGCTGGTGCTGCCGGGCGGTAGTTCGGCAGCGGTGCCCCTGGTCGGGGCGTTGACAGTGGTGGCGGCGGCCACCTCCTGGTCGGTTGGGTCGTTCCTGTCCGGACGGATCCGGATGCCCACCGACCCTTTCGTGGCCACGGTGTACGAGATGATGGCCGGCGCGCTGGCGCTGGTGGCCGTCGCCGCCGGTCGGGGCGAACTGGCCGACTTCCACCCGGCGGAGGTGAGCACCCGGTCCTGGTTGGCCTTGGGCTACCTCATGGTGGCCGGCTCGCTGGTGGCCTTCACCGCGTACGTCTGGCTGCTGCACAACGCGCCCATCTCACTGGTGTCGACGTACGCCTACGTGAACCCGGCGGTCGCGGTGGCGCTCGGCGCGCTGCTGGTGGCCGAGCCGATCACCCCGCAGGTGCTGCTCGGCGGCGCCGTCATCGTCGCCGGGGTCGCGCTGGTGGTGACCACCGAACGGCCGCGTCGGTCAGGCACGGGATCACGACCGGGGGATACGCCGGCATCACGTTCGGGGGATGCGTCGGCATCACTGTCGGAGGACACGCCGGGATCACGATCGGGGGACACGCCGGGATCACGTTCGGGGGATGCGTCGGTGCGCGACCGCCAGTAACGTCCGGCGCATGTCGGCCGTCGCGCTGGTGTCGATCGCGCTGCTCGGCGCGCTGGTCGGCCTCGTCGTACCCCTGGTGTCGCGGCGCTTCGCCACCGCGGACGCGCGGCTACCGGCGTTTCCACTGCCGCAGCCGGTCCGGCGGCCCTGGGTCGACCCGGTGGTGGCGGCGGGCATCTTCGTCGGCCTTGCTGTCGCCATAGGTGACGACCCGGCGCTGCCGGCCTTCCTCGCGGTCGCGGCGGTCGGTCTGGTGCTGGCGCGGGTCGACCTGGCCTGCCTGCGGCTGCCCAATCCGCTGGTCCTCGTCGCCGGGCTGCTGGCCCTCGGAGGGCTGACCACAGCGGCGCTGCTGTCCGGCACTCCCGGCCGGCTGCTCGGCGCGCTGGGAGGTGCGGCCGTCGCGAGCGCGGCGCACGTGCTGCTGGCCCTGCTGCCCGGCTCACGGTTGGGTTTCGGGGACGTGAAACTCGCCGCCGTCCTCGGCCTGCCGCTTGGCTGGTTGGGGTGGGACACCCTGCTCACCGGGTTGCTCCTGCCGCACGTGCTGCACGGCGGTCTGGTGCTCGGCCTGCTCGTCACCCGAAAGGTGCACCGAACCACCCTGTTACCCCTGGGCCCGGCCCTACTGACGGGCGCCTGGCTAGCCACCCTCCTCCCCTAACTACCCCGCCCCGCCCCTGCCCCGGCCCTGCCCGCCCCGGCCCTGCCCGCCCCGGCCCTGGCCGTGGCCCTGCCCGCCCCGGCCCTGGCCCCGCCCCCGGTTCGTCGATCTTGCAGTTTCTGTGCCGACATAAGGTGCATTCCACGCGCATCGACAACCGAAAGTGCAAGATCGGCGGCGTGGCGGCGTGGCGGCGTGGCGGCGTGGCGGCGTGGCGGCGTGGGGGCTCGGGGGCTCGGGGGTGAGGGCGGCGGCCGGGCGGCGTGGGGGCGTGAGGGGGGCGGGGGTTAGATCAGGCGGAGTTGGCGGTCCTTGGGGCGGCGGGGTTCGGCTTCGCCGAAGCGTTCGAAGAGCCCGGGATCGATGGTGCCGAGGAACGGCGACGGTATGCAGTCGCGCTCGCTGCCGTGCCGGGTGCGGCGGGCGGCGTGACTGACGTACAGCCGGTCCTGGGCCCGGGTCAGGCCGACGAAGAAGAGCCGGCGCTCCTCGGCGACGGCGTCCTCGTCGGGGGTCGAGCCCGGCCAGCGAATCGGCAACAACCCGTCCTCGACACCGACCAGGAAGACCACCGGGAACTCCAGGCCCTTCGCGGCGTGCAGGGTGAGCAGCGTGACCGCCTCGGCCCGCGGGTCGAGCGCGTCCACCTCCGCGCCGGTGGCCAACTGCGACAGGAATGCCTCCAGGTCGTCACCGCAGCGTCGGGCCAGCGGGGTCAGCAGGTCCACGGCCGAGCGGACGTCCTCGGGGCGGACCGTGCTGCCGGCGCCGTCCAGGGTGGGCACGGCGAACCGCTCGGCGACCACCTGACCGGCCAGCCGCACCCGGGCGGCGAGTGGACCAGCCAGGCCGTCGGCGTGTCGCAGCTCGCGGGCGATGGCCGCCACCCCGGGCCGATCCCGCAGCCGGTCATGGGAACGCTTCTGCACGGGGATGTTGGCCCGGGTCAGAGCGTCCACGATCGGGGCGGCCTGCGCGTCGGTGCGGTAGAGCACGGCGATGTCGGAGAACGACAGCGTGGTGGAGCGGCCGTCGATGCGGCCCGAGTCCAGGGAGCGGTGCGACAACCCGCCGACCAGATCGTCGACGGTACGCACCACGAAGTCGGCCTCCTCGGTCACCGACGCGGCCGGGTACCGCCCGACCAGCGGAGCTTCCGGGTCGAGCCGGGCCGGGTCGAGCCGCCGGCCCCGGACCAGCGAGGACGGCGCGATGGCCTGCACGGCGGCGGCCAGGATCGGGGCCGACGAGCGGTAGTTGCGGTTGAGCCGGACCAGTCGGGCGTCGGTGAAATCTTCGGAGAAGCGCAGGAAGTAGCCGACGTCGGCACCCCGGAACGAGTAGATGGCCTGGTCCGGGTCGCCGATCGCGCAGAGGTTGCCGTTGGCGGGGCTGAGCAGCCGCAGCAGCTCGTACTGCACCTCGTCGACGTCCTGGTACTCGTCGACGAAGATCCACCGCCAGCGGTCCCGGTACCGTTCGACCAACTTCCGGTCGGCCCGCAGCAGCTCCACCGGCAGGGTCACCAGTTCGTCCAGGTCGACCAGATCCTGCTTGCGCAGCAGTGACACGTACGCGGCGCTGTCGTCGCCGGCCTCGGCGCGTGCCGCCGCCCGCTCGGCGTCGTCGGCGATCCGGAAGTCGGTGGGCAGACCCGCCGCGCCGACGTTCTCCCGCAGGATGGTCAACCCCAACGCGTGGAACGTGCCCACTGTGACATCCTCGGCGACCGGGCCGAGCAGGCCGTCGAGGCGGTGCCGTAGTTCCTCGGCTGCCCGACGGGTGAACGTGATCGCGAGGCAGTGCTCGGGGAAGACGTTCAGCTCCGCGCAGAGGTACGCGATCCGGTGGGTGAGCGTCCTGGTCTTGCCGGTACCCGGGCCGGCCACGATGAGCAGCGGGCCGCCGGGTGCGGAGGCGGCCACCCGCTGCATGGCGTCCAGTCGGTCCAGCAGGCCGGTGCCGACCTCCTCCATGCCGGCGAGCATCGGCTCGAACGGCTCGTGCGGCGATGGTGGCGGCGCGATCGGCGGCGCGGGCGCCGGGACCGGCTTGCGCTTCGGCTCCGCCTTGGCCGCCGCCGGGCGCTTGGCCGCGACTCGGGGAGCCGGCTCCGCGGGTCGTCGCTGCGCCGGCACCGGTACGTCGAACAGCGTCTCCTGCGCGCCCAGCTCGGCCGGGTCGAAGAGCGTGATCACGCCGTACTCGCCGTCGTAACCGGGCACCCGGCGGACGTCGCCGCGCCGCAGCCGCCCGATGCCCTCCGCGAGCAGCTCACCACCGGCCTGTGCGATCTCGGTCAGCGGCGTCGTGGTCAGGATCTCCAGCTCGGGGCCGAGCGTGGCCAGCAGCTCGTTGAGCCGCCCCTCGACCTTCTTCGATCGGGCACCCACCTTGTTGATCTCGCCAAGGATCTCGGCCAGCGGCACCAGGTGGGTGACGTCCCGGGCGTGCGCCGGCCGGTGCCCGTCCGGCCGGTCCGCCAACTCCTCGATCCGGCTGAGGACGCCCACGGTGAGGGGTTTGCCGCACTCGGGGCAGCGCCCGCCGGCTGCCCGGGTGCGCTCCGGGGACCAGTTGACCCCACACAGTCGGTGCCCGTCCGCGTGGTACTTGCCCTCCTCCGGGAAGAACTCGATCGTGCCGGCCAGGCCGTCACCGGTACGCAGCGCCTCCCGAACGGCGAAGTAGTCCCGTTCGGCGGTCAGCACCGTCGCCTCCCGGCCGAGCGCCGGCGGTGAGTGCGCGTCCGAGTTGGACACGAGTTGGTAGCCGTCCAGGCTGCCGACCCGCCAGTTCATGGCGGGGTCGGAGGAGAGCCCGGTCTCCACCGCGAAGATGTGCTCGGCCAGGTCGGCGTAGCAGTCCGCGATCGCGTCGAAGCCCGACTTCGAGCCCAGCGCGGAGAACCAGGGAGTCCAGATGTGCGCCGGCACCAGGTAGCCGTCCGGGCTGGCCTCCAGGGTGATCTCCAGCAGGTCGCGGGAGTCCAGTCCGAGGATCGGCCGGCCGTCGGAGCCGAGGTTGCCGATCCGGCCCAGCGCGGTGTTGAACCGGGCCACCGCGTCCAGATCCGGCAGGTAGATCAGGTGGTGCACCTTGCGGGTCCGGTCGTCCCGCTTGTAGATGGTGGAGATTTCCACGCTCAGCATGAAACGGACCGGGTCCGCCTCCGCGTTCGGCGCGAGTCGGGGTGGCAGCCGCCGGGCGAGGTCGCGTTCCGCCTCCGGGTCGAGCCGGTAGAGCCCCGGTTCGGCCGGGCGCAGCGTCTCCCGCAGGTGGTCGTACCAGGCGGGGTGGGTGAAGTCGCCGGTGCCGAGCAGGCCGATGCCCTTACGCCGGGCCCACCACGCGAGGTTCGGCAGGGTGAGGTCACGGCTGCACGCGCGCGAGTACTTCGAGTGGATGTGCAGGTCCGCGACGAATGGCGGTAGGCCACCGGGGGGTACGGCGCTGAACGGGGGCACGCCGCATCCTGTCACGCCCGCCGCGCCGGCCACCCGCCGCCACGCGCGGACGTGACCTCCGCTATGCCGAGCGCAGCTCGACCAGACTGATCTGCGGCTCCGCCCCGACCCGGACCGGAGGCCCCCAGAAACCGGCGCCGTTGGTCACGTAGACCTTTGTGCCGTCGACCTCACCGAGCCCGCTGACCACCGGCTGCTCCAGCCTGACGGCCAGGTTGAACGGCACCATCTGCCCACCGTGGGTGTGCCCGGACAGTTGCAGGTCGACGCCGTACCGGGCGGCCTCCTTTGCCGCCAGCGGCTGGTGCGCGAGCAGGACCACGGGACGGCTCGGGTCGCGGTCGCCGAGGGCGGCGGCGAAGTCCGGGCCGGCGGCGAGGCCGGTGCCTACCGCGGTGAGGTCGTTCACGCCGGCCAGGTCGAGCACACCGCCCCGGGCCTGGATCTCCTGCCGCTGGTTCTGCAGCACCCGCAGACCGAGCCGGTCGACCTCCTGCACCCACTCCTCCACCCCGGAGTAGTACTCGTGGTTGCCGGTGACGAAGAAGCTGCCGTAGCGGGAGCGCAGGTTACGCAGCGGCTCGGCGGCCGCGCCGAGTTCGGCCACCGAGCCGTCGACCAGGTCACCGACGACCGCGACGATGTCCGCGTCGAGCCGGTTGATCGCGGCGACGATCCGCTCGGTGTGTGCCCGCCCGCGCAGCGGGCCGAGGTGGATGTCCGAGACGGTGGCGATGCGCAGGCCGTCCATGCTGCGGGGGAGTTTGGCCAGCGGGATGCGTACCCGGTCGAGCTGGGGTGGACCGAGTGCGGTGCGAACGCCGTACCCCACGATGCCGGTGGCGGTGAGACCGGCGAAGATCGCGGCCCCACGGGCGAGCACCAACCGACGGGACGGGTCGTGGTCCGGTGCCGCGACGGCGTCGGCGGCCGGCGGGTCGGTCGGCCCGGCGGCCCCGACGAGCACCGGCTCGGGCGCGGCTGTGGTGGGCTCTGCGGCGACCACCCGGCGACGCAGCACCAACCGGGTGACCAGCATCGGGACTTCCAGCACGACCAGCACGATCAGCAGGTAGAACATCAGCGCGAGCCACAGGTAGCCGGGCCAGGCGAGCCAGTAGAGCCCGGCCTGCGTGCCGGCCATGGTGACCGGCACGAGCAGGGCCAGCACCACTGCGGCGATCCCGCCGACCCGTCGCCAGCGGCCCGGCGTGGTGGTGTCCCGCACGAGCCGCTTCCACAGGTAGAGGTGGATGAGGCCGGTGACCAGCGCCAGGACAGCCACGAACCCCAGAACCGCCATCATGCGTGCAGCCTCCCTCAGCCGCCCGCGAACGGGGGCAGGACATCGATCGTGGCCCCGGCCGGCAGGGGTGCCTGACGATCATGACAGGTGACGCCGTCCACGAGGAAACTCGCCACCCGCAGCACCCCGGCGAGCCGACCGCCGTGACGCTGGGTCAGTTCGGCCGTGAGGTCGTCCAGTGACCGCCCGGCGGGGACGGCCTCCTCGGCGCGGCCGGCGGCGGCGCGGGCGCCCGCGAAGTAGCGGACGGTCAGCGGTGGCGCCTCCACGCTCAGCCTCCGATCGCTGACATCGGGCGGGTCGGCTGGAGGAAGGTGGGATCGTCGATGCCGTGCCCGGCGCGCTTGCCCCACATTGCGGTACGCCAGCACCGGGCCAACTCGTCGTCGTCGGCACCGGCGCGCAGCGCGGCGCGCAGATCCGACTCTTGAGTGGCGAAGAGGCAGGCGCGGACCTGGCCGTCGGCGGTCAACCGGGTGCGGTCGCAGTCCCCGCAGAAGGGGCGGGTGACGCTGGCGATCACGCCGACCCGGGCGGGGCCTCCGTCGACCAGCCAGGTCTCCGCCGGTGCCGCGCCGCGCTCGGTCGGGTCGGCGGTGAGATCGAAGACGGTACGCAGCGACGCCAGGATCTCGTCGGCGGTGACCATGGTGTCGCGGGCCCAACCGTGCTGGGCATCCAACGGCATCTGCTCGATGAACCGCAGCTGGTAGTCGTGTTCGAGGGCGAAGCGGAGCAGCGCCGGCGCCTCGTCCTCGTTGACACCACGCATCAGCACGGAATTGATCTTCACGGGGCTGAGCCCGACGGTCGCCGCCCCGGCGAGCCCGGCCAGCACCGCGTCGAGGCGGGGGCGCCGGGTGAGGGTGGTGAACCGGTCCGGGTCCAGGGTGTCCAGTGAGACGTTCACCCGGTCCAGGCCGGCCGTCCGCAACGCCGGGGCCAGTCGGTCCAGGCCGATGCCGTTGGTGGTCAGCGAGACCCGGGGGCGGGGTTCGAGGGCGGCGACCGCGGTCACGATGTCGACCAGCCCGGCCCGGATCAGCGGTTCGCCGCCGGTGAACCGCACCTCGGTCACGCCGAGCAGCTCGACAGCCACCCGGACCAGCCGGACGATCTCCTCGTCGGTCAGCAACTCGGGGCCGGCCAGCCAGGGCAGCCCTTCCGCCGGCATGCAGTAGGTGCAGCGGAGGTTGCACTTGTCGGTGAGGGACACGCGCAGGTCCCGGGCGACACGGCCGTACCGGTCGACGAGGACGCCGTTGGTCCCCGGGGCGACGCTCACCTGTCGACCGTAGCGCGCTCGGCCCGGCTCAGGACGCCACGGGCGGTCTGGACGACCACATCTCGGAAGCTGACGCCGAACAGTGCCGTGTGCACGAGCAGCAGATGCAGTTGGTGCACTGGCACGCGGTCAGGCCAACCGTCCGGTAGTGGCCAACTCTCCTGATAGGCGGCCAGCACGCGATCCAGGTGGGGGATGCCGCCGAAGAGGGCGAGCTGGGCGAGGTCCGTCTCCCGGTGCCCACCGTGCGCCGCCGGGTCGACGAGCCAGGCCCGGTCGTCGACCCCCCACAGCACGTTGCCCGGCCACAGGTCGCCGTGGATGCGCGCGGGCGGCTCGTCGCCGCCGAGCCCGTCGAGGCGACCGATCACCTGCTCGACCAGAGCGGCATCGGCACTCGTCAGCGCGCCACCGTCGACCGAGCGTCGCAGGTAGGGGGCGAGCCGCCGCTCGGCGAACCAGGTCGACCAGCGCCCGCCGGTGCGGGTGTTGTCCTGTGGGAGCGAGCCGATAAAGCCGGGCCAGGTGGCGCCGAAGGCGGTCGCGCCCGCCCGGTGCAGCCCGGCCAACTCCCGGCCGAAGCGCTCCGCTGCCTGCGGCGTCGGTTCGCCGGGCTCCACCCAGTCGAGCGCCAGCAGCTCCGGCAACACCACGATCACCTCTGGTACGCCGACCGTGCCGGCCTCCCGCAGCCAGCGCAGGCCGGCGGCCTCCGCGGCGAAGAAGCCTTCCGGTGCCGGTCGGTCGGCGCCCTCCGGCCAGGACTTGGCGAAGACGGAGTGGCCGTCGTCGAGGGTGAGCCGGGCGGCCGCGCAGATGTTTCCACCGGCGACCGGCGTCTCCCGGATCCGCTGATGGGTCCGGAAGGTCGGAAGGTGTGCCGGATGCGCGCGCAGGTACGCCAGGTCCATCAGCGCACGGTAACCGCTCCTTGAGACAGCCAGGTGTCGCGCGACGAGATCGGCGCTCTTTCCGCAGCTGTAAGTGGGGCTTGAACAGGAAAAACACGTTCAGTAACTGTGGATAAGCCGCGTGTCGTCCACAGGGGTGGCCGGGCCCGGCACACCCGCCGCAGGCTTCCGACATGACCTCGACCGAACGCCCTCAACTCGCCGTCCGCTCACCCGCCGACCTGATCGCCGCTGTGCCGTACCTGCTCGGCTTCCACCCGGCCGACAGCGTCGTCACCGTGGCGTTGGTCGGCCGACAGATCGTCTTCGCCGCCCGCGCGGACCTGCCCGACCCGAGCGAGCCGGGCGGATTGGCCGGGCACCTGGCTGGTGTGCTCCGCCGGCAGGGCGCGGATGCCGTCACCGTCGTGGGTTACGGGCAACCGGAGCGGGTCACCCCGGCGGTGGACGCGCTGCGCGACGCGCTGAACGACTTCGGGCTGCACGTGCTCGACGCGCTGCGGGTGACCGACGGCCGCTGGTGGTCCTATCTCTGCGCCGAGCCCGAGTGCTGCCCGCCTGAGGGTCGCCGCTACGACCCGAGCGCCAACCGGGTGACCGCCTCGGCGGTCTTCGCCGGTCAGGTCGCACTCCCCGACCGGGCCGCCCTGGTGGCGCAGGTGGCACCGGTGGACGGTCCGGCCCGGGAGGCGGCCCGCGCGGCCATCGCCCGCGCCGAGCTGAGACTGGCCGAGCTGGTCGAGCAGGCACCCGAGAGCGACCTGCTCGGGGCTCGGGCGCTGCGCGCCGCGGGGGTGGCAGCGGTCCGTGAGGCCCAGCGTCGGCAGCGGCGTGGTGAGCGGCTCGACGACGACGAGGTGGCCTGGTTGAGCCTGCTGATGACTCACCTGCCGGTCCGCGATCACGCGTGGGAGCGCACCGACGGCCGGGACCGGGACATCGCCCTCTGGACCGACGTGCTGCGCCGCGCCGAGCCGGAGGTGGCCGCCGCGCCGGGTGCGCTGCTGGCGTTCGCCGCCTGGCGCGCCGGGCAGGGCGCGTTGGCGGCGGTCGCGCTCGAACGCACGCTGAGTCTGCACCCCGACTACTCGCTCGCGCTGCTGCTGGACGACCTGCTCCGACGGGGCGTGCCCCCGGCCGAGCTGGACGGCTGGCCGTCGGTCGGGATGCCCGGCGTCGTCCGCCCCCGCAGGCGGAGCCGTCGTGGCCGCCGCTGAGGACGCGATCACTCGCGGTAATACCGCAGGTGCTACCAGAGTTGATAGGCTGGCGGCCGTGACAGTGAAGCGCTCCGTGAGCCTCCCCGACGACGTCGCGGACTGGCTCGACCAGCAGCCCAACGTCTCGGCCGCCATCACTGCGGCGGTGCGGGCTCAGATGCACGGGACGCACCTCGACGAGGTGCTGCGGCGCGCCGGGATCGAGGTGACCGAGGCGGGCAGGGCCCGGTGGCGGAAGCGCCTGGCGACCCCCATCCCGGCAGACGCCCTGGCCGAGGGACGCCGGATGTTGGGCCGCGCCGGATGAGCGATCAGGTCGCTGCCGTGTTCGACGCGTCGGCGTTGACCGCCTACCTTGAGGGCAACGTCTCGGTGGGGGAGTTGATGCTGGAGGTCGCCGACGAGGGGCGGCAGGTGGCCATTCCGGCGACCTGCCTGGCGGCTGCCTATGCGAGCGTGACCGACGAGATCGACGCCGCGCTACTGGGCCTGATGGTGACTGCCCCGATGATCCGTCTGCTGCCGCTCGTCATCGAGGACGTGCAGGACACCGGCAGGCTGGCCCGTGCTGTGGACGGCGACATCTCGTTCGGCCATGCCGCCCGTGTGGCCCTCACCCACGAGGCGCACTACGCGACGGTGCAACCCGCAGCGGCGGCGAAGGTGCTACCGACCAACTGGAGCATTCTCGATCTGTCGTGACGGGTCTTCCGGTGACGCCTCCGTCGAAGGATGTACGCGTTGCTCCTGTCCACGGCCGACGCGGCGGGCTCGCCGCCGCCAGAGAATGATCTCGTGACCGTTCTCCCCGTTGGTACGACATGACCCCCGAGTTGCTGCTGTCGCTGGCCGGGCTGGCGTTGATCGACAGCACCAGCATCGGCACCCTCTTCATCCCGGTCTGGTTGCTGCTCGCCCCCGGGCCGGTCAACGTTCGGCGGATCCTGGGCTACCTCGCCACCATCGCGGCGTTCTACCTCGTGGTTGGGCTGCTGCTGGTCTGGGGAGGCAGCAGGCTGGGCGACGCGCTGGGCGGTGCCCTGAACAACCGGGGCGTCCTCTGGGCACAACTCGTGCTGGGCGTGGGAATGCTGGCGCTCAGCTTCCGCTACGACGGCAAACGGCGTCCCCGTACCGGTGGCGTCCTGCGCTGGCGGGACCGGGCCACCGCCGGAGATTCCTCGGCCCGCTGGTTGGTCGGGCTCGCGCTGCTCGCGGCGCTCGCCGAGGTGGCGACAATGCTTCCGTACCTCGGTGCGGTGGGTCTGTTGGCCACCTCGGGGGTGGGAGCGGCGGGCGTGGTGGTGCTGCTCGCCGGGTACTGCCTGGTCATGGTGCTGCCGGCGGTGCTGTTGCTGGGCGCCCGGGTGGCCCGGCCGCGACTGGTCGAGCCGGTGCTGGCCCGCCTGAACGCCTGGATCGTCACGAAGGCGGGCAGCGCGTTGGGCTGGATCCTCGGCATCGCCGGTTTTCTGATCGCCCGTGACGCCGCCGCACGGCTGGCCCTGTTCGACCTGATCGACCGGATCGGTCGCTGACGGGCCGCTCGGGTCAGGCCGGCTGCTCCACGGTGATCCGGTGCGGCCCGGTGTAGACGTTCATGGTCCGCCCGCGCAGGAAGCCGACAAGTGTCATCCCCGCCTCGTCGGCCAGTTCGGCGGCGAGGGTGCTCGGGGCGGACACCGCTGCCAGCAGCGGCAACCCCGCCATCCACGCCTTCTGGGTCAGCTCGAAGCTGGCCCGCCCGGAGACCAGCAGCAGGTGCCCGGCGAGCGGCAGCCGGCGTTCCCGCACGGCCCAGCCGATCACCTTGTCCACGGCGTTGTGCCGGCCCACGTCCTCCCGGAGCACCACCAGCTCACCGTCGGGGGTGAACAACCCCGCCGCGTGCAGCCCGCCGGTCCGATCGAAGCCACGCTGAGCGGCGCGCAACCGGTCGGGCAGCTCGGCCAGCAGCGTGGCCGGCACGCTGAGCGGGTCCGCCGCGACCGGGAAGAGCGACCGGGTGCGTACCGCGTCGATGCTGGCCTTGCCACAGACACCGCACGAGCTGGTCGTGTAGAAGTTCCGAGACGGGTCGGTGGTCGGTTCCGGTACGCCGGGAGCGAGTACCACGTCCACCACGTTGTACGTGTTCGGCGTCTCCGCGCCCGCACAGAGTTGCGCGGTCAACACGTCGTCGGTCGACCGGATCAGCCCCTCCGTCAGCAGGAACCCGATGGCCAGGTCCAGATCGTCTCCGGGAGTGCGCATGGTGACGGCCAGCGGCCGGCGTCGGCCGGGTCCGGCCGCGCCGACGCGGATCTCCAGCGGCTCCTCCACGGCGAGCGTGTCCGGCCGGCGGATCGCCCCGCGTCCGGCGGTCGCCGCGTCCAGGTCGATCCGGAGTACGCCCCGCCGATCAGTCGCCCGTCCCATCCCGCCATCCTCCACCCCAACCCCGGCCCAAGCGCACGCCCCCAGGCACACGCCCCCGGTGCGTGCCCCGGCGCCCGCCCCCGGCGCGCTCCCCGGCACCCCCGGGCGCGTTGCCCCGGCTCCCACCCCAGGGCGCGTTGATCATGAAGTTAGCCGCGCGTGTCGTCGGCGTGTCGAGCGATAACTCCATGATCACCCGGGTGCGGGGTGCGGGGTGCGGGGTGCGGGGTGCGGGGTGCGGGGTGCGGGGTGCGGGGTGCGGGGTTGGCGGGGTGAGGGGTGGCGGGAGTTGGTGGTGGCACGGCTACGGTGGCCGGGTGGGGACGTACGCCGCCGTGGTGCTCGCGGGTGGGGCCGCCCGGCGGATGGGCGGGGTCGACAAGCCCGCGCTTCCGGTCGGCGGCCGACCGATGCGCGACCGGGTGCTGGCCGCAGTCGCCGACGCGACGCCGCGGGTGCTCGTCGGTGCGGCCGACGCCGTGCCGGCGGGCGTCCGGGTCGTCCGGGAGGACCCGCCCGGCGGGGGCCCGGTCGCCGCGGCGGCGGCCGGACTGGCGCTGCTGGACACCGACGTCACCTTGGTCGCGCTGCTCGCCGCCGACCTGCCGTTGCTCACCCGGGCCGCGATCGGCGATCTGCTGAACCACCTCGACCGGAGGACCCTTGACACCGGTTCGGCGGGCGGCCGAACCGATCCGGCACCGTTGGTCCGTGGCGACCTCGCCGCACCGTTGGTCCGTGGCGACCTCGCCGCACTGCCGGCCCGCGACAGCCTCGCCGCACCGTTGGTCCGTGGCGACCTCGCCGCACTGCCGGCCCGCGACAGCCTCGCCGCACCGTTGGTCCGTGGCGACCTCGCCGCACCGCCGGCTCGCGGCGGCCTCAGGCGGGCTCGCGACGGCCTCGGCGGTGGTGAGCGACCCGACGGGGCGTGCTTCGTGGACGGGAACGGGCGGCGGCAGTCGCTCTGCGGCGTCTGGCGGGTGGCCGCGCTGCGGGCAGCGGTGGACCGGTTGGCGGTCGAGCGGGGCGGCAGCCTGTCCGGGGCCCCGGTGCGGGCGTTGCTGGCAGGGCTCGTCGTGTCGGAGGTGGCCTGGTCCGGCGAGGGCCCGCCGCCGTGGTTCGACTGCGACACTGACGAGGACGTACGCCGGGCGGAGGAGTGGGCGCGATGACGGTGATGGACGACTGGGTCACGGCGGTGTGCGCCGAGTTGGATCTGGATTCGACCGCGGTGCCGGTGCCGGCGGTGCTGGATCTGGCCCGGGACGTCGCCCACCAGGTGCTGCGTCCGGGTGCGCCGGTCACCGCGTACCTCCTCGGGTTGGCGGTCGGCCGGGGCGCGGACCCGGCGGACGCCGCGGCCCGGCTCAGCGCGCTGGCGGGCGCCTGGCCGGTCGGGCTGGACGCGGAGCCCACGGACCCGACGGCCCCCTGACCGCCGCTGTCCGATCCCGGTCCGGGCTGATTCGGCCCACGGGCGGCGTGGGTAGGGTGATCGGGACGGACGGAGGCGATCATGACGGCTGACCACCCCTCGGCGCCGCACGGTGAGCTGCCCGGCGCTTCGACTGAGCCGGCGGAATCGATCCTGCTCGACGAGCCCAGCACCACCGACCTGCGGGCGAAGGTGACCGAGGCGTGGCGGGAGTTCGCCCGTGCGCTCGCCGTACGGCTGCGGGAACTTCCCGTTGGCACCCACCTCGACGTGACCCTGGACCCCACCGCCTCCGGCACCGGGGACGCCGTCTATTCGATCAGTGTCGACGTGGACGCGGACCGGGTGTTGTCCGCCCGCGCGGTCGGCAACTCCACCCTGCCGGCGGGCTACCGACTGGACCGAAGCGCGGTGGCGGACATGGTCGCGCTGGGTTGGTCTCCGCCCGGGGTGGTCGCCGGCTCTGGCGGTTCCTTCGGGCTGAACGCCACGACGGCCGAGTCGACTCAGGTCGCCACCCTGCTCTCCCGCACGCTGCGCGACGTCTACGGCGCTCCGCACCCGGCATTCCTCGTCTATCTTGTGCACGACGCCGAGGGCGAGCCGTTGGCCGTGGAACCGCTGGGCACCGCCCGCAGCGAGTTCGGTCCCGACGCCGACGTCGAGGCGGACCTGGAGGAGGCGTTGGCCGAGGCGGCCGCCGCGCAGGTCGAGCAGGACGACGTGCTCGACCTGGCCGATCGGGTCCGGACCGTGGTCTCCACCATGTTGAAGTCGGACGCCGACCGGTTGCAGATCGACTCGGACGGCGACATCACCATCCGTGCCGGCTCGGCGATGGTCTTCGTGCGGGTACGCGACAATCCGCCCCTGGTGGACGTCTTCTCCCCGGTGCTCACCGAGGTGGAGCCGACCGAGCGGCTCTACGTCAAGCTCTCCGAGCTGACGAACCGGATGCCGATCGGCCGCCTCTACTGCGCCGACGACACCGTGTGGGCGTCCATCCCGGTGTTCGGCCGCAACTTCCAGGCGACCCATCTGATGCTGGCCGTGCAGGTGATGACCGGTCTCGCCGACGAGTTGGACGACCGTCTGCACGGCGAGTTCGGCGGCAAGCGGTTCTTCGGTGAGGGCGACAAGCCGGTCCGACGCGACGAGTCGGAGCACCGCACCGGCATGTACCTCTGAGTTCGGTCAGGCCACGTCCAGCAGGGTCTTGCCGACCGTCGCGCGCGTCTCGATGGCGGCGTGCGCGTCGGCGGCGCGGTCCAGTGGGAAGCGCTGGCCGATGAGCGGTCGCAGGCGGCCGGCGGCCGCGTCCGCCAGGGCCTGTTCGGTGTACGCCCGCAGCCGGGCCGGTGGCACGTCCGGCCGGACGATGGTGACCTGCCGTGCCGTGGCGGCCTCCGGCGACACCGGGGACCACTCCCCGCTCGCCAGCCCGAAGCTGACCATCCGGCCACCTGGCGGGAGCAGGTCGAAGGCGGCCCGGGCCACCGAACCGCCGACCCCGTCGAGCACCACATCGACCCCGCCCGTCGCGGCGTGGACCTGCTCGGCCCAGTCGGGCAGCAGGTAGTCGACGGCCAGCTCGGCGCCCAGGCCGGGGAGCAGGTCAACCTTCCGGCGCCCACCGGCCGCGCCGATCACCCGGGCCCCGGCGCGGACCGCGAGCTGCACCAGCAGGCTGCCGACGCCGCCGGCAGCGGCTTCCACCAGCACCCGGTCACCGGGGCGGACGTCGACCGCCTCGATCAGCATGGTGGCGGTCCGCCCGTCGGCCAGCAGTGCCACCGCCTCGTCCAGGGCCAACCCGGTCGGCACCGCGATCGTCGCCGACGCGTCGACTGCCGCGCGTTCGGCGTAGCCGCCGGAGCCTCCGGTGGCGCTGACCACCCGCCGCCCGGTCAGCGCCGGGTCGACGTCCGGCCCGACGGCCGTGATCACCCCGCCGACGCCGTTGCCGGGGATCAGCGGTGGGGTGAGGCGGAACGGGCCGGGGTGACCGGCGCGCAGTTGGGTCTCGACGAAGGTGATGTTCGCGTGTGCGACGTCGATCAGCACCTGGCCGGGACCGGGGGTCGGGTCGGGCGCGGTGCCGGGCAACAGCACCTCGGGCCCGCCGAACTCACGTAACCAGATCGCCCGCATGGCAGCCCCCTCGGCTCCGGTGGGCTGCCTCGCCCACTCGGGGCCAGTCCATCTCCTCAACCTGGGTTGAGGTCAAGAGGTGCCGGCGGACGGGCCGACGCCGGGCGATTCGACCAGCCGGGAGAGCACGATGGTGCTGCGGGTGGAGGTCACGAAGGACTCGGCGCGCAGCCGCTCCAGTGCCGCCTCCAGGTGGGCGATGTCGGCGGCGCGCAGGTGCACGAGCGCGTCCGCCTCCCCGGAGACGGTGTACGCGCCGACCACCTCGGGGTGCCGGCGGGCGGCCACGCCGATCTGCGCCGGGGTGGTCCGGCCGGCGCAGAACAGCTCGACGAAGGCCTCCGTGGTCCAGCCGACGGCAGCCGGATCAACGACGGCCGTGAATCCCCTGATCACGCCGGTGGCGCGCAGTCGGTCGACGCGACGTTTGACCGCCGGGGCGGAGAGTGACACCCGGGCGCCGATGTCGGCGTAGGACGCGCGGGCGTCCGCGACGAGTAACGCAATGATCCGCTGGTCAACCGCGTCTATCTGCAACGTTCCGCCTTTGGGAAGCAACACTTGTGGCTGTTTTCAACGTTCCACGGTACCTACTCTTGGTGACCGTGAACCAGCAGCGCTTCCCGCGAAAGCGGACATATCTCATGTGCTCGCCGGAGTACTTCGCGGTCGAGTACGCGATCAACCCGTGGATGGACGTGACCACCCCGGTCGACCGGGACCTGGCCGTCAAGCAGTGGGACCGGCTGCGCGAGACGCTTGTCGGCCTCGGCCATGAGGTGCACCTGCTCACCGCCGAGCAGGGCCTGCCCGACATGGTCTACGCCGCCAACGGTGGCTTCGTGGTGGACGGCAGCGTCTACGGCGCCCGGTTCAAGCACGAGCAGCGGGCCGCCGAGGCCGCCGCTCACCACGCCTTCTACGACGCGCAGGGCTGGCGGTTCATCGCACCCAGCGAGACCAACGAGGGCGAGGGTGACTTCGCGTACGTGCCGGAGGCGCACGGCGGGCTCATCCTGGCCGGGCACGGATTCCGTACCGAGATCCCCGCGCACGCGGAGGCGCAGGAGGCGTTGGGCCGTCCGGTGGTGTCGCTGCGCCTGATCGACCCCCGGTTCTACCACCTGGACGTGGCGCTCGCGGCCATCGACGACGCGAATGTCGTCTACTTCCCGGGCGCGTTCTCCGCGGCCAGTCAGCGGGTGCTCACCCAGCTCTTCCCGGACGCGGTGATCGCCGACGACGAGGACGCGATGGCCTTCGGGCTCAACCTGGTCAGCGACGGCGCGAACGTGGTGCTCAACAGCGAGGCCACCCGCCTGGCCGGCAAGCTCAAGGCGGCCGGGTACACCCCGGTCCCGGTCGAGCTGGCCGAGCTGAAGAAGGGCGGCGGCAGCGTGAAGTGCTGCGTCGCCGAGCTGCGGCACTGACCCGCGAACGTTCCGGGGCCGGCCTCCCACTGGGAGACCGGCCCCGAATCGTGCCGTCGGTGGGCCCGTTCAGCCCAGCGTGGCCAGCTCGTTGATCAGCACGTTCGACATGACCTGACCGTCGCGCTGGACCTCACGCAGGTACCACTTCTGCTGCGGGGTACGCGGCTGGTTGAACTGCCAGATGCCCCGCGGGCTGTCGATCTGGCCGATCTTGCCCAGGGCCAGGTTGACCTGCTGCGGCGTGGGCTTTCCACCGGTCAGCTGGATGGCCTGGTCGAGCACCTGCGCCGCGTCGTACGACGCCATCGCGTACGTCGTGGGGGTGACCTGGTACTTCTTGCGGTACGCCGAGGCGAACACCCGGTTCGACGTGTTGTTCAGGTCGGCCGAGTAGTTCAGCGCCGTCTGGATGCCCAGCGCGTTGCTCTTCAGGTTCTCCAGCACGCTGCCCTCGGTGAGGAAGCCGGGGGCGTAGATCGGCCCGGCGAACTTCTCGCGGAGCTGCTTGATGAACTCCACCGCCGCCGCTCCCGCGAAGAAGCAGAAGACCGCTGTGGGCTTCTTGGCCAGCGCCTTGTTGATGTCCGAGACGTACGTCGTCTTGCCGGGGTTGGAGGTGGCGCTGGTGTAGGTCACCTCGTCGCGAATCCGGGGGTCCTTCGTGCCGAAGTCCTCCCGGAAGCCGCGGACGACGTCCGGGCTGCCGACGTTCTCCGGCACGATGATCGCCACGCGGCCGTTCGCGGGCAGCTGGTCACGCATGTAGCGGCCCAGCGCCTTGCCGGCCTCGTCGAGCACGTACGAGGTCCGCCAGATGTAGAAGACGCTCTGCAGGCTGCTCGGTGAGGCGTTGGAGCCGATCAGCGGGACCCGGGCCTGCTCCACGGTGTCCCGGATGCCGACCATGACCGCCGAGTTGACGACGCCGGTGAGCGCCAGCACGCCCTGCTTGAGCAGGCCCTCGACGGCAGCCTTGCCGGTCTTCGCGGTATCGCCCTCGTCGGCGGTCAGCAGCTCCACCGAGTGGCCGCCCAGCCGCTGGTCGTGCAGGTCGAGGAAGAGCTGGAAGCCATTGGTGATGTCATCGCCGATGCTCTTGAAACCACCGGCCTGCGGCGTGATCAAACCGATCTTGATCGGGCCCCGGTCGGCGGTCGGCTCGGCGTCACCGTCTGAGCCGCACGCGGCGACGAACCCGGTGGTTCCGAGCGCGGCCATCAGTTGGAGCGCCCGCCTGCGATTCATCTGCGACACCGAGTTCCTTCCACGGAAGCGTTGCAGGGCCGAACACCGCCCCAACGGCGTTCTACCTGGTCCGCGACGCTGCGTCAATGGCTAATGATCATCGTGCAGGGACCGCAACACGGCAAGGATCGGAGGCCAGGCGACGGACTGCGGGTCGATCAGCCCGAAATGCTCGCATCCGGGCAGTTCAACAAGGGAGATATCGGAACCCGAGGCACGCGCCTCCGCGACGAAATCCCGGCTCATCCCCACCGGAACCTGATGATCGTCAGAGCCGTGAACGACTACTGTGCGTGTTTGTATCGGTACCAACATTCGTGGATCCGCCGCCGCGTACCGGTCCGGGACCTGCGCCGGGCCGCCGCCGAGCAGAGCGGCGACCGCACCCGAGTCCAGATCCCGCCGGTACGCCTCGCCCAGATCGGCCACCGGAGCGAGGGCGAGCACTCCACCCACCGTCGCCGGTGCGGTGCCCGCCACGTACAGCGCCAGGTGGCCGCCGGCGGAGTGCCCGACCAGGATCGGCGCGGTCAGGCTCACCCGGCCGGGCAGCGCCTCGGCCGCCAGCGCCGGCAGCTCGGCCACCCCGGTCAGTACGTCGGTGAGGGTGCCCGGCCAGCCGCCTCCGGGCTGCCCGGTGCGGCGGTACTCCAGCTGCGCCACCGGGTAACCGTCGGCGGCCAGGGCTGCGGCCAGCGGGCCGGTGTGCCGTCGGTCGTACTCGGCCCGCCAGAAGCCGCCGTGCAGGACGACGACCAGCGGTCGGGCCGGCCCGGTTCCCGCCGGGAGGCGCAGATCGGCCACCTGATCCGGGTGGTCCCCGTACGCCACGGTCCGGTCGGGCTCCGGCGCGGGCCGGGTCAACACGGCGCGCGGGTCGACAGGCATGGCGCGACGGTAGCGCGCCCCGCCCGGGTGGTTCAGCCCCGGTAGTCGGTCCCGGGCGGCATGGGTCGCGCCCGCTGGGTAAAGATGGACCCCATGACCGAAGCGCGCTCCGCTGGACAGAACGACGAGCCCGGCACCGACGACTCCGGCCACTCCGGCACGGTGGTGGTGGTTGGTCCGGACGGCCGTCCGATCGGCACGATGCAGACCGACGAGGGTCAGGGCGAGGACCCGACCCGCCTGGTCGAACAGCCGGCCAAGGTGATGCGGATCGGCAGCATGATCAAGCAGTTGCTGGAGGAGGTGAAGGCCGCGCCTCTCGACGACGCCAGCCGCAGCCGGATGCGGGAGATCCACGAGCGGTCGATCGTCGAGTTGAAGGAGGGCCTCGCCCCCGAGCTTCGCGACGAGCTGGAGCGCATCTCGCTGCCCTTCGCCGAGGACAAGGCCCCCAGCGAGGGCGAGCTGCGGATCGCCCACGCCCAGCTCGTCGGCTGGCTGGAGGGTCTGTTCCACGGCATCCAGGCGGCCCTGGTTGCCCAGCAGATGGCCGCCCGGGTGCAGCTGGAGCAGATGCGCGGCGGCCGGCAGGCGTTGCCCAGCGGCCCCGGTGGGGTCGTCCCCGGGATGCCGGGCATCGGCCAGCCGGGCGGCGGCGAGGGCCACAACACCGGTCAGTACCTCTGACCTCAGTCCACCCCGAAGATCTTCTCCAGGTACGCCGCCACGCCGTCCTCGGTGTTCGCCGTCGTCACGTCGTCGGCGACCGCCAGGACGGCGCGGTGCGCGTTGGCCACCGCCACACCACGCCCGGCCCAGGTGAGCATCGGCACGTCGTTCGGCATGTCGCCGAAGGCCAGCACGTCCGCCGCTGCCACCCCGAGCTGGTCGCAGTACCAGGCCAGCCCCGCCGCCTTGGTCACCCCGGCCGCCGAGATCTCCACCAGCCCGGAGGACGACGAGTGCGTGGCCTCGGCCAACCCCGCCACCGCCGTGGCGATCAGCTCGGCGAAGGCATCCGGGTCCTGCTCGCCGGCTCGGGCGAGGAGCTTCACCGCCGGGACGGAGAGCAACTCCTCCGGCGTCTCGACCGGCCGGATGCCGCTGGCGTCGGCGTCCCAGCGCAGCGGGTAGTGCGCCTCGTGCCGCATCTCCCGGCTGTCCAGGATCTCCACGGCGAAGCTGATCCCGGGCACCTCGGCCCGTAGCCTCCGGGCCACCTCGGCCAGGTGGTTCGGGGCGAGCGGGTCAGCCCGCACCACCTCGTCGGAGAACGGGTCGTAGACCACTGCGCCGTTGGCGCAGACCGCGGGCAACGGTCGGTCGAGCTGGTCGTACACCATCTTGAGCCAGCGGACCGGACGGCCGGTGACCAGGACGACCGGCGTGCCTTGCGCGGAGATCCGCGCCAGCAGGTCGGCGGTGCGTGGGCTGACGGTGTGGTCGTCGCGGATCAGCGTGCCGTCGATGTCGGTGGCGATGAGGCGGGGTGTGTCTCCCATTACCGGGACAGTAGCCGGTCCAGATACACCGCCACCCCGTCGTCGTCGTTGCGCAGGGTCACCTCGTCGGCGACGGCACGCAGCTCCGGGTGCGCGTTGGCCACGGCCACCCGCGACCAGCCGGCCCACTCGAACATCGGCAGGTCGTTGGGCATGTCACCGAAGACCAGCACATCGGCCGGGTCGACCCCGAGGGTCTGCGCCACCACCGTCAACCCGGTCGCCTTGTCCACCCCGGGCGGGCAGATCTCGATGAAGCCGAGCCCGGCCTGGGTAAGTGTGGCGACCTGTGGCGAAACGATCCGGCGGGCCACCGCCAGCAGCTCGTCCACGTGATGGTCGGCGGTCCTGGCAAACGCCTTGATCACGTCGCAGGCGAGGCACTCGTCGCGGGTGCGCGCCTCGAAGCGGTCCTGGTACGGCCAGCTCTCGTGGTAGTCGCCCCACAGCGGGGCGTCGTGCTCGTCGGACGCCTCGACCATCACGGTCAGCGGGCCGACCTCCGCCTCCAGGTCGGCCAGGAGTCGGGTCAGCACCTCGGCGGGCAGCCGCTCGTCGCGGAGCACCACCGGGCCGCTCGGGTCGCTCTGGTCGACCACCCGTCCACCGCCGGCCATCACCAGGAAGTCGGCGGCGCGGATGTCGTTGCGGGTCAACTCGGTCAACCGAGGGCCGCGTCCGGTAGCGCCGACCACCGGAATCCCGGCGGCGCGCACCCGGTCGAGCACCCCATGGGTGTACGCGGAGACGGTGTCATCGCTGCGGACCAGCGTCCCGTCGAGGTCGGTCGCGATCAACTTCGGTAGTCCCGGGCGGGTCATCGTTCCTCCTTCGCCCGCCGCCGTCGCACCACCAGGGTCAGGGAACCCGAGTCTCGGAGTGACGGCGGGTCAGCAACCGTACCTCGCGGAACGGGTCGCATCCATGACTTCCAGGCGAATCGGACGCCAACTCCCACCCACTCCCGGGCGGTGGGCGGGTGAAGGGGGGCCGGTCAGGGCTGGGGGTCGGGCCGGGCGAAGGGGGCGGCGGGGGTGACTGTCAGGTCGGCCGGTGACGGCAGGCCGTCCTCGATCGGGTCGGGGTCCCGGCGGCGGCGCCGGGGGCGCGGTGCTGGCGCGTCGCCGGGCCGGTCGACGTCCGGTGGGCCGTCGAAGTCGCCGGGGGGTGCGGCGGGGGTCAGCCGCAGGGCGGCAGCGAACAGCACACAGGCGACGAACGCCATCACCAGCCCACGGCCGTACTCGATCCGAAAGCCGTCCTCGAGCGAGTAGAAGAAGTTTCGCTGACCGGGGTTGTCGAGGCCGGCCGTGGCCGCCACCAGCAGCACCAGCAGGGCACCGGCCAGGGTGAGGCCGGCCAGGCGGGCGTTCGGCCGTACGGCCGCCGTGCCGCGCAACGTCAGCGCCACGGCGCAGACCAGGGCGAGAAGCCCGACCAGGTAACCGACCCCGAAGCCACCGACCTCGGACACCCCGGCGGGCACCTCGATCGTCGTGTTGCCCACCGGCCCGCCGTTCGGCAGGCTCATCACCAGCCACTCACCGACGAGCGAGGCGATCGCGGCCACCGCGCCCAGACCGGCGAGCAGCAGGGGCAGCCGGGGGTCCTGCGCGAGGTCGGCCACGGACCAGGCGAAGCGGCGTCGCCGGGCCGGCTCGTCGGCACCCCACTCGATCACCGCCGGGGCCTCGGAGCGGTCGCCCTGCCGCGGGATCGGAAGCTCCTCGGACATCGGCCACCCTTCCGCCGGTCACGGACCTGAGTCGCATCATGGCACAGCAACCTGGTGGTGACGGGGATCGCAGGGCTGGCGCGCGTGCCGGTCTGTCGCCCGAGGGTCGCCTTTCCGCTAGCGTTTGCCCCATGCCTATCCGTACCGCTTCAGCACAGTGGCAGGGCAATCTCACCGAGGGCGCGGGCACCGTCCGCACCGGTAAGGGCGGCCTGTCCGGCAACTACTCCTTCAAGTCGCGCTTCGAGGAGGGTGAGGGCACCAACCCCGAGGAGCTGATCGCCGCCGCGCACGCCGGCTGCTTCTCGATGGCGTTCTCCAAGGCGCTTGCCGACGCGGGCTCGACGGCCACCTCGGTCGAGACCACCGCCAAGGTGCACCTGGACAAGACCGACGCCGGCATGTCCGTGACCCGGATCGACCTGGAGACGGTCGGCCAGGTTCCGGGGATCGACGAGGCGGAGTTCCAGAAGCTCGCCGAGGCCGCCAAGGCCAACTGCCCGATCTCCCGCCTGCTCTCGCCGGGTGCCGAGATCACCCTCAACGCCCGCCTGGCTGCCTGAGCCAGCCGGCCCACACCGTACGCCCACGGAAGGAGCCTCCGCCCGACTCCGGGTGGTCGCTCCTTCCGTGCAGGTGCGGATGACGGTCGCCGTCGTCCAGCAGGACCGGGCCGCGTGCCCCCGCGTCGGGCACAATGGGCGAGGTGCCGGTGGAGATGAGCCGTGAGCGCTTCGAGGAGTTGGTCGGCGAAGCCCTCGACGAGGTGCCCGAAGAACTACTCGGCCTGATGAACAACGTGGTGATCCTGGTCGAGGACGACCCACCACCGGGAGAGGTCGACCTGCTCGGCCTCTACGAGGGGCACGCGCTCACCGACCGCGGTTGGGACTATTCCGGCGTGCTGCCCGACCGGATCTTCATCTACCGCCACCCGATCCTGCGGATCTGTGACAACGACGACGACGTCATCGACGAGGTGGCGGTGACGGTGGTGCACGAGATCGCCCACCACTTCGGCATCGACGACGCGCGGCTGCACGCGCTCGGCTGGGGCTGAGCCCCGCCGCTCGACGCCCGCCCACCCGCGCCACCCGAACGCGCCGCGCCGCCCGTCCGACGGCGGTGCTTGCCGAGGTCGCCTACCGTCGGTGCAGCGAACGCGACCCTATTCAGGAGGCCCTTTCATGCGCAGCGAGCTGTTCTCCGCGGAGAATCTGGAGAAGGAGTCCGCGCAGCCCGGCATGCGGTTGCAGAACTCCAAGATGTTGAAGATCGAGCTCAACGGCGAGGCGATGGCCCGGGTCGGGTCGATGGTCGCCTACCAGGGGAATGTGCAGTTCCAGGCGTTGGGTTCGGGTGGCCTCGGCAAGTTCCTCAAGCAGAAGCTCACCGGCGAGGGCGTCCCGCTGATGAAGGTTACCGGGCAGGGTGACGTCTTCCTCGCCGAGCTGGCCAAGGACGTGCACATCATCGACCTGGAGCCGGGCGACGCCCTCTCCATCAACGGCAGCAGCGTGCTCGCCTTCGACTCCACCCTCCAGTACGACATCAGGATGGTCGGCGGCGCCGGGATGGCGTCGTCCTCCGGTCTTTTCAACTGTGTGTTCAGCGGCTACGGGCGGATCGCCATCACCACCAAGGGCACTCCGGTCGTGCTGAACGTGGACGCTCCGACGTACGTCGACCCCCAGGCCGCGGTCTGCTGGTCGGCCAACCTCCAGACCGGCTACCACCGGGCCGAACAGCTCGGCCTCGGCACTCTGCTCGGGCGCCGCACCGGTGAGTCGTTCACCATGAGCTTCGCCGGTCAGGGCTTCGTGGTGGTGCAGCCGTCCGAGGAACCGCCGGTCATGGGCAGTGGCCAGCAGCAGCAGGAGGGCGGTCTGCTCGGCGGTCTGCTGAGCTGATCGGCAGTGGCGCGAAGCGCACCCGATCCAAGCCTTAGGGCGGCGCGGGCGCTCCCGTTCCCTCGGGGCGTCCGCGCCGGTCAGGTCAACTCGCCGGTACGCAGGCGGGTCAACCAGGCCGCCGCGTCGGCGTAGTCGACGTCGGAGAGGCCCGCCGGCGCGGGCACCGGGCGTTCGCCCGCCTCGGCCCACCGGTGCCGGGGGTAGGAGCCCAGGAAGCGGACGTCGGCACAGACCCTGCGCAGCCCCTGCAACGCCTCGCCCAGGCGTACGTCGGCCACGTGGCCGGTGCAGTCTAGGAAGAAGACGTAGCGGCCCAACGCCTCGCCGGTCGGCCGGGATTCGATCCGGGTCAGGTTGACCCCCCGGACGGCCAACTCCATCAGCACGGACAGCAGCGCGCCGACCCGGTCGTGGGCGATGAAGACCGCGAGCGAGGTGAGATCGTCACCGGTCGGCGGGGGTGGCGGCCCGGGGCGGGACACCAGCGCGAACCGGGTCACCGCGTCGGGGTGGTCGGCGATCTTGTCGGCGAGTGTGGTGAGTCGGTGTCGGGAGGCTCCGATCGGCGCGCAGATCGCCGCGTCGTACTCGCCCGTGCCGGCACCGGCGGCCGCCGCGCCGTTGGAGAGCACGTCGACCACCGCGGCGTCGGGCAGGTGGTTGCGCAACCAGCCCCGGCACTGGGTGGACGCCTGTGGGTGGGCCGCCACGGTGCGGATCGAGGTCAGCGGGGTGTCGGGGCGCGCGGCGAGCACGAACTCCACCGACAGGATCACCTCCCGGGTGATCACCAGCGGCTCGCCCTCGGCCATCTCGTCCAGCGTGACGCCCACGGCCCCGCCGATCGAGTTTTCCAGCGGCACCAGCGCGGCGTCGGCGTCGCCGGCGCGGACGCTGTCCAGCGCCTCTCCGACGCTGCGCGCCGGCGTACGGGTGCCGCGCTCGGCGGCGGGTATCGAGCGCAGAGCCTGCTCGGCGAAGGTGCCCTCCGGCCCGAGGAAGACGAAACGTGTCGGCGGTGTTCCCGGCATGACGATCAGCCTACGCACCCGGCCCGTTGGCCGGGCCGGCGTCGCAGGCGAGGGCGCGAATCCCGGCCGGGCTGGTGGCTCGTACCTCGATGGTGCAGACGTCCGTGCCGGCGGTGACCAGCACCGGGGAACCGGGTTCGCCCCGGGTGACCACCTGGAGTTCCTCGTGCCCGGTCACCGTCAGCACCGTGAACTGCCAGTCGGCGGCGCAGAGCGGCCCGGTGCGGACCTGGACCCGGACGTTCGCCGGCAGCACCCCGGCCCTGCCGCGCAACAGTTGCAGCACCCGCTGGCCGGTCGGCCCGTTGCGGCAGGGCGTGGCGACCAATCCGGCGTCCGGGGTGGGCGTGACAGTGCCGAGAGACGGCGCGGTGGTCGGCGGGGTGGTCGGCGGGGTGCTCGGGCCGGACGGTGTCGGGGCTGCGGTGTGGGTGGGAACGCTGGTCGGCTCCGCCAGCCCGGGTGGGGCGCCACAGCCGGCCAGCGCCGCGACGGCGAGCGCCATCGGCAGGACCCGGGCGAGGTTCCGCGCCGGAACGCGGTCGGCTGCCCGGCCAGGAGCCGCCGGTGGGGGGTGGATCGCCGACCGCGGTGAGGGGGACGCGGGCGGGGGCGGGATGAACGGCACGGGCCGATCCTCGGGACATCGGAGAATTCTTCGCGGCCGGGGTGGCCGAGCCCATCGTAGGGTGAGCGGCCGGTCGGGTGAAGGTCAGCCGGTGACGCGATGCCCGGCGCGCTGGAGCGCGGCCGTGCCCTCGGTCAGCCGGACGGTCGGCACCAGCAGATAGTCGGTGTCGAACGTGGAGAACGTGACGGCACTGACCCGTGCCTCGGCGAGCGGGTCGACCAGCGCGGCCAGGCTGCTGGCGCCGACCGGCGTCACCGGGGCGGTGACCCGTAGGCAGCGCCAGGTCGTCTCCACCACGGCCGGTGCCGGCGCCCGCTCGGTCGGGCAGATCACGGAGATCCCGTCGGAGGTCCAGCTCACGGTCACCACGTCCGCGCCGCGCAGCCCACTCGACAGCGCGTACGGCAGGGTGGTGCCGGCGGCCAGCCGGCACACAGCGTATTCACCCGGCAGTAGAGCGATATCGAGCATGGGGGCACCCTACGGCTTCGTGGGGACCCTCCCCGGCAACGCCGCGTGCGGCGAAGGACACACTGCGCCGCAGGTCAGACCTCGGAGAAGAAGGTGAGTGAGCCGGCGACAGCGCCGTCGGTGAGCACCGGGGTGGAGATCGCGTCGACTGTCGCGTCGGAGCTGTTCGCGGAGGCGGCCTGCACCCTGAGTAGCCCACGGGCGAGTCGGCCGGAGGAGAGCGCCAGCAGCGGCGGAATCTTGTCGATCTCGGCTTCGGTCAGCTCGCCCCGGTTGGCGGTGAAGTCGAGCAGGCGCAGCCCGCCATCGAGCAACGGTCGCCCGATCAGCCCGGCCGGCTCACCGAGGCAGAGCAGCTCGCAACCGGCCGTGGAGATCGCCACAACCCGGGTGTCGGCGTCGATCAGCAGGCACGGCTCGTCGGCCCGGGAGACTGTCGACGACCATTGGCCGACGTTGTCGGACTCCGGCTCTGTCGAGGCCCGCACCGCCGGCACGAACGCTTCCGAGAGCGAAAGTTCGACGTGGGCCACCGCGCCTCCTATGTGCACCGATCGACTGTCCACGCTAGCGGGTCGCCGACGGAATCACCGAGCGCACCGGGTCACCGGGTGCGCGCAGCGTGAACCGAGGCGACCGGTGACGGCGCGGAGACCGGTGAGGTGAACGGGGGGACCGGAGCCGCGTGGCGTCGTCGGTGACGTTACCGGCGGTGGGCCGGCTTGTCAGCGGCCGTTCGGCCCTCGTCGTACCACCGGTAGTCGGCGGTTGGACGGTACGTGCCGTTCAGCCAGGTGCCCGGGTGCTGCGCGACCCGGGAAAGCTTCTCGGCGGTGGCGGGGCTGATCCGGCTGCCGCCGGCCACGAGCAGCCGGTCCAGTTCCCGGTGGGTGGCCATCAGGCAGTCCTTCGGAAGGCCGTAGACGCTGATCACACCCGACCCGACGAAGGTCAGCACCGGTGTCACCGGAACGGGTAGCCCCACTGCCTCGGAGAGGGCCTTGCTGGCCCGTTTGGCGTCCCGGCGGGACTCGGCCACGTACGGAGGTCGCTTGCCGTTGATCTGCACCACGTCTCCGGCGACGAGCACCCGGGCCCGGCCGTGATCGGCGATGGTCACGGCGAAGAGGCCACTCGGCCCGATGGCGAGGAACCCGGCTCGCTCGTCCTGACCGTGGTCGAGCATGTCTGTCGCGTCGGTGCGCGGCCACTCGATCACGTGCCAGCCAGGCCCGAGGTGGTCGAGTTGGCCCAGCGCCCGTGCCCCGGCCGCCTCCAGGCGGCGGGCACCCCGCTCGGCCCGACGGCGGCGGGCCCATTCGAGTGGTGTCGGACGGACCGGTTCGAGAACCCCCGGCGCCTCGACGCGGGGGTGCGGCACCGCGACGGGCGGCAGTGCCCGAGCGGACGGTACGGCTCGTCGTGCGGGAAAGACAGTCATCGCGACCTCCGGCAAAAGGTCCCTCGAAGTTATGTCCTCACTACCCTACGTCGCCACTACGGGTGTTCTGCAAGCCGGAGCGCCGGAGTGACTGTGGATGAATGCCATATTCATCCACAGTTCTTTTCTCGGATGCCGCTAAACCCTGCCCTACGCTGCGGGAGTGACCCACTACGTCGACAGTGAAGTCGGCCGGCTCGGCACCGTACTGCTGCACCGGCCCGGCCCCGAACTGGCCCGGCTCACCCCGCGCAACAACGACTCGCTCCTGTTCGACGCGATCCCCTGGGTGGGGCGCGCCCAGGAGGAGCACGACGCGTTCGCCGCCGCCCTGCGCGAACGCGGCGTCGAGGTGCTCTACCTGGCCACCCTGCTGACCGAGACACTGGCCGTCGCGGACGCCCGGGCCGAACTCACCGAGCAGGTGCTGCGCTCCCGACGGCTCGGCGACACGCTGCGCGCCCGCGTCGCCGACCACCTCTCCTACCTGGACCCGGCCGCGTTGGCCGACGTGCTCACCGCCGGGCTGGCCCACGAGGAGCTGCGGATCAGCTCCGAGCGGCCCGGGGGGCTGGTCTACACGCTGATGGACCGACACGACTTCGTCATCGACCCGTTGCCCAACCTGCTCTTCACCCGCGACTCGTCGCTGTGGATCGGCGACCGGGTCGGCGTCACCAGCCTGGCCATGCCGGCCCGCCGCCGGGAGACCACCCTGACCGACGCCATCTACCGCCACCACCCCCGGTTCGCCGGCACCGAGTTCGTCTACCGCCCCGGCCTGGAGCACCTGGAGGGCGGGGACGTGCTGCTGCTGGCACCCGGCGTCCTCGCGGTCGGAGTGGGCGAGCGGACGACCCCGGCCGGCGCGGAACGCCTCGGTCGGCAGGTCTTCGCCGCCGGCCTCGCCCACACCATCCTGGTGGTGCCGATCGCCCAGAAGCGCGCCACCATGCACCTGGACACCGTCTGCACGATGGTCGACGTGGACGCCGTCCTGATGTACCCCAACATCGCCAGCACGCTGTCCGCGTACACGGTGATCGCCGGCGGGGACGGCGAGGACCCACGGGTGGACGGGCCGGCGCCGTTCCTGCGGGCCGCCGCCGACGCGATGGACCTCGACCTGCTCCGGGTCATCGACACCGGACTGGATCCGGTCACCGCGGAACGCGAGCAGTGGGACGACGGCAACAACACCCTCGCGCTGGCCCCCCGGCTCTGCGTCGGCTACGAGCGCAACACGGAGACCAACGCCCAACTGGAGCGGGCCGGCATCGAGGTGATCCCGATCGCCGGCTCCGAGTTGGGCTCCGGGCGGGGCGGGCCGCGCTGCATGTCCTGCCCCATAACCCGCGACCCGCTACCCGTCGCCGGCTGAGCACGCGACGGGCGCAGCCCGCCGCCCGCTGAGCGGGACGACAGCCCGGCTCAGGCTCAGCGCAGGGTGAGCTGGCGGCCGAGCAGCCCCTGACGGGCGCGGCGGCCGGCGGCGTCGAGTGGGTCGGTGCCGGTGAGCGCCTCGGAATACCGCTTGGCGAACTGCGCCACCGGCTCCTCCCACTCGGCGGCCGGGGTCTCCTCCGGCAGGTCCCAGACCGGCACGAGTCGACCGTGCGCGCGGAACATGCCGGCGAACTTGGTCTGCTCGCCGAGCGTCAACGTGCCGGCCGCGCCGAGTCGGGCCAGCGCGTCCAGGGCGGCGTCCTCGTCGTCCGGCAACACCCAGCGGACGTGGGCCTTCTCCGGGACCTGACACCAGTACGCGGCCTTCGCCGCGGTCAGTCGGACCGTCGGGTAGATGGCCGCGTTCGCCCGCTCCAGCGACGCCTGGACGGTCGGATCGTCGACGGCACCGGGGTCGAGCCAGAAGTCGAAACCGTCGTGCATGGTGATGTCCAGCGGACCGTCCACGAGGATGTCCTGAAGCCGCGGCCCGGGGCCGGGCAGTGGGGGCACCGCCACCTGGCCACCCGGCTCGGCACGCAGCGCGCTGAGCAACGCGTCGGCCAGATCCCGCGACACGTCACCGGACTGTTGGTGGCGCTGGAGGCCGATCAGCACCCGGCCGTCCGGCTTGGTGATCGCCGGGGCGGCCATGGGCAGCACCGTGGCGAGCGTCGCCGTCCGGTCGCCGAACTCCTCGACCAGGGCGGGCGCCAGCCGCAGCGGGGCGGAGGCGGCGGGCACCAACTCGCGCAGCGCGATCCACTCGGACTCGTCGACCAGCCCGTCGAACGGACGCGGCACGAAGACGTCCCGCACCTTGTCGCGACGGGGGGTGGTGTCGGCGGCGGCGCGCTGGCTCTTTCGACGCTTACTCACGGCGTCACAGCCTAGAGCCCCGAGCGGTTCGCCGTGACCGGGACCCGCCCGAGTCGGCCTCAGCCCGCCGCCGGCACCAGGTCGGGCCGGGGTGCCGGCACCCGGTCGAACTCCGCCCAGACGCGCTGGCCCATGCCGTCCTGCTCGACACCCCAACGGGTCGCCAGGCCGGCCACGATGTGCAGGCCGCGTCCGTCCGCCGCGTCCAGACCGGCCGTCCGGAGCCGTGGCCCGCTGCTCGCGCTGCCGCCGTCGGTGACCCGGAGCTGGATCAGTGTGCCCTCGACCGTGGGCCGCAGGTGCCAGGCGACCCTGATCACGCCGCCGGGCAGCGGTCTGGCGTGCCGCACCGCGTTGCCCACCAGCTCCGCGAGCACCGCGATCAGGTCCGCGAGGATCGTCGGGGGTACGACATCCGTCAGCTCGGCGGCGAGCCGGTGTCGGGCCAGCCGTGCGCCGCCCGGGTGGTGGGGAACCACCACGCACCAGGCCCGATCCCTCGTTGCCGCTGCCACCGTCGCCTCCACGTCGCGCCACCCCTGGTCAACCGCGTGGTAGCCGCACCTCTGCGACCGTACCGCCGCCGGTCCTCGGACGTAGGGATACCCATCCATTCTGTTGTTCAACGATCCGGCGGACGAGATAGAGCCCGAGCCCGGCTCCGGGATAGCCGCGCCGGTCGCCGGACTCGCCCTGCCAGAACCTGTCGAACGCCCGTTCCACGTGCTCGGGTCGGATGCCGATGCCCTGGTCGCTGACCCGGAACGCCACCAGATGACCGTCGCCCGAGGCGGTGATCTCGATGGGCGAGTCAGGTGCCGAGTACTTGCCGGCGTTCGTCGTCAACTCGGTCAGCACCGTGGCCAGGCTGGGCCGGTGACCGAGCGCCTTGGGCAGATCGCCCGGCAGGCGCAGCACCAGCCGCCGGCGCAGCTCCGCCGGCAGGTCGACGACGGCGGAGCGCAGCGCCTCACCGAGGTCGAACGGGGTGGGAGGATCGTCGCCCGGCCCCACCTCGGCCGCCGAGCTGAGCAGGCGGTCGACCAGCCGGGCCAGCTCGTTGGCGCGTTGCCCGATCACCCGGGCCGCCTGCCGTCGGTCGACGTCGGTCAGCGACTCCCAGTGGTCGGTGAGGGTGTCCGCGTACCCCTTGATGACGGTGACCGGGGTGCGCAGCTCGTGGCTGGTCACCGCGACGAACAGTTCGCGGTCGTGGTCGCGGCGCTGCTGGTCGGTGATGTCGCGGAAGGTGACCACCCGTAACGTTCCCGGGCCGGGCAGGTCGCCGGAGGTGATCCGCAGCCAGCGGCCGTCCGGCATCCGGTGGTCCCGAACCTGCCCGGAGGGTGGCAGCGGGAACGGCAGCGGGCGGCTCAGCGACTGCGCGACCGTCCGGCCGGTGACCTGGGCGGCGGCCGGGTTCCAGAGCCGGACGTGCCCGTCCCGGTCGACGACGGCCAGCCCGTCGGCGAGGGCCGCCACCACCGGGCCGTCGCCGTGCACCGGCAGGCCACCCTGGTCGCCGTACATGTGCCCGACACAGGAGGCGAGGTAGGCGATCACCCCCTGCTGCTCGGCGCCGGGATCGTCGTCGCCCGGGTAGAGCGCGTGCAGGCTGCCCACGGTGTGACCGCCGATCTCGGCCCGGGAGACGACCATCCGGCGCAGGCCACTGCCGGCCAGTTCGCCGGCGAGCTTGCCGTTGAGGTCACTCACCCGTGTCTGGCGTACCCGGGGCCCGGTGAGCAGGCAGACGGTGTCCGGGTCGTCGATCGCCAGTGGTCGGCCCAGGGCCCATTCCGCCGCGCCGGTCGCGGCGATGACGCGACCGCCGGTGGGGCCGAACTCGACGAACGCCATCCCGGCCGCGCCGAGCGCCGGCTGGGCCACCCGGAGCAGTTGGGTGAGGACCGGCAGGCCCGCGTCCCCAGAATTGATCATCTCGATCACGACGGTGTGGCCGGCGAGGAGAGCGGGGAAATCGATACGCTCCGGCATGTGCCGAGTCTGCCCCGCCGGCCCGGTTTTGGGCACCCCCGCCCGGTCGATGGGTCAGCGATCCAGCCGGGCGAGGGCGTACGCGGGCCGGTCGGTGATGATCCCGTCCACCCCGGCAGCCAGCACCAGCTCCAGGTCGGTCGGCTCGTTGATCGTCCAGACGTACACCTGGTTGCCGGCGGCGCGTAGCGCGGGCAGCAACTGCGGACGGGCCCGGACCAGGCCGATGCCCGGCCCGGCGATCCGGGTGCCGAACGGCAGCCGCCCCAACCGCAGCCAGCGCGGCAGCACCTCCAGCAACAGCACGGTGGGCAGCGTCGGGGCCAGCTCGCGCACCCGACGGACCGCCAGCGGGGAGAACGACATGACGGTGACCTGCACCGGGTCGTCCGGCGCGGGGTCGGCGAGGCCGTACCGGCGCAGCAGGCCGACCAGCCGCCGTTCCACGTTCGAGCCGTAGCGCGACGGGTGCTTCGTCTCCACCAGCAGTCGGACCGGCCGCCCGGCGGCGAGCACCGCGTCCAGGAGCCGGGCCAGGGTCAGCAGTCGGGTGTGTGACTCGTCGGGTGGCAGGTCGCCGTCCGGCGCGCTGCCCGGGTGCCACGAGCCGAAGTCCAGGGCGTCCAGTTCGGCGAGCGTACGCGCGCTGACCAGACCGCGACCGTTGCTGGTGCGGTCCAGTCGTCGGTCGTGCACACAGACCAGGTGCCCGTCCCGGGTCAGCCGGACGTCGCACTCCAGGCCGTCGGCGCCCTCGTCGAGGGCGCGCAGGTACGCGGCGAGGGTGTGCTCGGGTAGGTCGAACGAGGCGCCGCGGTGCGCGAAGACCAGTGGTCCGCCCATTGCGCCGGCCTCAGATGACCTGGCCGGGCTGCCCGTTCGCGTCGACCACCGGTCGGCCGACCGCAGCCCACTGGCGCATCCCGCCGTCAGCGTTGCGCACCTGCTCCCAACCGTTGTTGATCAGGTAGGCGACGACCTGGGCGGAACGCCCGCCGGAGCGGCAGACAACCGCCACCTCCCGGTCGGTGGGCACCTCGGCCAGCCGGGCCGGCAGCTGCATCATCGGCAGGTGGTGGGCGGTGGGCGCGTGGCCGGCCGCCCACTCGTCGTCCTCCCGCACATCCAGCAGGTAGGTGTCGTCGGTGATCTCGGTCACGGGCACTGCGGGAACCTGGGGTCCGAACACAGGAAGCAACACTAGATCCTCGTGGCCCGGTTCGACACCGACCGGGCCGTCGGCACCGTCACAACCGGGTCACCCAGCGGGGGTTGGCCTGCGCCCAGGCCGGCACCCGGGTGTCGCGCAACGCCTCGAACAGCCCGCTGCCGCCGTTGTCCAGTACCACGTACGACACCTCGTCGATGGTCTGCGGCGAGGAGGGCACCTGGACGCCGCGCATGCCGTCGGGCGGCAGCGCGCGCAGCGCGAGGAGCAGGTCCTCCAGGGGTACGCCGTTGGTGTCGACGGTCAACGAGCCGCCAACCGCCCGGAGCACCTGGTCCAGTTTGACGGGGTTGCTCCGCAGGTCCGCCCTGCCGGCGCTGTCCAGCATCGCCCTGAGCAGTTGCTGCTGGTGGTGCTGCCGGTCGTAGTCGCCGCCGGGCAGGTCGTAGCGCTGTCGGACGTAGTCGAGCGCCTGTGCGCCGTCCATCTGCTGGCAGCCGGTGGGAAAGACCCGGTTGGTGTGGATCGAGCGGACCTCGGTATCCACGCACATCTCCACCCCGCCGAGCAGGTCGATGACCTTCCGGAAGCCGGAGAAGTCGATCAGCGCGGCACCGTCGAACCGGATGCCGGTGAGCCGGTGCAGGGTGGCGGAGAGCAGTTGGGCACCGGCCTGCCCGCCGCCGCCGTGCTCGTACGCGGCATTGATCTTGTCTTGCCCACCGCCAAAGCCGTTCGCGGGCGGGATGGCGACCAGCAGGTCACGCGGGATGGAGACCAGGTACGCCTCCCGCTGCCCGGCGGGGACGTGCACGATGAGGATGGTGTCCGAGCGTTGGTCGGGGCCACTGTCGCCCGGACGCCGGTCGGAGCCGACCAGGAGGTAGTTGAGCGGCCCGTCCAGGTCGGTGCGCTCGGTGCGGGCGTCGGCGTCGAGCAGTTGCTCCTTGGTAACCGTGCGGTCGTAGCGGTGGCTGAGCGTCTTGAGCCCGGCCACGGCGAGCCCGGCCAGCAGGACGAGGGCCAGGCCGATGCCGAGCAGGATCCGCGGCCCACGGGCGCGGGACGACCGGGCGGACGGGGCCGCTCCGGCCCGGCCCGCTGCGTTCCGTCCCCACCTGGACGTGACCGCCTCCCCGCAGCCGATACGTGAAACCCGTTCACGTCAGGCTACGGGCGGTGAGGAGGTCGTCGCTGGCTTTCCGCGACTCCCGGCCTCACTTGCGGGTGGAGATCACCTCGGGGTGGGTGAAGACGAACTCGGCGAGTTTGTCCTGCTTGACCGCCTGGAACATCGCCAGGGTCTCTTCGTTCAGGCCCTCGGTGTTGTTGTCGTTGGCGTTGAAGGTGCCGTTGTTGGTCTTGAGCATGGTCAGCTCGTTGCCGGTGACCCCACGCATGGTGAAGATGAAGTCCTCGATCGGTACGCCGCCGGTGTCCAGCACGAACGCCTTGCCCGCCGCCTTGATCAGGTTGTTCATCTTGGCCGGGTTGGACAACATCCCGCCCTCGGTGGCCTTCTTCGCCATCGCCTTGATCAGCTGCTGCTGGTTGGCCTGCCGGTCGTAGTCGCCGTTCTTGAGGGACTTGCGCTGGCGGGAGTAGTCGAGCGCGGCCCAACCCTCCATCTCCTGGCAGCCCTTCTTGTGCACCACCGGGGTCCGCTGCTTGCCGGTCTTCTTGGCGTCCGCGTTCCACATCGGCTTGCCGTCGACGTACGACATGTGCAGCGACTTGACCTCCTGGCTGACACAGATCCGCACCGTGCCCAGGGTGTCGATGACGTTCTTGAAGCCACCGAAGTTGATGATCGCCGCGCCGTCGAAGCTGATCCCGGTCAGCCGCTTGATCGTCTGGGCCATCAGCTGAGCGCCGCCCTCCCAGCCGCCGCCGTTGGCGGCACCGGCCTGGAACGCGGCGTTGATCTTGCCGGAACCGCCGCCGTAGCCGCTCTTCTTGAACGGGGGGATCTGCGCCTCGGTGTCCCGGGGGATCGAGATCAGGTACGCCTGGTCGTGCGTGGCCGGGATGTGCAGGACGATGATGCTGTCCGAACGGACGTCGTCGGCGGCCCAGCGCTCCCGCGCGTCCACGCCGAGCAGCAGCATGTCGATCGGGCCGTCCAGGCTCGCGCCGCCCTCGGCGTCGGACTTGCCGGCATCACCCAGCAGGTTGCCCTTCGCGATGCCGCCGGTCGCCTGCCCGATCAACGCCTTGCTGCCGACGATGGCCACCCCGCTGCTCAGCATCAGCACGGCACCGAAGACGACGGTCAGCCGGGCCCAGAGCGGGTCCTTGCGCTTGGTCCGCTTCTTCGACCCACCGCCACCCGGGCGGTCGCCGCCACCGCCGCCACCGCTACCCGGCGGACGCGAGCCCGGCCCGCCCCCCGAGGGGCGTGCCTGCGCGGGTATGGCCGCAGCGACTCGACCGCTGGGGGCGGCGGACCCGGAGGAAGAAGGGCGACGACTGGCCTGAACCGGCATGCGTGCTCCAGCTCGTGATCAGGAGGGGGCGGCACCACTGTACGTACATCAAATCGACTTGGCGAGTTCATCCCGGGTCAATCCGGACGTCGAATTTCGCAGACTCAGTCGATCGTCGCCGCTCGATGATCCGAACGGCTGGTGCCCGGCCGGGCCGCGGTCAGCCGCCGTCGTTGCTCTTCGGCGGGTTCGCCTTGACCCAGTCGGCCATCGTGTCGGCGGACATGGCCTGGTACATCGCGAGCGCCTTCTCCCGGTCCGACACCACCACCGACTCGCCGTTGATGGTGTCGCTGCCCGAGTTCGGGCTGGTCACAAAGGTGAGGTTCTGGCCGCGCAGGTTTCGGAACTGCAACGCCATGTCTGTAACCGAGAAAGTCTGGTCGACGGTTACGGCCGCGGTCACCGACTTGAGGAAATCGTTCAGCTTCTTCGGGTTCGCCAGCGTGCCGCTGCTGGCCGCCTTGTCCATTAGGGCCCGGAGGAACTCCTGCTGGTGCCGCATCCGGGCGAAGTCCCCGTCCGGGAACTGCTTGCGCTGCCGGATCCAGTCCAGGGCCTCCGCGCCGTCCATGTGGTTGGTGCCCTTGGTGAAGGTCCGGTACGGCTTGTGGATCGAGGTGATGGTGCGTTCCACCTTGAGGTCCACCCCGCCGAGAGCGTCGGTGACCTCCTTGAAGCCGCCGAAGTCGATCGCCATCACGTGGTCGATCCGAACGTCGGTGAAGCACTCCACGGTGCGTACCGCCAGCGGCAGCCCACCGAACGCGAACGCCGCGTTGATCTTCGCGCGTGAACCGGAGCCGCAGTCCGCGCCGGCGCTCTCCGGGATCGGCACGTACAGGTCCCGGGGGATGGAGACCAGGTAGGCCTCCTGGTGGTCGGCCGGAATGTGCATGACGATGATCGTGTCGGCGCGCCACTGACTCTTGCTGTCGACCGGCGCGTCCGGGTCCCGTGAGTCGCTGCCGACCAGCAGGATGTTCAGCGCGCCGTCGACGGTCTTGGCGGGCCGGCCACCGGTGATCTCCGCGAACGGGTCGGTGCGGGCCAGGTCACTGTTGAGGTTGCGGGCGTACAACCAGGCGCCGACGCTGCCGAGCAGCGCCAGCACCAGCACCGCGACCCCGGCCACCAGGGCGATCCGGCCCCAGCGCGGTCGCGGGCCGCGCCGTCCCGACCCGCCGATGCCACCCGGGCCGCCAGGCCCGTTCGGCCCCGCCGGGCCGCCGGAGCGGGGCTCCTCCTCGTCGTACGACGGGTAGAAGCGCGCCTCGGTCGGACGGGCACGCCCGGAGGCGCCCCGATCGGGGCCGGGCACCGATGCGCGCCCGGCGCTGCGGTGCAGGTGCGGATGCGGGACGCCGGCAGACGAGGTCGCGGACATGTAAATCAGGGTACGTAGCGGGAGCCACTGTCGCCTTCAGGCGACACTCAGCGGCAGGCGGTACGCGCAGATCCGGTTACCCTAGCCGCGACCGGAAGTACTCGATCGTGCGTCGCAGGCCATCTTCGGGCGCGACCGACGGCTCGTATCCGAGCAGCTCCCGAGCGAGCGTCAGATCAGGTCGGCGCATCTCCGGGTCGTCCGAGCTGCGGGTGACATAGGTCACCTTCGAGGTGCTGTCGGAGAGCGACACGATCAACTCGGCGAGTTGCCGCATGGTCAGCTCGTGCTCGGTGCCGCAGTTGACCGGGCCCGTCTCGGTCGAGTCGAGCAGCAGCAGGATGCCGCGCACCAGATCCTCGACGAAGCAGATCGACCGGGTCTGGTTGCCGGTGCCGTGCACGGTGATCGGCTCGCCGCGCAGCGCCTGGGAGATGAAGGTGGGGATGGCGCGGCCGTCGTCCGGGCGCATCCGCGGGCCGTACGTGTTGAAGATCCGGACGATCGCCGCGTCGAGCCCGCGGTAGCGGTGGTACGCCATCGTCGCGGCCTCGGAGAAGCGCTTGGCCTCGTCGTAGACGCTGCGGACCCCGATCGGGTTGACGTTGCCCCAGTAGGTCTCCCGCTGCGGGTGCTCCTTCGGGTCTCCGTACGCCTCGGAGGTGGAGGCCATCAGGAACCGGGCGCCGTCGGCGACCGCGCGCTCCAGCAGGTGCAGGGTGCCGACCGAGCCGACCCGGAGGATCTCCACCGGCAACTGGGCGAAGTCGGTGGGGCTGGCCGGAGAGGCCATGTGCAGGATCGCGTCGAACCGCTCGGCCAACGCCGGGTGGTGGGTCGGCAGACCGTCGGAGATGTCCGCCTCGACGAGCGTGAAGGTCGGCCGATCCAGCAGGTGGGCGACGTTCTCCTTGGAGCCGGTCACGAAGTTGTCCAGCGCCACCACCGTGCAGCCTCGGGCGATCAGGGCGTCCACCAGGTGTGACGGGACGAAGCCAGCTCCGCCGGTGACGAGGACGCGGTGATCGGAACCAAAGCGCTCAGCAACCTTCATGCGGCTCAGCCTACCGACCGCCGAATTCGCCGAAGGGGTCCCCTGTTGACGTCCGACGTCAACAGGGGACCCCTCGACAGGTGCCCCGCGATCAGTGGGCGCCGGCGCCGGTGAGGGCGCGCACCTCCAGCTCGGCGTACTTGTCCTCGTCGTGCTCCTTGGAGATGACAGTGCCGATCCACCCGCAGAGGAAACCGAACGGGATGGAGAGGATGCCCGGGTTGGACAGCGGGAACCACTGCCAGTCGTGGTCCGGGAACATCGAGGTCGCCGCACCGGAGACCACCGGCGAGAAGAACACCAGCAGTACGGCCGAGAGCAGACCGCCGTAGATCGACCACACCGCGCCGGAGGTGTTGAACCGCCGCCAGAACAGGCTGTAGAGGATCGCCGGCAGGTTGCCGGAGGCGGCGACCGCGAAGGCCAGCGCCACCAGGAACGCCACGTTGAGGTTCTGCGCGTAGATCGACAGGGCGATCGACACCGCGCCGATCCCCAGGGCGGAGATCCGGGCGACCCGCACCTCCTGCCGCTCCGACGCCTCGCCCTTCTTCAGCACGTTCGCGTAGAAGTCGTGCGCCAGGCTGGACGACGAGGCCAGCGTCAACCCGGCGACCACCGCGAGGATGGTGGCGAAGGCGACCGCCGCGATGATCGCCAGCATGGCTGCCCCGCCCAGTTCGCCGCCGAAGACGTCGATGCCGAGGGCTTCGGCCAACTGCGGTGCGGCGGTGTTGCCGGCCTTGTCCTGTGCCGTGATCGCCTGGCTGCCGACCAGCGCCGCCGCACCGAAGCCGAGGGCCAGGGTGAGCAGGTAGAAGGTGCCGATGATGCCGATGGCCCAGAGCACGCTCTTACGGGCCGCCTTCGCGGTCGGCACAGTGTAGAAGCGGATCAGGATGTGCGGCAGACCGGCGGTGCCGAGCACCAGGGCGATGCCCAGGGACAGCAGGTCGACCTTGTTGTAGAACGTCTGCGTCGAGTTGCCGGCGACCTCGACGCCGTACCGGAGCCCGGGTTCGAGGAACGCGCTGCCCTTGCCGGATGCGGCGGCCGCCTGGCCGAGCAGCTCCGACAGGTTGAAGTTGAACTTCGCCAGCACCAGGATGGTCATCAACAGCGCGCCGCCCATGAGCAGGAACGCCTTGACGATCTGCACGTAGGTGGTGCCCTTCATGCCGCCCACGGTGACGTAGATGATCATCAGGGTGCCGACCATGATGATGGTGGCAACCTTCGCGGTGGCCGCGTCCATGCCGAGGAAGGTCGTCCCCGGCCGGATGCCGAGCAGCAGCGCGACCAGCGCGCCGGCGCCCACCATCTGAGCGAGCAGGTAGAAGATCGACACCGTGATGGTGGAGACCGCCGCCGCGGTACGCACCGGACGCTGACGCATCCGGAAGGCCAGCACGTCCGCCATCGTGTACCGGCCCGAGTTGCGCAGCAGCTCCGCGACCAGCAGCAGGGCCACCAGCCAGGCGACCAGGAAGCCGATCGAGTAGAGGAAGCCGTCGTAGCCGTACAACGCGATGATGCCGGCGATGCCGAGGAACGAGGCGGCCGACATGTAGTCGCCGCCGATCGCCATGCCGTTCTGGAAGCCGGAGAAGGACCGGCCGCCCGCGTAGAAGTCGGTAGCCGTCTTGGTCTGCCGGCTGGCCCAGATGGTGATGCCCAGGGTCACCGCCACGAAGACCAGGAAGAGCGTGATGGTCAGGTTGCGGGCGGTGTGATTGCCCGCCTCGGCCGCGAGGAACGACTCAACCGCGAGGACCTTGCTCATGGGTCACCTCCCCGATCTCGGCGCGGATCCGGTCCGCGATGGGGTCGATCTTCCGGTCCGCGTACCGGGAGTAGAGCCAGGCGATCACGAACGTGGAGACGAACTGGAGCAGGCCGAAGACCAGTGCGACGTTGATGTTGCTGCCGAACAGCTTCGTGCCCATGAAGTCCCGGGCGTACGCGGAGAGAATGACGTAGAGCGCATACCACAGGAAGAACGCGACGGTCATCGGGAAGACGAAGCCGCGCAGCGCACGCCGCAGCCCGGCGAACTCGTCCGACCGTTGTACGGCCAGGTACTTGTCCGACTGGGGAGCGGCCGGAGCGGGTGTGTCCGTGGACATCTGTGGATCACCACCTTCACAGGCGTCAGAGGAGTTTCGCGCACCGTAAAGAGCGCACTCCCCGGCAGGGAAGGCTGAGATCGACGCCGGTCGGCGAGTGCGCCGAGCGGTTGGCTGGCTGCGCCAAGTGACTCAGGTCACTGCGGTGATCGGTCGCCGGTGGTGCGGCGTCCGTTCAGAGCGGCAGTTCGTGGTAGCGGCCCCGGTAGTGCAGCAGCGGGGTGCCCTCCCCGGTCAGGTCGACGGCCTCGATGGTGGCCTCGACCAGCAGGCCCCAGCCGTACTCCCGGGCGGTGTCCAGCCGGCACCCGGCCCAGCCGCCGGCGTCCGCCGGAACCGGCCCGTACGGCGTCTCGTTCCACGCGCCGGTGGCGAAGAGCCCGCCCGGGGCGGGGAAGAGGCCGGCGAACCGGTCGGCGAGCTGCCGGTGTGGCGGGCCGAGTGGCGTGACGGCGAACCGACCCGACTCCTCGGCGGCCGCCCAGAGGTCGGACTCCGGGTCGATCAGGCCGAGCAGCCGGTCGGGCTCCCCCTCGGCCACCAGCGTGGACGAGACGGTCAGCCCGGCCGGACCGGGCGCCGTCCAGAGGGTCACCGGTGCGGCGAGGCGACCACGCAGCCGGCGTACCGGCGACCGTTGCCCGGTCGGCACCGCGAACGGGTCGGTGTGGTGGATCTCGGCACCCGGCTCATGATTCACGTGAAACATTGTGCCGCCCCGGGCCCTCGCCCAACCAAGGAAGCGCTCGTGCAGGTCGGCGGGCCGCCCGTTGAGGCGGGCGAGCTGATCACCCGCCTCTGTCATGAGGGCACCCAGGTAGACCATCAGCCCCACCCGGTCGTCCCGGTACTCGGCCAGCAGCGCCAGCCGCGCCGGCTGGCACGGCCAGAGCGCGCCGCAGCCACGGCACCGCCAGAGCGGCCGCATCGGCAGGTGCGGCCGGCTCACCTCGGCCCTCCGGCCGCCCGGGGCGATGGGGTCGCCGCCCGGCTGCGGCGCGGTCGGCTCGGCGGAGGGCAATGCCCGAATGACCGTGATGTCGGTGAGTCATATTGATGCCTCACAGACATCGCGCTCGCGGTGACACATCGGTCCCCGGTGCGGTGCGCCGTCCGATCGCCTGCCTGACCCGAACCCCGATCCGCCGGCCGGGCCGCGGGCCTCACCAGCGCCCGCCGTTCGCCCGCCAGGTCTGCGCCGGGGTCAGCCAACCGGCCCGGCCGGGTCTCGGCACGGCCACCGTCGGCCCGTTCGCCCACGCCGGTGGCCGATCCGGCGGGCCCGCCGACCGCTCCGATCCGGCCGCCGGCCCGGCCACCTTTCTTCTCCGGTACGACCACCGCGCCCCGTTCCTGCCCCGGATGAACCCGAACATGGCTGATCTCCTCCCGTCGACGAGGGCCGCCCCGGCCGGGGGACGACCGGGGCGACCCGAACGCAGGACCCGGTCGCCGGGACATCGCCTCCACCGGCCGGGCCGCGTGCCCTCCACCCTGGACGGCGGGGCGCGGACAGGGGAGGATGCCAGGGCTTACTACGCAGCGCAGTCGCGTACTTACCGGAGAGGTAAGGATGAACGTCGAAATGTGGGTACGGGCGTTGAAGGCCGCCCGCGCCGGTGCCGAGGTGTCCCAGGAAGCGTTGGCGACGCTCACCAGGTGGAGCCCTTCCACCGTGGCCGCCATCGAGACCGGCCGACGCCGTCCGACGATGGAATTCGCGGTGGCGGCCGACGAGGCCCTCGCAACCGGCGGCCTCCTCGCCGAACTGTTGCGGGCTGCCGACAGCCAACGCCTGCCGACGTGGTTCGTTCCATGGCGCAACCATGAGGAGCAGGCGATCCGGCTCTGTGAATTCGAGCCGTGCCTGATTCCGGGACTCCTGCAAACCGAGGACTATGCCCGCGCGGTCATTTCCGCTGGTGGCCTGAATCCGAGCAAGACGGTCGACGAGTTGGTGACGGTTCGGATGGATCGGCAGCAACTGTGGCAGCGGGCAGAGTCACCGCAATGCGTGTTCGTCCTGGACGAGACGGCTCTACGCCGCCCGGTCGGCGGACCGGCGGTACTGGACGCTCAGCTCGGCCGGCTGATGGAACTGGCCGTCATGCCGAGCGTAAGACTGCACGTCGTGCCGCTCAATGCCGGAGCCCACGTCGGATTGACCGGCGGATTTCTGCTGGCAGAAATGCCCGACGGGGAACGGGTCACCTACGTCGAGGACGTTGCTCGTGGACACGTCATCGACGACCCGGACGTCGTCCGTCTGATTGGTCGGAAATGGGATAGCCTGCTCGGCGAGGCGCTGTCCACAAGCGCCTCTATGGATCTGATCCGGAAGCTGAAGGTGACCCCATGACCGTTCCTCAACCCCGCTGGCGGACGTCGACCAAATCCGGCGACACGGGCGGTGCCTGCGTTGAGGTGGCGGACAACCTGGCCGGTGTCGTGCTGGTCCGGGACAGCAAGGATCGCTCCGGCCCGGTCCTCACCTTCGCTCCGGCCGCCTGGCGTGAATTCCTCGCCGACGCTGGCCAGGCGGCTGGCCCCCGCGTCGGTTAACGGCGCGGGGTGACAGTGGCCAGCAGTTCCGGCTGGCGTCGGTCCAGCACGTCGCCGGCCAGGTACGCGCCCAGCAGCGCCGCGCCCAGCCCGTACGCGGCACCGACCGGCAGGGCCAGCCAGAGCCACGCGTCACCGAGCAGCGCGGCGGCCACCACCATCGGCACCGCGGCAACCGCCGAGGCGAGCATGGTCAGCAGGGTGAGCAGCCCCTTCGTGAGTCCCGCGCCGCTGTTCATCGCGAACGGGTTGCTGGTCTCCGGGAGTGAGTACGCCCCGAGCACCGAGACCAGGCTGTTCACCGCCAGCCCGGCGCCGTAGGTGGCGACCAGGCTGCCGATCGCGAGCCCGATCCAACCCGGGTGACCGATCAGCACCGACAGCACCACCCCGACGGCCCCCAGCATCGGCAGCACGTACAGCGAGAAGGCCGTCATCCGGGCCCGCAGCTCGACTCGGCCGGACACCCCGGCCACCACGTTCGCGGCGTATGCGCTGCCGTCGAAGCCGAACTGGTTGGCCAGCGTGACGGCGGCGAGCACGCCCACGAAGAGCATGGAGATGGTGACCAGCACCGGTGAGCTGTCGCTGGTAGCCGTCGAGAAGCCCTCCTCGCCCATGGCCGCGAAGTCCCCGCCGGTAACGTTGATCATCACCGGTACGAAGATGCCGACCACCGCGATCGTGATCAGGTTGGCCCGGCGGCGCGCGTCCCGCCACCAGTACCGGGCCTCCCGGGCGACCAGGGCACCGAACTGGTCCCGGCGCGCCCAGCCGGCGACCCGAGGGAACAGTTGGGCGACCGCGCCACCGGCAACTCCGCGCCGCACCGGAGCCTTACCGGCGCTCGCCGCACCGACCATCGCCGACTCCAGCGACCGGGACCACCAGGCCAGCAGGGCGCCCAGCGCCGCCACCGTGATCAGCAACTTGACCGGTGCCGCCCACACCCGCCCCTGGGCCACGTCGATGCCGGCGGTCCACGGGGCGCCCAACGGCGTCCACCCGATCACGGTCGCCACGCCGGCCAGCCGGTCCCAGTCCGCCTCGCGCAGCGCGGCGAGGCCGAAGAGCTGCAACGGGCCGAGCAGCGCGGCCGTCACCGCCAGCAGCACCGCCGCCAGGTCACGGACCCGTCGGGACCGCAGCATGGTGGCGAACGCGCTGGTCACCGCCCGGCTCGCCGCAACACAGAGCAGCAGACCGGCGAGCACACCCACGGCGGCTACCAACCCCGCCGACCAGCCACCCAACGACCAGGCGGTCAGCACCAGCCCGGACGACGCGATGAGCACCGCCAGCACCGGCACGCTGACCAGAGCCGCCACGAACAGGCCGGTCACCAATGTGCGCCGGGGCAGTGGCAACAGCGCGAACCGGGCCGGGTCGAGTGTCTCGTCCACGCCGAAGAACACGAGTGGCAGGAGCAGCCAACCGAGCACCAGCAGCCCGCCGCCGGCCGCCGCGACCAGCACCGCGTACCGGCCGTTGTTGGCCAGCCCCGGCGCGGCGAAGAGGAAGAACCCGCTGGCCGCGAACCAGAGCCCGAGCAACGCGCCGCCGACGAACAGGGCGATCCGCCAGCCCTGTCCCCGGAAGTTGTTGCCCATCACCCGCAACTTGAGCCGCACGAAGTGTCGAGCGGAGACCGACCGTAGCGGCACGGCGGGGGTGGCGTCCGCGCTCACTGGGAGAGCCACGACAGCTCCTCGCCGGTCGCGGTGCGCCCGCCGACCACCTCGACGAAGACCTGCTCCAACGAGCGGCCGCCACGGACCTCGTCGATGGTCCCGACCCGCTTGATGACGCCCTGGGCGAGAATCGCCACGTGCGAGCACAGCCGCTCGACGACCTCCATGACGTGACTGGAGAACACCACGGTGCCGCCACCGGCCGCGTAGCGGGTGAGGATGTCCCGGATCAGCGCCGCGGACACCGGGTCGACAGCCTCGAACGGCTCGTCCAACACCAGCACCCGAGGGCCGTGCAGCAGTGCGCAGGCCAGCCCGATCTTCTTCTTCATGCCCGCCGAGTAGTCCACCACCAGCGTGCGACCGGCGTCGCCGAGCGCCAGCACGTCCAGCAGCTCGGCGGCTCGCTGATCGACCACCGCCGGGTCCATCCCCCGCAACAGCCCGTTGTACGCCAGCAGTTCCGCCCCGGTCAGCCGGTCGAACAACCGGACCCCGTCGGGCATCACGCCGAGCAGCCGCTTGGCGGTGACCGGGTCCTGCCAGACGTCGTGCCCGAGCACCCAGGCCGAGCCGGCGTCCGGTCGCAACAGCCCGACCGCCATCGACAGCGTGGTCGTCTTGCCGGCGCCGTTCGGGCCGAGCAGGCCGTAGAAGGAGCCGGCGGGGACGTCCAGGTCGACGCCGGCCACCGCGATCGTGCCGTCGAACCGCTTGGCCAGGCCACGCAGTGCGAGCGCGGGATGCTCAACAGTCATGCGCCGACGTTATCCGCCGATCGCCAGTTCCGCCCTCCGGCGGCAGGCGGACCGATGATCATCCCCGAGGCGGACGCTCCGGCGTCATGCCGTATGCCCCCTGCCCGCGTGGCGCCCCGCCGGCCTCCCACTCACCTCGCGGCACCTCATGCAACCGGACACCGGGCTGGCGGGTGACAGAGGCAGGATCGACACGGGGGAGAGGCAGTGGACAGAGACGACGGCTTCGAGGAGTTCTACCGGGCCAGCAGGCACCGGGTCGTCACCGTGCTGTACGCGCTCGGTGGCGACATCCATGAGGCGCAGGACGCCGCACAGGAGGCGTACGTGCGGGCCTGGCAGCGCTGGCGGAGCATCAGCGAGTACGACGATCCGGAGGCTTGGGTGCACCTCGTGGGACACCGCCTTCTCCAGAACCGTTGGCGGAAGATCCGCAACGGGATCACCGCCCAGCGGCGGAATGGTTGGGTGACCGCGGTCGGGCCACCATCGGAGAACACCGTCGCGGTGGTCGCCGCGTTACGCCAGTTACCGAAGGACCAACGCGAGGCGATCGTCCTGCACCACCTCGCGGATCTCCCGGTCGCGGACATCGCGACGCGGACCGCTGTTCCGGTCGGAACGGTCAAGGCCCGGCTCGCCCGAGGGCGCAAGGCTCTCGCATCTCTGCTCGGCACCACCCTCCCCGAGGAGGTCAGCAATGCCTGATCAGCCCTTCGCGCACCTGTTCCAGGACACCGAGCACCTGAGCTGGGCCCCTACCGAGCAGGTGCGGGAGCGCGGCCGGCGGCGGACCCGCCGGACGAGGATCGCGGCGGGGCTCGCCGCGGTGGTGGCGGTGGCTCTGGTGGCCACCGGGGCGGTGGCGCTGGCCGGCGGCCGGGAGGGCGCGCCGACGCCGGTGCTGCCGGCGACCGGATCACCCACCCCGGCAGCCGCCCCGACACCCACGCCGTCGGCCACCCCGACGCCGACGCCCTCGACCCGCAACACCCCCGGCGCACCACCGTCGAGCCCGTCGGCGACCAGCGGTAGCCCGTCGATCGGTTCCACCAGCCCGGCCATCCCGGCGGACGCGCTGCTGCGCGCCGCAGACCTCCCGAGTGGTTTCCGGGCGGCCGGAAGTGACCTGGACGGTGACTGGTCGTTCAATTTCGCTGCCAGCTACGCCTGCGTGGACACGCCGAGGCTGTCGGCGAAGGAGCGCGCCGAGCGGGGTGCGGTGTTCCGGAAGCCCGATGCGTCACCGGTCATCGAGCGAGTGCAGCGGTACTCACTCAACGGCGCGAAGGCCACCATCGCCTGGGCCCGGACGGTGACCGAATGCAAGCGGAGCAAGGAACTGTCCTCGTTGTCGGTCGTCGACTCGGGATTCGCCGGGGATGGTTCGCTCCTGATCAGATTCGACGCCGAGGGCCTGATCAGTTACACACTGTTCGTCCGACAGGGCGATCTGGTCGCGGAGGTCTGGCTGGGCAGCCTGACCAACAGGACGGAGGCCCGACGGCTGGCACAGCGGGCGGCCGACCGATTGTGCGCCGGGACCGACGCCTGCTGACCCGGCCGGCCGTGACGGCCGGCTCGGCAGGGAGCCTTCGCCTACATGCGGAGGGCTTCCGGGGTGTGCAGGCGGAGCATGGTGGCGGCGATGTCGGCCGGTGCTCGCCGGCGGGTCGCCATCGACACGGCGACCATCACGGTGAAGGCCAGGGGCACCGTCCAGGCGGCCGGCTGCGCGATGAGCGTGGCCGGCCAGCCGGACAGCGGTGGGCCGAGCACGGTGACCAGCACCGCGCCGATCGCCGCACCGCCGCCGGCCACCACGCCGGCGGTGGCACCCACGTCGGTCAGCCCGCGCCACCAGATGCCGAGCACCAGCAGCGGGCAGAAGCTCGACGCGGCGACCGCGAAGGCCAGCCCGACGACCTGCGAGACGTCCAGCCCGGAGACGTGCAGCGCCAGCACCGCCGGCACACCACCGGCGATGACGGTGGCCAGCCGAAATCCGCGTACCGATCCCCGGCCGAGCACGTCGGTCGAGATCACCCCGGCGACGCTGGTCAGCAGGCCGGACGAGGTGGAGAGGAACGCCGCGAAAGCGCCCGCGGCGACCAGCGCGGCGAGCAGCCGCCCGGCCAGGCCGTCACCCAGGGCGGCTTCGGGTAGCAGCACCACCACCGCGTCGGTCTGGCCGCTGAGCAGCAACTGCGGGGTGTAGATCCGGCCGAGGACCCCGTAGAGAGTGGGGAGCAGGTAGAACGCGCCGACCAACGCCAGCACGACCAGGGTGGTCCGACGGGCCGCCGCGCCGTCCGGGTTGGTGTAGAAACGCACCAGCACGTGCGGCAGGCCCATGGTGCCCAGGAAAGTGGCCAGGATCAGCGAGTACGTGGCGAACAGGCCCCGGTCGTCGTCACCGGCGGCGCTGGGCAGCAGCCAGTCGTTGGCGTCGGTCGCCACCCCGGAGACGTCCGGCACCGGATCACCGGCAGCGAAGGTCAGCTCGTCGCCGGGGCGTACCTCCCGGATGTCACCGTCGGGCAGGGTGAGGGCCGCGCGGTGCTCGACCACGACGGTGGTCGCGGTCCGGAACGTCGGCCCGTCGGGCGGGGTCACCGCCGGGCGGCCGTCGGCCTGCCACTGCAGGGCCAGGAAGATCACCGGTACGGCGAGAGCTGTCAGCTTGAGCCAGTACTGGAACGCCTGCACGAAGGTGATCGCGCGCATGCCGCCCAGCGCCACGTTCGCGGTGACCACGGCCGCTACCAGCAGGGCGCCGAGAGGGTACGGGGAGCCGGCCACCGTGGCCAGGGTCAGCCCGGCCCCCTGGAGCTGCGGCACCAGGTACAGCCAACCGATGAAGATCACGAAGGCGGTGGCCAGGATGCGGAGTCGACGCGAGCCCAGCCGCAACTCGCAGAAGTCGGGCAGGGTGAACGCCCCGGAGCGGCGCAACGGCGCGGCGACGAAGAGCAGCAGGGCCAGGTAGCCGGCGGCGAAACCGACCGGGTACCAGAGCACGTCCACGCCGTACTTGAGGACCAGCCCCGCGATGCCGAGGAAGCTCGCCGCCGACAGGTACTCCCCGCCGATGGCGGCGGCGTTCCAGGTCGGACTGATCGCCCTGGACGCCACCAGGAAGTCGGACGTGGTCCGCGCCAACCGCAGCCCGTAGAAGCCGATCCCGACGGTGACCAGGGTGACCGCGACGATGGCCGGGACCACGAAGTCGTTGCCCACTCAGCGCTCCGGCCGTTGCACCAGGTCGGTGAAGTCCTGCTCGTTGCGCTCGGCCAGCCGCACGTACGCCCAGCCCACGGCGATCAGGAACGGAAAGGAGGCCACCCCGAGCAGCAGCCACGGCAGGTTGACGCCGGCGACAGTGGTCCGGCCGAGTGAGGGCGCGATCGCGAACAGCCAGGGCAGCCCGCCCAACCCGATGGCCACCACCAGGGACAGCCGCAGCGCCAACGCGAGTTGGGCCCGGACCAGGCCACGGACCAGCGCCTCGCCGACCTGGGTCTGCTGGGCCAGCTCGGCGCGGGTCCGCTCGGCGCGGGTGTCCTGCCTGGTGATCTCGGCCAGCACGATCCGGGACCGCCGGGGCGGCGGCACCGCACCGCTCGACCCCACGTCGGGGAGTTGCTTGGCCACCCCGGCAGTCTCGCCCGCCCTACGCGATTGTCAAGCGTTCATGCTCACCAGCGTGGCAACCCGAGGCAGTCGGTCACGCTGGCGCTCACCGGGGTCGTGTCGAGAACCCGCCGGGCGCGTTCCCTGCCGAGGTTCGTCGCCCAGAAGCCGTCCCGGGGCAGCTCGGCGGCGATCTGCCCCAGCGCGCAGGACCGCATCGGCTCGGGCAGCCGATCCAGGGCCGGTACGGCGTCGGCCGACAGCCCGGACAGGTAGCTGACGTCCAACCGGCCGGTCTCCAGGTAGCGGTCGACGTTCCGCTCGGCGATCAGGCGATCCGGGTTGATCAGGGCCAACCCGAGCAGCGCCAGCACGGCGGTGCCGACCACCAGCCGAGGGAGCCATTCGGCGCGAAACCGCGCCACGGCAACCCCGACCAGGACGAAGAGCAGCCCGAGCCACAGCTCGACTGTCGACACGACGAGCCGCAGCCGGGTGGCCCCGTACGCGTCGGCGTAGACCTGCATCCGGTAGAGCGCCGAGGCGACGATCACCAGACTGAGCGCGGTGAGCGTGCCGAGCAGTACGCGGACCAGCAGCCGGTCCCCCCGGGTGGCCTTCGGTGCCCGGCGGGCGGCGATCGCGATCACCAGCAGGGTGAGTGCGGTGACGGCGAGCAGTTGCCAGAACCCACCGCGGGCGTACTCGGCGTAGGTGAGCCCGGACGTCCGCAGCACGTGCCCTGCCCCGCCGAACAACACTGTCAGCTGGACCAGCACGAAAGCGGCGAAGAGGACGTCGAGCAACACCAGCGGGAGGGTCCACTCCAGCCGGTGGGCCGGCCGTGACGACGCCGGTCGCAGACCCTCCAGGTCGGGTGGGCGGGTGACCAGGTATGCGCCGCCGAGCAGACCACCGCCGATCAGGATCAGCCGCAGCAGCCAACCGATCACACCGGCCGGCGCGATGTCCGGCAGCAGACCGCCGACCAGGTTGGCGAAGACCGCGTCGGCGGAGGAGAAGAGCAACCCGAACAGCGTCAGCAGGACGGCGGACACCGCCAGGCTGGTCGCGATGCGTCCGAACCCGATGCCCGACTCCGACGAGCGGTTGGCGCGCACTCCGCGTACCGCCCATGGGAGCGCCCGTGCCGTCGCGGCGGGTGGCAGGGTCACGGCGACCAGCATTCCGATCGGGCTTCGGCCGCCGGTCACCGCCAGTGTGCCGGTCCCCACCGCTGCGATCAGGCACAGCGCGAAGAGCCAACCGGCGGCCCGGAACGTGCCGACGGCGATCACCGCGACCGTCGCGGCAGCCCAGGCGGCCTGCGCCACCCGCCCCGGTGCCCCCGTGGCACCGGGACGGGCGGGCTCGGCGCCGGCTGCGCCACCGGTTGCGGCACCGGTCGCGGCCCTGGTTGCGGTGCCGGCTGCGGCACTGGTCGCGGTGCCGGGCTCGGTACTGGTTGCGGTGCCGGGCTCGGTCGGCTCGGTGTGGGCCGCAACCGGGGAGGGCGTCCGGGACCTGACGGCGGCGGCGGTGCCGAGGGCGGCCGTGCCGGCCAACGCGGCGACCAGCCAGCCGAGGCCCGGACGAACCATCGTGAGCACCGAGGCGCCGACGACCGCCGCGGCCGTCGACGCCGCCAGCACCAGTGGACCCGCGTCGCCGGACGGACCCGGCCAGCGCCGCGCGATCATCGATGGTGGCCGGGGCAGGAGCGGCGCGGCCGGAGCCGCCTGGGGCCGACCGTGCGGCGGCGGTGCGGCCGGAGAGGGCCTGACGGTCGGGGCGACCTGCGCCGGACCGGTCGGCCCGGTGGCCGGGACAGGGGTGCCGCCAGGGCTGGTCATGCTGCCTCTTCTCGGTATGGCCCGTCGCACGGGATGGTGACCTGGATGCGGCAACCGGGCCGACCATCCCGGTTCGGTCCGATCGGATCGAGGACACCGATCCGACCGCCGTGCAGTTCGACGACCCACCGGGCGATGGCCAGGCCGAGCCCGGTCCCGCCGCCGGCCGACCGGTCGCCGCGGGTGAACCGCTCGAACACCCGGGAACGCTCCTCCGGCGGAATGCCCTGGCCCTCGTCGCTCACCTCGAAGCGGAGATGGTCGCCGTGTTCCTCGGCGCACACCCGTACCGTGCCGCCGGGTGGGCTGTGTCGAGCCGCGTTGTCGAGGAGGTTCGCGAAGACCTGGTGCAGCCGCCACGGGTCCGCGTGGACCGTCAGCGGAGTCGCCAGGTCCCGGAGCTGGAAACGCACGTCCAGACCGGCCCCGGACGCGCTGGCGGTGGCGTGCTCCACCGCCTCGTCGAGGAAGTCCCACACGTCGATGCGTACTCGCCGCAGCGGCACCACCCCGGCGTCGAGTCGGGACAGGTCGAGCAGGTCGGCGACGAGGTGTCCGAGCCGCTCGGTCTGGGCCAGCGCCGAACGCAGCGCGGCCGGCTCGGGGTCGGCCACCCCGTCCACCATGTTCTCCAGCACGCCCTGCAACGCGGTGATCGGCGTCCGCAGCTCGTGCGAGACGTTCGCGATCAGTTCACGTCGGCGCTGGTCGGCGGCGTGCAGGTCCTCGGCCATCTTGTTGAAGGCCTGAGCCAGCTCACCGACCTCGTCCCGGGAGGTCGCGCGTACCCGTCGGGTGTAGTCGCCCCGGGCCATCGCGCCGGCGGCCGCCGTCATCTCGCGCAGCGGCGACGTCATCCCGTGGGCGAGCACCTGCGAGGTCACCAGCGCGATGCAGATGCTGGTGACCGCCGTGCCGGGCGGGAGCCAACCGATGCCGTACCAGAAGTAGCCGATGGCGACGGCCCAGGACGCGACCAGCAGGACGCCGAGCTTCATCTTGATCGAGCGGACGGGATCCAGTGGACGCGGTAGCACCCGTTCCAACCAGTCGAACGCGCGGCCGATCACGCGGGCATCTCCAGGGCGTACCCGATGCCGTGGACGGTCCGGATCAGGTCGGCCCCGAGCTTTCGGCGCAGCGCCTTGATGTGGCTGTCCACGGTGCGGGTGCCGCTCCCGTCGACCCATCCCCAGACGTCGGCCAGCAACCGTTCCCGGGGGAGCACCGTGCGGGGTCGTCCCGCGAGGTGGACCAGCAGGTCGAACTCGGTGGGGGTGAGGTGCACGTCCGCCCCGGCCCGGCGTACCCGTCGCTCGGCCTGGTTGATCTCGATGTCGCCGAGGCGGATGGCCGGCGGCGCCGGAGTGGCGGCGGCCCGCTCCATCCGACGCAGCAGGACATGCACCCGGGCGGCGAGCTCCCGCATCGAGAACGGCTTGGTGAGGTAGTCGTCCGCGCCGACCGCCAGCCCTACCAGCAGGTCGGTCTCGTCGTCCCGCGCGGTGAGCATCAGCACCGGCACCGGCCGGTCGGCCTGGATCCGGCGGCACACTTCCAGTCCGTCGAAGCCCGGCAGCATCACGTCGAGGACGACGAGATCAGGCTGTCCGGCGTGGAACTGCGCGACCGCGCTGGGCCCGTCCGCCGCGATCTCCACCGTGAAACCCTCGGCCCGCAGTCGGGCCGCGATGGACTCGGCGATGGTCCGTTCGTCCTCGACCACCAGTACCCGGCGCTCTTTCATGGGTTCTGACTGTAGGGAGCGGCCGTGGAGATCAGTGGGTGGCGTTGTGAACAACCTGTGGAGAACGGCTCACGCCTGCGGACAACTCGGGGATCATGCCGACTGGCCGACATCTTCCGACCCGTCGCCGCAGGCGCACGCGGATGCGCAGCGGGGCCGGTGGCACGATGCCACCGGCCCCGCCGCACCCAACCGTCAGTCGACCGGTACGACCAGGTCCACGGACGTGCTGCCACTGGTCGGGACGGTGTAGAGCGCCAGCTTCCGGCTGCCGTCCGGCTGGGTCACCAGGTATCGACCGCTGACCTGCTGACCCTCGCCGAGGGATGCCTCGTAGGTGAAGAAGATCCGTTGCGGCCCCTTGAGCCGGGCCTCGAAGCGACCCTCGGTGATCCAGCCGCTGCCCGCGATGTCGCCGGTGTCGGCGCTGCGGGCGACGACGAAACCGCCGGTGAACGGAGTGCCGTCGGGCGTACGGAAGGTGCCGGTCAGCCCGACGCCCTGATCGAGTTGGGTGTTGTGGGTGGCGGTCGCACCGGCGGTCACCGTCACTGGCGTGGCGGTGAACCGGCTGCGCTTGTCGCCGGACCACTCGTTCGCGTACGGGTGCCCGGCGAACACCAACGGCCAGGCGTACGGGCCGAGTCGTTCAATGGTGTAGACGCCGCGCTCGTTGGTGGTGGCGTCCTGGACCCCGAGGCCGGGGTGCCCGGTCAGCACCGACACGTCGATGTTGGCCAGCGGCTTGCCGGCACCGTCGGTGACCGCGCCGGTGACCTTTCCAGCCCGGTCCACCTTGACCTGCGGGCCGGTCGCGACCTGCCCGACGGTGGCGACCACGGTGACTGCCTGTCGCTCGTCTCCGGTGCCGCCCTCGGCACCGACCCACTGACGACCGTAGGACCTGCTCTGCGGCGTCGCGAAGAGCTTGTAACTGCCGGCCGCGAGCGGGCCCACCTGGACTCGGCCGTTGCGGTCGCTGCACTCGCCGACGTTGTCGCGCAGGGTGGCCTGCTTGGGCAGGAACGCGTCCAGGCAGACGTCCGACAGCGGTGCGCCGCTCTGCCGGTCGACGATGGTGGTGCTGATGACCGCGCCGGGCCGCAGCTTCACCGTCAGTGTGGTGGTCCTGTCGGCCCTCACCCGTACCCCGTCGAGCTGGCGGGAGAAGTAGTGGCCGTCCGGGGCGTACAGGAAGATGTCGTGCTGGCCCTGCGGCAGATCGCTCACGGTGACGGTGCCGGTGCCGTTGCTGCACGCCGACTGAGCGCAGAAGTTGGCCACCGGAGCGCCGGTGATCGAATCGACGGCGTTGACGGTGATCGAGCCGGTGCCGAGCAGGCTGTCCGTGATGGTCGTCTGCTGCCCGCCCCGGACCTGGACCACGTCGGCCGCCTCCGGGGTGAGCTTGCCCCGGTAGTACTGCTGCCGGTCGCCCGTGGAGACGCCCACCTTGTACGGGCCTTGGAGAACCTCGACGCTGAACTCGCCGTTCGGGTCGGTCTGCGTCCACGCCCCGCCGTAGGAGTTCGCGGTGGTGATGGAGACCTCGGCGTCGGCGAGGGGTGCGCCGCTCGCGGTGGTGAACCGGCCGGTGAGGCTGCCGACCGGCAGCACCGTCTCGTTCACCTCGGTGGCCGCGTCCGCCTTGACCTCGAAGACGCTGGCGCCGTCCTCGTCGAGCTTTCCGGGGACGTACTGGGTCTGGTAGGACCCCTCGATCGGGTTGAAGCTCACCCGGTAGCGGCCAGGCAGCGCGTTGATGGTGAACCGGCCGTCCTCGTCGGTGAGTGCCCCGGCCCAGCCATACGTGTCGATCTCGTTGGCGCTGATGCTGACGCTCGGCGCAGGCCGACCGTAGGCGTCGACGAGCCGACCGTTGATGGTGCCGGTGTCGAAGAGTTGCTCATCCACGGTGGTGGTGGCCCCCGCCGCGACCGTCACTGATTCGGCGTCCGACATCTGCGATTTCTGGTGGTAATACTGCTCGGGACGCAACCAGGGGAAGTAGCCCACCCGGTACGAGCCGGCCGGCAGCCCGTCGACGGTGTAGTTGCCGTCAGCGTCGGTGTTGGTGTAGCCGACGCTCTCGTAGTCGTCGGCCGGGTAGATCTGAACCAGGACCTCGGCGGCGGGTGCTCCTGCGCTGGTGGTCAGTCGTCCGCTGACCGCGCCCGTCGCCGCGGCCTGGGCCGGTGTGGCGCCGGGCAGCACGAGCGCTGCGACGACGGCGCCGGCCAGCAGGGCACGGCGGGCTGGGAATAGCTGCATCGATGTCCCAATGTGAGGGCGGTGGGGCGCGATGAGCAGGCTCCGCCCACACCGACCCTGCGCCCCGTACGGAATCGGCATCAGGAGGATAGGTCACCGACGATGCCTTCCAGGAGATCCAGTCGGGTAGATCTACGCACCTGTTCATCCGTCCAGGACGAGCGCCCGTGGAGATCAGTGTGCATAACCTGTGGAGAACGCCTCACGCCTGTGGATAACTCCCGGGACCACCCCCGCTGGCGTGTGGCAACTCCCGAGACTCGTTGTGGACGACCTCGACTCGGAACCTTTTCCCCCGCCCAGGAGTGGGACAGGTGAGAAAGGGGGTGACGGTGTCCGACAGTGATGTGATCTCCGAGCTGTACGGCAGCTGCTTCCAACGCCTGGTGGTTCAGCTCTATGCGATGACCGGAGACCTGAACGAGGCCCAGGAGGCGGTTCAGGAGGCGTTCACCCGGGCTCTGGTGAAGCCCGGTCGGTTCACCCGCCTCGACAATCCGGAGGCGTGGCTGCGCCGGGTCGCGGTGAACGTCGCCCGCAGTCGCCACCGGCGACGGCGCGTGCTGGACGGGCTGCTGCGTCGGATCGGCCCTCCGCCGGCGGTCGCCGACCGTGCGCCGGAGCATCTGGCGCTGCTGGCCGCACTGCGGGGTCTTCCGCAGGGGCAGCGGCACGCGTTGGCCCTGCACTACCTGGTCGACCTGCCGATCGACGAGGTGGCGGCGACCCTCGGCGTTTCGCCGGGCACTGTGAAGTCCCGGTTGTCCCGGGGCCGAAAGGCGCTGGCGGCGCTGCTCACGGACCCAGAGATCAGCGAGAGCATGAACATCGGGAGGATCGATGTCCGAGCGTGAGTTCACCGGGTTCGACGTCGACACCGTCGCCGACGCGGTTCGCCAGCCACCCCTGGACGACCTGCGGGCGGCAGCGCGAGCCCGCCGTCACCGGCGTGCCAGCGGGATGGCGCTCGTTCTGGTTGTCGCTCTGGCCGGCGTGGCGGTGTCGCCACTGCTCGGCGACGCCGGCCGGGGTGGGTGGACCGGTCCGGACCAGCCGCCGGTCAAGCCGGACCGTGGCGGCGAGTTCTTCCTGACCGGGCCGGAGTCGGCCGTCGTCGCGGGAGTGTGGGACGCCGACGAGGGTTGCTTCACTGTGCGGTTCCGGCACACCGACGATGGCGGGCAGAGCTGGACCGATGACGAGACGACCCGTTATCGCACCACCAACCAGTGCGGATCGGATGGGGAGGGAAATCCGCGGAGCAACCCGGAGTTCTCGGTGCTGAGTCAGCGTTCCTACCTGATCCGGGATGGTGACCAGCTCCGGCTCTCCACCGACTACGGCCGCACCTGGGCCGACGCGGAGCAGGCCATGGTGACGGTGCGGTCCTTCCCGGCGAGCGCGCAGCCGGTCTTCTGCCAGTGGGGCCGGGGCTGTGGGGCGCTCCGTGAACCGTTGGCGGTCTCGTCGACGGGGACGGTGTACCGGCTGAAAGGCAAGCAGCCGTCGCCGTACCCGCCCGCCAGTATCTATCCGAGTGCGGACGGCACAATCTGGGTCACCTACTGGCCGGGTGACATCGGCGTCATGGTGGTCGCGCGGAGCGCGGACCGGGGAGCCACCTGGAACACCTGGCAGCCGCCCGTGGGAGCGAACGTGATCGCGGTGGCAGGGGTCAGCGCGCAGGAGGCGTACCTGTTGATCGCGCCGCCACCACCGCCCGGTGCCGGGCCGATGGAGGTCGAGGGCACGTCGCAGTTGCTGCGTACCACGGACGGTGGCCGAACGTGGGCGGACATGGGCACCGACCTGCCCAACTCGCTGGAGACCCGGTTCCTCGTCGTCGGCTCGGACGGGACCCTGCTGCTCGCCCAGGCGGGAAACATGGAGACCTCCGGCAACACGTCCACGGCCATGATCGGCCTGGATGCCGGTCGACACTTCAAGAAGATCCGTGAGTACGACCGACGCGACGGGGGCGTCGGTGCCGCGCCCGGGTACGCCTGGCTCTACGGCCGGGACGACATGACGACTGGCGGTGCGGACCACGTGCAGTTGACCGCCGACGGCACGTCCTGGACGCGCCTACCGCTCCCGGACTGAGCGCCGCCGGACGTGCGACGGGGCCGGTGAACTGCCACCGGCCCCGTCGACCGGGCACGGATCACGGTGGTCAGTCCAGGCCGATGCGCTCCGGTCGGGCCGAGGCGGAGCCGAGCCAGGTGTGCGGGTTGCCGTACCAGCACCAGCCGAGCTTGGGTGCGCCCTGGCTGATCCACAGCGCCGGCACCCGCTTGTCGCCGCAGCGGGAGCCGACCAGCGAGAAGCACCGGTTGCTCGCCAGTGCGGCCGGGTGCAGCGTGATGAAGGCGAGCCCCTCGTCGATGCTGAGCGGCAGCCGGCCCTGAGCGGTGATCCCCTCCATGGCCGTGGCCGGGGCGAGATTGCGGAACTCCTCGCCCCGGTCGACGTCGAAGAGCAGGTACGCCGGGCCGGCCGGCACCTCCAACTCCTTGATCGGGTCGAAGCGGGGCAGATCACCCTCGGCGTAGTTCCGGTCGATGACGCCGGGCTTGCGCTTGCCGGCCAGGGTGGTGCGCGCCACCCGTTCCGGCACACCGATCAGGTCCCGGGTGATGACCAGGAGGAACGGCACCCGGGCGTCGGTGGGGGCGGGCAGCCCGGTGGCCCCCTCGACCGCCCTGGCCCGCAGTGGCGCGACCAGGTCGCGGAAGGCGCTCTCGGTCAGCCCGCCGAGGGCGGGGTAACCGAGGTGCACCAGTCGGTCGAGTTGGCTGTCGAATTCGGATGCGGCGTCGAACGGGGTCACGGTCACGGCGGCCTCCCGGAAGTCGTACGGACTAGCGTACAACGTACGGTAGGGCTGCTGCCATTCCCGGCTCAGCGACTCCAATCCTGCTTCGCGGCCCTGACCAGCTTGTCCTTCAGCTCCCGGGTGTGCCGCCGGCTCACCGGCAGCTCGGTCGAGTCGATCACCACCACGTAGCCGGAGTTCACCAACCGCAACTCCGCGATCAACTTCAACTGCACCAGGTACGACCGGTGCACCCGGACGAAGCCGGCATCGGCCCAGCGTTCCGCGAGCGTGGCCAGCGAGACCCGCACCAGGTGCGACCCCTCGGCGGTGTGCAATCGTGCGTAGTCCCCCTGCGCCTCCACCCACCGCACTGCCGAGCGGGGCAGCATCCGGGTGGTGCCGGCCAGCTCGATGGGGATGGTCGGGTCCTCCTCCGCGCGGGCCATTGCCGCCGGGTGCGACGGCACCACCCGCGAGCCGATCACCCGGCGCAGCGACTCGGCCAGCCGATCGGCGCGCACCGGTTTCCGCACGTAGTCGGTGGCGCCCAGGTCGAAGGCGTCCACCGCGCCGTCGTCGTACGCGGTGACGAACACGATCGCCGGTGGCCGGGCGAAGCGGCGCAGCACCCGGGCCAGCTCCATGCCGTCCAGGCCGGGCATCCGGATGTCCAGGAAGACCACGTCCACGTCGCCGTCGCGCAGCAACCGCAGCGCCTCGGTGGCGTCCCCGGCCGTGTGCAGGCGGGCCACCCGGGGGTCGGCCCGCAGGTGGTACGCCAGCTCGTCGAGCGCGGGCGGCTCGTCGTCCACCGCGAGGACGCGCAGGAAACCGGACGCGTTCACCGCAGCCGTCCCGGTCCGCTCGCTCACGACCCTGCCCGCACGCCGGGGTGGAACTTCGGCACCCGCATGCTCACCTTCGTGCCCGAGCCCAACCCGGTCTCCACGACCAGGCCGAACCGGTCCCCGAAGACCGAACGCAACCGCTCATCGACGTTGGAGAGACCGACGTGCTGGCCCGTGTCCTCGCCGGGGTCGCCGGTCCCGTGGGCCAGCTCGGCGATGCCGGCGGTCAGCGTGGTCGGATCCATTCCCACTCCGTCGTCCTCCACCGTGATGTGGCATTCGGCGCCCGCGTCCCGGGCCTCGATGCTCACCATGCCCGTGCCCGGCTTGCGGGACAACCCGTGGCGAACCGCGTTCTCCACCAGCGGCTGGAGGCAGAGGAACGGCAGCGTCACCGGCAGCACCTCCGGGGCGATCTGCAACCGCACCTGCAACCGGTCACCGAACCGGGCCCGCTCGATGGTCAGGTAGCGGTCGATCGAGCGCAGCTCCTCGGCCAGCGTGGTGAACTCCCCGTGCGCCCGGAACGAGTACCTGGTGAACTCCGCGAACTCCAGGATCAGCTCCCGGGCCCGCTCCGGGTCGGTGCGGACGAACGACCCGATGGCGGTCAGCGCGTTGTAGATGAAGTGCGGGCTGATCTGCGCCCGCAACGCCCGGATCTCGGCGCGGGCCAGCCGCTCCCGCGACGAGTCCAGCTCGGCCAGGGCCAACTGGTTACCGGCCCAGTGCGCCGTCTCCAGGGTGGCCTGCACCAACCCCGGGGGCGGCGGGCTGTCGGCGACCGCCACCAGCGCGCCCACCACCCGGCCGTCGGCCCCCAGCAACGGTGCGACCACGGCCCCGCGGACCGGGCAGTCGACCCGGTCGCAGTGCAGTTCCTGCTCACCCAGCACCGTCGAGCGGCCGCTGCCCACGGTCCGCTGGGCCGCCGCGAGCAGTTGCTCCCCGTGGTGTGTGCCACGCCCGTCGAGGGCCAGCAGCCGGTCGGCGTCGGCGAGCGCCAGCCCGACCGCGCCCACCAGCGCCCGCAGATGCCGTACGGCCTTCGCCGCGCCCGCCTCGCTCAACCCCGCCCGCAGCGGCTCGGCGGCCAGGCCGGCGGTGTGCAGCACCTCGTAGGTGGCCCGCTGGGTGGCGGTGGCGATGCCACGGCGGGCCCGCAGTCGCAGCACCGCCAGCAGGGCCGCGGTCAGCGCGGTGACGAGTGAGACGACGCCGACCACGGCGGAGAGGTTGGCAGCCACGCAGCGATCCTCGCCCCTGCGAGCCTGCGCGCCAACCCTCTAGTACGCGCCCTTGCGGGCGAGCACCACCCCGACGGTGCGCCACAGGATGCTCAGGTCGTACGCGAGCGACCAGTTGTCGACGTAGTAGAGGTCCAGTCGGACCGACTCGTCCCAGGACAGGTCGGAGCGGCCGGAGACCTGCCACAGCCCGGTCATGCCGGGGCGGACCAGCAGCCGGCGCCGCACGTCACCCAGGAAGTCACCGTCGTCCGCCGGTAGCGGGCGGGGCCCGACCAGCGACATCTCGCCCCACAGCACGTTGATCAGCTGCGGCAGCTCGTCAAGCGAGGTGGCCCGCAGGAAACGACCGACCGGGAAGACCCGAGGGTCCTCCTTCATCTTGAAGAGCATGCCGTCGGTCTCGTTGCGGTCGACCAGGCTGGCCAGCCGGTCCTCGGCGTTGACGTACATGGTCCGGAACTTCCACACCCGGAACGTGCGCCCCTCGTGCCCCACCCGGGGCTGGCGGAAGAAGACCGGCCCGGGGTCGGAGATCCGGATCGCCACGGCGATGGCCAGGAAGAGCGGGATCAGCAGCAGCAGGCCGAGACCGGCGGCGACCCGGTCCATCAGGTTCTTGGCCAGCAGCGCCGGCCCGGAGAGGGTCGGCTCCTCGACGTGCAGCAGCGGCAGACCCTCGATCGGCCGGATGTGCACCCGAGGGCCGGCGATGTCGGTGAGCTGCGGGGCGACCACCAGGTCGACGCCGGAGCCCTCCAACTGCCAGGCCAGCCGGCGCAACTCGCCCGGCTCCGCGCTGGCCGACCCGCAGACGGCGATGGTGTCCCCACCGACCTCACGGACCAGGGCCAGGACGTCGCGTCCGGCGTACACCGGAACCGGGGTGGGCATGCCTCGGGCCGCCGCGTACCCGTCGGTGATGTGGATGGCGACGGGCATCAGCCCGGCGGCCGGGCTGCGGGTGACCGCCGCGTAGACCTCCAGGCATTCCGGCAGGGTGCCCACCAGCACCATCCGGTGCGCGGCCTGACCGGCCCGCCGCCGGATGTAGTGCAGCGCCCACCGGGCGACGAAACGCCCCCACAGGATCAACAGCGTCGCGCCGACCAGCGCCGTGCCCACGGTGAACCGGGAGAGCTGGGTGACGGTGGAGAAGGCGAGGAAGGAGACGCTCGCGGCCACCGTCACCGATGCCCGGATCACCCGCTTGAACTCGTCCGGGCCGAGCCCCAGGTAGCGCCGGTCGTAGGCCCGGTTGCTCCAGAGGATCACCACCCAGCCCAGCGGCAGCAGCAGGTAGGACACGGTGTGGAACCAGGTCGGGTCCTGCTGGGTGCCGGAGAACCCGGAGGCGGCCTGGTCGAAGAGCTGGATCGCGATCCAGCTGGCGAACGCCGCCGCGCCGAAGTCGAGCAGCAACAGGGTCGCGATGTAGGGGCGGTGCCAGCGGGAGACACGGCGTCGCGCCCTCGTCCACGCCGACCGAGGGACGCCGTTGTGGGACGGCGGCGTCGGCGGCTGGATCTCGAAGCTGTCGACGTGCCGCACGAGTCTGCTCCGGCCTTCGTTGGTTACCGGGCGCTGGAGGCTTGCCGTCACCTCACCCATGTCCTCCCGCATGACACGGGCCGCTCACTCGGCGTGAAGGCCCGGGTCGCCCACCGTCCCAGTCTCCCACGCGGGCCCCGACCGGTCGTCGCCCCGAAAGAGATTGGCGACCGCCGGTGCTGGCGGGATCTGGCCGGCTCCGCACCATTTCAGAAGCCGGGGACCGGGCCACTATACCGATGGATGCGCGCGTGGCGAGAAGGGCGGACCGGAGCTTCCGCTCAACGAGGAAGATTCCACTCCGTAGTCCTGAAGTGCAATTACTCACCGTACGAGGCGAGACAACCGACGGTCAGCGAGCGGTTTGCCGCCGGTCTGGCAGGTGGGGCAGTACTGGAGGCTGGAGTCGGCGAACGACACCTCGCGCACGGTGTCCCCGCAGACCGGGCAGGGCAGACCGGTGCGGGCGTGCACCTTCAGCCCGGAACGCTTCTCGCCCTTGAGCTCGGCGGCCCGCTGACCGAGGGACCGCTCGACAGCGTCGCCGAGGACCTGCCGGGTGGCGGCGTGCAGGGTGGCGATCTGGGCGTCGGTGAGCCGATCGGTGATCGCGAACGGGGACAGCTTCGCGGCGTGCAAAATCTCGTCGGAGTACGCGTTGCCCACCCCGGACAGCACCGACTGGTCGGTCAGCACCCCCTTGACCTGCCCCCGCCTGCTCCGCAGCCGCTCGGCGAACAGCGGCAGATCCGCGGCGAGCGCGTCCGGGCCCAGCTTGGCCACCCCGGGGACCGTCGCGAGGTCGGTGACCAGGTAAGCGGCCAGCTTCTTCTGGGTGCCGGCCTCGGTGAGGTCGAAGCCGGAACCGTCATCCAGGCGTACCCGCACCGCGATCGGGCCCTTGCCCGGACGCAGCGGGGTGGTGGCGGGGAACGCCTCCCGGTAGTGCAGCCACCCCGCCCGCGCCAAATGCACCACCAGGTGCAGGTTGCCCTCGAAGAGGACGTCGAGGAACTTTCCGTGCCGACTGGCGTCGACCACCGCCCGGCCGGCGACCTCGGTCGGTGCCGGCTCGTACGTCTTCAGGGCGCTGATCGCGGCGATCTCCAACCGATCGACGCGCCGCCCCACCGCGCGCTGACGCAGGTAACCCGCGAGCGCCTCAACCTCCGGTAGTTCGGGCACGACACAACGGTAGCCTTCTTTCCCGTGAGAATCGTGGTGGCACACAACCGGTACCGGGAAGCCCAGCCCTCGGGTGAGAACACGATCGTCGACTCGGAGATCGCCCAGCTCACCGCCGCTGGCGTCGAGGTGCTGCCCTTCATTCGCAGTTCGGACGAGATCCCGTCGATGTCGAAGTCGGCGAAGGCCCTGCTGCCGATCTCGCCGATCTGGGCACCGCGCGCCCAACACGACCTGAGCCGCCTGCTCACCGAGCACCGACCGGACGTTCTGCACCTGCACAACCCGTACCCCCTGATCTCGCCCTGGGTGGTGCGGACCGCGCACCGGCACGGCGTGCCGGTGGTGCAGACGGTGCACAACTACCGGCAGGTCTGCTCGTCGGGGATCTACTTCCGCGATGGCGTGATCTGCCAGGACTGCAAGGGCCGGGCCCTGGGTGTGCCCGCGATCAAGCACCGCTGCTACCGCGACTCGGCCGTGCAGAGCGCGCTGATGGCGACCACCCTGGCCGTGCACCGGGGCACCTGGCGCTCGGTGGATCGGTACATCGCGCTCACCTCGGCCATCGCCGATCACCTCCGCGACTACGGCATTCCGGACGAACGCATCGTGGTGAAGCCGAACGCCATCCCCGACCCGGGTCGGCCTGCGCCGCTGGGCGACGGGTTCCTCTACATGGCCCGGCTCTCCCCGGAGAAGGGCGTCGACCTGCTGCTGGACGCCTGGCGTCGGCACCCGGTGGGTTCGCTGGGCACGCTCCGGGTGGCCGGTGACGGCGAGCTGCGCCCGCTGGTGGAGGCAGCCGCCGCCGAGCGACCCGACGTGGTCTACCTCGGTCAACTCGACCGGGCCGGTGTGCAGGCGGCGGTCGAGGCGAGCGCGGTGGTGATCGCCGCCGCGATGTGGCACGACGTGCTGCCCACCGTGATCATCGAGGCGTTGGCGAGCGGCCGACCCGTCCTCGGGACGGCGTTGGGCGGCATCCCGTACCTGGTCGGGGCCGACGCCCCGCACGAGCCCGCCGGCACCGGGCCCGCCGAGGTCGCCTCCGCCGTCGCCGGCCATGCCCCGCCACCGGCAGGTCCGCCGGCGGTGCCGGCCGGCCTGGTCACCGGCACCGCCGGCTGGGTGGTCCCGCCGGAAGCGGCCGCGTTGTCCGCCGCGCTCCCGGTCGCGCGGGCCGGTGCCGCCGCGCTCTCCGCGTCGGCCCGGCTGCGGTACGAGCAGACGTTCCACCCCGACGTGGTCATCAAGCGACACCTGGACATCTACGCGAGCCTGACCCGCCCTCACTGACCCCTGGTCGGGTCGGCCAGGGCGCGTTGTTGGCGGAGTTGTTCGAGGAGGGCGGTGTCGGCTTCGAGGTCGGGGTGCTCGACCTGCCGGTCGAGGTCGACGACGTGTTCGAGTTCCCGGATCGCCTGGTCCAGGTCACCGCCCGCTCGGTGGACCAGCGCGATGTTGTAGCGGATGACGGCTTCGACGGCCCGGTCGCCGACCTCCCGCGTCATGGGGAGGGCCTGGTGGTAGTGGTCGAGGGCCCGCTGTCGATCCCCCAACCTGTCGTACCCCTGGCCGATGTTGTTGAGGGTGGTGGCTTCGCCGGCCCGGTCGCCGACTTCTCGTCGGATGGACAGGGCCTGGTGGAAGTGGTCCAGCGCCTGCTGCTGATCTCCCAAACCGTTGTACACGCTGCCGATGTTGTTCAGGGTGGCGGCTTCGCTTGCCCGGTCGCCGACTTCCCGTTGAATGGGCAGGGCCTGGTGGAAGTGGTCTAGGGCCCGCTGCCAATCCCTCAACCCGTCGTACACGTTACCGATGTTGTTGAGGGTGACGGCTTCGCCGGCCCGGTCGCCGACTTCTCGTTGGATGGAGAGGGCTTGGTGGTAGTGGTCGAGGGCCAGCTGTCGATCCCCTAAACCGGTGTGCACGTGGCCGATGTTGCTGAGGGTGACGGCTTCGCCGGCCCGGTCGCCGACCTCCCGCTCGATGGGCAGAGCCTGGTGGAAGTGGTGGAGGGCCCGTTGCCGATCCCCCAACCTGTCGTACACGTGGCCGATGTTGTTCAGGGTGACGGCCTCGTTGCCCCGGTCGCCGGCCTGCTGGTACATGGTCAGGACCTGCTGAAAGTCTTCCAGTGCCGGCCAGGGCCGACCGGTCGCCGACTGCGCCCAGCCACGTTGGTAGAGGGCGCCGGCATCTGAGCCGAGGGTCAGCGTCGCGGTGGCCATCGCCTCGACCGCCGCGAACCGCGAGGTACGCAACCATACCCGACACACCTGGGTACCGACGTTTCGGGCGATCAAGGGCTGCCGACCGGCGACGGCAAGCCGGTGCACCTCGACCCAGCGGGCGAGGTTCCTCGGGTCAGCGGCCATCGGAACCGGCGGGGTCGAGGACCCAGAGTTGATAGAGGGACTGGGCGGCGGCGCCGCATGCCTCGATGTACTCGTCGTCGGTGATCAAAGGGCGGACGAGGGGGTGCAGGACGTTGGAGACGTAGTAGCGGGGCTGGCGGGTTTCGGGGTCGATGCCCTCTTCGAGCAGGCCGAGCTGGACGGCCCGCTGGAGGTGCCGATCGGCGTCGGCGTGTTGGTGCATTGCGTGGACGGTGGCGGCGGGTACGGGTAGTTCGACGACGTTGATCCTGGCGAGCATGCGGCGGAGTTCGAGGGGCTGGGAGTCGAGCAGGTTGTCGGCCAGCACCGTCTCGCGGCGGAACCTGTCGGTCTCGTTCTCGATGGCGGTGAGCAGGCCATCGATGTCGAGGGCGGGATCGTCGACGATCCGGTTGAGCCAGTCGAGCAGGCGGGGATTGCCCGCTGCGGCCTCGATCGCCCGCTCCCGGATGGCCGGGTCGATGGTGGATTCGGGGCGCAGGTTGGTCAGAATGGCGATCTTCTTGGTCTGCTCGACGGGGCTGAGGGTCTCCAGAGCCTCGACGGCGACGCTGGTGCCGGCCGGGGTGGGGAAACGGTAGCGGCTGGTGATGATCACGCGGCTCGGGCTGCCGGTGTCGCGGATCGCGGTGAGCAGGGCGGGCAGGATCTCGGCCATCGCCGGGGCGAGCACCCGGCTGCCGTCGTCGCGGATGTCGAGGTTGCCGGTCTCGAAGTCGTCGAACACGAACAGGCAGGGTGTCCCACCAAGGAGCCCGTCGACGTCGAGCAGGTGCCGCAGCCGGGTCGGGAGCGGAACCTGCTCGTTGTCGAGAATCTTGCCGGCCTCTTCGGACTGCTCGACGCTGTCGAAGCGGATCTTGCTGGTCAGTTCGCGGAACTTGATGGCGTCGACCTGGCCGTACCAGACGACATGCTGGTGGATGGGCATGCGTTCCAGGAGCCGGGAGGCGAGGCTGCTCTTGCCGAGCCCACCCATGCCGGCCAGCAGCAGGCCCTGCGCCGCGCCGGGGGTGTCGGCGGGTTGCCGGAGGGCACGCAGGCACCGTTGGATGAGTCGACGCCGGCCGACGAACTCGGCGCGGGACGCGACCCGGGACAGTTGGGTCTGCGGGTCCAGGAACTGCTGGTCGGCGGCGCGCACCTGCGACTGTCTGCGGCCCCGGGTGTGCAGCGGCGTGACCAGGGGCGTCAGCGGGGACCGGTCGGCATAGACCCGGAGCAGATGCCAGCAGTTGCTCTTCCTGTCGTGGAACAGGTGACGGCGAGCCTCGATGACGGCCTGGTCCAACGACCCGCCGTCGGCCAGCGCCTGGTAGAGAGCTGCGGCGAAATCGGTGGCGGAGACGTCTCCCACCGGTAGCGCCCAGCCCAGCACCGCAGGGGCGCCGGCGTCGACCAGGCTCTCGCTCATCGAGGGGAACACCCCACCCCCGGGGGCGTCAGCGGTCAGGCAGCCGGAAACGAACACCAGTCGCGGCCAGTGTCCCTGCATCGCCTGGGCGATCTGGTCGGCCGTCGCCGTGGCGCGCCCGCCGAACTCACCCTCCACCACGAAGACCGGCTCCCCGCCGTCGGTGGTGGCGTGCCCGCTCAGATGCAGCACATCGAAGTGGTCGGGCCCGTAGGCGCGGCTCAGGAACCGGAGCCCTTCCAGGGTGCCGCTCTCCTCGACCACCAGGTCGGTGCCGGTCCGTCGGGTCGCGGCGAGGATCGCCGCCTCCTCGGCCTCGAAGTTGAGCACCGGCTCGACGCCTTCGGGCGAGGCTGCCATGAACAACACCCGCAACGGCCGGTTGTTCGGCGTGACCGGGCTGGTCAGTGCCGCGTGGGTGCCAACCGCACGAACCGGCAACAGCGGTGCCCGCCCTGCCACGGTCAGGAACGTGCCCTCCCGGGCGAGTAGTTCCCACGGCAGGTGCCGCAACCGCTCCTCGGCGGCGATCCGCAGCACCGCCCCGGCAGGATGGGCCAGGATCGGGGTCAGCCACCGCTGGTCGCCGTCGAGGAAATCCGCCAGCCTCGCCCCCAGCTCAGCCAGCCGGACCGCGCCGTACACCTTCTGTGCGTTGGCGTCACTGCTGTAGTCACGCTGTACCAGCGTGATCAGCTCATCGACCGCCGCCCGGTCCAGGCGGCGGGTCTGGGGTGCCGCGCCGTCGGCGGACAGCCGCAGCTCGTAGTAGTTCGAGGTCTGCGCGAAGACCTCCAGATCGAAGGTGCCCATCTGCCCATCCCGTCGTGGCGGTCAGTTCAGTGCGGCCCGGTGCCTTCCTGCCGCATGGCGATCTCCAGCCGAGCCTGGCTGCCCTCGGCCAGCTCGATCCGGGTGCCGTCCGGCAGCAGCACGGTCACCGCAGCGCCTTCCCGGCGGCGGGCGCTCCACCACTCGGCGATCGTCTTGGCCACCTCGACCCCGGAGAACACCAGCCCGATGACCGCGATCACCATTTCGGCCGACCGCTGCACCTGCACTGGCGACACGCTGTCGTCCGGCCCCATCGCCCCGATCAGCGCGGACCGCAGCTCCGCCGCCCAGCGCGCGGCCTGCGCCCCGGACACCTCCACTGTGGCGTTTCCCATCACCCGCACCCTCCCCTGATGCGCCTGGTCAAGCCCGCCGGGGACCGCGGATCCCTGAGCGGGGCCGGGCGATCAACGGGTGGACTGTGGCGGCCACTGTACGTTTATTCGCGTCCCGGGACCGCTCGGTGAACCCGACTGACGGGTTTCCGACTCGCTGACCAAGCCCCGGCCATCGTGGGAAGAACAATGACGACCCGTGCCACCGCGGTACACCGCTGGTGTGCCACGGTCCGACCCCTGGACACGCCGGACAGGCAGCCGGGAGCAGCGGGAAGAGCGAGGGGGATTCGGCATGGAGGATCGAGAAGCGTCACCATTACGCCCCGTCCCGCACGCTGCGGCGACCCCCGTCGCCCGACTTGTGGAGGTGCATCGGCTTGCTGTCGCCGGTTGGCAGCCGGTGATCGCCCGCGATGCCGGTGCCCGGGTGTGTCGGGTGTGGCTGCGTACCTCGCGGTTCGCAGCGGTTGAGGCCATGGCCACCGCGACGCTGACCCTCGGCCCGGATGCCCGCGCCCTCTACCAACGTGGCTGGGCGCGGTCGTCGACCGGTTTGCCCCGGCCGGCCCTGGAGGACTTTCAGCAGGCCCTCACCATGTACCAACAGACCGGCGACCGGGGCAACGAAGCAGCCACCCTGAACAACATCGGCAGCGTGTACGACAGGTTGGGGGATTGGCAGCGGGCCTTGGAGCACTTCCATGAGGCCCTGCCCATCCAGCGGGAAGTCGGCGACCGGGCCGGTGAAGCCGCCAGCCTGACCAACATCGGCGGCGCGTACAACAGGTTGGGGGATCAGCGGCGGGCCCTGGCCCACTTCCATCAGGCCCTGCCCATTCGGCGGAAAGTTGGTGACCGGGCCGGTGAAGCCACCACCCTGAACAACATCGGCCACGCGTATCACGGGTTGGGGGATTGGCAGCGGGCCCTCGACTACTACCAGCAGGCCCTGCCCATCCGGCGGGAAGTTGGTGACCGGGCCGGCGAAGCCGTCACCCTGAACAACATCGGAGGCGTGTACGACGGGTTGGGGGATCGGCAGCGGGCCCTGGCCCACTATCACCAGGCCCTGCCCATCCGGCGGGAGGTTGGTGACCGGGCCGGTGAAGCCATCACCCTGAACAACATCGGCCATACGTATCAAGGGTTGGGGGATCAGCAGCGGGCCCTCGACCACTATCACCAGGCCCTGCCCATCCGCCGGGAGGTTGGCGACCGGGCCGGCGAAGCCGTCACCCGCTACAACATCGCGATGGTCCACCAGGCTGATGGTGACCTGGACCAGGCGATCCGGGAACTCGAACACGTGGTCGACCTCGATCAGCAGGTCGACCATCCCGACCTCGAAGCCGACACCGCCCTCCTCGAACAACTCCGCCGACAACGCGCGCAGGACGGCGGGACCGAACTACCTTCGGGATCGTGATGGCGGCGCGAAGGCGTTGGTAGTCGTTACCAGGAGGCTCGGGCGGAGAAGGCGATGCTGGCCAGCAGGAAGCCGCCGTTGACGATGGTGAAGGCGACCATCACCCAGAGAACCAGCGCGGGGGCCACGGCCAGCACCACCGCGGCCACGAAGATCACCGCGCCGTAGTCGCGGACCAGCTTCACCAGGCGCACCGGCAGCGAGGTCGAGGTGACCATGCTGGCCGCGTTCGGGCCGGCCTGCATCACCGACGTCACCAGGTTGACCATCCAGGTGCCCGCGAAGGCCGCCACCAGCCAGGTCGGCGTGGCCGGCTCCTGCGCCACGGCGGTGGCGGCCAGCGCTGCCACCAGGGCGATCTGCGCGGCCACGTCGCAGAGCACGTCGACGCGCGCGCCGGCCGCGCTGCCCTGGCCGGTCACCCGGGCCAGCTGCCCGTCCGCGCAGTCCAGGGAGTACGCCACCTGCCAGCCGATCAGGGCGAGCAGGCCGACCACCCAGGCCGGTACGTCCCCGGCGGCGACCGGGCCGGCGAGCGCCACCACGGTGACCGAGGTGGCCAGACCGAGCACCAGGTTGGTGATCGTCAACGCGGTGGGTCGCAGCCCGAGCCGCTGGGCGACGAGCGCGAAGACGGCCCCCAGCCACTGGCTGATCGACTCGCTGAACAGGCCGCCGCCCCGGTTCACCCGGTGGAAGTCGGCGACGGTGGGACGGGGGTCAGCCAAGCTGGTCGCGGATTGCACCGGCGTAGTCTGCCAGCCGCTCCCGGGTCTCGGTAGGCGACAGTGCCAGGTGTTCGAGGATGGTGTACCGGTCCGGCCGGGTGCGCGGCGCGAACTGCACCGCCTCGATGAACTGGTCGTCGGTGAGCGCCACCTCGGCGGGGAGCCGGGGCAGGCCGTGCCGGGCCAGGCAGGCCGACATCTCCCCGAAGCGGCGGAGATCTCCCCGCAGCCAGGTGCAGAACAGCGCTCCGAGCCCGGCCAGCTCGCCGTGCGAGGCGGTGCCCGGAAAGAGCGAGTCGACCGCGTGCATGATCTCGTGGCAGCCGCCGCTGCACGGGCGGCTGGTGCCGTCGACGGCCATCGCCAGACCGCTGGAGATCAACGCCTCGGCGAGGACGATCACGAATGCGTCGTCTCTCATGTCGCCGGGGTGGTTGAGCACCGCCTCGGCGCCCGCCCGCGAGAGCGACGCGGCCAGCCCGTCGACCGGCTCACCGCGTACCTGCCGGGACAGCTCCCAGTCGGCCAGCGCGCTGATGTTGCTGATCACGTCGCCGATGCCGGCCCGGTTGTGCCGGTCCGGGCCGCTCTCCACGAAGTCCAGATCGACGATCACCCCGATCGGGATGTGTACGCCGTAGGAGCCCTTGATCCCGTCGGTGATCAGGCTGGCCACCGGGGAGGCGATCCCGTCGTTGGCGAGGCTGGTCGCCACCGACACCATCGGCAGCCCTCGGCGGGTCGCCGCGTACTTGGCCACGTCGATGGTCTTGCCGCCACCGATGCCGACCACCGCGTCGTAGGACCGGGCGCGGAGTTCGCCACCCAGGTCGTCGGCGGCGTCCAGCGTCCCGCCGGAGACGGTGAACACGTCCGCCGAGCGCAGTGACGGTCGGATCAGCTCCGCGATCTGGGCACCCTGACCCGGGCCGACCACCACGGCGACGTCGCCCCCGGAGGAGATCCGCCCGTCGGCCAGGATCGCGCCCAGATCGGCGACCGCCCCGCGTCGCACGTCGATGTGCAGCGGGGTGAGGACGCTTCGAGCTAGTAGCGGCACGCGATCTCCCGCGCGCGGGCCAGGTCGGCGTGGTTGTCGACCTCGACCCACGGGACGTCACCAATCGGCGCCGCCCGCACCTCCCCGCCCCGGTCGGAGAACTCCTGGTAGCCGTCCTCGTAGTAGAGGTTCGGGTCCCGTCGCCAGGTCGCCTCCAGCGCGTCGGCGAGGGCGTCGGCGACCTGCGGTTCGATCAGTGTCGCGCCGATGTACTCCCCGTACGCCTCGCCCGGGTCCATGATCTTGGTGATCCGGGTGAGCTGGCCGGCGGCGTCGAAGGTGGTCTTCATCTCCTCCTCGGCCAGCGGCTTGAGGGTGTCCACGGCCAGCAGGATGCCCGGGCCACGCTCGGCCAGCAGGGTCTTCTCCACGCTCACCGGGTGCACGGTGTCCCCGTTGACCAGCAGCACTCCGCGGGCGAAGTGCTCGCGGGCCAGCCAGAGCGAGTACGCGTTGTTCCACTCCTCGGCCTTGTCGTTGTGCACCAGGGTGAGCGTGACCCCGTACTTCTTCTCCAGCTCCGCCTGGCGGGAGACGACCGCGTCCGCCGCGTAGCCGACGACGATCACGATGTCGGTGAGCCCGACCTCGGCGAGGTTGCCCAGCGCGATGTCCAGGATCGTCGTCTCGCCGTCCACCGGCACCAACGCCTTGGGCAGGGTGTCGGTGTACGGGCGCAGCCGTCGTCCCGCTCCGGCCGCGAGCACCATTCCGATCATCGCGACATCCTCCCTAGTCCTGCTCCGGTCACCGCTGGAGGATAGCGCCGGCCGCGTGCGCGGCTCCGGCCAACCGGGTCAGCCGGGCAAGGCCGCCAGGTCGGCGAGCATGGTCAGGCGCTCCTCCCCGCTGAGCGCGGCGTACGGGGCGGCGGCCCGCCGGTCGGTCTCCAGTTCGATGGCGAGCCGCTCGGGACCGGCCGGCAGGGCGGCGATGCTCGACGCGGTGTGCCCGGCGGCGGTCCAGGCGGCGGCGTGCGCGTCGGCCCGGTGGTGTCGCAGCGTGCTGAGCCGATTGAGCAGCAGCACGCCCGACGGTGTGCCGTCCGGCTCGTACGGGGGTGCCAGCGCGGCGAAGGCTGAGGCGACCGGGTTCGCCTCCTCGTCGGCCAGCACGAGGGCGTACGACAGCAGTCGGCCGAGCAGGGACACCAGCCGGGCCACCCGATCGTCGTGGCCGGCCCACAACTCCTCGGTGACCTCGGCGTGCACCTGGTACAGCTCGGCGAGGAACGCCGCGCCCCGCTCGGTGGCGGACAGGGCCCCGTCCGGGCTGCGGTAGATCATCCCGTGGGCCACCTGCTTGTCCACGGTTCTCCGGCAGGCGACCGGGTCCTGGTAGCGGGTGATCGCCGCGAACCCGGGCCCGTCGACGGTGCCACCGGGTGCGGCCAGCCGGGTGCGCAGGTCGACCAGGAAACCGGTGGCGGTGACTCCGCCGTAGCGCTGGGACAACTCGGCGCCACCCCCGTCCCGGCCGGCCAGGATGCCGGCGCGGAAGGTCCGGTCCACGGCCGGTGCGAGCAGCCCGGCGATCCGGTGGGGCGCGAGTTCGACGGCGTTCACAGACCGATCGACCGGAGGACGGCGAAGCCCTCCTCAGCGATCCGCCGGATCAGCCCGTCGTTGACGTCGCGGTGCTCGTCGAGCACCGTCACCTCGTGCTCGGCCAGCCAGCGGTACTCGGTGTGCTTGCCGGCCTCCAGCCTCGGGCGGTCGAGGTCACCGTCGACGCGGACCAGGAAGTCGTACTCGGTCCGGGCCAGGCCGTCGTCGCCGACGTAGCTGTACTCGCCCACCTGGCCCAGGACGTGGGAGAGGACCCAACCGGTCTCCTCGGTGATCTCCCGGCGCAGCGCCTCGTCGATGTCCTCGCCCGGCTCCACGTGGCCGCCGACGATGTCCCAGCAGTCGGGAAACAGGCGTCGGTGTGGTGAGCGGCGCTGAAAGAAGATGCGGCCGTCATGGTCGACGATCAGCGCGCCGGCGCAGCGCAGGGGCTCGGTGGACACCATCCGACAGTAGCCAGCGTCCGCAGCTTGTGCGATGCCGCTCTTGTCCCGGAAACATCCACCGACCACCATGTCCGTACCGAATGCCCACCGTCCCAAAGGGGTGATGTGTGATGCAGGTACGGGATGCGATGTCCAGCCAGGTCCTCGTCGTCGGTCCGGAGCACACGCTCCGCCAGGCGGCCCGGATGATGTCGGCCCGCGGTGTCGGGTCGGCGGTCGTGATCGACCCGGATTCCGAGGGCGTGGGGATCATGACCGAACGTGACGTGTTGAAGGCCATCGGCGCCGGTCTGGACTGCGACGTGGAACGCACCGGGGCCCACCTGACCTGGGACGTGGTCTACGCGGGGCCGGAGTGGACGGTGGCCGAGGCCGCCGCCGCGATGGCCCGGGGCGGATTCCGGCACCTGGTGGTGCTGGACGGCCGGGAGGTGGCCGGGGTGATCTCCGTGCGGGACATCATGCGGGTCTGGTCGGAGAGCCAGGCGGTCGCCGCCACCTGACCGGGGGTGGTGTGCGGGGCCGGATCGATGGGTAGACATCCCTTGCGGGCGCGGAGATGCCGTGGCCCGCGGGGGAGGTCCCGATGCGCGACGCGGAGCGGCTGGTCGAGCAGCAGTACGCGATGCTCCTGCGTCGGGACGTGGCCCGGCTGCCAGATCTCTACGCCCCGGAGGCGTTCTACGCCATGCCGGGCGTGACGGTCCGTCCGATCGAGCTGCCCGCCCTGCTGCGCACCTGGACCGGCGCCTTCCCGGATCTGCGGGTCGACCCGATGGGCGCGGTCCGCACCGGCGGTGGCGCCGCGGTCGAGCTGCGGCTGACCGGCACCCACACCGGCACCCTGCATTCGCCGTACGGCACCGTCGCGCCCACCGGCCGGCTGGTGAGCTGGGAGGTGGCCGACGTGGTCCGGGCCCGCAAGGGGCGGATCACCGCGTGGCGTTCCTACTTCGACTGGAGTCAGCTCCTCGACGCGCTCGGCGTGCAGCTGGAGGGACTTTCCCGGGGCGCGCAGCACGACGCGCTCGCCCTTCCGGTCTGATCTGCCGCCGACCGGTGGAGTGCCGTCACCCGACCCGGTGGCTCAGGATGCGGACATCGCCGTGCCGACCGCGCGTCCCCCGCCGCCGCCCGTACGCTCAATATCCATGACCGCCGAGCAGTTGATCTCCTTTGCCCGTGGGGCTCCCTCCCTGGACATCGTCGATGTCGAGGGGCTCAAGGCCGCCGCTGTCCGCGCCTTCGACGCCGACCCCGCGGGGGTGACGGCGTACGGCACCTCCGTCGGGTACCTCCCGCTGCGTAAGTGGATCGCCGAGAAGCACGGGGTCGAGGCCGACCAGGTGCTGGTCACCAACGGCTCGCTCCAGGCCGACGCGTTCCTCTTCGACCACCTGGTCCGCCCCGGCGACGCGGTGGTGGTGGAGCGCCCGACGTACGACCGGACGCTGCTCAACCTCAAGCGGATGGGCAGTGAGCTGCACAGCGTCGCCGTCCAACCGGACGGCCTGGACACTGCCGAGCTGCGCAAGCTGCTGGAGTCCGGGGTCCGCCCCCGGCTCGCGCACGTCATCCCGAACTACCAGAACCCGGCCGGCATGACGCTGTCGGAGGAGAAGCGCCGGGAGCTGCTCGACCTGGCCGCCGAGTACGAGTTCACGATCTTCGAGGACGACCCGTACGCGGACATCCGCTTCCGTGGCGAGGCGCTGCCGTCGATGCTCTCGCTGGACACCCGCAACGTGGTGGTGCACGCGTCGAGCTTCACCAAGACGGTCTGCCCGGGTGTGCGGGTCGGTTACCTGGTCGGCCCGGCCGACCTGATCGCCTCCATCGCGAAGAACGCGACGAGCCTCTACATCTCCCCCGGGATGGTGTCCCAGGCGATCGTGCACGAGTTCTGCGTCTCCGGTGACATCGACCGCTCGATCGAGACGGTTCGGGCGGCGCTCGGCGAGCGGGCCCAGGTGCTCGCCGAGTCGTTGCGCCGGCACCTGCCGCAGGCGCGGTTCGTGGAGCCCGACGGCGGCTACTTCCTCTGGGTGGAGTTCCCGGAGGACGTGCTGGTCGACCGGCTCGCCCCGGCGGCGGCCGAGCGCGGGGTCGCCGTGGTCAAGGGCAGTGACTTCGTGCTGGACGGCGGGCGACACGCTCTCCGACTGGCCTTTTCGGCGGTGACCGCCGACCGGATCGACGAGGGCGTCCGGCGGCTCGCCTCGGCCGTCGAGGCCGTCCGTAGCTGAGCCAACTGTCGGGTTCCCGACAGAACGACGATGCCGGCCGTCCCGGGGCTCCCCTCCGGGCGGCCGGCTGGCCCACAATGCTGCGAGCGTCACCCCGCGAGCTGCGCAGTTTCACCGCCCGGCCTCCGGGCCGGTCCCGCCGGGGTCGACGCGGCAGCACAACCTCCCGCCCCCACAGGTGCCGGGTGGGCCGTGTCGTCCCCCGCACACCCCCCGATGCGGCCCGGCCCGCCCGGCACCGCCCCCACGCGACCGCCGTCACACCGGTTCTCGACCGCGATCGGCGTAGCCTGCAAGCCGCTGACTGAGCGCGGGAGGTGACGCGATGACGGATCGGACAGAGCGGGACCGGACGGCACCGTCGACCACCGGTCGGGTGCTGCGACCTCGGGCGTGGCCCTCCCCGGTCCGGGCGATGACCCGGATCCTCAACGCCGACGGCTCGCACCCCGTGCCGACCCCGACGGGCACCGGCACCGGCCGCAGCGCGGTGGTCGACTGCGCGCTCTACGTCGACGGCAAGCGGCAGCCCGGCGACTGGACCTACGCGGAGGCGTTGGCCGCAGCCCGCCGCGAGGAGCACGGCTTCGTCTGGATCGGTCTGCACCAGCCGGAGTTGGCCGAGATGACCGCCATCGCGGAGACCTACGGCCTGCACGAGCTGGCGGTCGAGGACGCGGTCAAGGCCGAGCAGCGCCCCAAGCTGGAGCGCTTCGGCGACGTCGTCTTCCTGGTGCTGCGCACCGCCCGCTACTGCGAGCACACCGAGCTGACCGAGAACTCCGAGGTGGTGGAGACCGGGCAGGTGATGCTCTTCATCGGCCCGAACTTCGTGATCAGCGTCCGGCACGGCGACGCCTGCCGGCTCGCCCCGATCCGCGCCGACCTGGAGACCAAGCAGGAGTTGTTGCTGCACGGCCCGTGGGCGGTGGCGTACGGGGTGACCGACCGGGTGGTCGACCTCTATCTGGAGGTGGCCGAGCAGATCGAGGACGACCTGGACGTGCTGGAGGCGGAGGTCTTCGACCGGCAGGGCCACGGGCGGATCCAGCGGATCTACCAGATGAAGCGGGAGCTGGTCGAGTTCAAGCGGGCGGTGGTGCCGTTGCAACGGCCGCTGATGACGCTGACCTCGCAGGTCAACCGGGACGTGCCGAAGGAGATCCGCAAGTACTTCCGGGACGTGCAGGACCACCTGAGCCGCGTCGTCGAGCAGGTGAACTCCTACGACGACCTGCTGAACTCGATCCTGCAGGCGCGGCTGGCCCAGGTCACCGTCGACCAGAACAACGACATGCGCAAGATCGCCGCGTGGGCGGCCATCGCCGCGGTCTGGACCTCCATCGCCGGCGTCGAGGGCATGAACTTCGACAACATGCCCGAGCTGAAGATGACGTACGGCTATCCGGTGGCCCTCGCCCTCATGCTCGGCGTCTCACTGGCCCTCTACCGCTGGTTCCGCCGCAACGGCTGGCTCTGATCCGGCGACCGCGCCCCGAACGCGCAAGCGCCGACGAGTGGGTGGACCCACTCGTCGGCGCTCCGATGCGCTGCTGTCGAGCTCAGCGGCGGCCGTTGGTGCGGGCCGTGTCCTTGCCCAGCGCCTTGGTGAGGTCGTCGGTCGGCCGACCGGAGACGTCGGTGGCGCCCTCGGCGACCGACGGGACCTTGTCGGTCGGGCGGACACCGGTCTGCTTGGCCGGGGCGGTGGTGCTGGCGCTGGAGCCGCCGGCCACCGCCGAGCTGCCCGCGCCGGTCATCCCCGCCGCCGCGCCGGACATGGCGGACCCGTCGGAGCCCCGGGCGGCGGACGGCGTACGCACCTCGATCGAGTCGACCTCGTCGCGCATCGGCTCCAGGGTGCTGCGGGTCGGGTCGTACTCGGCCCACTCCTGCTGCTCCCGGCGGCGACGCAGCGCGACCGCGCCGGCCAGACCGGCGATGGCACCCGCCGCCAACAGGCCGGTCATCATCGAGCCGCGACGACGCGGCTGCTTCTTCTTACCGGTGATCCGCATGGTCTTCGACTTGGCCTTCCTGGTCAGCGGCCCGGCCTGCGCGGCGCCGTCACGAGCAGCCGCCGCCAGTGGTGCCAGCGTGGTGAGAGTCGTCCCCCAGCCGGTCGACGCGCGGTCGCGTACCTTCGCGGCGGTCGGTGCGACGTAGCCTCGGGCCACCTGGACCCGCGGGCCGACGGTCGCGCCAGCGCCCTTCGCGGCGTGGTTGGCTGCCAGCATCAGGTGGCTGATGCTCTGGTTCAGCTCGGCCTTCGCCAACTGCCCCTGGGACTTACGCCGCCCGAATCCAAACACGGTCCTACCTCCTGGGAGTTGTTCCTTCGTCATCCTCCACCTTCGGATGCCTCCGCGATGCCAGATCGGGCACATGGGAGGATCCGCATGGAACTGACCAACGAGTGAGGAGTACCCGTGGCCGAGGCTGTCTACGCCACCCTGCACACCAACGCTGGCCCGATCCGGCTGGAGCTCTTCCCGAACCACGCGCCGAAGACCGTCCGCAACTTCGTCGACCTGGCCGAGGGCAACCGTGAGTACACCGACCCGCGCACCGGTCAGCCGGGCAGTGGTCCGTACTACGACGGCACCATCTCGCACCGGGTGATCAGCGGTTTCATGGTCCAGATGGGCGATCCGACCGGCACCGGCCGGGGCGGCCCGGGCTACAAGTTCGCCGACGAGTTCCACCCGGAGCTGCGGTTCGACCGTCCGTACCTGCTGGCGATGGCGAACGCCGGACCGGGCACCAACGGTTCGCAGTTCTTCATCACGGTGTCCCCGACGCCGCACCTCAACAACCGGCACACGATCTTCGGCCAGGTCGCCGACGAGCAGTCGGTGAAGATCGTCGATTCGATCGCGAACACCCCGACCGGTCCGAGCGACCGTCCGCTCCAGGACGTCGTCATCGAGCGGGTCGAGATCGAGCGGTCCGCTTCCTGAGCGACTGGCGAGGTACCTTTGCTCGCATGATTGAGCGCTCCGGAGCACGGCCGGTGCCGGTGGACCGCGCGGTGGCGGACGGAGGGTCGGCCCGGTGAGCGAGTCTCCACCGACCACCCCGGTCTGCTACCGGCACCCCGGCCGGGAGACCTACGTCCGGTGCACCCGCTGCGACCGGCCGATCTGTCCGGACTGCATGCGGGAGGCGTCCGTCGGGCACCAGTGCCCGGAGTGCGTCGACGAGGGACGTCGCAGTGTCCGGCCGGCGCGTACCGCCTTCGGCGGCGGTACGGCCGGCCGGCACGGCTATGTCACCAAGGCGCTGATCGCCGTGAACGTGCTGTTCCTGCTGGCCTCCATCGCCTCCGCCCGGGGCGGGGACGCGGCGGTCGGCGGCTCCGGCTTCGGCGGCCTGATGGGTGGCAGCACGCCGCTGACCGAGTGGGGTGCGGTGCTCGGCCGGGCCTACCTCTCCGACTACACGCTGGGCGGGATCGCCGAGGGCCAGTGGTACCGGCTGGTCACGGCCATGTTCCTGCACTACGGCGTGCTGCACCTGCTGCTCAACATGTGGGCGCTGTGGGTGCTCGGCCGGTCGTTGGAGGCCAACCTCGGGCGGGTGCGGTTCGCCGCGCTCTACCTGATCGCGGGCCTCGGCGGCAACGTGGCCGCCTACCTGTTCAGCAGCCCGCGGGCGGCCACCGTCGGGGCGTCGACGGCCGTGTTCGGTCTCTTCGCCGCGCTGATCATCATCGAGCGCAGGTTGGGCCGGGACATCTCCCGGATCATCCCGATCCTGGTGATCAACCTGGTGTTCACGCTGGCCGTGCCGGGCATCTCGATCCCCGGGCACCTGGGCGGCCTGGTGGTCGGCGCGCTGATGGCGTTGGTGCTCGCGTACGCGCCGCGCGGTCGGCGCACGCTGGTGCAGGTCACCGGTGCGGCGCTGATTCTGCTGATCCTGCTCGCGCTGGTGCTCTTCCGGACCGCCGCGCTGCTCACCTGACAGACCGCCGCACTGCTCACCTGACAGACCGCCGCACTGCTCACCTGACCGGGCGGGCGGCGCGCAGTGCGGTGGCCACCTCTTCCGGGGTGGCCCCCAGGTCGTACCGACCGAACAGATGCAGCGTGTTGCCCGCGTCGATCTCCAGGGTTTCGCTGGTCAGCCCGAGCCGGGGCCGCCGGTCGACGGCGATCGCCTCGACCGTCGACCAGGGCAGCAGCCGCCGGCCGGCGAAGCCGTGGATGACGGTGAGCCCGGCCGGGTCCACCGTCAGTCGGACCGGTGCGACCAGGTCACGTACCGCCCAGCCGGCCAGCGCGGCGGCGGCCAGGACGGCCAGTGCCAGCCGGACCGGGTCGCCGTCGGCGAAGAGCAGCCCGAGCGCGATCAGCAGAACCGCACCGGCCAGCTTCGCCGCCGGCAGGCTCGCCGGCACTCGCCACTGCCGGGCCGGGGAGGTCTGAGTCACCCGCCCAGCATGCCAGCGATGCGCCGGATTGCCGCCCCCGCACGCGTCGATCATGCAGTTGTGGTGCCCCTCATATGGTGCGAAGCGGGATCTTCTGCTCACCACAAGTCCATGATCGACGCGGGGAGGTCGATGGACGACGTAGGATCGGGGCAGCCCAAGTTACCGGGGAGTAAACATGAGTGACGCGGTCATCGTCGGCGCGGTACGTACCCCGGTCGGCCGGCGCAAGGGCAGCCTCGCCGGCGTCCACCCGGTCGACCTCTCGGCGCACGTGCTGCGCGCCCTCGCCGAGCGCACCGGGCTCGACCCGGCCCAGGTCGACGATGTCTTCTGGGGCTGCGTGTCCCAGGTCGGCGAGCAGTCGTGGAACATCGCCCGCAACGGCGTGCTCGCCGCCGGCTGGCCCGAGACGGTCCCCGGCACGACGCTCGACCGGCAGTGCGGCTCCAGCCAGCAGGCCCTGCACTTCGCCGCCGCGACCGTGCTCTCCGGTCAGGCCGACCTGGTGGTCGCCGGCGGCGTCGAGTCGATGACCCGGGTGCCGATGGGTTCCAGTGTGGCCGGCGGCATGCCGTTCAGCGACCAGCTGCGCGCCCGTTACCGGGGCGTCGAGGGCTTCGCCGACGACGCGCCGCTGCCGTTCAACCAGGGCGTCGGGGCCGAGCTGATCGCCCAACGGTGGCGTCTCTCGCGCACCCAACTGGACGAGTTCGCGCTGGCCAGCCACGAGAAGGCGGCAGCCGCGCAGGACGCCGGCGCGTTCGACCCGGAGCTGACCCCGGTGCCGCTCGCCGACGGCGGCAAGTTCGCCGCCGACGAGGGCATCCGCCGGGAGACCTCCCTGGAGAAGCTGGGTGAACTGGCCACCCCGTTCCGCGCCGACGGCGTGGTGACCGCCGGTTCCGCGTCCCAGATCTCCGACGGCGCGGCGGCCCTCGCGGTGACCACCTCCGACTGGGCCAGCCGACACGGCCTGCGCCCGTTGGCCCGGATCCACACCGCCGTGGTCGCCGCCGACGACCCGGTCACCATGCTCACCGCGCCCATCCCGGCCACCGCGAAGGCGCTGCGCCGCGCTGGGCTGGGCATCGAGGAGATCGGCGTGTACGAGGTGAACGAGGCGTTCGCCCCGGTGCCGCTGGCCTGGCTGGCGGAGACCGAGGCGGACCCGGAGCGGCTCAACCCGCGCGGCGGGGCGATCGCCCTCGGTCACCCGCTCGGCGGCTCCGGTGCCCGGATCATGACGACCATGCTCCAGCACATGCGGGACAACGGCATCCGCTACGGCCTTCAGACCATGTGCGAGGGCGGTGGCATGGCCAACGCCACGATCGTCGAGCTGGTCTGAGGGCACCGCCACCCGCCGGTCATCTGCGCCGGGATGCGGGTGGGGGTGCGAGTCGGCCGTTGGGCATGTGCACCACCCGGAGGAACGCGGGCAGTCGCCACGGCCTCGGCCCACCGATGACGACGTCGCGCCTCAGCACCGCCTGCGCGATGCTGATCCGGCCGAACATCATCAGGTTGAACCGGGCGGGGCGGAACGTCACGCTCGCGTCGAACGGGGCGTCGGGCGGCGCGATCCACACCCGGCGGTCGCCCAGCGTCAGCGTCGTCGTCGGTACGTACCGTGAGCGGAACTGCACCGACACATCGTGCCGGGGCGTCGGCAGGTCGGTGTTGAGCAGCACCCCGTACGTGTCGCGCAGCATGTCGAACATGAACAGGTCCCAGTAGAGCGCGGCGTGCTCGTCCGGCATCGGCCACGGCCGGCGGAGCGCCCGGGCGATGTCCCAGCCGTGCACCAGCAGCTCGTTGATGAGATGGGCGAACAGGCCGCCGACCGTCACCCGCGCGTTGCCCAACCAACTCACCGTCGATCGCGGATCAGCCGACGTCGCCAGGATGCGGCCGACCATGGTGTCGAGCTGCGTCAGCAGCACCTGCGGGTCGCGTTCGGTGAAGTGGGCGAGCACGTGGGCATTGGCGTCGGCCACCGTGTCCACGTTCGTGGTGGCGAGCAGGTCCTCCAGCCCCGGCACCCGGATGGGCACCTCGGTGCCCTCCAGTCTCGACACGTACAACATCGCGATCGACACCACGTGTGCCAGCGTGTCGGCCACTGTCCAGTCGGCGGTCGCCATCACACCGGGCGAGGGCGCGGCGGACACCAGGTCGGTGAACCGGTCGGCTGCCGTTCGCAGCGCCGTGTTGGCCACGCTCCATCGGTCCGGGTCTGCCGCGCCAGTCACCCGAACAGCATCGGGGGATCTGACGTGCCGGAGCATCTTCGAACGTGCCGTGTTCGCCGAGGGCGGCCGGCCCGCATCGGCATCAGTGGTTGTAGAACATGGTCGGGAACCAGCCGAAGCCGAAGATCGAGGGCACCCGGACGTCCCAGTACACGACTGTGAAGACCCCGAGGGCGATGAGCAGGGCGCCGCTGAGCACCATGCTGCGCCTCACGTCGGCGGCGAGCCAGCTGATGAACCGGCCGCGGCTGAGCATGATCAGCAGTGCGAACAGCGCGGTGACCACGACGATGTTGCCGAGCGACTGCAGGACGAACGCGGCCGAGCCGTACAGCGGGTTGCCGCTGTCGACCGCCCAGTGGAACAACTTGTTGAACAGCGGGTACGGCCGGCCGATGAGGAAGCCGCCGATGAGCGCGCCGAGAGTGATCACCCGCGCGACCGGTCGGTCGGCGAACACGTCCCGTACCGTCCCGATCGCGGCCAGCCCGAGGTAGATGAGGGCCAGTCCGATGACGCCGAACACCACTGACGACTGGATGATGCGTACCGGCACCCCACCGGCGGTCTCGGTGGACAGCTGGGGGAGCCGGTCGCCCAGGAGGACTCCGACGAACCCGTACACCGCGGCGACGGCGACCATGCCCAGGGTGAGGTAACCGACCGGCCGCAACAGCAGCCGGAGCCGGTCGCCGTTGCCACCGCTTGCCGCGCCGAGCGGCCCGATGGACGCGAGCATCGCGATGTTGCAGGCGGTGAAGGTGCCGGCGAGGCCCGACACGAACGCGAACACCAGGCCGGCGGCGGTACCGGAGATCGCCGTCGCCTTCGCGTCGTGACCGAGGAGCCCGCTGGCGACACTGTCGCCGATGACCGAGTCGACGAACTCGTAGGACCAGAGCACGGCCAGCAGGATTCCGGCCGCCACGCTCGCCGCGATGATGACGCCGTTGCGCTGTGGACGCTCGGCGACGAGGGGACCCGCGAAGTCTCGGGTGCCTGTGGTGCGCGTTTCCGTCATAGCTCTACTCCCCGGGCCGATTCGCGCGTGACTATGCGTAGCGATGATGTCGCTCAGGGTTGCCTCTTCGCATCTCGCAGAGTGCGCAATCGGCCTTCGCTGGAACGCCGGGACGTGCCGGCCGGAAAAGCGCTCCCCAACGTCGGGCGGACGGCCTAGGGTGCCCAGCGTGACGACGATCGCCGGTGAGCGTGCCCCCGACTGGTCCAGCGAGCAGTGGCAGGTGCGGGCCCGGTCCTGGGTTGACGCGCAGCTCAGCCAGGCCGGCCGACGGGTGACCGGGCTGGTGGAGCCGAGGCTGCGGCCGTGGTCGCTGGTGTGGCGGGTGCCCACCGACGACGGCCCGGTGTGGTTCAAGGCCAACAACCCGGGCACCGTGCACGAGGCCGTCCTGATCGCGGCGCTCGCCGAGTTGACGCCCGACCGGGTGCTGACGCCGATCGCGGTGGACCCGGCGCAGGGCTGGTCGCTGCTGCCCGACGGCGGCGAGTCGCTGCGCGACGTGCTGGCGCGCGACCCCGACCTGACGCACTGGGAGCGGGCGCTGCCCGGGTACGCGGCGCTGCAACTGGCGAGCGCGTCGCGCGCCGACGAGCTGGTCGCCCTGGGCGTGCCGGATCAGCGGCCGGAGGTGCTGGCCGGTCTCTTCGCCGAGCTGCTCGACGATCACGAGGCGCTGCTGATCGGCGCCGAGGGTGGGCTCGATCCCGAGGTGCACGAGCGGCTGCGGGCCGAGCTGCCGGCGTACGCGCGGCGGTGTCGTCGGCTCGCCGACTTCGGCATCCCGGCGACCGTGCAACACGACGACCTGCACGACGGCAACGTCTTCGCCGGCGCGGCCGGGTACCGCTACTTCGACTGGGGCGACGCCTCCGTGGCGCACCCGTTCGGCACGCTGCTGGTGACCCTGCGCTCCGTCGGGCACGCCGCGAAGCTCGCCGCCGCCGACGCCCAGCTGGTGCGGTTGCGCGACGCGTACCTGGAGGTGTGGACCGACCGGTACGACCGGCGGACCCTCGTGGAGGCCGCCGACCTCGCGATCGGCCTGGGGCCGGTGAGCCGGTCGCTGTCCTGGCGTCGGGCCCTGGACACCGCCGAGGAGTCCCGCGCCGAGTACGCCGACGCGGTCCCGGGCTGGCTGGAGGAGCTGTTCGCCGCCAGTCCACTTCAGCCGAACCCCTGACCATGATCCGTCCGAGTCGGAAGTCGGACAGGCAGTGCGACAGGCGGCGTGGAACTTCCAAAAATCCCGGGTGACCCACGTCACCCTGCTGGGGACGTCGTTGGGCAGGTCATGGACGTCTTCTCCCGAACGTTCCTCCCGGCCGCCGCTGAGGCTGGCCTGGCCGTGCAGACGGTGAGCCGGCACATGCCGGTCTTCCGGCGCTGCGTCGGCTCCGGGGACGCCACCATCCTGGTCACCCGTTGCAGCCGCCCCGACCGCCCGGTCACCGGCGACTACCTGTTGTTACTCACGCACCGCCGCCTGGTGGTGACCCAGCAGACCCGCCTCCTGCACCGACTGCGCCTGCACCTCAACACCGAGCTGCGCGAGTTGAGCAACGTCACCTGGAGCCCGGACCCGCGGCTGCAGTCGGTCGAGATGGCGGCCACCGCGATCGACGGGATCCGTGAGCGGTTCCTGATCCGGACCAGTCACCCGAAGCAGGTCTGGCAGCTCGACGCGTTGCTCAACCAGGCGTTCCGGACCCGCCTGCGGCCGCCGGGCGCGCGGGTCGTCGCCAGCATCGGTGACGCGCCGGCCGCCACTCGGCCCGGGTTGTTCGCTCCGTCCTGGTGAGCTGACCCCGCCTTTACCGAACTCGAACACACACCGATCGCGCCGAGGCTGCGCAGTCGGCAATCATGGGCCGGTGACCGTCGAACCACGGCATCGCGGGCTCGTCCTCGTCGTGGAGGACGAGCCGGCCATCGCCGACCTGGTCCGGCTCTACCTGACCCGGGACGGCTTCGGCGTTCACCTGGAACGTGACGGCGAGGCCGGTCTGAGCGCGGCTCGCCGGATGCGCCCGGTGGCCTGCGTCCTGGACATCGCGCTGCCGGGTCTGCCGGGCACCGAGATCTGCCGCCGGCTGCGCGAGGCCGGCGACTGGACCCCGGTCATCTTCCTCACCGCCCGCGACGACGAGGTGGACCGGATAGTCGGCCTGGAGCTGGGTGCCGACGACTACGTCACCAAGCCGTTCAGCCCTCGGGAGCTGGTTGCCCGGGTCCGCGCGGTGCTGCGCCGATCCGCCGGCGGCCCCGAGGGCGCGGACCGCCCACGGGTCGTCGGCCCGGTGACCCTCGACCCGGCCCGCCGTACGGTCCTCGCCGCCGGTGCCCCGGTGCAGCTCACCTCCACCGAGTTCGACCTGCTGGCCCACCTGATGGCCCGGCCCGGCCGGGTCTTCACCCGGGAGGAGTTGCTGGCCGGGGTCTGGGGCTACGCGGCGCACGCCGGCACCCGGACGGTGGACGTGCACGTCGCCCAGGTGCGGGCGAAGCTCGGCCCGGCGAGCGTGATCCGGACCCATCGCGGCGTCGGGTACGCGGTAGATGTCTGACCACCCCGGGCGCGTCGAGTCGCCGACCATGGCCCTGCCGGTGGTCGGCGCCCCACCCACCGCACCCCGACGAAGCCGACCCGGCCGTACGCTGACCGCCCGCGCGGTGCTCGTCACCTGCGCGGTGGCGCTGGTGTCGGTGCTGGTCACCGCCATCGTCGCGGTGCCGTTGGCGATCCGGGGCGCGGAGCGCGGTGAGCAGGAGGCGCTCGCCGCCCAGGCCCGACTCGCCGCCGAGGTGCTGCGGACCCGCCTCGACCGGGGTCGCAGCGCCGACGAGGAACGGCTCATCCAACAACTGCGCGACCAGGACATCGACGCGTACCTGATCCGCCGTGGTGCGGCCGACCGGGCGGGTCTGCCACCCCGGGTGGTGCAGCGGATCGGGCAGGGCCGCAACGTGTCGGCCCGCCGTTCCGTCAACGGTGAGCGGGCCCTGGTCGAGGGTCGGGCCCTGCCCGGCGGCAACGGGGTGGTGCTCTCCCGTCCGCTGGCCAACGGGCTGTGGGCCCGGGTGCTGCTCAGTCTCTGGTTGCCGCTGCTGGCCGGGTTGACCGCCGGTGTGGTGGCCGGGCTGCTGCTGGCCCGCCGGCTGGCCCGGCCGATCCGCGTCGCGGCCACCGCCGCCGCCCGGCTGCGCGCCGGTGACCGGGCCGTCCGGGTGCCGGTCGAGTCGCCGGACGAGGTCGCCGACCTGGCCGAGGCGTTGAACGGTCTGGCTGCCGCGCTGGCCACCAGCGAGGGGCGGCAGCGGGAGTTCCTGCTCTCCGTCTCGCACGAGCTGCGCACCCCGCTGACCGCGATCCGGGGGTACGCCGAGGCGCTCGCCGACGGGGTGCTCGGCGCCGACGACACGGTGGACACCGGTCGGACGGTGCTGGCCGAGGCCCAGCACCTGGACCGGCTGATCGGCGACCTGTTGGCACTGGCCCGGCTGGAGGCCGCCGACTTTCCCCTGGAACCGGTGCCGGTGGACCTGACCCGGCTGGCCCTGGACGCGGAGCCGACCTGGTCCGGTCGGTGCGCGGCGGTGGGGGTGCCGTTGCGGGTGGAGACGCCCGGTCAGCCGGTGCCCGCGTACACCGATCCGGGGAGGATCCGGCAGGTCCTGGACGGGCTGCTGGAGAACGCGCTGCGGGTCGTACCCCCGGGGTCGCCGGTGGTGCTCGCGGTCCGGGCGGCCGGCGCGGACCCGGCGCACGGCGGCGTGTTGGAGATCCGCGACGGCGGGCCCGGCTTCACCGACGACGACCTGGCGGTGGCCTTCGAACGCGGTGCGCTGCACGAGCGTTACCGGGGGGTGCGCAAGGTGGGCAGCGGGCTGGGGTTGGCGCTGGCCGCCGGGCTGGTCCGCCGGTTGGGCGGGGAGATCGCCGCCGGGCACGCGCCGGAGGGCGGTGCCGCCTTCACCGTCCGGCTGCCCGGCGATCCTTACCTGACCCGAACGTCGGCCTGACGCTCCCCTCGTCCTCCCCGGCGAGGCTGAGGGCTCCACTGACAGAGGGGGAGAGTCATGCCACGTTGGGGTATCGCCACCGGCACCACGGCACTGCTCACGGCGGTCGCGCTCGGCGTCAGCGGCTGCGGCGCGGCCGAGGTGGCCAGCCAGCCCGCCCGGGATGTCGCCGTCGACGTCGCCGCCGCCATGGGAGTCGAGGGTCAGGCGCTGACCGCGATGGGCTTCGACGCCGACGACCTGGACGTGCGGACCGTCGCCGCTCCGGCCACGCCGACGCCGGACGCGTCCCCCACCGCCAAGGAAAAGGCCCGGGACAAGCGCGGCGAGGAGTGGCGCAAGCGCCGCCAGGCCCGCGTGCTGCTGCGTAAGAACACCCTGCACGGTGAGGCGGTGGTGAAGACGAAGGACGGCGGTACGCAGACCGTCGCCGTGCAGCGCGGCGAGGTGACAGCGATCGACGGCGACTTGATGACCGTCAAGTCCACCGACGGCTTCACGATGACCTGGACCTTCGGCGACGACCTGCGGGTGGTCGAGCGGCGGGCCACGGTGCAGCCGAGCGAGGTGAAGGTCGGCGCGACGCTCGGGGTGGCCGGCGCGAAGGACGGCGACAAGGGCGTGGCCCGGCTCGTCCTCGTTCCCCGCGTCAGGTGAGCGAAGGGGCCCTGGCCGACGCCAGGGCCCCTGACCCTGCTCAGTAGACGCGGGAGCCGATGAAGTCGTCGTGACCGTAGCCGACCGGGTTGGCGGCGGTACGGGCCTCGAACGACCACTGCTGTCGGGTGCTGCTTCCGCAGTTCGCCAACCGCAGGCGCGAGCTGCCCAGCAACGGGTTGTCGAACGCCACGCACAGGTTGCTGGCGGCGGCCGGCCTGATCTGGTTGCCGGAGAAGACGAACTGCTGCGCGCCGGTGCCGTTGCAGTCGTAGATGTTGACCGCGGTGCCGGCGGTCATCGAGCTGCTGGCGACGTCCAGGCAACGGTCGTGGGACAGCTCCGAGTGCAACGACCGCCGCGCCGGGTCGTACCAGAAGCCCTGGTTACGCCCACCGTGGCAGGAGTACGGCTGCTGCGCGGTGCCGTTGCGGGAGTCGTACCCCTTGCCGTCGACACAGGTGCCGGTGGCCAGGTTGCGTAGTTGCTTGAACTCCAGCAGGCCCGGGTAGAGCACGCCACCGCCGGTGCTGGCCGGGTCGACGCAGCTCGCCCGGGTCTGCCCGGAGTTCCAGAACTGGGTGATGCACTGGGCGAACATGCCGTGCCCACGGGCGTTGGGGTGGAACGACTGTCGGGCGGCGTTCTCGTTCCAGATGCCGACCTCGATGAAGAGGCCGCGCACCGAGGTGTTGTCGGTGCACACCTCGTGCCCGTGGAAGAGCCGGCTGGCGTCGAGGTAGCGGGTTCCGGTGTTCGCGGCGGCCGAGCGCAGCGCCGACTCGAACATCGGCACCGCCTTGTTCCGGGCGAACGCCGCGTCGGCCAGGTAGAGCAGACAACCGCCGGAGTACCAGCCGGGGAAGTTGGGGTTGTCCTCCACGTCGGGGCTGCCGGGGCTCGGGTACGACATCAGCACCAGTTCGTAGTCCGACCGCAGGTAGCCGGCGTTGGTCATGGTCTGCCGGATGTCGGTCAGCGCCGACTCCACCGCCCGCCGGCTGCCGTCGGTGCGGATCGTCCACTGGTCGGTGTAGGTGGGGTAGCAGGCGCCCTGGAAGAAGACCCGGCGGACTGCGCAGTCGGTGGCGACCGGACCGAACTGGATGGTGCCGTCACCGTTCGCGCCGACCACCACCCAGATCAGCTTCACGTGCGTGTTACGCGCCTTGATGCCCAGGTGGTCGCCCTGGTTCAGCTCGTTGTGCTGGGTCGGGCCGCCGGCGATCAGGTTCCAGGGGGTGGCACCGGAGCAGGCGATGTTGTACTGCGCGTCCGACGTGATGCCGGTGCGGAAGACCGCCTGGTCGTACGAGCGGTCGCACCAGTTGCCGTCCTGGTGGGTGCCGGGGACGTAGTTGCCGACCCCCTCACCGGAGATTTCGCTGTCACCCATGGTGATCAGCGCCGTACGCCGTTGTTCGATCGGGCGGATCGCGGGGCTGCCGTAGAGGGCGGTCGCCTCGGCGGCCCGGATGGCTTCGAGGTTGGCGGGCAGTGGTTGGACGGTTGGTCTGTCGGCGGCGGTGGCGGGGGTGGCCGGTCCGGCGAGCATCGGTAGGACGAGAGCGGCGACGGCGACGGCGACGGTGATGGCCCGTCGTCGGGTCGCGCGTTCGGGCCTGGCGGGGATTGCAGGCATCGACGCACTCCTTTCGGCTCAATCGCGGGACGTCGATTGAGTTACCAGACGGTAACGTGCCGATCAACAGATGTGAATGCGCCTCAGATCCTTGCGCGCGGGATGCAGAACCGCCCGGATCGGACTATCCGCCCCCCCCGCGGCGGCTCTAGCGGCCCGGCGGCAGGGCGTAGCCGACATAGCCGCGGAACTCCAGCCGCCAGCCGGCCGGGACGAGCTTGGCGCAGGCCGCCTGGTTGCCGGTGCAGACGATCGCGTCGACCGAGGAGGGGTCGGCCGGCGGACGTTCCGGCAACACCGACTGCAACGCCACCAGGTCCGGTGAGCCGCCGTCGGGCTGCCGCAGCAGCAGCCACCACGGGTACTCCCAGTTGTCGTTCTGCTGCACCAGCCCGATCCGTCGCGCACCGCTGTCCTGGACCGCTGTCGCCGCCCAGCGGAACTCGTCGGCCCACTGGGGGCGGCGCAGGAACCGGGTGTCCCAGTCCGAGGTGGTGAACACCGAGCCGGCGCCGACCAGCCGGCGCGGGAAGCCGTACGACAGCGCGAGCACTCCGGCCAGCGCCGAGGTGGCCAGCACGGTGACGGCCGCCACGGTGGCAACCGTTCGACGCCCACCAGGGCGGTTACGCAGGACGGCGTCCAGCCAGAGGCCGGCGAGGGGCGTGGCGAGCACGACGGCGTAGAGCAGCAGCCGGTTGCCCCACGGCTGCCACTTGATCATCGCGGTGTGCAGCAGCACGGCGGTCAGCACCACCACGGCGTACGCCCGCAGCGACCCGGCCCGCTCGGGAGTGATCCGCCGTGGTCGGGCGAGCGCGATCACCGCACCGATCAGTGCCAACGCCCCGGCCAGCGGGAACGCCACCCGGTCCTCGTCCGGATACCAGGCCGGCTCCGGGAACAGCTCCCGCCCGAAGGTGATGGCGCGGTCCTGCGGGTCCACCCCGATCGCCTCGGCGCCGCGGATGATCACCTCGGCCCCGGCCCGCCGCAGCGGCGCCAGCGGCGTGTCGAACGCGGTGTGCCCGATCCGCAGCGCGTTGACCACCACCGACGCCGGGTCGTGCCGCTCCATGGGGATGGACTCGCGCAGCCGGGGCGGCCCCAGCGGGTGCCCGAACTCGGCGGTCACCCGGGCCAGGAACGGGCCGACCACCACGGCAGCGACCACCAGGATCAGCACCGAACCGCCGACGGTGCGGGCCAGCCCGCCGACCGGCCAGGCCCGCCGACCTCCGCCGGGCACTGACGACGGCCCGGCCGGTGCCGATCGGTCGGCCCAGGCCAGCCTCAACTGGGCCAGCCCCCAGAGCACCAGCAGCGGACCGACCGCGATCAGGCCGCTGGTCTTGGTCACCGCGGTCAACCCGGTGGCCGCCCCCAGACCGAGCAGCGTGCCCCAGCCGGTCCGTCGACGCAGCCCGTCCAGCGTCAGGGTCGCCGCGCAGGCCACCCACGCCGCGCAGATCAGGTCGGTCTGCGTGCTGGTCGCCTGGAGCACGACCATCGGCGTGGTCGCCAGCACGAACGCGGTGAGCAACTGGGCCCGCCGGCCACCGCCGAGCTGCGCGGTGATCCGTGCGGCCACCAGGAGACAGACCACGCCGGCCGCCCACTGCACCAGGTTGTGCAGGTGGTCCCCGCCGGTGAGCAGGCGCAGGTGCAGCAGCAGGTACTCGGCTCCGGGCGGAATGGTCACCTGCCGGTGGATGGCGGTGGGCCAGAAGTCCAGGTCACCCTGGGCCACCCAGTGCTCCACCTTCGGCAGGTGGTACGTCTGCGAGTCGAAGTTGTTCGGCTCGGCCAGCAGCGCGACCAGCAGCTCCAGCAGGAGCAGCCCGCCGACCGTGCCGGCGAGGAGCCGCTCACCCGGCCGGGCCGTACGCCACGCGTCGACCGCCGCGGCACGAAGGTCAGCGAACCCCCGAGCGGCCCGGATCGGCGTGGAGTCGGGCTCACCGCGCTCGGCGGTCGGGGCGGACACGTCGGCTCCGCCACCTGATGCCACCGCGCCGACCGGCACCGGCTGCGGTGCGGTGCTGACTGCCGGCGCAGCGCTGACCGGCACCGGTGTGGCGGCGGACGGCTGCCCGGGGCGGGTCGCCCGTCGCCAACGCAGGGCGGCCGCCACAGCGGCGGTGACCAGCAGAAGCAGCCAGGCGACTGTGAACGCGCCTCGGGTCAGCGCGTGCGACGCGCCGAGCACCTCGACGACGAGCACCGCGTACGCCCCGCTGAGCAGGACGGCGCGCACCACGGCGAGCCGCAGCGGTGCCACCGCGCCAGCCTCTCGTGGCATCGCCGCGACGATGAGCAAAAGCACCGCGGCGGCAGGAACCACCGCGAGCAGGGAGCCGGCAGCCGACATGGCGGAAGTAAACACCATTGATCTGAGGCCGCCGCGTCGACTGCCCAGCGGTAGCGGTACGCGGTTAACAAACCAACCAGGTTAGGCTATGGCCGACGTGTTGCCGCCACCGTGGAGATCCCCGTGAAGCTCTCGATCCTCATGCCGGTCTACAACGAGGAAGAACGCATCGCGGATGCCCTCAAGCAGGCATTGGCGGTTGACTATCCGTGTGAGATCGAGTTGGTCGTCGTCGACGACGGCAGCCGCGACGGCACCGGCGAGGTCCTCGGTCGCGCCGACGACGCGCGCCTTCGGGTCATCACCCACCAGCGCAACGCCGGCAAGGGTGCCGCCATCAAGACGGCGGTCGACAGCGCGGAGGGTGACTACATGGTCATCCTCGACGCCGACCTGGAGTACGACCCGCAGGACATCCCCAAGCTGCTCGACCCGGTGCTCGACGGCCGGGCCACTGTGGTCTACGGCAATCGCACCTTCGGCAGCCACAGCGCCTACAGCTTCTGGTACGTGATGGGCAACAAGGGCGTCACGATGGCGGCCAACGTGCTGTTCAACTCGTACATCGGCGACCTGGAGACCTGCTTCAAGCTGATGCCGGTGGCGCTCTACCGGTCGCTCGGGGTGCGCTCGCGCGGCTTCGGCATGGAGGCCGAGGTGACCGGCAAGCTGCTGCGTCGCCGGATCCGGCCGTACGAGGTGCCGATCAGCTACCGGGCCCGCGGCCGCGAAGAGGGCAAGAAGATCACCTGGAAGGACGGCGTCGAGGCGATCTGGATCCTCGGGCGCGAGCGCGCTCGCCGCCGCCCCGCCGTCTCAGCCGCCAACTGACCCCAGGAACGCGCTGATCGACCGCCGCAGGCCGTCGGCGTCCAGCCCGTGCCACCGGGCATGGTCGGCCGGATCTCCGTACCGTCGCAGGTCGGTCTGACCCACCCCCAGGGCGAGCAGCCGGTGCGGCACATCCGCCAGGGCCCGGCTGACGAGCGCGCTCGACGTTCCCGCCAGGTACGGCTCGACCAGCACCACGTCGGTGTTCGCCAGCGCCCGCAGCCCCGGCGTGTCGAGCGGCCGGGGTGTGTGGGTGTACGCCACTGTCACGTCCATTCCCTCGGTCGCCGCCAGGGTGGGGTCGAGCATCGGTCCGACCGCCACCACCAGGGGCGCATGCGTCGAGCCCTGCCGAAGCACCCGTAGCCGGGAGGCGTCCGGGTACGCCTCGGTGTTGCGCTGCTCGCAGAGCCGCAGGTAGACCGGATCGTCGGTGGTCGCGGCGTTGCGCAGCAGCGGCCCCACCTCGTCCGGGTGGCCGGGCACCCGGACGGTCCAGCCGTCACCGAGGGAGTCGAAGAGCGCCACGTCTCCGGGCGACTGATGGGTGCGACCCTCAGCCGACCCGTCGTACGACGCGCCGATGCTGACCAGGACGGCGCCCACGCCCTGGTGGTCCAGATCCAACTTGATCTGCTCGTACGCCCGGTCCACCAGGAACGTCGCGTACGAGTGCGCGATCGGACGCAGCCCGGTCAGGGCGAGCCCGCCGGCCACACCGATCATCAGTTGCTCCCGGATCCCGACGTTGAGCACCCGGTCCGGGTGGCGGTGGCCGGCGGAGGCGAACTGGCTCGCCGAGATGTCGGCCAGCACCAGCGCGGTACGCGGGTCCTCGTCGAGGAGCGCGGTGGCGGTGTCGATGAAGGCGGTGCGCATGTCGGTCATCCCCTGCTCTCGATGCGGGCGACCACCAGGTGCGGGTGTCGTGGTCGGTGTCCGGTCAGTGCCGCGTACAGGGCTTCGTGATCGCGGCCGTCGACGGTGTCGGCGGTCCAACCGTTGACGGTGAACCGGCCGGCGATGCCACCGGCCCACCCGTGACTGGCCGACGCGTTGTCGACCACGACAGCGGTGAGGCTGTCCAGGCCGGTCGCTCCGGCGTACGCGATCGCCTCGTGGTTGGATCCCTCGTCCAGTTCGGCGTCGCCGAGCAGCACGTACACCCGGGGTTTGCCCAGCCCCTGGGCGCGCAGGCCGAGCGCGGTGCCGACGGCCAGCCCGAGGCCGTGCCCGAGGGAGCCGGAGCCGATCTCGACCCCGGGCACCAGGAGCCGGTCCGGGTGGTGGCCGAGCCGGCTCTCCGGTCCGGCCAGGTCGTCGAGCCAGGCGTCCGGGATGAAGCCGTGCGCGGCCAGGACCGCGTAGTAGGCGGCCGGTCCGTGGCCCTTGGAGAGCAGGAACCGGTCCCGCTCCGGGTCGTCGGCGCTGTCGGGGGTGACCCGCAGCACCCGGTCGTAGAGCACCTGGAGCACGTCGACGGTGGAGTGCGCGCTCGGCGCGTGTTTCTCGTCGCCGGTCAGTCGCCGGATCAGCCCCGGCAGTCGGGCGCTGCTGTCGGTGGTCAGTGTGGTGGCCATGCCACTACTGTGTTAGTTGAAGTGGACTTCAACTCAAGGACCTGGGGATGCCGGATTCATTGACGATCGGTGAGCTGTCCGCCCGCTCCGGGGTGGCACCGTCGGCGCTGCGCTACTACGAGCGACTCGGGCTGATCCGCGCCGACCGCACCGGCGGCAACCAGCGCCGGTACGCCCGCGCCGAGCTGCGGCGGGTCGCCTTCATCCGGATCTCCCAGCAGGTCGGCGTCTCGCTCGACGAGATCCGGGAGGCACTCGACTCGCTCCCGGAGGCCCGCACGCCGAGCCCGCAGGACTGGGCGCGGCTGTCCGCGAGCTGGCGCAGCCGGCTGGACGAGCGGATCCGGCTGCTCAGCAGGCTCCGCGACGACCTGGACGGCTGCATCGGCTGCGGCTGCCTGTCCCTGCAGCGTTGCACGTTGAACAACCCGGAGGACGCGCTGGCCGGCGAGGGCCCGGGCGCCCGACTGGTGCTGCCCCGACCGACCGTCGACCCGACGCCGGCCGGCTCGCTCACCTGACAGCCGGGCCGGTGGGCTCGCTCAGCTTGCGGCCGACCTGGCCGGCTCGCTCAACTGACAGCGACCCGGTCAGCTCACTCAGCTGGCGGCCGACCCTCCGCCCGCCGGTCGGGTGAGCAACACCTTGCCGAAGTGGTCGTTCGACTCGACGAGCCGGTGCGCCTGCGCCGCCTCGGTCATCGGCAGCCGCCGGTCCACGATCGGCCGGATCCGGCCCGCCTCGACCAACGGCCACACCTCGTCCCGTACGCCCTGGACGATCTCCGCCTTCTCGGCGAGCGGACGGGACCGTAGCGACGTCGCGGCGATGCTGGCCCGCCTGGCCAGCAGCGCCCCGAGATCCAACTCGGCCTTGCGCCCGCCCTGCATTCCGATCACCACGAGCCGACCGCCGGTGGCCAGCGCGGAGACGTTCCGCCCCAGGTAGGACCCACCCATGATGTCGAGGACGACGTCGACACCGCGCCCGTCGGTGATCCGCCGGACCTCCTCGACGAAGTCCTGCTCGCGGTAGTCGATGACGTGCGCCGCGCCCAGCTCACGCAGCCGGGCGTGCTTGGCCTCCCGCGCGGTGGTCAACACCGTCACGCCCAGGGCCGCCCCGAACTGGACGGCGAAGGTGCCGATCCCGCTGCCGCCTCCGTGCACCAGCAGCGTGTCACCCGCGCCGAGCCGCGCCACCTGGACCAGGTTCGACCAGACCGTGCAGGCCACCTCGGGCAGCGCCGCCGCGTCGACCGGGTCGCAGGCCGGCACCGGCAGCAACTGACCGGCGGGGACCGCGACCCGCTCCGCGTACCCGCCGCCGGCCAGCAGCGCACAGACCTGCTGCCCGACCGCCCACCCGGCGACCTCCGCGCCAACCTCCGTGATCACCCCAGAGCATTCCAACCCGGGGTACGCGGGCACGCCCGGCGGCGGCGGGTAGTGTCCCTGCCGTTGCAGCAGGTCAGCACGGTTCACCCCGCTGGCCCGCACGTCCACGATCACCTCGTCCGGGCCCGGCTCCGGATCGGGCACCTCGGCCCACACCAGCGCGTCAGGTCCACCGGGCTCCGGAATCGTGATGGCTCGCATGGGCCCAGTCTTCCCGATCTTCGGTGGTGCCGCAGGCGCACCGTCGCCCGCCGTTCCCGTGGCGTGGTGCCGCCCCACACGCCGTGGCAGTAGCCCACAGTGGACGCGGCAGACCGCCTGGCCGGCGCACCGGGGAGGGACGCCGGGCCGCCCGGAGCGAGCCGTGGCAGACTATGCGTGGCCGTACGCCCACGGGTGACGGCCAAGGAGGGTTCGCCTAGTGGCCGATGGCGCTGGTCTTGAAAACCGGTAAGGCAGCGATGTCTTCGTGGGTTCGAATCCCACACCCTCCGCCATTCTTGATCCACCCGACTTCCAGAAAGTCGGGGTGTTACGTCCGCGCGAATGCCGCGATTTCCTGAATGTCGAGTGGATCTGGCGCGGGTCAGTCGAACCCGGCGGCACTGCGCCTGGTCCACGCCTCGTAGCTGAGCAGGATCACCAGGAACGCGGTGAGCAGGCCCAGAGCGGCCAGGCCGGGCAGGTAACGGCCGACGGGCAGTAGCAGCAGCGCCACAGCGGGGGCGAGAAACTGCTCGGGTCGTACGCACCGGACGCTGAGTGCCAGGAACGTCGCCCGGCCCGCGAGGTACAGGGCGGTTCCGCCGAACAGCGCGACAGCCGGGATCCAGTGCAGGGTTTCGTGCGTCTCTCCGTGCGCCATGCCGGCGAGCACCTCTTCGACCCCGAGCGCCACGTACACGGTTCCGGCCAGCAGCGGGAGGTGGGCGACGCTGTAGGCGTTGCCGGCCACGAAGCCCCGGTGCAGTCCGGAGTCCGTCGTCAGTGCGTTCCCGGCGCTCGACGCGCTGGGGATATACAACCAGTACAGGCACCCGGTGACGGTGAGCGTGAGCAGCGCGGCCAGCAGGGTCGGCCAGTGGATCATCTGAGTTCCGACGCCGGCGCCCACCGAGATCAGGGACTCTCCTAGAGCGATGATCACCACCAGGCCGTGCCGCTCCGCGAAGTGGCCGGGGCTGCGTACCGGCCACCCGCCCACCAGCAGGGCGAGCACCCCACCGCCCATGTCGATGATGAGCGCCGCCGCCCAGAGCAGGATCTGCGCGGTGCCGCCGAACACCGCGCCGAGGACGAGCGGGATCCAGGACAACGCTGTGGTGAGGGCGTAGAGCCGGACGGTTCTGAGCCGCCGGGGGTCGTCCACCGACACCCAGTAGAAGAGAGCGAACTGGGTCGACCGCACGACGAGGTACGCCAGCACCAGGATCAGCCGGGGTGTCCTCGTACCCCTGCCGGTGTCCCAGGCTTCGGGGAGGACCAACGCGATGAGGAAGACCGCTGCCATCGCCACGGCGATGCCGGCCCGGATCAACCCGACGTCGAGCCGGACGTAGTTGCCCAGCCAGGCGTAGACGAGCCAGGAGTTCCACAGCAGCATGAGGACGAGCAGGCCCTGCACCAGGGTCACCGACGAGGGTCGCTCGCTCATGAACGTGGTGACCCGGATGAGCCCGAAGACGAGCACCAGGTCGAAGAAGACCTCGAACAGCGTCGGTCGGTGAGTCTCCGCGGTGATCACCGGCCGGGACCGGAAGATCCGCCACATCAGATCATCTTGTCGGTTCGTTCCGGAGGGTTCCGGCGTCCGGCCTCGCGGTCACTCCGGCGGGTCGACGGTTGGCCGCTCCCGCTCCCGGCGGATCGTCTCCTCGGCCAGTCGCTCCACCGCGCCGGCGGTCGTCGGCGATGGCTCGTTCGTCCCGGCGGCGGAACGCGGTGAGGACGGCTACCGCGAAGTCCCGCCAGATGCCGGCCACGATGTCCCCCTGCGGAACGTTGCCCGAACTCAACCGTAGCTCTGCGAAACCACAGTCGGTCAGCGCGTGCTTCCGGTCGTCGGGAGGGCCGCGGCGGGGTAAGAAGGGGCTGGTATCTCCGCACATCGGAAGGACGCGTCCTCATGACCCTGGAACGACCGATCGCCCCGGACCCGTACGAGCTGCTGCCGACGCTGCCCTCGTTCACGCTGACCAGCGACGACGTGCAGAACGGCGAGCCGATGGACGCCCGGCACGCGCATGGCAGCACCGGGGGTGACAACGTCTCGCCGCAGCTGGCCTGGTCGGACTTTCCCGCCGAGACGAAGAGCTTCGCGGTGACCTGCTACGACCCGGACGCGCCGACGGGCAGCGGTTTCTGGCACTGGGTGCTGGTGAACGTGCCGGTCGACGTCACCCAGTTGCCCACCGGGGCGGGTGGCGCGGCGGGCACCGACCTCGGTGGGGCGTTCTCGGTCCGCAACGACTACGGCGAGCAGGGGTACGGCGGGGCGGCTCCGCCGGCCGGCGACCGCCCGCACCGGTACGTCTTCGCGGTGCACGCCCTCGACGTCGACCGCCTGGACCTCACCCCCGACGCCACCCCCGCCTACGTCGGCTTCAACCTCACGTTCCACACCCTCGCCCGAGCAGTAATCCGCCCCACATACCAAATCAAGGACTGACCCAGGCCCCTCTCAACTCCCGCGATCTTGCACTTTCTGTCCCGGCATTCCTGACACACCAGGCATAACAACGACAGAAAGTGCAAGATCGCGGGGCGGGGCGGGGCGGGGCGGGCGGGGCGGGGCGGCGTGGGGGGGTGGGGGGTGCGGTGGGGGTTCTGGGTCAGGCTGGGACGCGGGCTACGGCGAAGACGGACTGGCCGAACGGCGGGAGGACGAGCTGTTCGGCGGCCTTGGTGGCGGGCAGGACGAGGGTGTCGTACACCTTGACCATCGGGCCCTCCTTCGGCATCAGCCGGAAGACCTTGGTGGCCATGAAGTAGCCGATGAGCCCGAGCGCGTTGGCGTAGTGCATCTTCTCGATCGTCAGACCGGCCGCGGTCATCGCCGCCCCGAGCGTCTTCTTCGTGTAGCGGCGGACGTGTCCGGTGGCGATGTCGGCCGGGCCCATCGCGAACTGGAACGCGGGCACGATGATGATCACGGCGCCGCCGGGTCGGACCAGGTCGCGCATGCTCTGTAGCGCGCCCACGTGGTCCTCGATGTGCTCCAGGACGTTGTACGAGACGGCCGCGCTGTAGTCGCCCCGGTCGTTGTGCGGCAGCAGCATCTGCCGGACGTCGACGTTCGGGCGGTCGGCGAGGCGCTCCTTGAGCTGCACCAGGCGGTCCGGGTCGGCCTCGGTGGCGGTGAACCGTGGCAGCCGCTCGGACCATTCCAGCGCGTAGTCACCGAGACCGCTGCCGATCTCGATCGGGTCGTCGCCGAGGTACGGCACGGCCAGTTCGATGAACCAGCGACGGTGGTTGACAGCAGTTGCCAGGCCTTCCAGCACCTCGGACTGCACGCGCTGATCCCCAGTGATTTCTGCCATGCGTCGATTCCTCACGATATGAACTCGACCCCTGCCTGGACCGACAGAGTCAATCATCCGCTGGGACGGCGAAAGAATCGAGGCATCGGGGTGGCCGAATTGTGGTCGGGGGGTGGGTTCGTGATCGGCGGTCGGCGAACCCGGCACATAGTACGGCAGTACCCCGAAACATGTCACGGCGGTGCCATACGCTGACTACCCTATGAATTGTCATGACTACTCCTGAACCGGACGTGCCCAGCGGCAACCGCAGCCCGGCCGCCGCGCCGTCGGCGGAGGGTGCTTCCGGTGCCGATCGGCCTTCCCGGAGGGGGATGTGGGCCGATCTGACCGCCGTGCTGAGCTTCGTGGTGCTTGGCTTCTGGGTCACCTGTCGACTCTGGCTGGACCCCGGCAGTGATGTGCGGGACAACCAGTCCGATCAGTCGCAGTTCGAATGGATGATGGCCCACGGTGCGCGAGTAGTCACGCACTTTGCGTATCCGTTCCATTCCGATCAGATGAACGTGCCCGACGGCGTCAATCTGATGGCCAATACGTCCGTATTATCCATTTCATTGCCAATGACGCCGATCACCCTGCTGTTCGGGCCGCGAACGTCATTTCTGATCTTTCTCACCGCCGGCATGATTGCCACCGCCACGGCCTGGTATTTCCTGCTCTCCCGGGTTCTGATCGGCAGCCGGGGGCCGGCGTGGCTGGCCGCCGGCTTCTGCGCGTTCGCGCCGGCCATGGTGTCGCACGCCAATGGGCACCCGAACATCGTGTCGCAGTTCGTCGTCCCGTTGATCATTTGGCGCACGCTCCGACTCGGTGAACCGGGCCGCTGGCTGCGCAACGGGATCCTGCTCGCGCTGGTCATCGTCTGGCAGGCGTTCCTCAACCTGGAAATCCTGCTGATGACCGCGATCGGGCTCGGCGTGGTGGTCGGCGTGCTCGCCCTCGGCCGCGCGGATCTACGGTCGCGGGCTCGGCCCTTCCTCGCCGGGCTGGCCGTCGCCGCCGGGATCGCCGGGCTCCTGCTCGCGTACCCCCTGTACGTCCAGTTCTTCGGACCGGGTGCGTACTCCGGGCTGTCCCGCCTGATCCGCGGCTACTCCAGCGACGTGGCCTCGTTCGTCGCGTACTCCCGGGAGTCGTTGGCCGGTAGCGCGCGCACCGCCGCGGGCCTGGCCAAGAACCCGACCGAGGAGAACAGCTTCTTCGGGTGGGCCCTGGTGGTGCTGGTGATCGCCCTGGTCTGGTGGCTGCGCCGGTCGATCGTGGTGCTCGCGCTGGCCGCGCTCGGGTTGCTCTTCGCGCTGCTCTCGCTGGGGCGGGAGGTCCGCTTCGACAACCGGGGTACGGGTGTGCCGGGCCCCTGGGCAGCGCTGGAGAACCTGCCCATCCTGCACTCGGTGGTGCCGACACGCTGGGCGTTGGCGATCACCCCGATCATCGGGCTGCTGCTGGCCTACGGCGCCGAACGTGCCCGCGAGTTGGCCGCCGCGCACCCGGCCGCGAGGGGGCAGGTTCGCTTCGTCACCGCCACCGTGCTCACGATGGCCCTGTTGCCGATCGTCCCCACCCCGCTGCCCGTGGCCCGCCCCGACCCGGTCCCCAGCTTCGTGACCAGTGGGGCGTGGCGGCCGTACGTGGCCGGTGGGCGCAGCGTGGTGACCCTGCCGCTGCCGGACACCACCTACGCCGAGCCGCTGCGCTGGTCCGCGGCGACCCGGCTGGACATGCCGTTGGCCCGTGGTTACTTCCTCGGCCCGGACACGCGCCCGAACGCCGAACCGCCGAAGGTCGCGTTGTTCGGTGCGACTCCCCGACCGACCAGCAGTTTCTTCAGCACCATCCGGCGCACCGGTGCGGTGCCGCCGATCACGCCGCAGAGCCGGGTCCGAGCGGTCGACGACCTGCGCTACTGGCGGGCCGGGGTGGTCATCCTCGGGCCACACGAGCACGAGGCCGCGCTGCGCCGGGGCATGACCGAGCTGACCGGGATCCAACCGGTCTTCACCGGTGGCGTGTGGGTGTGGGATGTCCGGTCGTTGACCGACTGATACCGGCCCGGTCTGGTTCAGCGGACGCAGCAGCCCTGGCAGACCTTCGGGCGGGGCAGGGTGAAGGCGAGGCAGCAGGTGCGGCGCTGCACTGTCGGCTCACCTGTCGGCCCCGGCACCAGCTCGATCAGGTCGGCCAGGTCGAGTGCGCCGAGCAGGGTGTCGATGCTCTGCACGGTGGAGCCGGGCAGGGCGTCCGCAGCCCGCAGGATGCCGTGCGCGATGCCGGAGGCGACCGAGCCGAGCAGCGTCCGGGTGCCCACCCGGACCTCGGACTGGATCGCGGTGATGAGCGGTGCCAGGTGGGCGTCGAGCAGGGACGCGCGCAGCGCGGCCAGCAGCTCCGCCTCGTCGGCGACGACCCGCACCTCCGGCAGGCCGGTCAGTGCCAGCGGGTCGTTCGGCAGCACCGCCACCGTGGTGCCCCGGCGCAGGCCCATGGTGAGCAGCTGCCGATGGTCCTCGAAATGGATCAGCAGGTCGGCCGGGTCGAGCAGTGGCACCCGCCGGGCGGAGGCCCAGCCGAGCACGACCGGCAGGGCCGCCCAGTAGCTGTAGGACTTCCAGGCCAGCGCCGCGCAGGCGTGCGGGGTGCCGCCCCAGCGGACGGCCGCGCCGTTCAGCAGCTCGGGCAGTCGGCTGCCGTCGATCAGGGTGGTGGCGGGCGCCCAGCCGAGCTCGTCCTCGACCAGCAGGCCCCGGGCGAGACCGGGGAGGTCGTCGGTGCCGAACATGGCCCGGAGCGCAGCGGTGACGGGGGCGAGCGGCGTGGTGGCGGCCTCGCGCCGTGGCATCACCGCTGTCACCTGAGTCGTCCCCTGTCTGTGTGACCGAGGAGTACGCCCCGGCGGACGAACCAGTGCCGTCCTGAGCTAAGGCTAGCCTAACCAAGCCCGTGGCCGTAAGGGAAGCCTCACCTTGGTCACATCCCGGACGCCCAGGTCACCCCCGCATTCAGCGGGTGTAGTGCTTCGCCTACTACCCGGAGTCCGTGCTGGGAAACGCCGCCGCACAATCGATGGACATCGGTGAATTGTCAAGCGGTGTGTCGAAAACATGCCACTTGCGTGTGTGTCCAGGCACGGAACGTGAAACTTATAGCCCCGGCCACGAGGAAGCTGATGACTACCTCACCCCTCGAACGGGCTGCCGACTCCTTCGCGGCCGAACTTGCCCGGCAACGGACCGGGCGCGGGCTGTCCAAGAAGCAACTGGCCGTCCTGATGGGGTTCGACCCGTCCTACGTGAGCCACGTCGAGGGGCGTCGGCACCGCCCGACCGAGGACTTCGCCCGCCGCGCGGAGGCCGTCCTGGAGGCCAGCGGCGCGATCTGGCAGCGCTTCCGGGAGTACGACGACCTTCGGCACGCCCGGACAGGTCAACCGCACCGCGAGCCGTACCTGCCCGGCCAGTGGCTGCCACCCGGCACCGGGCTGGTCGTGGAACGGGAGCTGGCCACCCTCAGCCACGCCGACGACGGTTACCGGTGCGTCATCCACCGTGAGCTCTACAACGCCGGCACCGAGCCGGTCACCCGCTACCTGGTCCGGGTCGCCGTCGACCGCTACCCGAACGACCCGGGCCGCTCCAACCGGCACCACCGGGACCATCCCCTCACCTTCGCCGAGTTGCAGATACAGGCCCGACGAGACGACGGTGGCGGCGACCCGGAGCCGATGCACTGGCGAGCCAAGCACGATCGGGACGCGTTCAAGGAGATCTGGCTGCTCTTCGAGAACGGGGAGCGACGCTTCCCCCTCTACCCGGGAGACCGGGCCACCATCGAGTACGCGTACAGCGTCGGGCACGAGAAGTGGGGCCCCTGGTTCCAGCGGGCCGTCCGACTGCCCACCCGCCAGCTCGCCGTACGTCTGGATCTGCCCGCGGCCCTCGACCCGCAGGTCTGGGGCGTGGAGACCTCGCTCAGCGCGGAGGAGGGCCCGCTTCGGACGGCACCACACCGTCGCGACGAGGGCGATCGGGTGATCTACGACTGGCAGACCGACGACCCCCCGCTGAACGCCCGCTACCGGATGCAGTGGCGGTTCCGTGCCCGCCCGGACACCGAACCGGACATCGGCCCCGGCGGCGCCCGGGTCCGACCCAGCGACCGGATGCGCGGCCTCGGCATCGTGCAACGCGGAGACGACCTGCTCCGCCAACGGGCCCGCCCGTTCGACCTGCCCGGGGAGGACAATGTCGCCCGGGACGTGGTCGACCGGCTCGTCATGGCCCTGGCCCGGCTCGACGAGCTGCACCCGTTCAGCAAGGGCGTTGGTGTCGCCGCTCCGCAGTTCGGCATCGGCCGCGCGGCGGCCGTGGTGCGGCCCCCCGACCGGTCGGCGGAGCCGGTCGTGCTGCTCAACCCGCGGGTGGTCGACGCCGACCCGGAGACCGACGAGCAGTACGAGGGCTGTCTCTCCTTCTTCGACCACCGAGGTCTGGTGCCCCGGCCGCTACGCCTGGACGTGGAACACGCCCAGTGGGACGGCAGCCGGATCATCACGTCGTTCGAATTCGGCATGGCCCGGCTGGTCGCACACGAGATCGACCACCTGGAGGGCCGGCTCTACGTCGACCGGATGGCACCCGGCGTGCCCCTGGTGCCGGTGGAGGAGTACCGGGAGACCGGGCACCCCTGGCGCTACTGACCAGGAAGGGACCGGGGCGCGTGCCCCAGGGGGCAGGGGCACGCGCCCCGGTGTGGGGGGAGGAACGTCTAGAGGTCGCCGAAGGTGTCGTAGCGGATGTTCGGCGGCGGCACGTTGTCGGCGGCCAGCACCCGCAGGGTGGACCGGACCATCCGGGCGGCACCGGAGACGAAGCAGTCGTGCGTGGTCCACGGGCCGTACCGGGCCACCACCTCGGGGATCTCGCCCTGCTCGCCGTCGAAGTCCGGATCCTCACTGCACGCCGCGGTGACCGACAACCACGGGTGCGCGGCCACCAACTCCTGCAACCCGTCCAGCCCGTACAGGTCGGCCGCCTGCCGGGCACCGTAGAAGACGTGCACCCACCGGGTCCGGTTGAAGGTGGCCAACTCCTCCACCAGCGCCTTGATCGGCGCCAGCCCGACGCCGCCGGCCACGCAGAGGATGTCCCGCTCCGAGGCGCGGTCCAGGGTCATCGACCCCATCGGCGCCGCCACGCGGAGCAGGTCGCCCGGCCGTACCCGCCGCACCAACGCACCGGACAGCCAGCCGGCCCCCGGAGACCGCACATGGAACTCCAGCACGTTGTCGTCGTTCGGGGCGTTCGCCACCGAGTAGTTACGCCACACCCGTGGGTGGTAGCGGGGCGCCTCGAGGCTCACGTACTGCCCCGCCTGCCACCGCAGTGGGTACTGCAACGCCCGGCAGGTCAGCACGGCGGTGTCCGGGCCGTACCGCTCGTGGGTCAGCACCTCGGCGTGCCAGAACGGCGGGTCGTCGTCGGCCGCCGCGCCGGCCACCATCAGGGCGGCGATCGCCGCGTACGCCTCCCGCCACGCCTGGTCGTACTCCAGGTTCCAGCCGTCCCCCGCGGTGCTGCGCAGCGCGTCCAGCAGCGCGACACCCATCGTGGCGTAGTGCTGCTCGTCGACGTGGTACTTGCGGTGGTCGCGGCCCAACGCCCGGAGGAACTCGTCGAAGCTCTCCGGGTCGTCGACGGTGTGGATCGCCGCGATGATCGCTTCGAGTAGGCGGTCACCCTGGCCGGTCATCTGCACCGGGAAGAGCTGCCGCAGGGCGGGGTCGAGCAGGAACACTCGGGCGTAGAAGTGTTCGGTCAGCCGGACCCGGTCGTCCTCGACCAGGGTCCAACTCTCCTTCAGCAACCGCGCGAGGTTGTCCACGAACGCTCCTTCTCCAGACGGCAACGGATCGGGCGCTCATAGAATCTCCACGGAGAGTGTCTACTGGTCGCACAGAATGTGCGATCGGCTCATGGTGGCCGGTCGGCCATGTCAAGCCCACCGGACGTCGGGCAGAGTGGTGCGGTGACAGTTGAGCTGACCCGCCCGGTGTCCCGCCGACTGCTGGGCACCGAGACGCTGCTGGTCCTCGGCCTTTCCCTCGGCCAGTCCGCGATCTACGCGGTGGTCTCGATCATCGCGAAGTTGACCGCCGACGGTCCGCTCTCCAAGCAGACCGCCTCGCTCAACACCTCGGCGTCGGCCCGCCCCTGGCTGGACCTCACCTACCAGCTGCTCGGCATCGTGTTCGCGCTGCTGCCGGTGCTGCTCGCCGTACACCTGCTCAGTCGTGACCCCGGCGACCCGGCGCGGACCCTCGGCCTGGACGCCCGGCGGCCCGGTCAGGACGTGGCGCGCGGCGCCGGCCTGGCGGCGCTCATCGGCCTACCCGGGTTGGCGCTGTTCTGGGTGGCGGCCCACCTGGGTCTCAACGCCACGCTGGTGCCGGCCGCGCTGCCGGACCTCTGGTGGACGGTTCCGGTGCTGATCCTCGCCGCCGTGCAGAACGCCGTGCTGGAAGAGGTGATCGTGGTCGGCTACCTGGTCACCCGGCTGCGTCAGCTCCAGTGGCGGCTGGCCGCGATCATCGCGGCCAGCGCGCTGCTGCGCGGCTCCTACCACCTCTACCAGGGCTTCGGAGCGTTCGTCGGCAACGCGATCATGGGCGTGGTGTTCAGCCTCTTCTACCTGCGCACCCGGCGGGTGATGCCGCTGATCATCGCGCACACCCTGCTCGACGTGTTCGCCTTCGTCGGCTACGCGCTGCTGCCCCGGGAGTGGTTCGACTGGCTCTGAGCGGTCAGCGCCGCCCCGGTCGGTAGACGGCCACCGCTCGGGCCGCGAGCCGGTCGGCCGCAGCCGCGTCACCCAAGGCCGCCGCGAGCACCGCCGCGCCCGGCAGCAACCGGGCCACCAGCCGCAACGCCACCCAACCACCGGCCTGCGCCGTGAGCGGCGCGGCCAACCGCCAGGCCGCCTCCGCCGCGCGCGGCCAGGCACCCTCGACCGGGTCACCCGCGCTCTCGGCGGCGGCCAGGGCCGCCGCCGCGCTCGCCCGATCCGGGTGCACCTGGGTCAGCACCAGCAGGTCGACGGCCCGCTCCGGATGCCTCGGATCCTCGCCGTACGCCGCGGCCAGGTGCAGCACCAACTCCGAGTGCGTCCACAGCACCGCCGCCAACTCGGCCACCGGCGCGAAGAAGCCGGCCAGCGCTGCGGTCGCCCCACCCGCACCCGCCGAGCGGACGAACCGCCGGACCGCCAGCCGGGCCAGGCCGTCCGCCGAGGCGTCCGGATACCTGTCGCGCAACCCCGCGGCCCATTCGGCCGCGCCAGGCCCGAGCGCCCGTACCGCGGCCAGAGCCAACAGCTCCGGTGCGAAGCCAGGGTGGTCGAGCACGCGCGCGGCGACCGCGCGCAGCTCCGATTCCGGGGTACGCGCCAGAGCCAGCTCAGCCTGCGGCTCGGCGGGTTCCGCCGGGGTCAGCTGCTGCTCGGCGAGTGCCGTCTGCGGCCTGACCACGGGTTCGGGGGTGGGCTTCGTCGGCGGGATGCTCTTGGTCGGTGGGGTGCTCTTTCGTGGGGAGGCCGCGCGCCTGGTGGTCTTTGCGGCTCTGGCCGGGACCGTTGGCGTGCTGGCGCTCGCCTCGCCGGTGGCACTCGCGGCTGTGGCGGTCTGAGCGCCGGTAGCGGGCTGCGCTTCGGTGGTGCTCGCGGTCTTGGCGGGCTGCGCTTCGGTAGCGGGCTGCGCTTCGGTGGTGCTCGCGGCCTCGGTCGGGCTCGTAGCCTTGGTGCTCGCGGTCGTGGCGGTGCTCGCGGCCCTGGTAGGGCTCGCGGTCGTGGTGCTACTCCCCGCCTTGGCGGGTTTTGTGGCGCGTTTGCGGGACGCCGGTGTGGCCGGGGTCACCTCGGTGGCCGGCTCGGCCGCCTGCCGATGGTCAGCCCTGCGAACAGGGGCGGTCCGAGCCTTCGGCGGTGTCGGTGCGAGGCCGGTTGCTGGGCTCGGTTGGTCGCCGGTCGGCTGCTCCGAGTGCGCCGGCTGCTCCGCGCTGGTGTCGGTGGTCAGTTCGGCCGGCGCGCGCCGAGGCTGTCGAGGCAGGGGGCGATCCGGCTCGGGTGGTTGAAAGAGCACCGCCGGGGCGGCCTTGGCCCGTCGAGGACGCTGGCTCGCGGGAGCCGCAGCCGGCGACACCGCCAACTCGGGCCCCACCGTCTCGGTGGGTTCCTCGGCCACGACCGGCGGCGTGAACGTGGCCCGTGGAGAGCGCCGACGCGCTCGTTCAGCAGGCTCTCGACGGGTCGACTCGCTGGGCGGCTGCTCCTGCATATCGATGGAGCGTAGTCCGGATCACGCCGGCGCACAGCGGGGAAACACGGGGGCGGACGGGCCCCGGTGGGCGTACCCCGGAAGTCGTTTTGCTCCCGGTGGGTGGTGACCTGTATCCTCGGGCGCGGTGGTCTGAGGATCACCGGGGAGACTTCGCCTAGTCTGGTCTATGGCGCCGCACTGCTAATGCGGTTGGGGTCTTAAAGCCCCTCCCGGGTTCGAATCCCGGAGTCTCCGCGCGAAAGCCGGGTGTGTATGCTGGCTGAGCACGAGCGCCCGTAGCTCAATGGATAGAGCATCTGACTACGGATCAGAAGGTTAGGGGTTCGAGTCCCTTCGGGCGCACAGCGGTTGAACAGGGAAGATAGCCAGTTGGCTATCTTCCCTGTTGTCGTTTGCGCGTCACGTACGAGGCGAAGACATCGCCGAGTAGTCCGTTCTGCAGTCGGGCGCGCAGTCCGGTGATCTCGATGTGCCGTGAGGTTGGTGCTGCCAGGAGTGGTCGAGCCGTGTCGCAGCACGCCTGACCGATGACGCCCATCCTTCAGAAGGCTTCGCCCCCGTCGTCCGCGACCGGCAGGGTCTGCAGCTGCCCGACGACTTCGGCCGGCTCCGGAGTCACACTCCGGAGCCGGCGGAAGTCCTGCCGGGACAGGCCTTTGAGATCAGCCCAAGAATTGCCAGGTCTGATTCGCAGCGGGCGGGCTGGCGCACGCGAACTGAGCAGCCAACGCGCCGTTAGCGGTACTTGCCCCCGAGATTCCCAAGCACAGTCCGCTTCCGCGGTTCTGGAGTCGGAACCAGGTCTGCGTGCTGTCGGTCCACAGAACCTTCCAGTCCTGGTTGTAACCGGAGCCCGGGGCGGCGATGATCGCCGCCGCTCCGGAGGCAGTGCTGCCCCCGTTGATTCCCATGTTCCGGGTTGGGGCCGCGGAGTAATTCTGCAGACTGATCCAACTGCCATCGTTGACGATGTACCACCGCTGTATGCCGCTGCCAGCGTCGGACTGCTGAACGACGTTCGTCCCGACGGCAGAGCTGCCGTTCTGCGGCTGCAGCATCTTGAGGGATTTCCTGTTTTGCAGCTTGAAAGGGTTGGCAGCGGCGGTGAAGTCCGCACTCGATGGTGCCACGCCGGCCGTTGAACCAGCGCTGTCGGGTCCCGCATGGGCGGCGACCGGCATGATTACGGTTGCGATTGCGGTTGCTGCGGTCATGGTCGCAGCAATCGCAGCTTTACTGACACTTCTACGCATGGCTCTCTCCCCGTGTGTTACTACTCAGCTTGCTGTAAGTGATCCGATCGAGACCGCCAGACCGTGTAACGCCCGGCTGCCTTGGAGGACAAAGAAATCGCTCCGCGCTGGATGACGGTTCGGCAAAACAGAACCAGCCTGTTCAGCCGGACCGGACAAGCGGGCTCAACTAGAAGGTGGTGAAAGACCACGTCTGGTTGATTGCGTTTCCGCAGGCATAAATGGCGGCCCTCGCGCCGGCGGCGGTGCTGGCACCGTCGATTCCCAGACACATTGAGGTGTTCTTGCGGTTCCTGAGATAGAAGAACGTGTCGTCGATTTGCGATACGACCCAGTCTTGGTCGAGGCTCGAGGAGGGGTTGACGATGACCGCGGACGTATTGGAGGCGGTGCTGGCACCCGAGGTTCCCAAGTTCCGGACGACGCCGTAATTCTGAAGGGTGACGTAGCCGGAGTCGTTGACCAGGACCCAGCCCTGCAGAGAACTGCTGCTGGCGTTCTGCTGGCGGACGGCGGCGTTGTTGGCGGTGCTGCTGGCCTGCAGGAATTTGGAGGACTTCTTGTTTCTCACCCCAAAAGGAACTGCGGCCAGCGGCTTCGACGGGGACATGACCGATGAAATCGGTATCGCTGCCCGGTCATCGGCCTCTGCATGGGCGGCTGCCGGGCTAACGGCAACCGCCAGCGCTGCGGTCACCGCCGCCGAAACTGCCGTCCTCACTACTCTGTTACGCACAGTCACTCCTCCCCGTAGTCACTCGGTTGCCCCGAGCGATCGCTGAGGACGAGAGTGTCAGATGTCTTGCGTGGCGCGCAATAGGCATTCATGGATGCGTTGTTCTGATCATCAGAACGCTTGCTGAGTCGTCAAGATGGAAGGTCCGGCGGCGCAGCGGCTGCCGTTCGCCTGCCTCGCAGGCTTCACCGCAGGTGCGCGTCGGTCAGCATTTTCCCTGCTGATCGTCGCCGAGCACGCCTCCGATGCGCCGGTCTTGACGTGGTCGCCGCCGCACCGGCGCCCAGTTCACTTCGGCGCAAACTCTTCGCCGCGGGGCTTGATTGCAACCGCGAGGCTCGGCAAGATACGTCACTAGGTCGACACCCGGCGTACACAGAGCGTGCATCCAACCTGGAGTGTCGGGAGTGGAACGCCGCCTCCGCTGGCATTGCGGCGCACCCGAATGGTTGGGCCAGCGTGATAACGTGCCTCGATGAGTTCCACATCCAAGGACGCTGCGGCTGGGCATGTCGACCGAGTTGCCGACTACTACGACGACAACACCCGTCGCTTTCTGTTGGTTTCCGAAAGCCCAGGCAGCGACGCAATCCACCGCGGGGTGTGGATGCCCGGTGTCGCGACCGTGGCGGAGGCGGCGGACACTGTCAACCGCCTGATAATCGAGCGATTGCGTGGGCACGTGCCTGCCGAAAGCGCAAGATTGCTGGACCTTGGCTGCGGCGTCGGGGCGACTATGGTTCGTCTGGCCCGCGAGATGGACGGAACCATATCAGGTGTGACCATCAGTCGGGTGCAGGCCGAGATTGCTGCAAAACGGTTCGCTCGTGAAGGATTGACCGAACGCTGTCAAGCGATCTGTGCCGACTTTGCTGAGCTGCCCGCAGAGCCGCACTACGACGCCATGGTCGCCGTTGAGGCAGTCGTACACTCGCCATCTCTGGAGAAACTGATCCCGTCTCTGGTGGAGAGGCTACGTCCTGGAGGTCGACTTATCCTGTGCGACGACTGGATTACCGACAAAGATCGCGGTCTTGCCGCCCGTGATCGTTGTCTGGATCAGTTTCGCGCCGGCTGGCGGATCGGCAGTTTGCACACCATAGCTGAGCTGGCTGCCATGTCGGAGAGGGTTGGTCTCCGCATCGTGGAGGACTTGGATCTCACGTCGTATCTGCGCCTCGGTCGTCCTCGCGATCGCGTGATCAATCTAGTTGTGGGCGCCACGTCCGTGGTTCCACGGCTTCGCAACCGTCTTGTGGAGATGCCGTTCTGGGCCAACATGCTTGGCGGATCGGCGTTACAACATGGGTTGTCGCGACGCTGGCTGGAGTACCACCTGATCGTTCTTGAGAAGGCATAGACCCTCTCTTGCATCTCATGCGTGGAACTAGTTCCTTGAGCAGCGTGTCGTCACGCCCGGCGCGAGATGAGTACGCGTGCGGATGGCAGGCGCGACCGCGGCGACCAGAATTCCCTCCATGCGAACGCGAATCATGATCGCTCTGGCCGCAGTCGGCCTGGGTGGGCTCTTGGCCACCACCGGTTGCTCGTTCCAGGAGGACATCTGCGCTGGTGGTGAGTATCCGGCGATCGCGGTGGGCGGGCAGGGCGGCAGCGCCTGCTTCCCGGATGGGCAGGAGCCGACCCCGCCGTACGTCCGCTACCCGGAGGGCAAGATCCCGCAGCACGTCGACGACGAGTGGGACGTGTACTGGCGTACCCACGGCATCGACGAGAACAACAACATCATCGACACCTGAGCCGCCCACCCGGAGGATCGTCGTCCGGCAGGAGAGCGGCGGTTCTGGTCCCTGTGGTCGTTCCGCGGACAGCAGCCGGTCCCGCCGCAGGCCCGATCTTCTTGATCGAACCTGGGCGGGACCGGATTGCCTGTCTCGTGCTACCTCACTACCCGCCTGATCGGATGATCAGCCGAAGCAGTTGGGCACCGGCGGTGAGCTGGGGGTGCAGTTCGTGGGCCGGTTGCCGCTGATGGCGGTCTTCTGGTCCACGGTGACCTGGCCGCCGTCGTTGAAGATGCCGCCGGGTGCCAGGGTGGAGATGTTGTCGGTGACCTTGCTTTCGGTGAGGGTGAGTGTGGCGTTGTTGTAGATGCCGCCGCCCTGGGAGCTGGAGCCGATGGCCCGGTTCCGGTCGACGTGCGTGCGCCGCAGGACGACGGTGCCGCTGCCGTTGTAGATGCCACCGCCGCGTTCGATGGTGCTGTTCGTGCTGGCGACGTTCTCGCTGATGGAGCTCTCCTCGGCCACGAACTGGTTGATCTGGTTGAAGACGCCGCCGCCCCGTTGGCCGGCTTCGTTGTGGTGGACCTTGCCGTGCCTGAGGTGGAAGACGCCGTCGGAGAAGATGCCGCCGCCTTCGCTGCCGGCACGGTTGTCATTGACCTCGACGTTCTTGACTTCGGTGGTGGAGTTGATGCCGCCGCGGATGGCACCGCCCCGGAAGCCGGCGGTGTTGTTGTCCAGATGGACGTTCTCGAGCACTGCGGTGCTGCTGTTCGACAGCCCGCCACCGGCGCCACCGATGGGCAGGATGTTGACGACCCCGATCGTGTTGTTGTAGCTCAACCGGGTGTTCTGCACCGTGAGGTTGCCGTTGTTGAAGATGCCTCCGCCGTCGAACACCGCGCTGTTGTTGCTGATGGCGCTGCCGTCGTCCCTCTTGCCGTCCCGGTCCTTGCCGCCGTCCCGGTCCTTGTCGTGGCTGTTCCCGCCGAGGATTCTCGTGACGCCGAAGTTGGCGATACCACCACCCGGGCCGTTCGTGTGGTTGTAGACCACGTTGGTGTTCTCGATGGTGGCACTGCCGCCGACGTCGATCCGGATGCCGCCGCCGCCTTGGCCGAGCCCGCCGTCGGCCAGGCCGCCCTTGATGGTGGCGTCGCGTAGCGTCAGGTCGCCGCCGGTTCCGACCTCCAGGATCCGGAACGGTGTGGCGTTGGCCGCGCGGACGATCGTGGATCCGTTGCCGTCGATCACGACCTGCTGGGTGATGATCGGCAGGCCGACCGCGCCGAAGGGCACCGGTGGCTGGGGCGCGGACCTGTTGAGCGTGTAGGTGCACTTCTCGGCGAGCCGGAGCCTCGCCCCGGAGTTGGCGTTCGCGTGGACGATCGCCGCGATCAGCTCGTCGGAGTTGCAGGGTACGGACCGGAAGTCGTCGCCCCGGCCGTCCCGATGGTCGTCGTCCTTCTTGTGGTCCTTGCCGTCACGACCACCCTGGTCCTTGCCGTCGCGACCGCCCCGGTCCTGGCCGCCGTCGCCGCTGCCTCGGCTGCCGTCGGCGAGGACCTGGCTTCCGGCATTCGAGGGAGCGCCTGCGTTCTTTCCGGCCGCTCCGCTCACCCCCGCTGGGGTGAAGGCGGCCAGACCGACCACGCCGGTCAACCCGGCCACTCCGGCGACGAGCCAGCGCGCCCGCCGCCTCCTTGACAACGGGGCTTGAGCTGCCGCTACGTCGCTCATCTTCGGGTGTGGATAGTTGGACATCGAGCTACTTACCCCCTCTCCGGACACCAGGTTCCGCACGCCGCATCAGGTGCAGAGGGCGACAAATCGGTTGTCGCCGCCAAGGCGAAGGTAGTCGAATGATCTTCATGTCAAAGGTACTTATGCGAAAAAAGCCTACATTCGGCGTACGCGTCACCCGCGCCCCACGAGCACCTCCCGGCCCATCGCCCGGTCCACTCGTCTTCCGTGAGGTCGGTGCGTCCCGGACACCCCGACTTGATGGATGCGGAGTCGATCGGTCGACCAGGGGCAGCAGGCGGCCCGCGACAGCGTGGGGCGGCCGGCGACACAGGACACGCGCCGCCGCCACGTCGGCCAGGGCGCCCGGGTTGCCGGCGCTTGACGTGGGCCGGATCAGCGACAAGAATTTACAGGAATCGCTGTTAGCGTTAACAATCCGTCCCAGTGCTGCGGCGGCATCGTCATGTCGGTGCGGCGACGGTCGCGACGGCCTGACCCCTCGGTCAGCACTACCACTGCAGGGGAGAAATCTATGCGAACCAGGGCAAGATGGCTCGCGGCGACCGCCGCGCTCGGTGTCGTCCTCGCCGGGGTGCTGACCTCGACCGGCCCGGCCAGCGCCGAATCCAACGGCGGGGTGCGGGTGATGCCTCTCGGTGACTCCATCACCGAGGGCACGCAGGTGCCGGGCGGCTACCGCATCGGGCTCTGGCAGCGACTGGTCAGCGGGCGGTACACCGTGGACTTCGTCGGGTCGCAGTTCAACGGGCCTACCAGTCTGGGTGACCACGACCACCAGGGGCATCCCGGCTGGCGCATCGACCAGATCGACGCGAACATCGTCGGCTGGCTGAACACGCAACGGCCGCAGACAGTTCTGCTGCACATCGGCACCAACGACATCCTGCAGAACTACAACGTGAGCACCGCGCCGAACCGGCTCTCCACCCTGATCGACCGAATCACCACCACAGCTCCCAACGCTGAAGTGTTCGTCGCGCAGATCATCCCGCTCTCCAACAGCAACCAGAACGCGGCCGCCCGCACGTTCAACGCGGCGATCCCCGGCATCGTGCAGAGCAAGGTGAACGCCGGCAAGCGGGTACGCCTGGTCGACATGCACAGCGCACTCACCACCGCCGACCTGATCGACGGCGTCCACCCCACGGCCGGCGGTTACGACAAGATGGCCGCCCGCTGGTACAGCGCCCTGCAGTCGGTGCCTGGCAGCATCGGCGAGCCGGGCAGCGGCGGCGGGCAGCAGACCACCGCGATCGTTGGTGCCCTCTCCGGGCGCTGCGTCGACGTCCCCGGCTCTTCCACCACCAACGGCACCCAGGTGCAGTTGTGGGACTGTCACGGCCGCACCAACCAGCAGTGGACCCACACGAGCAGCAGGACGCTGACCGTGTACGGCAACAAGTGCCTCGACGCCGCCGGCTACGGCACCTCGCCGGGCACCCTGGTCACCATCTACGACTGCCACGGCGGAACGAACCAGCAGTGGAACGTCAACGCCAACGGCACCATCACCGGGGTGCAGTCCGGCCTCTGCCTCGACCCGTACAACGTGGGTACGGGCAACGGCACCAAGCTCGTCCTCTGGACCTGCACCGGCCAGACCAACCAGCAGTGGAGTCGCCGATAGCTCGTACGGTCGCGGCGGGTGGTCGGATCGCGGTGATCCGACCACCGTCGCCCGCGCTACGCCCTCACCGTCGCCCGCCGCAGGCGCCAGGTGTCGGTGAGTGTGATGCCGACCAGGACGCCGACGGTGACGAGTACGACGAGGACCGGGGCCAGCGTGGTCAACACGGGCGTGGCGCCGATCAGCAGTGCCAGCCAGGCCAGTCGTGACGGTGGAAGTTGGCCGAGCAGCACGTATTCGGAGCCCATCCGTCCGAGCACGAACAGCACCGGTCCGCCGACGATGAGGATGAGCCAGGTCGCAGGGGTGGTGCCGAGCGGTTCGTGGAGAACGAGGTCCACCCCGGCCGAGGTCGCGATGATTCCGGTTATCACAACGGCGTACACGTAGGGCGCGAGACGTACCGCCTGCCGTGGACTCTGGTGTGCGGACCGGTCGACGAGTGTGTTGCTCTGCAACGCGTAGACCTGCCAGAACAGCAGCGCGGTGACGATCGCGGCGAGGAATGCGACGGTCCGAGCGGGCGTGTACGCCGCTGTGGCGAATTGCAGCGTCGCCATCAGCGCCAGCTCCCCGAGAGCGAGAATGGCGATCTGCTGGTACCGCTCCCCGAAGTGGACGCTCAACTGGGCGTACTGGTCAAGTGGTACCCGGCCTCGTCCGGGCGTCGGATAGCGCAGCGCGGATGCCACGTAGTCGACAACGAGAGCGACGGCCCACAGGGCGGTGCGCCAGGCCGGATCGCTGAGCCCGCCGACGAGCCAGAGAACTCCGGAGACCACGAACCAGAACACGAACCGCTGGGCGCGGGCGTGCGCCCTGTGCCGGCGCAGCGCGACGACCAGCATGATCCCGCGTGCCAGGTGGAGGCCGACGTACGCGCTGGCGAAGAGCAGACCGCGCCCGCCGTAGGCAGCCGGTACGGCGACCGCCATGAGGACCACGCCGAATATCGTGCTGACGACCACGCCCCGGATCACCGGTAGTCGGGGGTCGTAGAACTCGGTGTCGATGGCGGTGCCCGCCCAGGTCCACCACGCGGCCAGCAGCAGGATGAGGCTCTGTCCCAGTCCGCCCCAGGTGGGTTTCGTGGCCAACTGCATCGAGAGTTGCGCGAACATGGCGACGTAGAAGACGTCGAAGAACAGCTCCAGTAGCGTCGCGCGAGCCGACGAGTCGGGGTTGCGTCGTGGCCCGGTTCGGTCCGTGCTCGTCATCGATCAGCCGTCCCCGCTGGCTTGCGACACACGGCGACCAACGAGCGAGCTGGCTCGGAGTTACCGGCGCCGGTGACCGCCCGCCCGCCGCGACGAGTCGGCAGCCCCGGACGTGGCCGACTGATGGACGGCATCGACCGGATTCGGTGGGCGGACGATAGGCTGCGGCCGGCGTCGGAGTGACCTAGGGGGACGGGTGATGGGCGGATCGGTTCGCGCGGTGGTCGCGGTCTGCGGGCATCCGGCGTGAGCGGCGGGCTCCGTCCCGGTGACCCGGCCCACCTCGGTGGGTACGAGGTGATCGACCGGCTCGGCGACGGGGGCATGGGCAGTGTCTTCCTGGCCCGCTCGCCGCAGGGGCGGCGGGTGGCGGTCAAGGTCGTCCGTGCGGACCTCTCGCACGACGAGGAGTTCCGGGGTCGGTTCCGTAGTGAGGTGACTCGCGCCCGCCAGGTCCCGCCGTTCTGCACGGCCGAGGTTCTGGACGCCGACCCGGACCATGACCCGCCCTACCTGGTGGTGGAGTACGTCGAGGGCCCCAGTCTGGCCCAGGTGGTCCGGGAGCAGGGCCCGCTGGGAGGGGCGCAGCTGCACGGCATCGCGGTCGGGGTGGCCACCGCGCTCACCGCCATCCACGGCGCCGGGGTGATCCACCGTGACCTCAAGCCGGCGAACGTCCTGGTCGCACCCGGCGGGATCAAGGTCATCGACTTCGGCATCGCCCGAGCCTTCGAGGCGACGAGCCAGCACACCCGGACCAACCAGATGGTCGGCACCGTCTCGTACATGGCTCCGGAGCGGTTCGACACCGCTTCCGGCCGTCCGGCGGGCCCGGCCGCTGACATCTTCGCCTGGGGGGCCCTGGTCGCCTACGCCGCGACCGGCCGCACCCCGTTCGGGGGCGACTCCCCTACCGCCACCGCGATGCGGATCCTCACCCAACCACCGGACCTGACCGGGCTCGGTGGGCCGTTGCGGGATCTGGTCGCCCGCGCGTTGGAGAAGGACCCGGCTGCCCGGCCCACGTCCCGGGAGTTGCTCGACGGGTTGTTGACCGCGGCGTCGCCGGTGGGTGTCGGCGGGCCGGCCCACCTTCCGGGCGCGACGCCGCCACGTGTGTCGTCCGCTGCCAGCGGTGCTGACCAGGGCGTGCCGTCGCCGGCATCAGGTCCGGCCAAGGCTGGTCGCGCGGGTTCACCCCGGCGTGGCTGGCTCACCGCGTTGGGGGCGACCGCCGCCGTGGTCGCCGTGCTGGTGCCCGCTTTCCTGTTCGGTCCGCATCTGTTGAGTGGACAGTCCAAAGAGGACGGTGCCGGCTCGACGCCGAGCGGTGGCCCGGCGACGAGCGGACCGGCCGCTACGGCGTCCACGCCCGCGTCGGGCAAGCCGTCCGCCTCACCGTCGGCGAGCGTTGACCCCTCGCAGGCCATGCTGGCCGGTCAGCGGCGAGTCCTGCTGCACGTGGTGGAGATCGACCGTGACCTGTCGCTGCCGTCTCACGGCGAGGTCGAGGTCGGCAACGGAACCGGCAAAGACGCGCTCTTCGTCCTCGAACCAGTCGGTGTCGACTACATGATCAAATCGGTCAACCCGGAGATCGCCCACCGGCCGTGCCTCGGGGTCAAGGTCGATTCGGAGGGGTACGCGGCCCTGGTCGGCGCCGACTGTCGGCCGAGCAAGGCGACGTTGTTCACGTTGTACCGCGATGGCGAGGACGACAAGGGGCGCCCCGCCTACGCCGTCACGAACGACGAGCACGGCCCGGTGCAGTGGAGCCCGACCAAGAAGGAGATCTTCGTCGAGTTTCTCGGTGACGCCCCGCTGAACACCACCTTCAGCCTGGTTGATCGAGGCGCGGTCTGACCAGGAGGTGCCCCCGCGGCGCAGCCCGCCCGGTCAGCCATGACTCGCATGGCGATCGGTCCTGACCGTCGCCGCGCCGTCGCTCCCGCCGGTCGTCAGCCTGAACTCACCGGCACCCACCAGCGAGTCACCGGCAATGGGCAGTCGTCGATGTTAACGCGCTCGCGGGGCCCCCTCAAGGGCCTGGCGGTGGTCCCGGGTGGGGATCTGGGGCGATGCCTGCGGGAATGCGGTTCCAAGTCGCTCCACCTCAAGATCCGCAGGTCGACAGCGGTAGATGTTCCCAGCACGTTACGTCTTGACGAACGGCATGTTATCGCTCACAGTCGATGCCTAAGGACGACGACACCTCGGCTTTCCGGGCAAGCCCTGCTTCGTCGACCTCGAATCAGGCGTGCGCTATTGCTCACCGGTGTCTTGTTAACGCTAACTCTCTGACGCCGGCGTGCTCGGCCACGCGTCGCGGTACGCCCACCCTCGGGCAGTCCGTTCGGCTCTTGGTCACTGGAGGAGGATCATGTCTGCCCTTGATAGGTCTCCATCGATCGCCATGCCTTCGCGGCGGCGACGTCGGTGGTTGCCCCGCATCCTCGCCGCCAGCGCGGCGGCGTTGATGGTCGGTGGTGCCGCCGTAACGGTGGTGTCGTCGCCCGCCGCCGCGGCGACGGTCGACACGAACGCGTGGTACGTGCTGGTCAACCGCAACAGCGGCAAGGCCCTGGACGTCTACAACCTGGCCACGAACGACGGGGCCCGGATCACCCAGTGGACCCGCAACAACGGCAACCAGCAGCAGTGGCAGTTCGTCGACTCCGGTGGTGGCTACTACCGGGTCAAGTCGCGGCTGTCCAACAAGGTGCTCGACGTCTCGGGCTTCTCGACCGCCAACGGCGGCAGCATCGTGCAGTGGACCGACAACAACAGCACCAACCAGCAGTTCCGGCTGGCCGACTCGGACAGCGGCTACGTCCGGTTGATCAACCGCAACAGCAACAAGGTGATGGAGGTGCAGGGCGCCTCGACCGCCGACGGTGGAAACATCGTGCAGTACGACGACTGGAACGGCACCAACCAGCAGTGGCAGTTCGTCCGCGTCGGCGGTGGGACCGACCCCACCACGCCGCCGCCGACCACCCCGCCGCCGGGCGGCACCTGCGACCTTCCGTCGACCTACCGCTGGTCGTCGACGGGTGCGCTGGCGCAGCCGAGGTCGGGTTGGGTGTCGCTGAAGGACTTCACCGTGGCCCCCTACAACGGCCAGCAGCTGGTCTACGCCACCACGCACGACTTCGGGTCGAGCTGGGGTTCGATGAACTTCAGCCTCTTCAGTAACTACAACCAGATGGGTTCGGCCACCCAGAACGCGATGAACTCCGGCACTGTCGCGCCGTCGTTGTTCTACTTCGCGCCGCGCAACATCTGGGTTCTCGCCTACCAGTGGGGTGGCCCGGCGTTCTCCTACCGGACCTCGACCAACCCGACCAACCCGAACGGCTGGTCGGCGCCGCAGACGCTGTTCAGCGGCAGCATCTCCAACTCCGGCACCGGCCCGATCGACCAGGCGGTCATCGGTGACGACCAGAACATGTACCTGTTCTTCGCCGGCGACAACGGCCGGATCTACCGGGCCAGCATGCCGATCGGGAACTTCCCGGGCAGCTTCGGCTCGAACTACCAGACGATCATGACCGACACCACGAACAACCTGTTCGAGGCCGTGCAGGTCTACAAGCTCCAGGGCCTGAACAAGTACCTCATGATCGTCGAGGCGATCGGCTCGACGGGCCGCTACTTCCGCTCGTTCACGGCCACCAGCCTGGGTGGTACGTGGACGCCGCAGGCCGCGTCCCAGAGCAACCCGTTCGCCGGCAAGGTCAACAGCGGTGCCACCTGGACCAACGACATCAGCCACGGTGAGCTGCTGCGCACCAACGCCGACCAGACGATGACCGTTGACGCCTGCAACCTGCAACTGCTCTACCAGGGTCGTTCCCCCAGCTCCGACGGCGTCGACTACGGCCTCCTGCCGTACCGGCCGGGTCTGCTGACCCTGCAGCGCTGACCCTGTTCGATCAAGCTCGACCGACCCGGAACGGGCGGGCTCGGCGTCACGCCGAGCCCGCCCGGCTCATGTCAACGCTGCGATCAGCTCGGGCTCATCGGATCGGTGTGCCGGTGACACAGGTGAGCACCTGACCCCCACCACGGGTCGCGCTCGATGTGGTTGTGGCGAAACCATGGGTTCGGAGCAGTGCCTCGGTCGCGGTGAGGTTCGCGGTGGCGTGCGCTTCGGTGGGTCGCTCGCCGAAGACGTAGAGCCGTCCTCCCGGCGCCAGCAGGCTGCGCATCCGGGCGATCTGCTGCGCTGCTTCGCCCAACCAGAAGAGGCTGACGTTCACCGCGAAGATCTTGGTGAAGTGGCCGGTCGGTAGGTCGGCCACCTCGAACCCTGCTCGACGGATCTCGGCTCTGCCAGCCTCGATGTGGCCCAGGTTCCGTTCGGTCGCGAGCCGCACCATCGTCTCGGCGCGGTCGATGGCGACGATCCGGCCGGTGGTGAGTCGACCGGCGACCAGGGAGACGGCTGCTCCCCGACCGCAGCCGATCTCCAGCACCTGGTCGTCGGGCGTGACAGCCATCGTCTGCACCGCCCAGCGCTGCCGATGGGCCGGCGTCACCCGGCTCGGTTCGTCCGCCGCGGGCGTCGTGTCACCGCTGGACGAACCCGGATCGCGGGTCGAAGGAGGGGACCTCACGAGGTCACTCGCCGGCGCCTTCTGCTCACACCTCTGATTCCACCCTGTCAGCGGAGTCGGTGCACCGTGTCCTCGGTCACCGCTCCGGAACGACAGCCGCGACAGCGGTCAGTGCCGGTGGTGAAGGTCCGGGGCGGTGGCTCCGACCGCCGCCCCGGACCGGGCGATGCGTCAGGCGACCCGGTAGGCCCGCTGGATCGTCTGGGTGACCGTGTTGCCGGCCGTGTCGGTGGCGGTCAGTCGCAGCGAGACGAAACCGGCCCGTCGTGGGTGACTGATCAGCGCGACGTTCCGGATCACCGGCAGGGCGACCCACGTCCGGCCGTCGTCGAACGACGCGGACACGCCGAGTGTGCGGTTCGGCGCTGCCTTCGAACCGGCCTGGCGGTCCAGCGCCACCGGGATCGTCATGATCCGGCCGGTCCGTGCCGTGTTGGTGGCGTCGAGCACGGGCGTCGGGCGGGCCGTGGTGAGCGGCAGCCGCTCCGGCGACGTGGTGCGCGCCGAGGTGAAGGTCCAGGCCACCGAGGCCGACGTCGACAGGGTGTCCGGTGCGCCCCGGGTGGCGGTCGCCTCCAGCCGGTAGGTGGCCTTTCCGGCGGGCACCGCGAAGTCGGCCCACGGGCTGTCCGACGTGCCGATCTCCTTACCGTCGCGCAGCAGCCGGAACCGTACCGGCTGGTCGTCGCGGCTCGCGGGGCGACCGCTCGCGTCGCCGAACAGAGGCACCGACGCGATCGAGATGGTGTCGCCGTCGCGGCCCGCGTACCCCAGGGGTGACAGGGTCGGTGCCTGTGCCACGGTGGGCCCGAAGGGTGCCGCGTTCCAGGTCTGGCTGTACGTACGGCCCGATCTGAAGGTCGAATCCTGCGTCGTGAGGTTGTCCCCCTCGACGAACGTGGACGTCCAGACGATGCCGCCGTCGGTGTTGTAGTACTCGGTGCCCGTGAACGGCAGGTCGACGGGCGTGTTCGACCCGATCGGGCCCGAGCCTCCGGGCGCCGAAGCGCGGTGGAAACGGGTGGCCGTCGCCGCCGTGGACTGGCTGCGGTAGGTCGTTCTGACCGTGGCGAGGTTCTTCGGTGACAGCTTCCTGGTCAGGCCGGTGAACATGTCGCCCTTGCCGACGTACGCCAGGTCGTAGGTGTAGGGGCTGTTGCGGAAGGTGCCGTCCCTGCCCGGTCGGGCGAGCCCGACGCCCAGCGTCGCGGTGAACTCGGGTGCCGCGACGGCGGGCCCGAGCCGGCCGAAGAAGACGTCGCCGAAGGACACGCCGCTGAGTTGGACGCCCGGGTAGCGCATGCCGTCGTCCCAGTTGGCGCTCACGTTGATCGAGGTCGGCGCGGCGTCGTGCTGCGGCACTGTCACCGCGACCGGTTTGGCGGTTCGGGCGTCGACCGCCTCGGTGACCGGGCCGCGTACGTCCAGGACCGGCTGCGCGAGCAGTGTCGACACCGTGCCCTCGTGGAGGGTGCTGTACAACGCGTACCGCCCCTTGGGCAGCCGCAGGACGCCACCGCCCGGTGTCGCGGGGAGGGTGCTGAACTCGCCGGTGGTCAGGTTCGCCGCCACCGTCGTGTACTCGGTGGCCGGTCTGCCGTCCCGTCCGGTGTGGTTGAGCCGTACGTCATAGCTCTCGATCTCACGGTTCAACACGAAGGGCGTCCGTACCCGCAGGTCGCCGGCACCGGTCGCGGTCAGCGCGCCCTGGTAGACGCCGTCCGGGGCGTCCACCCGGGTGTCCACCGTGATCGTCGCCTCGGCCCGACCTCCGGCCGGCACCACCAGCGTGGCCGGGCTGACGGTGAGCATGCCGGCCGGGGCCGGAGCGATGGCCAGCGTCAGGGTGACCGGCGCGGTGCCCGTGTTGCGGTAGCCGACGACCTGGGTGATCGGGCTGTCGTCGGCGTGCGGCCAGCGCTGCACCGGGAAGTCGATGGCGGCGATGTCGGTGGCGACCGGCTGGGCGACCGCGCGGGCGATGTCCACCCGGCCGGCGCCCTGCTCGTAGATGGTGTCCTGGCCGGTCGGCTTGGCCGAGTCCATCAGGGCGGCCTTGAGCTGCGGCCCGGTCCAGTCCGGGTGCTGGCCGGCGAGAATCGCGGCGGTGCCGGCGACGTGCGGGGTCGCCATCGACGTACCCGACATGGTGGCGTAGTCGCCGCCGGGGGCGGCCGCGACGATGTCGACGCCCGGAGCGCTGATCTCGGGCTTGATGTGGTTGTCGCCGACGCGCGGGCCCCGGCTGGAGAAGTAGGCCCGCTGATCGTCGGCGTCCACGGCGGCGACGGCGAGAGCGTCGTCGGCGGAGGCCGGCGAGGAGACCGACTTCGGCTTGCCCTCGTTGCCGGCCGCGACCACGAACAGAGTGCCGTACCGGTGACTCAGCTCCTGGACCGCGGTCTCCAACGGGTCGAGGCCGGGTGCGTCGTCGCCGCCCACGCTCAGGTTGACCACCCGGGTCTGCGGCGCGAGCCACTGCATCCCGGTGATGATGTCCGAGTCCTGGCATTCGGTGGTGGCGCAGACCTTGCCGACGAGCAGCTTCGCCCCCGGCGCGACCCCGCGGTACCGCCCGCCGGAGGCAGCGCCGCTGCCGACGATCGTCGATGCCACGTGGGTGCCGTGGCCAACCGAGTCACCGGGATCGTTGCCGCCGGTGAAGTCCCGGACCTCGGCGAGGTGGCCGGCGAAGTCGGGGTGGCTGGCGTCGATCCCGGTGTCCAGCACGCCGACGGTGACGCCGGTGCCGTCGAAACCCGCCTGCCACGCCGCCGGGGCACCGATCTGCGGCACGCTGCGATCGAGGGAAACCTTGCGCTTGCCATCCAGCCAGATGTGGGTGATTCCGGTGGTGAGGGTGCGCGCGGACGGCGTACCACCGGTGAGCGACGCCCAGAGCGTCACCCGGTCGTCCCGGTCCGCGCGGACCGCGAGCGCGTGCGCGGCCGGGAGATCGGCCCGCACCCGGCCGGCACCCCCGGTGGTCGCGGTCCGGGCCCGCGCCGCCATGTTCTCGGGGTACGCGACCAGCAGCGGCAGTTCGGCTGCCCGGTCGTCGTAGCCGAACTCGCCGAGCGTGCTGAGGTCGAACAGGCGTCGATCGAGCCGCCCGTCCCGCACCAGCGGCATCGCGTCCACCGGGATCACATACTGGTGACCGTCCTCCCGGCTGCTCAGGAACCGCATTCCGGCGCGACCCGGCCCGCGTTGGATCTGCGGGCGCCCGGCCGCGTCCAACGAAACCCGGTCACCGGTGATCAGCGTGAAGGTCCCGTGGGTGCCGGGGGCCGTGGCCGTCGGCGTCTCCTGCGCGTTCGCCGGTTGGGCGATCAGGCCCGCCGCAACCAGCGCGGTCGCGAGTACGCCGGCTGTCAGGGCGCGTCGTTGCCGTCGTCGCACATCGTCCTCTCCGCCACGGGCGTCTCCCGGGTCGGCACGATGACGCCTGACGAGGTCGCCAGGTTGATCACCCTGGTGTGACGGATGCCACAATCGCGCCCCGCGCCGACGTGACCGGTCCACCCTTGCGAGTTCCATGCGGCGGTGACCAGGGGACGAGGCAGGAGAGGGCACCGGTCGGATGCGTGACGCCGAAGAGTTCGACGCCCTTTACTCGGCCTGTGCGGGTCGGGTCGTGGGTCACGTGTACGCGCTCACCGGCAATCGCGCCGAGGCCGAGGACGCCGTCGCCGAGGCGTTCATGCGGGCCTGGCAGCGGTGGGCGACGGTGCGGGAGACGGACAGTCCGGAGGCGTGGGTCCGCCGGGTGGCCTCCCGGATCGCGGTGAGCAGTTGGCGCAAGGCGTTCAACCGGGTACGCGCACACCGCCGGGCCGCTGTCAACCAGGGCGTGCCCGGACTGAACGAGGACCACGTCGCGCTGTTGCAGGCGCTGCAACGGCTGAGTGCCAACGAGCGCCGGGCCGTCGTGCTGCACCATCTCAACGACCTCAGCGTGGTGGAGGTGGCAGCCGAGATGCAGGCCCCCGTCGGGACCGTGAAGACGTACCTCGCCCGAGGTCGGAGAGCGATGGCCGGGTTGCTGACCGATGCGCACCAGGAGGAGACCTCCCATGGCTGATCCGCGCGACGATCTCACCGCGATCGTGGACGAGGTCCGGCGAGTCACGACCCTGCCGGGAGCGCAGACGTTGCGGCAGCGCAGCGACCGGCGTCGGCGACGCCGGACGGCCGTCGGCGCGACGGGGCTGGCCGTGGTGGCCCTCGCCGCCGGCACCGCCCTGGTGCAGGCGCGCGACACCGTCGAGACGCCCGGCGTCGGCCCGGCCACCCAGGCCGCACCGCCGGTGGTCCCGTCCGCGACCACGTCGGCGGGACCGCAGGAGATCCTCGGTGGCCGGCGACAGGTCCAGATCGCGCTGCCCGGTATGCGCGGGGCCACGTTGGCGATCGACCGCGACGGCGATCAGGTCCGGGCCACCACCGAACAGGGCGTCGACGATCGGGCGCTGTGGGTGCTGCGCCCCGAGGGAGACAGGTACCGGATCCTCCTGGCCGCTGGTGCCGACGCGATCTGCATGACCGTCGTGCACGACGCCGCGCCGGGCAGCGTACGCGGTCGGCCGTGCGACGGTGCCGCCTCGACGCAGCTCTTCCGGATCGACCAGGTGCCGGACGGCAGTTACTCGATTTTCCAGGGCAAGCGCTACGTCCAGGTGGTCGACGGCACCAACGCCCTGGTCCCCGATCTGCCCGAGGGCCTGACCACCACGTACGAGTTCCTGGACCGCGGCCCCGCCCCGCGCTGAACCCGTCTGCGCGTACTCAGGGGGAGGGTGCGTGGCCGGGCCAGCCCGGCCGTCAGAGCCAGACCACGATCCCGGTCAGGTCGTTGAGGACCGCGGCCACGCCCGCCCGGATGGCCGACGCGCACCGGTCCGCGGTGAACGAGTTCGGGTCGTACGTCGAGGACATCCCGAGCCCCTCGCCCCGGAACGACGCGCCGTCCCAGTCGACAGCCGTGACGTTGTGGGTGGGCTCGGCGAGTTCCGCGCCGACCACGAGGAACTTCTCGTCCAGGTGGTTCGGGGTGACCAGCGCGAGCCCGTCGACGAGGTCGTTGCCCGCGCTGACGATGAGGTCCGGGCCCATCTCCATCGCCTTGGCGATGCTGGGAACGGTGTCGTGCGCACTGCCGACGACGATGGTCCTCAGGTCGACGTGCTCGTCGTCGGCCCATTCCTCGACCGCCGTCACGAGGGCCTTCGTCGGGTTGTCCGTACCGCTGGTCAACAGGACGACCCGGTAGTCCTTCGGCGGGTGGACGTCGGCCCACGAGCCGGGCCGTGGGGTGATCGTCGCCTCCGGCGCGGGCCTGGTGGAGGGGTCGACGAACCCCGGGCCGAGAGTGCCGAGGGCGCTGGGCGCCGGACGTGGCTCGGACCAGTCGCCGCTGGAGGTGCAGGCGGAAACCAGCGCGGCGGTCGCGGCCAGCATGGCGACGGCCCGAAGCGGGGGGCGCAAGGTGATCGTCCTCCGGGTGGTGGCGGAAAGTGCGCGTACTTCTTCGTATTCCTATCTCAATTCCGTTGACCGGTAATCGGTGGGCGGGCGTTCGGGGAAGTTGTTATCCGGCGGTTCGTCGGGGCGCGGGTTGGCGTTCACCCACGACATGCAACGTGCACTGGCCAACCGAGGGAGTCGAATGTCAGGCCGCATCCGCCGTACCGTTATCGTCGCCGCTGTCGGATTCGCCGCAGCGGTGGTTCCGTTTCTGGGCGCCGAACCGGCGTCCGCGCACGGCTTCTCGTCGACTGTGTACGCGAAAATCGCACCGGGAGATGAGGGTCACATCCGGACCGGTGTGGAGCTCGAATACGACCTCCTCGTCGTGTCCGCAGCGGATGCCGGCGACGACGACCCGCTCTTCCAGGCGGGAACCGCCGCGTTCGAGGCGGGCGACACCGCCGCCCAGGCCGCCGCGCTGAAGGGGCACGCGTCGGCGGTTCTCCGGTACGTCTCCGACCGGTTCGCGGTGAGTTCGCGGGGTGCGGCCTGCCGACCGGCCCAGGTGGGTGACGCGACGATCGGCGAGCGTGAGGGCGTGCCGTACGCGGACCTGCTGCTCGACTGGACCTGCCCGGAGCGGGCCGACGAGCACGTGGTGCGCAGCGGCCTTTTCCCGGACGGTGAGGGCTACGTCAAGGGCACCAAGACGATCGTCACGTACGAGATCGACGGCCGCTCGGGCAGCGCGGCGCTCGACGCGGCCAACCCGTCCTTCTCGACGGCGCAGACCTGGTACCAGCGGTTCGGGGAGTTCTTCCTTCTGGGCGCCGAGCATCTGCTGACCGGGATCGACCACATCCTGTTCCTGTTGGCGCTCATCGCCGGGTCCCGGCGGCTGCGGGAGATCGTGCTCGCGGCCACCAGCTTCACGCTGGCGCACTCGGTGACGTTCATGCTCGCCGCGCTCGGTCTGGTCGAGGTGCCGGCGGTGATCGTGGAGCCGATCATCGCGCTGTCGATCGCCGTCGTCGCCGGTTGGCACCTGTGGGGGATCTGGCGGCGTGGCGAGCACGCGGCTGACCTGGAGACGGCCGGGCGCGGTCACTTCAGCCTGGATCGGGCCGGCTGGATCCGCCTCGGCGTGGTGTTCTGCTTCGGCCTCGTGCACGGCCTCGGCTTCGCGGGCGCCCTGGGTATCGACGAGGCGTGGTCGTGGACCCTGCTGTGGTCGCTGCTGGTGTTCAACGTCGGCATCGAGGTCGTTCAGTTGACAATTATCGCTGTCGTCTTCCCGCTGCTGTTCGTGCTGCGCCGTCGTGCGCCGAAAGCCGGCCTCTGGGCGACCGGAGTCGTTTCTGCGGGCGTGTCCATTATGGGGTTGGTCTGGTTTGTGCAGCGCGTTTCTGGATCATGAGCAGGGCTAAGTAGTTCGTGAAGTGCAGTCTTTCGCAAGATCACGTTCATGGTCGGTTCATCGGACGGCGAAAGCGTGGAATTGCTTCCCCAGCGTCGGGTGAAGGCACAATCCATTTCTCTATTTGAAAAGGGAACAATGTCGATGACATTGAGCACCTCGACACGGGCCAGCGCGCTCGTGCGGCGGCGCCTGGTCGCCGGGGTCGCAGCCGGGTTCCTCGGTCTGGGCGCGGCCCTCGGCAGCGGCCTGACGGCCACCGCGAGCGCGGCCGAGTCCACCACGATCAGCAGCGTGATCCTCGGCGTCGGCGCCAACGAGACCCAGCGCATCGTGACCTGGTACTCCTCGGCCGACACCGCGCAGAAGATCCAGCTCGCCCCGACCGCCGAGATCGTCAACGGCGAGTTTCCGGCCGGCGCGGTCAGCTTCGACGCCGTCGGCGCGGCGAACACCTCCACCACCGGGTTCAACCGGCACGCCACGATCAGCAACCTGCGCGAGAACACGGCGTACTCGTACCGGGTCGGCGCCGAGGGCAGCTGGTCCCCGACGTACGCCTTCAAGACGCAGGACTTCGAGGGCGACTACGACTTCCTGTTCTTCGGTGACCCGCAGATCGGCTCCTCCGGCGACCGGCTCAAGGACCAGGCCGGCTGGGAGGACACCCTGAAGGTCGCCACCGCGGCCAACCCGAACGCGGAGCTGCTGGTCTCCGGCGGCGACCACGTCGAGTCCGCCAACGACGAGGGTCAGTGGACCTCGTTCATGGCCCCCGACCAGCTGCGTCAGTACCCCGTGGTCGCCACCATCGGTAACCACGACGTCGGCGGCAAGTCCTACGAGCAGCACCACTTCACCCCGAACACCGACCGCACGGCCCCGTACTACGACAACGGGAACCCGGCGGGCACCAAGTCCGGTGGTGACTACTGGTTCGTCTACAAGGACGTGCTGTTCATCGACATCAACAGCAACAGCTACAAGCTGCCGACCGACGGCAGCAACGCCGGCGACGCCGCGCACGTCTCGTACATCACCGACGTGGTGAACAAGCACGGCTCCGAGGCCAAGTGGAAGGTGCTGGTCTACCACCACTCCATCTACTCGCCGGCCAGCCACGCGACCGACACCGACAACAAGCAGCGCCGGGAAGACTTCACCACGGCCTTCTCGAACCTCGGCATCGACATGGTGCTGCAGGGTCACGACCACAGCTACTCGCGCAGCTACTCCATCAAGAACGGCCAGAAGGAGAACCCGGCCGAGAAGCCGGGTGCCGCAGACGTCTTCCCCGGCCCGGGCGGCGTCATCTACGTGACCGCCAACTCGGCCTCCGGCTCGAAGTACTACGACATCAAGAAGCCGGACGCCACCGGCACCGGCATCAAGGGCAACGGCCCGGACCCGCTGGACCCGAACAAGTACTGGTACAACTCGGTGCAGAACCAGGAGCACGTCCGCAGCTACGTCAAGGTGCAGGTGCGCGGCGACAAGCTGGTCCTGGCGAACGTGCGCAGTGGCACCTGCGCGGCACCGAACGCGTCGGTCGAGAACGGCTCCTCCTGCGTCAACACCCCCGAGGGGCAGCCGGTCGGCTCGATCGTCGACAACGTGACGGTGCACCCGTTCCACGGTGACGGTCAGGCCATCCAGGTCAACGTGCCGAACCCGGCTCCGGGCGAGTTCGGCTGGACGATCGACGGCTACAACGGTCTGGTCGACCTGGGCACCGCGCAGGAGCGCAACGGCACCTACTTCCAGGCCAACGGCAAGATCAACCCGATCCTCGTGTCGGACAGCCGCCGGTCGCTCGCCCCGTGGTCGATCTCGGCCAACGTCGGCGACTTCGCCGACGCCGACAAGACCTTCTCCGGTTCCTACCTCGGCTGGAACCCGTACGTGCTCGACGCCGGCGCGGGCGCCGAGGCCGGTGCCCCGGTCCTGTCGTCGCTCGACGACCAGGGCAAGGGCCTCTCGGTCTCCAGCGCGCTCGCCGCGGCCGCGCAGGGTCACCCGCGCGGCGGCGCCAAGCTCGGCGCTGACCTGGATCTGAAGATCCCGGACAGCATCGCGAAAGGCAGCTACCGCACCACCCTCACGATCACTGCGCTGAGCAGCTGACCGAACAGATCCAAGCGGCGGGGTAGGCACCTTCGGGGCCTACCCCGCCACCCATTGCGCCCCTCCCAAGATCACCTCAAGGAACTGACATGTACCCGTCCGTAACGCGCTGGAAGACACGCCTCCGTACGACAGCCCTGTCCCTGCTCGCCGTCGTCGCGGCGGTCGGTGTCGGTGCCGGTCCCGCCCTGGCGGCGGACGGCAACGTCGCCTGGACCGTCCGGACGGCCTCCAACGGCTACGGCGAGGCCAGGTCCAGCTACAGCTACAACGTCAACCCGGGCGGTGCCGTCGAGGACGCCATGGTCGTGGCCAACCGCGGCCCGGCACCGCTCACCCTCACCGTGTACGCGGCCGACGGCTTCACCACCGACGCCGGCCAGCTCGACCTGCTCACCAGGGACAAGAAGTCGATCGCGATCGGCGCCTGGGTGGAGCCGAACGCCGGCAGCGTCGTGATCCAGCCCGGAAAGACCGCCCAGGTCCCCTTCACGGTCGACGTTCCGCGGAACGCCACGCCCGGGGACTACGTCGGTGGCATCCTCACCACGCTGACCCAGGCCGACCAGGCTGAGGGGATCAACGTCGACCGCCGCCTCGGTATCCGGATCAAGTTGCGGGTGGGCGGCGAGCTGAAGCCGAACCTCGCGATCGAGAACCTCCACGTCGCGTACGCCGGCCCGACCAACCCGTTCAGCAAGGGTGACGCCACCATCACCTACCAGGTCCACAACGTCGGCAACGCGGCCCTGTCCGGCAAGCAGGCGGTGACCGTCTCGGGCCCGTTCGGCCTGCTGCGGGTGCGGGCCGAGGATGTCGCCGCGCCGCCGGAGCTGCTTCCGGGCGAGAGCTGGGACGTGTCGGTACCCGTGCACGGGGTGGCTCCCGCCATCTCGCTGGCCGCGACAGCGACCCTGACGCCCCTGCTCACCGACGCCTCGGGCTCCACCACCTCGCTCAAGCCGGTCCAGGTCACCGCGCACGGCTGGGCCCTGCCCTGGATGCTATTGCTGGTGCTCGTCGTGCTGATCGCCGTGCTCGTCGGGGCGTACCTGTACCGACGCCGCAGCCGGTCGCGGAGCAAGGCGCGTGAGGACGCCCGCGTACGCGACGCCGTCGAGCAGGCGCTCCGGGGCCCGGAGCCGCGGACCTCCTGATCACGGCACCGGTCACCTCGGCTGGCTCCGGCCGGCGGCGGTTCTCGCCCGCCGGGGCAGGGCGTGGGCGTTCGTCCTTGTGGGTGAACGACGCTCAGCTCCGGACCACGCCTGTTTCCCAGCCGGCATGCTGCGACGGTGACGCCGGCACGGAGAGGGAATCCACATGGTTGACGGGGATCTGCCAGAGCGGATGCAGGCAGCGGCCTTCGACGAGTTCGGCGGGCCGGAGGTGATCACCCTGCGGAAGCTGCCGATCCCGCAGGTCGCCGACGACGAGGTGCTGATCAAGGTGTTGAGCGCCGGTGTCGGGGTGTGGGACGCGTACGAGCGGCAGGGCATGTTGGTGCCGGAGGGCTCGGCGCTCCCGATCGTGCCCGGCTCCGACGGTGCCGGAACCGTCGTCGCGGCCGGCAGCAAGGTCACCGGTCTGGCCGCTGGCGACCTGGTCTACGTCTCCGCCAGCACCCGGCCGAAGGGCGGCCTCTACGCCGAGTACGCGTCGGTCAGGGCGGAGTACGTGGCGAAGGTGCCCGACGGTGTCCCCGCCGAGCACGCGGGCGCCATGCCCACCGACGCGCTGACCGCGCTGGCCGGGCTCGACGCGATCAGCCTGTCGGCCGGTGCCTGGCTGCTGATCTTCGGTGCGAGCGGCGGTCAGGGCCACCTGGCCGTGCAGTTGGCGAAGCGGCAGGGGCTGAACGTGATCGCCGTGGCGTCCGGGGCGGACGGCGTCGCGCTGGTGACCCGGCTCGGTGCCGACGTGTCCCTCGACGGCCACGGCGACATGACCGACGTGCTGGCCCGGATCCGGGACGCCGCCCCGGGCGGGGTGAACGCCATCCTGGCGATGGCCGGCGGCGCGACGCTGGACCAGCTCACCGAGGCGCTGGCCGACGGCGGGGTGATCGCGTTCGCCCACGGTGTGCGGCCGGAGCCGCAGGAACGGCCGGGCGTCATGGTCCGCGCGTACGACGGCGAGTCGAGCCCTCGACAGTTGCAGCGCCTCAACGAACTCATCGAGGCGGGGCCGTTCGTGGTGCACGTCGCGGAGAAGTTCCCGCTGGGCAAGGTGCGCGACGCGCACCAGCGCCTACAGACGTCGTACGCCGGCAAGCTCCTGCTGACGGTGGCCTGAGGCGTCAGGGCGTGCGCTGTTGCGGCACGCGTACCGAAGCCATGCCGGCCGCCGTCGCGGCCTGGATGCCCAGGTCGGTGTCCTCGAAGACCAGGCAGGACTCCGGGGGTACGCCGAGCTGCTGCGCCGCCAGCAGGAACGCCTCCGGGTCGGGCTTGGCCCGGGTGTAGTCGTCGGCGCAGACCAGCACGTCGAACCGGTCCAGCAGACCGAGCGCGTCCAGGGACGCGGTGACCGACGCGCGGGTGCTGCCGGAGACGACGGCGAACGGGACCCGCCGGTGCGCGTCGTGGATGTGCGCCAGCACCTCCGGCACGGCGGCGAGCTGCGGCAGCAACTCCTGGTAGTAGCTCTCCCGGCGCTCGACGACGGCCTCCACCGGCATGGTGAGACCCTGCTGCTCGTTCAGGGCGACGATGATGTCGGCGGTGGGCCGCCCACCCCAGGCGTAGAAGAGGTCCTCGGGGAACTCGCAGGCCCACTCCTCAAGGGCCCGCTGCCAGGCCAGGTAGTGCAGCGGCATCGAGTCGACGATGGTGCCGTCGCAGTCGAACAGGTACGCGGCGAACGGCCCGGGAGGCAGCGGCAGACTCACCCGGGAAGGGTACAGCTCACCCGCTCTCGACGGCTCTCAGCTGACTGAGCAGGTACGCGCGCTCCGGTTCGGTGCCGACCAGCGCCAACGCGCTGCGGTACGCGGCCGCGGCCTCGTCGTACCGGCCGAGCCGGCGCAGCAGATCGGCCCGCGCCGCCGGATAGGGGTGGTGGCCGCGCAGCCGAGGCTCGTCGGCCAACTCGTCGAGCAGCGCGAGCCCCGCCGCCGGCCCGTCCCGCATGGCGACCGCGGCAGCCCGGTTGAGCGCCACGATCGGTGAGGGCACCAGGCCGAGCAACACGTCGTAGAGGGCCACCACCTGCGGCCAGTCGGTGCTGGCCACGTCGGCGGCCTCGTCGTGCAGCGCGGCGATGGCGGCCTGCACGCCGTACGGGCCGGGCGCTCGGCCGGTCAGCGCGACCACCACCAGGCCCCGCCCCTCCTCGATCATCTGACCGTCCCAGCGTCCACGGTCCTGGTCGTCGAGAAGAATCATGGTGCCGTCCGGTCCGGTACGCGCGTCCCGGCGGGCGTGGACCAGCAGCATCAGACCGAGCAGCCCGGCGACCTCCCGCTCGGCCGGTAGCAACCGACGCAGGATCCGGCCCAGCCGGATGGCTTCCTCGGCCAGGTCGATCCGTTGCAGATCCGGGCCGGAGCTGGCCGCGTACCCCTCGGTGAAGACCGAGTAGACGGCCTGGAGCACCGTGGGCAGACGACCGGGCAGCTCGTCGGGTCCCGGCACCCGGAACGGGATACGCGCGTCGCGGATCTTCCGCTTGGCGCGGACGAGCCGTTGGGCCATGGTGGCGGGCGGCACCAGGAAGGCCCGCGCGACCTCGGTGGTCGTGAGGCCGGCCAGGAACCGCAGCGTGAGCGCGCCGCGATCCTGCGCCGCCAGCGCCGGATGCGCACAGGTGAAGAAGAGCGCCAACCGGTCGTCGGGCAGGTCGCGGTCCGCGTCGGCTGGCGGCGCGGGATCGGCCCGCTCCGCCTCCGCCTGCAGTACGGCGAGCCGGGTCGCCAGCACCCGGTCGCGCCGCAGCCGGTCCACCGCCCGACGCCGGGCCGTGGTGAGCAGCCAGGCGCCCGGCCGGCTCGGGACGCCGTCGGTCGGCCAGTGCGTCAGCGCCGCCTCGATGGCCTCGGAGGTGACCTCCTCGGCCAGGTCGAGGTCACCGAAGCGGCGCACGAGCGAGGCGAGCAGCCGGCCGCGTTCCTCCCGGAACACCGCCTCCACCGACGACCCGACGGCTGCCCCCTCACCCGGCACTGTCACTCCTGCATGTCGATCTCGAAGATCGGACGGACCTGGACCGAGCCGGTGCCGATGGCTCCGGGACTGCGGGCCGCCCACTCCAGCGCGGCGTCGAGGTCCGGCACGTCGATGACGTCGTACCCGCCGAGCAGTTCCCGGGTCTCGGCGAACGGCCCGTCGGTGATCGTGCGCTCGCCGTCCGGGTTGACCTGCACAGTGGTGCAGGTGGTCAGGTCCTGCAAGGGATGCCCGGAGACCCAGACCCCGGCGTCCTTCATCTCCCGGTCGTAGCGGATCCAGTCCTCGAAGCTGCACCCGTTGTCGACGACCTCCCCGTCGACCATGGGGCTCATGAACAGCAGCATGTACTTCACGTTTCGGCTCCTCTCGGTGCGGCGGGTCGCCGTACAGCATGACGACGAACGCGGGCCGGGGATATCGACACGGCGCATCAGCTTTTTCGTGGGCGTTCGTCGCGTCGGTCCATCCGTCGCTCGAACCAGGTCACCCCGATCAGGAGAGCGGTCAGCAGAGTGAGCGCCACCAGCGGCGGCAGGGACCGGCCGACCGGAAGCAGGGCCAGCGGCAGCAGCGCCGCGACGACCTGCGGCGGGTGCACCACGCCAACGGTCAGCCGGCGGAAGACCAACCTGCTGAGCAGGTAGAGGGCGGCACCACCGTAGAGCGCGGTCGCGGCCGACCAGCCGAGCCGGCCGGGGTGCCCCGACTCCTCGGTGAGCTGGGCGATCACCTCCTCGATGCCGAGCGCGACGTAGATCGCCCCGATGATCAGCGGAGAGTGCCCGAGTCCGTACGCGTCACCGGCGACGTCGCCGCGCCGCTCGCCCGGCACGTTGTTGACGGCCTCCCGAGCGGCGGGTGCCAACCGGTCGAAGTAGAGCCACCACAGGCACACGGTGCTGGCGAGACCGAGCAGCGCGGCGGCCAGCGCCGCGCTGACCGGTGCCATCGTCCGCGGCCCCGCACCGGCTGAGATCAACGACTCACCCAGAGCGATGATGAGCACCAGACCGAACCGCTCGGTGAAGTGGCCGACGCTGCGCACCTGCCACGGCCGGAAGGCGGACGCGACCCGGGCGCCACCGATGTCCACCAGCAGCGCGACCGTCCAGAGCGCGGTCTGGGCCGCGCCACCCAGCAACGCTCCACCGATCAGCGGGAACCACGCCAGCACCACCGGCGCGGTGAAGAACCGCAGCGTCGAACGGAGTGGCTCGTCCGTCGTGCTCACCCAGAACAGGATCACGAGCTGGACCGCCCGGCCGACCACGTAGGCCAGGGCGAGGGCGAGCGGCGCGTCGACGAGCCCCGGGCCCTGCGTCCACGCGTCCGGCAGCACCAGAGCGACCACGAAGATGGCCGCCATCGCCACCAGGGTGGCCGCGCGGACCAGGCCGACGTCCGCGCGCACCAGGTTTCCCACCCAGGTGTACGGCCCCCAGGAGTAGAGCAGCAACAGGAGCAGGAGCAGCCCCTGAGCAAGGGTGAGCGCGGTCGGTGACCCGGCCATGAACGTGATGACCCGGGTGAGGGCGAAGACGAAGACCAGATCGAAGAAGATCTCGAACATGGTGGTCCGGTGCGTTCCCGTAGCCGGTACCGGCCGAATGCCCGAAATCCCCCTCATCTCCGCATTGTGCGTCACGGGGCCGGGTGAGCCGGCCGGCCGCTCACCCGGTCCCTCCGCCGAGCACCGGACGTCCGACCTCAGGCCGAGGTCTGCGTCCGGCGTCGGCTCCGCTCGGCCCGCCGCCGCACCCGCTGGTACGCGCCGGTCAGCCCCATCGCCCGACGGACCTCGAGCACCGTCTGGCGTACCTCCTGGCGGGTTCGTTCCGTACCCTCGACGATCAGTCGGTCGACCAGGCCCCGGTCGGCTTCGATCTCGGCCCGCCGCTGCCGGATCGGCGCCAGGAACCCCTCCAGCGCGACGATCAGCCGTTCCTTGACCTCGACGTCGCCCACCCGCCCGGCCCGGTAACGCCGGGCCAGGTCGGCCACCTCGTCGCGGTCCGGATTGAAAACCTCGTGGTACGCGAAGACCGGGTTCCCTTCCACTGTGCCCGGCACGTCGGCCCGCACCCGGTTCGGATCGGTATACATGCCGAGCACCTTGCGACGCACCGTCGCCGTGTCGTCGGAGAGCGCGATCGAGTTGCCCCGGCTCTTGCTCATCTTGGCGGCGCCATCGGTCCCCACCAGGCTGGATGTGTCCGCAGCGATCAACTCGGGCACCGGGAAGACAGGGCCGTACAGGTGGTTGAACCGCCGGGCGATCTCCCTGGTCACTTCGACGTGCGCGGCGTTGTCCCGGCCGACCGGGACCACCTCCCCCTTCACGCAGAGGATGTCCGCGGCCTGGAGCACCGGATAACCCAGCAGCCCGTACGGCATCTCCTGCGTGCCGGCGTCGCGGGCCATGTCCTTGAGCGAGGGCACCCGTTCCAGCCGGGGGACCGTCACCAGGTTCTGGAGGAGGGTGTTGAGGTCGCCGACCTCGGGGATCGCCGACTGGAGGTAGAAGGTGGCGACGTCCGGGTCGACGCCGGCGGCGAGGATGTCGGTCACCATCTCGCGGGCGTTGCCGGCGACCTGGTCGATGTCCTCACGGCGGTTGCGGGTGGTGAGCATGTGCAGGTCGGCGATGATGAAGAAACTCTCGTAGCGTCGGTGCAGCCGTACCCGGTTGGCGATGCTGCCGACGTAGTGGCCGAGGTGCAGGCGGCCGGTGGGCCGGTCACCGGTGAGCATTCGTCGCGCACATCTGCCGCCCTGACCTGCCCTGATAGCTGTGCCACCGGGCGACGGACATGGTGGTGCCTCTCGTATCCGAAGGTGGGTCACGCGTGGGCGCGCGCCGAGCAGGGCTGGCTCAGCCCTGCTCGGTCAGCGGGATCGACTCAGCGAGTCGCCCGCCATCGCGCGCCGGCGCGAAACCGCAGACCACCGGCACGGAGGACGTTCAGAAGTTGCTCACGGCCATCGCCGGAGCCGGTCGGAATCTCGGACACCGCATCGAGGGAGCGGCCGTCGACCAGGTCGACCGCCTCGGATGCGCAGTTGCCCCTCCGGACCACGGCCTCAGATTACCCGCGGAATGGCGCCGGGAGGCGGGAGGTAGCTGTCGGCGTAGTAGGCGCCGACGCGTTCGCGGTACTCGTGGTCGGCCACTGCCGGATCGAACGGTGGCGCGTCCTTGATCTGCTGGCGGGTCCGGTCGACGTGCACGACGCGCTCCTGGTGATCCACCCGGTCGACCGTCCCGGCCGGCAGCAACACCTTCTGGCCGAAGATCCACGGCCCGGTGTCCACCACCAGGTGCCCGGCGTCCGCCTCGTCGCTCGTCTCGTCGATCGTGCCGATGCGGCCGTCGCTCGCCTGCACCTGATAACCCACCAGGTCGACGGGCGTACCCGGGCCGGGGGCGTCCGGGCCGTCGTGTTCACCCTCCTGGCCCTCCGCAGGGGTGACCGAGGGGGTGGTCTGCGTGTATCCGCCGGCCAGGGCGGACGGATCACGCCAGGCCCAGGGGTTGAAGATCGAGGTTTGCATCGGGCACCTCCAAAGGACGGTCCTCAGCTGTCCCCCTTCGCAGTGCCCATCCCGCTGACGCCGGAAACAGCCCGGCGCTCGACGCGGCGGCGCTCCTGCCCAGGCGCGGCAGGCCGTTCGCCGCGAAGAACTGGCCCGGCTGCGCGCCGAGGTCGCCGTCCGTCCCGGTCGCCGCCGGCCCCGTGAGCAGGTGCGCTGGCATACTCGGCTGCCATGGTGCTGTCGCGAGGGTGGAGTCTCTTCCTGGTCGGAGTCGGCGTCTGGACCTGGGTGATCTGGCCGAGGTTCGCGGTGGCCATCTGGCAGGACCCGCGGTCGTGGGCGTCCGGCACGGTGGCCGACGGCGCTGCCACCAGCTTCCTGTGGGTGCACGCGTTGCTGATCGCCGCGTCTCTGGCAATCGGCACCACCGCCGGCGTTCTCGGCGTCCGGGCCTGGCTCGCCGCCCGGCGGAGGGCGTCCTGATCGACGCTGCCCGGCGGCGGCCGTCCTGATCGCCGCTGCTCTTGCGGATTGGGCCGCTCGGCGCTGCCACTACGGACGGTCGCCGAGCCCTTCTGCTGACGGAACGGGTCTGACCTGGGGAAACTGCTCAGACGAGCGAATGTGACGCGCGCCGCTACCCGTGGATTTGACGATCAAACCCGCAGACGCGTAACTTTCTCTCTGCCAGCGCGGAACGGGGCAAACGGGGCGAAAGTCCTAGAGCGCCGAAACGGGATGGCAACCGGGTCAAGCAGGGGTTCGCTTCTGGGAGACACGGTCCGGGCGGGGCTCGCCGGATCGGCCGCGAGGCGGATTTGGTGCGGCGAAGCCGACCGGGTAAGGTTCACGACCGGCAGGGCACCGGGCGAGACTGCGGGAAACCGCAGCGGCCGGTCTGCCGAATCCGACGACCTGACGCAGCGGTTCGCTGCTGCGTGAGTGCGCCGGCGCTGACCCGTACGAAGCATGACAGACCGGGACACACGGTTTGACACAGCGCAGACGGTGAGGTAACGTAGTAAAAGTGCCCGGCGCGAGAGCGACGGGGACACGGTACGAAAAGCCCCGGTTGGGGTTCCACTGAGGTGGGGCTTCTGGTCGGTGTGTGGTTGTTCTTTGAGAACTCAACAGGGTGCTTGTAAAGCCAGTGCCAATTATGATTTATACCCCGGACTGGTCAGTTTTTGCTGGCTGGTTGGGATTCCTTTGGCAACATTTGTTTGTTGCCGGGATAGCTGTTCAACTCATTTT